>CANDJN010000005.1 GCA_947385085.1 uncultured Erysipelotrichaceae bacterium | reverse complement strand
TTTTTGTTATTGTGAAAATACGCAAAAAGGACAATTCCACCCGAATTGTACACAAATACTGTATCATATTCTCATTCTTTAGAGTACATTTATGACCATATGGTTCGCATCATAATACTCTTTTTAATTTTTAATTAATGATAAACTTATTTGCCAACGATATCTTCGGGTGTCGTTACCTTCGTATTGGCATAGCTGCCTTCAACCACACATATCGGAACATCACTGTACATTTCCACAAGCTGTGCATCATCTGTTGCCGTGATATGTTCTTTCATAGCCTGTTCATAACAGCAGCGAATCAGTTCTGTATGAAATGCTTGCGGAGTCTGTGCAGCATATAGCTTATCTCTTTTATAGGTTTGTTTGATATAGCCGTTTTCTACTTCCTTGATCGTATCTTTTACCGGTGTACACAATAAGCAAGCCTTATGATTTCTTAATGTTTCTAGCAAACGATCGATGCACTCCAGGGACAGCCAAGGTCGGGCTCCATCGTGTATCAACACCCATTCTTGTGAAACCTCACGCAAACCATGATATACCGACTCTTGCCGAGTTGCACCGCCAATTACATAATCGACATCATCCTTACCGCATAATTGCTCAAACTGATCACGATCTTCCATTGCACAAGCCACAATTATTTGAGCACAGCGAGTATCTTGACGGAACACGGATACTGTTTTTTCTATCACAGTCATTCCCTCAGCCAATGGGTAAAGCATTTTATTATATCCTAAACCCATACGCGAACCGCTGCCTGCCGCTACAATCAATACCGTATATTGCATCTCTATCACTCCTATTCATTTATCACAGATTATATGAGCTTGAAGTATTGTAATGCATGCACAATGCCATCATGATTAACACCATCCGTCACATAATCCGCATGTTTTTGAACATCCTTATCCGCATTCCCCATCGCTACACCGATACTTGCATACTGTAACATATCTATATCATTATCACCATCCCCAAAGGCCATAATTTCATTTTGCTTGATATGATAGTGCTTCAGCATTTCCTTAATTCCGGTAACCTTGCCGCCTTTTTGCGGTATCACATCAAATGCATAAGCATTCCATTCATTGATTTTACAGCTTGTTAACTGATTGATAAGATGTTGAACCTGCGTTTTTTTATCAAATACAATGAATTGATAAACCTTGTCACCATGATAATTAGCGCATGGCGGCACCGCAGTTGAAATTGCCTTTTGTGCATCACGAACCGCTTGATTCACAAAATTGATATACATATTGTTAGACTCTATAATCATAATGGGAATGTCTTGTTGTTCAAAACAGGTTACCATTGTTTTCACATCAGCATAATCAATGGGCGAATCATATAAGAGCTCTCTTGTTTCATTCAAACAAATCTGACCATTCAATGTAACAAAGCCGTCGAAAGGCAGATCATCCACCGCCAATTCTTTCAGTTCCATCATATGCCGTCCGGTAGCCGCAAAAATCTTTATGCCGCATTGTTTCAAATTCATCAGAGCCGCTTTGGTACTTGTTGGAACAGCTCCGCTTTGATGTGAAAGCAATGTACCATCCATATCGAAGAAAACAGCTTTTATCATCGTAATACCTCACTTCATCAACATAAAAGTTCTTTCCATTATGCCCTTCATAATATTCTATCTTCAAATCCGATTAAATGCCTGCTTCATGTCAATTCCGTGATACAAAATTTATTTACATGAAATTCATCTCCACATTTCTTATCCGGCATCTATTTTGTTCCCATTATAGAACAATGTAGGCGATCAATCAATAAGTGTTCCCATTTGAGAACATAAGTATTGTTTCTTTTTAGCACCTTGTTTCAACTCAGAATATTTATTCGTCCCCTTATCAATGCTTTATCAATAGCATTTTATCCTGTAAATAAAAAGTCTGAACAATCAGACTTTTTATAAAATGTTATTCTACACCGATAATGAAGGAATAAACAGGCTGTCCGCCATCATTCACTTCCACTTCAATATCATAGCGGTCCACAATATAATCACAGATCTCCTGTGCTTCTGCTTCTTCAATATCCTCACCATAGATCAATGTTACGATTTCGCTGTCCTCATCAACCATTGAATCAATGAGCTGCTTGGTCGCTTCCATTTTATCCTTTAACGCTACGACAATATCCTTTTCCTTGATTCCCATGTAATCACCTGCTTGAATGGCTAAGCCTTCAAAGGTCGTATCCTTAATGGCATAGGTGACCTGCCCTGTTTTTACCAAGGTGATCGCGTCGTTCATCTCCGCAACATTAGTATCGGGATTCATATCCGGATTAAACATAATACAAGCACATAAGCCCTGAGGGATCGTTTTGGATGGTATGACATAAATATGCTCATCTTCCAATACTGCAGCTGCCTGCTGTGCCGCCAAAATAATGTTGGAGTTATTCGGAAGCAGGAAAATATTTTCCGCATTGACCTTTTTAATTGCCTCAACAAAATCTTCGGTACTTGGATTCATCGTTTGACCACCGCTGATCACGCCGTCCACGCGCAATTCCTTGAACATCTCTGCCAAGCCCTCACCGGCTGCGACAGTGATGATCGCATACGGCTTACGCGGTTTTTCTTCTGTCGATTCATCAATATCTTCTTTTGTCGTCTGCGTCATGATATTCTCATGCTGCTCCTGCATATTTTCAATCTTCAATTTTACAAAATCACCGTACTGCTGTCCCAGTTTTAACGCTACACCGGGGGTTAACGTATGGACATGAACCTTCACAATATCTTCATCCTGAACGCATACGATGGAATTGCCGATTTCCGCCAAAGCATCGCGCAGATCATTTTCTTCAAAATCCGTTTGCGCTGCTTCATTCAAGCGCACGATAAATTCCGTACAATAGCCGAATTCTTCACTCTCCAGTGCTGCGCCAACCGCTTCCTTGCTTTCTTGCGCATCGCTGAGGGCAACAGGCTCTCCTTTTAAAGCGGCAGCGAAACCCTGTAAAATTGTTACCAAGCCAGCCCCACCGCTGTCAACAACTCCGACTTCCTTCAATACCGGCAATAATTCCGGTGTGCGCTTCAAGGAGGCAATCGCTTCCTCCACCATTTTATCCATAACATCAGCACAGGTCACATCCGCATTTTCTGAAGCATAAGCATACGTATAATCGGCAGCCTCGCGCACAACCGTTAAAATTGTTCCTTCTACCGGCCGCATTACCGCCTTATAGGCAACCCGTGAACCGTTGACCAGTGCATTCGCAAGCTGAAAGCCATTGATTTCATTCATGCCATCTACGCCCTGTGCCAAGCCGCGGAAAATCTGAGAAGTAATAACGCCCGAATTGCCGCGTGCTCCCATTAACAAGCCCTTAGACAACACCTTGGCAATATCACATACGTTTTCACTGTTGCATGCCAAAGCTTCCTTCACTCCGGCATTAAATGTCAAAGACATATTGGTTCCAGTATCTCCATCAGGAACCGGAAAAACATTCAGTGCATCAATTTCCGGAAAATGGTTTGTCAAATGATTGGCACCGCTTTCCAGCATCTGTTTCATTAAAGTCCCATTGATCGTATTCATGGTCATACCCTCTACTTCATGGCCTTGACACCCTGGACATAAACATTGATCACATTAAAATCAAGCTCCAGAGATTTTTCCATCATATATTTCACTTTCTTTTGTACTTCATTGACGACCTCCGAAATTTTAATTCCGTGAGATACAATAATATATAAATCCAGTTCCAGCTGCCCGTCTTTTTCACGCACGACAACACCGCGAGAATAATTTTCCTTCTTTAATAACTCTGCAATACCATCCTTCACCATCTTTTGTGAAGCCATACCGACAACGCCGTAGCATTCGCTGACCAAACCGCCGGCCAACGATGCGATCGCTTCAATTGAAATATTGATATTTCCGTATTGCGTACTTCTTGAGATTGCCATAAGTTACCTCCTGTATCTTTAATATTATACTAAGTTCTTGATCGGAAAGCAAATTTCCTTTTTATTGACACGGTTGTTCATATATGCTCGCATTGGTTTCATCCAGTTCCATGCAAACATGGGATTTACCGGATGAACGCAATACCTGCTTATAATCATTCAACAGTGGAATGCCATCATAGGAGGAATACAGCGTATTGCCATCCTGCATTACCAATTTCACCATATGCGCATCATAGCTGCGTTTGTAAGGCTGAATTTCTGAAATCATCGCAATGTAATCCTCACTGACTTCTCTTTTTTTGACATTAAAGGCGTCTGCCAGCTTCTGCATATTTTCATCATCGAAATCACCCAAAACCGGGTAATTTGCCAAAACCGAGAGATGTTCTTTGTCCACTGCGATTTTCTCAAAGGGTTCCTTTTCCTGATTGCATACGATGATATACGCATTCCCTTTTTCATCACGAATGCTACCCAAAATCTTTTTTTCATGGATTTCGAGCTGAATCGCACCCTGCCAGTTCTTGATCACATCCACACTGTCAATCAATTCATGCTGTTCCAAATTCCAGGTGATCAGAAATTTAGGCATAATCACATAGCGAGTGCGATAAGACAACTTAGCCATCTTTAATATATCCTCATCACTGTAATATGTATTCCCCGAAATACTCAAAGATTTTACCTTTGAGTAATCCGAAGCAAAATAAAACGTACCGACGATTAACAGCGTAAAGCTTACTAAAATCTTCACTCTGCGCCATCGCACCTTTCGCTTTTTCTTGCGATCCTGTAATTCGATGAATTTCTGTTCTACATCATCATACAGAATATCCTTTAAATCTTCCAATTAAACCGCTCCACTTCCGTACGCAATTCAATTCCAAATTGTTCCCTTACGTTCTGTTGAATTTCCTTAACCAATGCGGCGATATCCGCTGCTTTGGCATGGTCTTCATTAACAATAAAATTCGCATGCTTTTCGGATACCATCGCACCGCCCACTCGTTTTCCGCGATAGCCGATTTTTTCGATCAGCTCCCATGCCTGGGCATTTTCCGGATTGCGAAACATACTGCCGGCACAAGGCTTATCCAACGGTTGTGTGCTCATTCGCCGCTTGCGGCGAGAATCCATGCAATCACTGATTTCCTTTTGATCACCAGGCTGTAATTGTAATCGTCCGCCTAGAATGATCCAATCCGGTTCGCTTTGAAAGCGTGAATGACGATAATCATAATCAAGCTGCTGGACATCCATCCAGACGCATTCTCCTTCTTTCAAGACAAAGACACTTTGTAAGACATCACTGATGGCGCTGCGATACGCGCCGGCATTCATAAAGATCGCACCGCCCAATGTACCCGGAATGCCACTGGCAAATTCCAAGCCGCTGAGTGAGCGTCTCATCGCCTCATGCGCCAATAAAATAATACTGCATCCGGCCTGCGCCACACAAACGCCGTCATCCTCAAAGTAGAAATCGCTCATATAACGTTCCAGACAGAGTACAATTCCCTCATAAGGATCATCGCTGCACAATAGGTTACTGCCTCGTCCGAATATTTTATACGGCACCTGTTCGCTTTGACATATTTTCAATATTTCCATTAAACACATTTCATTTTTCGGATAGACAAAATATCGACAGCTGCCGCCGACCTGAAACGTTGTATGTTTTGCCAAGGATTCGTCGCATTTCACATCACCATAGGCAGAGAATCTTTTTTCCAAATTCATTGATTTCACCTTTTCATTTCATCAATCCAGTTTAGAATATCTTCACTGGCATTAGGAAAGCCAAGCTGCTTGGATGCTTCCCGCATTTGCTTTTGTAAAGCCTTATTTTCACTGATCAGCTGAATTTTAGCATTCAGCGAATCACTGTTTAAATTTTTTTCTTCAATCATGAAGGCTGCCTTATGTTCACATAGCACCTGTGCATTATAGTACTGATGATTATGGGCAACATAAGGAGAAGGAATTAGAATAGCCGGTGTTCCCAGTGCGGTAATTTCCGCAGCGGTTGTCGCTCCGGCACGGCAGATGATAAGATCCACCTTTTCCATGATCTCTAGCTGCGAAACATATTCCACTACATGAAGCCGATGCTTTTCCGGCAGCATTTTTTTCACTGTTTCCATGTTGTTCTTGCCGCAGACAAACAAAATCTGTGCGTCATTTTTCACCTTAGGCAAGGCATCACACATGATTTCATTGATGCTGGTGGAGCCCAAAGAACCCATCACCACTAGAATCAATGGTTTATCCTCCCTTAAGTGAAGAGAGCGAAAATATTCACGGTTGAAGGGAACCTGAAGAGCGCTGGTTGCGCGCGGATTACCCAATAATCTTGTTTTTTTCGGGTCAAAGGTTTCCAACAGCCGTTCATAACAAACAACGATGCCATCCGCATAATGAGCCGCTAGTTTATTACTGGCACCGGCAACGGAATTCTGTTCGTGTATCAATGTCGGTATATGCAGACTGTGCGCCGCCAAAATGACAGGAGCGCTAACGTAACCGCCAAATCCCATCACCACATCCGGCTGCCATGACTTAATGATTTTAGCCGCCTGATGCTTGGCTTTTAACATCTGCCCAATCGCTTCAACTTTTTGTACAAGATTACCGCTCAAGCCGCTTGTATGAAGCGAACGAAACGCATATCCCGCCTTAGGGATGAGCGTTGCTTCCATGCGATCATCATTGCCGATAAAAAGCAATTCCAAATCCGCATACCGCTGCTTGGCTGCTTCCGCCAGCGCCATTGCCGGATAAATATGCCCGCCGGTACCACCGGTCGCAATCAACAGTTTCATGTGTTCACTCCTTATTTTTTATTATACCATGATTTACCCGCTTAAGGATAGTCTTTTTCATCCGTTATCATTCCATCCCCGATCATTTTTATTCGCTGCTGTTGGCAATACTCATAAGCAATCCCATCGAGCCCATCATAACTAACAGCGAGCTGCCCCCATATGAGATAAAAGGCAGTGTAATTCCGGTTACTGGAAACAGTCCTACAACAACGCCCAGATTAATCATCACTTGAATCGCAAACAAGGAAATCAAGCCAATCGCCGTGTAGCATAAAAAGCTGTCATGACACGATATCGCAATTTTTACCCCTTCATAAATCACCAGCAAAAACAGGCCGATTAACAATACGCAGCCGATAAAGCCAAATTCTTCTGCGAATATCGCAAAGATAAAATCCGTCTGCGGCTCCGGCAAATAGAAATGCTTCTGCATGCTTTGATCAAAGCCAACCCCTAGTATACCACCCGGGGCAATGGCAAACAACGATTGAATGATCTGAAAGCCTGCGCCTAACGGATCACTCCATGGATCAATGAAAGATGTGATTCTTGCCAAGCGATACGGAGCCGATAGGATTAATCCACCCAAGCCAGCCGCTCCCATCATTCCTACACGGGTAAAGTACTTGATCGGCGCATCCGCAGCCAATACGATCACCACGATACTGCACACCATGACGATACCACTGCCAAAATCCGGCTGTAATAGGATTAATCCAAAGCCCAGCATCGTTAAAAACGCCGGAAACAATAAATCATTCTTGAATTTTTTCACCCGATAGCGTTTAGATAAATAATCCGATACATACAGAATCACCGCTATTTTAAAGAATTCTGACGGTTGAATCAAAAAACTGCCAACCCCAAACCAGCTGCGAGAGCCGTTGCGTGAAACGCCAAGTCCCGGTATGAGCACCAGTATCAGTGCCGCTGTACAAAACAAAAAGATTTTTTTTACATGCGGGCGAATTCGCTCAAGGTTTAAACGGCTGGCTCCATACATCACAAAACAGCCGATGAGCGCAAACACAAGCTGTCGTTTCATGAAATACATCGGATCCTGAAACTTCGCTTCTGCCCAAACGCGCGAGGATGATGCAATCATGATCACACCTATGACTACCAATGTCAATATTTCACAAGTCAATAACCGGCATTTCTTGGAAAACATAGCAGCATCACCCCATAAATATATATGCCTTTCCCACCAAAAAATGTCGTATTTACCCTGTTCCTTATCATTAAAAAAGCGGACTCTTGTGAATCCGCATATTGAAATGAAGCTATTTACTGCTTGGACCCTGTCCCTGATCCTGTTGGTAGCTGCCGATCCACGGCACCAGCTTCAAATGCATCAAGTAGCGCCGTTCACTGGGGGCATCATTGACCTCAAAGGAACAGGTTGACAGCGTTGCCATGCGATCACTCTCACCCATTGTTACATCACTTCTCACATGACCGTTCAAATCGGGCGCTGTAACCAGACTGATGTAATCCTTCCATGTCTTGGTATCCATGATGCCAAAGCGATAAGCCGGAGAGCCGTCATATGTGGAATGAAAAGAAATTACTTCACATTTGTAGTTTTGTTCCGGTGTAAAAATATATACATATTTATGCTGGTCAAAAAAGTCTTTATCCATAAATTTCTCTAACTGCGAGAACATCGTTTCATGCTTAACATTGTGACCGTAAATAAACGTATTGTTATCAGAGAAATCCGGTTTGTTTTGATAGTCGATAAAGACCGCACCGGCGTAGTTTTCATCCTTACTGAACGTGTGACTCAAATAATATTCATTATCGGTGGTCTGCACGATCGGATAAGAAATATTTGTATCCGGTACAATAATCCACGCTTTGATCTGATCATTTACCGCACGCAAGCCTTCCCAATTGATCTTGAAAGCACCCTCTGGATCATCGGGAATATTACCAATCTCAATGATACGATCCTTTTCCCTGCGCTCATCCCAATTTGCTTTAAAGATTTTAAATAATTGGAAAGCGGAATACAGGAATACCAACAAAGCCAAGAGGAAAATTAACCAAAAAAGAAAACGATGCTTTTTCTTTTCTTCCTCCGGTTCTTTTTGTCCATTCACATAAGCGCCGTCATAAAACGGATCGCTGCGTTCGCGCACATACGGATTTCGTCCGGTCGTTTCTTCCTGTTCATAGGGACGATAAGCCTCTTCCTGGAGGTTGTATTGATTCTGCTGATAAGACTGAGACGGACTGCCATATGGATCTTGTCCATATGAGTTATCGCGATAGCGAGGATCCCCTTCATAAGGATTCTGAGGCGTTTGTCCAAAAGGATCATATTGGTTATTCTGGTTCATGAAGACCCCTCCAAATTACTTTATTTTCATCATTCTATTTTTATATTTTAACACACTTATTCAAATAGTACCATATGTAATTTCATAGAAACTGCCCATAACGTTTCGATAGCTATCAAAATGTTTTGACATTTGCAGCACATTGAATATAATATATTTAGATCATCATCAAAATGAGGAGGCAAAGCAGTGAAATTACAGAATACCTTTCAGGCCTTGAGCGACCCCACCCGCAGAGCGATTATTTCCCTGCTGCAGGAAGGAGAACTCCATGCCGGCCAGATCGCCGATCAATTTCAAACCAGTGATGCGACGATTTCTCATCATCTTGCAGTGCTGAAAAAAGCCGGACTCATTTTGGATGAGCGACGTGGCAAATACATTTATTATGAATTGAATACGAGCGTATTGGATGAAATTATTCATTGGATTTCATCCCTTACCAGAAAGGAGTCAAAATGATGCGGCATAAAACGGAAATAACGATTTTCCTGCTTACACTGAGTGCGTTGATCATCGGTGGTGTCCTGCTGAAACAAAGCAATCAGGATATCGCTATCCATTGGAATCGCAATGACCTTGTGGATGGTTATGGGCCACGATGGCTTTTACTCATTGTCCCCTTGATTATACCATTTGTGGATATTCTTATATGTCTTTGTCGACGCATGGATCCCAGGCAAAGCAATTATGACAAGTTTGCCTCCAGTATCACAACATTGCGTATTATAACGGCGTTATTGTTATGGGTATGCTGCATGGTGACAAACGTTGAAGCCTGGCGGCCGGGAAGCACCAATATATCGACATTAATCATATTCAGCATCGGTGTGGTAATCGCTGTCTTTGGCAATGTCATGCCGCGCATCCGCCCCAATTATTTCATCGGCATCCGCAACCCATGGACGCTGAACGATGACACAATATGGCGTAAAACTCATCGCATTGCCGGCAGAATATGGTTTTATAGCGGCATCGTTTTATGCCTGCTTTCACTTTGTCCGTTTAAATTTACTATCCTTAGCGTCTGGATCCTATGGATTGTAATCATACCCAACGGATATTCTTATCTTCTTTATCGGAATTCCTCACGCATATAGAAACAAACTAATGACGATTACAATCGATAACCATAAAAAGAAAGGAAGTATGATTTATGATTGAAATTAAACATGTAACCAAAGAATTCTCCGGAGGGAAAAAGGCAGTAGACGATATATCCTGTACCATTAATGATGGTGAAATCGTCGGTTTTATCGGTCCCAACGGCGCTGGAAAAACCACAACCATCAAAATGATTACCGGCGTATTAAATCCCAATGAAGGAGAAATCCTGATTAACGGCATCAACATTGTCAAGGAACCGTTAAAGGCCAAACTGGAATTCGGTCTTGTTCCGGATCAGGCTGACATCTTTTTACGCCTCAAGGGTATTGAATATTTAAATTTTATCGCGGATATGTATGAGATAGAGGAAGAAATTCGCAATCAGCGTATTAAAGAATTGGCGGAAACCTTTGAAATGAGCTCAGCGCTCAATGATAAAATTTTATCATATTCTCATGGAATGCGGCAAAAAATCGTGATTATGGGCGTATTGATTTGTGATCCGCATGTATGGATTCTGGATGAGCCAATGACCGGTCTGGATCCGCAGTCCTCTTTTCGCTTAAAGGAAAAGATGCGTGAACACGCGAGCCGCGGCAATACCGTATTCTTCTCTACCCATGTGTTGGAGGTAGCTGAAAAACTGTGCGATAAAGTTGCGATCATCAATCACGGAAAAATTGTATTTTTCGGAACACTGGAGCAATGTAAGGCTCAGCATCCCAACAGTGCTACACTGGAAGAACTGTTTTTAGAGGTGGTAGGCAATGCGTAAGTATCTATCATTGACGAAAGTCTTACTAAAAAGCGGCTTTCAGGTAACCGATGGTAAAAGTAAAAAATGGTTCAAAGTGTTTTTATATTTACTACTGGCTGTTTGTTGCCTCCCTATGCTGTTCTTATTGTATTTCGGTATTGATTCTATATTGCCAATTTATGCTCATATTAATCAAAGCGCAGCCGTTCTAGGCAGTATGCTGTTTCTCACCTGCATGATTATCTTTTTCTTTTCACTGTTTCTAATTCCCAGTATCTTTTATTTCAGCTCAGACTTGGAAATCCTGCTTGCTTTGCCATTAAAAAGCATGCATATAATCGCCGCAAAGTTTACGGTATGTGTAATTTATGAATATCTATTTTCCTTCAGTGTTTTAATTCCAACCTATGCAGCGTATCTGCATTACGGTGAAATACCGGTAACCTTTATTCCCTTTGGCATCATCACACTGCTACTGATACCGGTATTTCCATTAGTTCTTTCTACCATTGTTACGATATTGTTAATGCGCTTTGTGCCACTTTTCAAAAATCGTGACCGATTCAATATCATATCCAGTATTTTATTAATATTCCTTGGAATTGCCTATTCCTTTTTTATGAATTCACAAGGTGCGCAAGATGAAACAGAAATTCTCATGACGCTCATTACCGGTGATAATTCCTTGTTACAATTCTTTATGAAGCTGTTTCCAATGATTCCTTTCTTTGCCCGAGCAATTATCGAAGGAAGTATATTAGATATGTTAGAGGCCATTGGCATTTGTGCCATTGCTCTGGGGACACTTCTCACCCTGGCACGCCTTTTGTACTTCAAGGGAGCGATCGGCAGCAGCGAGTCCAATGCTTCGCATAAAAAAATGAGCGCCAAGCAGCTACAAAAGAGTTCCCGTCAGCGAAGTAAAACAGGATCTTATTTGAAAAAAGAATTTAAATTGTTATTTCGTACCCCTGCCTATTTCACCAACTGTATTCTCATGGTTATTCTCTTTCCAATCTTAATGCTTGCCATTTTTTTACTGAATCAAGGGGATCTGGTAGAAGGTGTTTCTCTGACTTCATTACTGATAGAAGTGGAACAAATTGATGGATTTGTCGCTTACGTTGTATTTATCGCCATGGCTGCAGGATTCTTGTTTGGCACCTTTAACCAAATCTCTGCCACAGCTTTATCACGCGAAGGAAAGCAATATACGGTCATGAAATATTTGCCGATGTCCTATTGCGATCAGATTCATGCCAAAATGCTGTGCGGAGTGATTGCGGGCATCATCAGCAACATCAGCATTGCGTTGGTATTGATGCTTATTCTGCCATTCTCATTGTACTATTATGCGATATATTGCGTTATTTCTGCCATTACAACGTTCATCGGCAACGCCTACTGCATCATGATTGATCTGGCCAAGCCAAAGCTGATCTGGGAACAGGAAGCAGTCGCAGTCAAGCAGAATCTGGGCTCTTTTATCGCGATGATGATTTCCATGGCACTGTGCATTCTCATCATCTTCGGATGCTCAATGCTTTCCGACGATCTGTTAATTCCGATCATGATCATCGCTGTCATCGGTATCATATTAGTTGCCGTACTTGCTTATGTTCTAGTGGGGAAATATGCCGAGCATGCAATGCGCAAGCTATAAGAAAAAACCTGAATAAAAACGGCAAATCAATATAAAGTCGTTTTCGATGTATTTTTCTCTTGGCTCAATGGGGGGGACTATAGCGGCTAAATCTCTGGGATTCCTTCACCGGTAAAAAGCATGTGATAAACTGCTATTAGGATCTTTCTGGCTATTGCGATATGCTTGATTCCTACCACGGCGTTTAGAAATCTTATTGAACCTGTTGGCATAGTAAGGACTGGTTAATATGCTGATTTAATCTGAACAAGAGCAGAAAGCTGCAATTCTTCCTATCGTGCTTTGTATTATACTTCAATCTTCAAGCACATGATAACAAAACAAAAAAGACTTCGCTAATAGCACTTATTCATATGCCTTGTAGCGAAGCGGAAAGGTATGGTTGGTTAATATGAAAATATTATATTATGACGGTGGTGATCATGTGAAAGGCAGACTCGTACAATCAATCATGAAAACTGAGAATATTCCTCTTGCCATGATACATTCCAATCAAGGGTGTGCCACAATTGCTGAGCTATTGGAAGATCATGCCCCAAGGCACAATGCACAGCCATTACCTTTGTTTGATCTAATGGTCTTTGACGGATTCAGCGATGATGCAATCATTAACCTATCCACAACCTTGCGAAAAAGCGGGGTTGATATTGAGCGAAAATGTATCGTTACCAAGCATAACCGCAGTTGGCAATTTGCGCATCTGCTTCGGGAAATCTGTGATGAACAAGAATATATGAATCGCATATCCCAATGCCGAACTTTACTGCTTGAAGTCCGCACTTATCAAGAGAGTGATTATACGCAGGAATCTTGGCAAAGATATGAATTGGCTTTTATGAGCGGAGCACTGCTTTTACAACAAGAACATGCAACCAAAGCACAGCTTGATACGGTCATTCAAGCGATCCATCATACACGTGATCAGTTAGAAAAGAAGTCATGTTTATGAACATTGTATAGAGTCATGAAAAAGCTTGATTCTATGCATATGCCAAATAGGTAGTGGATAAACTATTTCACTACTTTTTTTGTGAATACATAGAAATGAAAGTATTGCATAATTTGATGAGACTACATAGGCAAGCACCTATCTGCATAGATGATGAGCGTTCAGAACCCAAGCTTTAATCAAATTAATTTTTCATGCGCTAACACAAAAAAGATCTATGATAACCGGATCGATTATTCATAAACCTTATACGATCATCCATTTTACGAATGAGTGCGACTGTTATGACATCCCTTGCATGATGCGCAGACACCGCTGCACTGATGACGATTTTTTAACAAGGAGCGAATAATGAGGCCGATAGCCACAACCAAGATAGTGAAGATGATTACGGTTGACATGGTACAGCCTGTCCTTTCACTGACTTGCCTGATTCCTTACGAAACAACAGATACACCATCGTGATCAATGCCACGACAGTTACGATCATACCCATTGTGACATTACCGGTTTGCACGAAGGTAGAAAACTGATAGATGATCATGGAAACAACATAGGCCAAGCCACACTGATAAGCAATGGCAAACGCCGTCCATTTCGGATTATTCATTTCGCGTTTGATCGCACCGATCGCAGCGAAACATGGGGCACACAACAGGTTAAATACAAGGAAAGAGAATGCCGCTGCACTGGTAAAGCTTACTGCCAGAGTACCCCAAACTTCTGCCCCATCTTCGGCCACTTCACCGAAACCATACAAGATTCCAAACGTAGAAACAACGTTTTCTTTTGCCACCAAACCGGAGATAGCCGCTACCGCCGCTTCCCATTGACCCCAGCCTAGCGGCGCGAACAGCGGAGCCAATACAGAACCAAGTGTTGCCAAGAAACTCTCATTTAACTGTTCTTCCTCCAGCATCGCAAAGGAGCCATTCACAAAGCCGAAGTTGGATAAGAACCAGATCACAATGGTTGATAAGAGAATGATTGTTCCTGCCTTCTTAATAAAGCTGAAACCGCGTTCCCCCATACTGTGCAATATATTGGATGTCTTAGGTATATGATAGGCTGGCAATTCCATCACAAAGGGCGTAGGATCACCGGCAAACAGCCTGGTTTTCTTTAAAATGATACCGGACAAAATGATCGACGCAATACCGATAAAATAAGCTGCCGGACTAACCCACCAAGCATTGTGGAACAGTGCCCCTGCGATTAAGGCAATGATCGGCAATTTGGCACTACAAGGAATAAAGGTCGTTGTCATGATTGTCATACGACGATCTTTTTCATTTTCAATCGTGCGACTAGCCATAATACCGGGAACTCCGCATCCCGTACCGATCAACATCGGAATAAATGATTTTCCTGACAAACCAAATTTACGGAACACACGATCTAAGATGAACGCAATGCGCGCCATATAACCAATATCCTCCAAGATAGCCAAGAAGAAGAATAGCACCAGCATCTGCGGTACAAAGCCCAATACGGCACTAACACCCGCTACGATGCCATTTAGGATTAACGAGCTCAGCCAGTCGGCACAATTTACTGCCTCAAGGAATCCTTCGATCATCGGAGGGATGATTTCTGTAAACAGCACATCATTTACCCAGTCTGTCGCAAAGCCGCCGATTCCATTTACTGCCACGGCATATACAAACGTCATAATAGCCGCAAAGATCGGCAACGCCAACCAGCGATTGGTCACAATCTGATCAATACGATCAGAAGTACTCAAGCCGGAATGTGATTTATGATAAGCAGCTTGGATGACTTTCGCAATAAAGGTATAACGTTCATTGGTAATGATGCTCTCACAGTCATCATCCTCCTGTTCCTCCAGTTTTGTACGAATCTTAGCGATTTCGTTCAGGGCAGATTCGCTTAGTTTCGTATTCGCAATGATCTTTTCATCATTTTCCAAATACTTCACCGCATACCATGACAGCTGATGAGCAGGATAGTCATCGTTTAAATATTCCTTTATCTGCGACAGTGCAGTTTCCGTATTGCCCTGATAAACATTGACAATATCATCCGATGTTTGAGCCAAACGTTCCTTTACCTGCTTTAACAATTCATCCAATCCTTCATTTTTTAAAGCAGAGACTTCCACAACAGGACAATGCAGGAATTGTGCGAGCTTCTCGGTGTTGATTTGATCATGATTGGCTTTTAGCAAGTCCATCATATTCAAAGCTACCACAATCGGAATTCCGGTTTCTTGAAGCTGTGTCGTCAAATATAAATTGCGCTCTAAGTTGGTCGCATCTACTAAATTGATAATCAAATCCGGCTGCTCCTGAATAAGATAATCTCGCGCAACCACTTCATCCAGGGAATAAGGTGACAGCGAATAGATTCCCGGCAAATCCACTAGCGTCCATTCATGATTTCCCTTGCATTTCCCTTCTTTTTTCTCCACCGTTACGCCGGGCCAGTTACCCACATATTGATTACTGCCGGTCAATGCATTAAACATCGTTGTCTTCCCACAGTTCGGATTTCCGGCTAATGCCAATTTTTTCATGTGTTCCTCCTTATTCGTTAGCTTAAGCTAACTATAATTTCAAAAAAATATTTTCGTTTGTCTATGCGACTTCAATCTGTGCCGCATCTGCCTTGCGAATGGTCAACTCGTAGCCGCGCACTGTCAATTCGATCGGATCTCCAAGCGGTGCCACCTTTCGCACTATAACTTCAGTATTTTTGGTTAATCCCATATCCATTAATTTCTTCTTCATCGGTGCTGCTGCACCAATCTTTTTGATGACGGCACATTCTCCAACCTTCACTTCATTCAGCTTCATGCCCTTTCCTCCAATCCTTCCTTTACAATGATGCGATTACCCAATGTTTTATCCAGCGCAATCCGCGTATCCTTAATCGTTGTGATTAAATTCCCGCTGCGCTCACTGATCACAAGACAATTCGCACCTTCCACAAATCCTAAATTCGCCAAACGGCTGCGCAATTCATCCTTACCGAGTATTTTTTGTACGGTAAGTGTCTGTCCGATCGGCGCCATTGATAATGTCATCATATCATCTCCTTTGTTAGCATAAGCTAACTACAGATATATGTTAGCATATGCTAATGTTTATGTCAACCAAATATTATAAAAAACATGTCTTATTATGGCGATCACAAATTATTGGTAAGATATCGATAAGCCAAATAAAATTCATGATTTATCTTTGATTGCTGAATAAAAGAAGTTAATTAGAAATACTCGCCCTTCCAGAATTTCTCCATTACGATATGAAAGTCTTGCGGAACATCCATATTTACACAATGTCCTGCATTTTTAAAAACAACGCTGCGACAGTATGGCTCTGATTCCTTCCACATTCTTATTGCCTCCAGTTCCATAGGAATATCATTTTCACCACATCCAATCAACAACGGATACATTCTTTGATTCGTTTCAAATTGATTCACCATTTGATCAAGTCCAGCCAAATACATGAATGATTTTTTCGGAAAATGAATATTCAGCTCATAAAATTCCCTTTGTGCCTGTTCGGTATACGCTGAAATTTTCTTATTGGCTTTCGCAAACCACTTTATTGAAAATAACGCTTTCAGCATCATAAGCATTTGTGCCTTGTTATTTTTCTGCAGGAGACTAAGATCAAAATGATTAATATCATAACCACCAAAACAAGCCAGGGATTGAACCATATCAGGATAGTGATTCGCAAAATCCTGGGCTAGTATGGAACCCAAGGAAACACCGACTATATGAATCTTTTTTATCCCTTCGACATGCAAAATTCCGTTCATCCACGCTGACATATTGAGAATGCTGTCTCCCTTTTTTACCGCTGTCGATTTTCCATGCCCAATAATATCAATTGCTAAAATATTATAGCGATCTTTAAATTCGTGGATTTGCGCGCGAAACATCATATGATTCACAAACGCCGCATGAAGCAGACAAAGCCATTCTGCTTCGCTGTCAAGCACGCTGATATAGTAAACGATAGGCGAATGGCATAATTGCTTCTCAATCATAACCGGTCTCCTTTCATATTTGATAAAAATTTTTCATACCATTCTATATTAAACTTTAGCAAATCCCTTCCATATGTGACTGTGGCAAGCTGATATTTCAATATGTCTTGACCAACTTTGGGCACTTCCATATTTTCACCCTCTTGACATATAAAGCATAGCTCATCATATTGGCATTTTAACAGCTCAATATAAATCTCTATGTTCCTGATTCTTGATTGCTTATCAGAAAAACCCATAAAGTATATTTTTACTAACTCAGGGCTTTTAATATTTGCATTCTCCAAAGGCTCATTCACCCACTTCAAAAAATACTTCTTTCCATCCTCTGTTATCGAATAGGTTTTTTTATGTTTGCCCTTTTCTAATGTTTCACGAAAACAAATATATTCCAACTTCAATAGTTTTTTTATGGCAGCCTGAATACTGCCGGTACTACCGCTATACATCAAATTCAAGCCTTTATTAATGCGTTCCCGTAATTGATATATCGTTCTTTCTCTCAAAATAAGCAAACCGAGTATAATATTTTCCATATGCTTCCTCCTATGTTACTAATAGTAACATAATTATTATAACTGCTATTCCTGTGCTTGTCAAGCGTTTATAAAGTTACCTTATGATGAAAAGTGATATAAAAGCAATCAATGAAAAAATAACAGCTTTTTAATGCGGTAAAAAGTCGTGATTTTTCATTACTATTTTGAAGACTTTTTGATAATCTGGGCTAATTTGTCAGTGATCCGTTTATCCCTCTTTACATTCATTGGTTTTAAAACGCAGTAACGGTATGTTGCATTTTTCAGGAGACTGTCCTTCCTGCGATCTCTGATCATCTGTTCCTTACGATGATGAAATGATAGCCATCCACCTCAATTGCCAATGCCGGTTTCTTATCAATTTTATTAAAAAGGATAAAATCAACATGTGAAGTACGATAATTTGTTCTTCGTGCATGATTGCCTTTTACTCACTTATATTGTTTTATCGGATCGCTATTATCACCATTGGAAAGAATCATTAATTGATTATCATAAAATCTTTTAGTACATAAATTTATTATTTTTAGATGACAACGATAATGTTCTCTTAATATAGCCTGTGGAATCATTATATTCACCTTCTTTGTTAGTCCCATGAAATTGTGATTTACATAATTATTACATTAATAAAAAAAGAACCACCTGCTATAGGTGATTCTGTTAAATACTATGCCTCTTCAAACTGTGAATTGTATAACTGTGTATAGAAACCGTTTTCCTGCATCAGCGCCTCATGACTGCCTGCCTCGACAATATCGCCATCCTTCATAACAAGAATAATATCGGCATCACGGATTGTCGAGAGACGATGGGCGATAACAAAGCTGGTGCGATTCTCCATCAGCTTTTCCATACCTTTCTGGATGAGTACCTCGGTACGGGTATCCACGGAAGATGTGGCTTCATCGAGAATCAAAATTTTCGGATCAGCCAAGAAAGCACGGGCAATGGTTAAAAGCTGCTTTTGACCTTGCGAGACATTATTGGAATCCTCATTGATTTCTGTCTGATAGCCATGATCCAAGGTACGGATGAAATGATCGACATATGCCGCATCCGCTGCTTTTATTACATCATCATCTGTGGCATCCAGCTTTCCATAGCGCAGATTTTCCATGATGGTTCCATTAAACAGCCAAGCATCCTGCAAAACCATGCCGAACAAGGAACGCAAATCACTGCGCCGCATATCCGTGGTCGGAATACCGTCGATATAAATCGAACCGCTGTTAAGCTCATAAAACCGCATTAATAATTTTACGATCGTTGTTTTACCAGCACCGGTTGGTCCGACAATTGCCACCTTCTGCCCTGCCTTGATATACATGGAGAAATGATGAATAACGATTTTTTGCGGATCATAACCAAAGCGTACATTTTCAAAGGTGACCTGACCTTTGATTTTACAATTGCCGTTTTCATCATAGATTTCCACCGGATTGCTTGTTTCCTTTATCTCTTCTGCTTCATCAAGGAATTCAAAGACGCGTTCTGCCGCCGCAGCGGTTGACTGTAGCATATTCATCACCTGTGCCATTTGGGTGATCGGTTGATTGAAATTGCGCACATATTGAATAAAGGCTTGGATGTCTCCGATTTCAATAGCGCCTTGAATTGTTAGATAACCGCCCAGAATGCAGACTGCAACATAGCCAATATTGCCGACAAACGTTGTAATTGGCTGCATCAATCCCGATAAGAACTGTGATTTCCAGCCAACCCCATATAAGTCACGGTTGTGTTGTTCAAACTCCTCCACACTGCGCTGTTCACCGTTAAATGCTTTCATGACAATGTGTCCGCTGTACATTTCTTCAATATGACCGTTTACCTCACCTAGAAAACGCTGTTGACGCGTAAAGTATTTCTGTGAGTGCTTAACGATGGTCAATACCAAGAACAATGATAACGGTACGGTCACAAACGCAATAAGGGTCATTTGCCAGCTAATCGTAAGCATCATGATCGTAAAGCCGATGATATTCACTACGCTGGTAATCATCGTATTTAAGCTTTGGTTGAGTGATTGTGCCAGGGTATCCACATCATTGGTCACACGCGAAAGAATATCACCGTGAGAATTCGCATCAAAATACGAAAAGGGCATTCGATTGATTTTCGCAGCAATTTTACGCCGTAAATCATAAGCAGTACGCTGGGTTACCCCTGACATGATAAACTGTTGTATAAACGAGAATAAGCCGCTGCAAATATACAGTATGATCATGAAGCAGATAATTTTCAGAATATAATCAAAATCAATACCGCCGGTACCGCTTACCTTCTGCATGAACCCTTCTGCCAATGCAGTGGTGGCTTTACCGGATATTTTCGGACCGACAATCATAAAAATCGTACCGGCAACCGCAAAGATCATCGCTGCCATGATCTTCACATAATAAGGACGCATATAACGAATCAGCGTATGCATTGTTCCTTTGAAATTCTTTGCCTTTTCCCCCGGACCCATTCCCCGCATTGGTCCATGTCCCATTCTTTTAGGAGGACGATTGGTTTGATTACTCATGATTCAATTCCTCCTTTGACAATTGTGAATATGCAATTTCCTGGTAGACCTCACAGTTTTTCAGTAGCTCCTCATGGGTACCCATACCGACAATACGTCCTTGATCCAATACAACAATGCGATCCGCATGCATAATGGATGCGATGCGCTGGGCAACGATCAGTACCGTGGCTTGCGTCTTTGCGGTTAATTCTCCGAGTGCCTTGCGCAGCTTTGCGTCGGTCTTAAAATCCAGAGCGCTGAAGGAATCATCAAAAATATAGATCTCCGGCTGCTTAACGAGTGCTCTGGCAATGGATAAACGCTGCTTTTGACCGCCGGATACATTCGTTCCTCCCTGCGCAATCGGCTCATCAAATTGTTCCGGCTTGGCACTGATGAATTCCCAAGCCTGCGCAATCTCGCTGGCTGACTGTAATTCCTCGGAAGTCGCATCCTCCTTCGCATAGCGCAAATTGGATGCGATCGTACCGGAGAATAAAACGCCCTTTTGTGGAACATAGCCAATTTTATCGCGTAGATCGTGCTGCTTGACATTGCGCACATCCACACCATCCACAAGAATTTTTCCTTCACTCACATCATAGAAACGCGGTACCAAGTTGATGAGCGTCGATTTACCGCTTCCGGTGCTGCCGATAAAGGCGGTTGTTTCACCCGGAGCGGCACAAAAGCTAACATCATGCAAAACCGCTTCTTCGGCCCCGGGATAACGGAACGATACGTGATCAAATTCAACCCATCCGCGTTTTTGATCATCAAAGCTTTGAGGTTGAAGCGGATCGACAATACTGATCTCACAATCCAGCACTTCTTTAACCCGACTGCCTGCCACCGCAGCCCGCGGCAGCATGATCGCTACCATGGAGATCATTAAGAAAGCCATAATGATCTGCATCGTATATTGAATAAATGCCATAATATCGCCAATTTGCATGGTTCCGGCATCAATCTGATGACCGCCGACCCAAATGATTAACAGCGCAACTCCATTCATGACAAACATCATCACCGGCATCATTGCGGCCATCGTGCGATTGACAAACAGATTGGTCTTTGTAATATCCGTATTGGCTTGTTCAAACTTTGCTTCTTCATGTTCCTGCGTATTGAAAGCACGGATAACCGGCATACCATCCAGAAATTCCCGCATCACCAAATTTAAACGGTCAATCAATTTTTGAACGATTTTAAATTTGGGCATGACAATCGCAAAGATCGTCATGATCAAGCCCAAAATCACCGCCAAGACTAGCGCGATGATCCATGTCATGGATACGCTGGAATTTAACACCTTTACCAAAGCACCAAACCCGATAATCGGAGCGTAGATGACGATCCGAATAAACATCACAATGACCATTTGAACCTGCTGAATGTCATTGGTATTGCGGGTAATTAACGATGCGGTAGAAAAGCGATTGAACTCCGTGCTCGTAAAGCTTTCCACCTTGCGAAACACATCGCCGCGCATATCCTTGCCCACTCCGGCAGCGATACGGCTCGCAAACAAGCCAACCAAAATCGCACAAAGGGCACTTAACAAAGACATTCCCAGCATTTTTACACCGCTGATCAAAATATACTGATTTTGAATTGCATCGGTATCCATGCCAATCGCCTGATACTCTGCTTTGACAAACGCTGCCGCTGCCGCATCCATCGTTGACTCACCCATAGCGGTGAATTGCTCATTCATATTTGTTCGCATTTCATCAATCTGTTCACGCGGCATCATCCCCAGCGCATCATACAACGTCATATGCGGCGGAAGCTGTTCTAACATTGCCTTCAAATCTTCCATCTCTTGGCTGTTTTCAGCGACAAGAGAGGAATCATCCGTCATCATCGCATCCAGACTCATCACCAACAAGCCGGACTGGGTCATTGACTGTCGCCATCCCTCGTCCATTTCCACATCATCTTTTTGAACGTACACATCCTCCTGTGCCAAAATTGGATATGTTTCCAATTCTGCGGACGTCGCACTGCTTGATGATTTTAATTCATAATACTGTCTAAAACGCGCTTGTTCATCTTCATTCAAAAAGGTTTTCAGCTTTTCGTAAACCTCAGCGCGTAACGCCTTTGGCACACCTTCGGTAATGCCACCCGTTTGAATGCCGGTATTCACAATATCTGACATATAATCCGGCAGTGCCAGCTCCGTTTGTGCCTGAACAAACAACAGGACCATTACTGCCACAATGGAAGCCAAAAACGGCTTACAATAACGAACGATTAATCGTGTCATATACCTACTCCCTTCCTTTTGGGCGATGATCAAAAATCGGTCCATAAGCCTTCGCTTTTTCCAAAATCCGAATCAATGCATCGCTATCCTCTTCCCCCAAATAATGAATAAAATCCACCACTCCCTGCATCATACATTCCTCATTCTGTTTTAACAGCTCATTTGCCTCGTCGGTCAGCTCACAATACACACTGCGCCGATCGCTGTCCAGAATAACACGCCTAATCCACCCCTTTCGTTCATATTCACGAACCATTTGGGAAGCTGCCGCCGGAGTAATGCGAAAAAGCGTTGAAATTTCACTCATTTTCACCAATCCATCCTTGGCGTTATCCAATGCCTGCTTAATGGAATCCAGCATCATCATATCCCGCATCTTAAACTCCTGCGGTACATGCGAATGTCCGGGCATCCGTTGTTTACGCATAATGTAAAACAAGTGCTCCAGTCGTTTTGCCTTTTCAAAATCGTCCATAATTCACCACCATCTTCAAATGATTAAGTTACTTAAATATTAACTCAATTAAGTATTATACTCATTTTCTTCATTGCGTCAATACCTTTTTTCATATGCTCTACCATCTTATTCAGATAATGAAATTTCATGAATCTGTTTTATCTCTTCAATGCTTAAAAAAACGACCATTTTCATGATCGTCCTGATTATTCCTTTGCGTTGGTTATCGCAATTAAATTCAATAGATCCTCCTTGCTCATGGAGGAAATGCAATTCTCTCCCCCGCTCACAAGCAAATCAGCTAATTCCTTCTTCTCATATTGTAAACGCATGATTTTTTCTTCAATGCTGTCTTTCATAATCAGCTGAAACACCTGAACGTTTTTGTGCTGACCGATGCGATACGCCCGATCGGTTGCCTGATTTTGAGTGGAGATATTCCACCATGGATCAAAGTGGATCACCACCTCTGCGGCAGTAAGATTGATTCCCGTCCCTCCTGCTTTCAGCGATATGAGGAATGCCGTTATCGCTGGATCGCTTTGAAAATTGCGAATCGCCGTTCGTCGCTTTTCCTTATTGGTACGTCCGGTAAACATAACATAAGTAATTTGACGACGCTTTAATTCAGCCTCCAAGAGCTTTAACAGATTGACAAAGCTGGAAAAGACAAGTACCTTCTTCCCCTTAGCTTGGAGTGTTTCAATCAATTCCAGACAGAATTTCATCTTGCTTGAGCAAAACTCCATGTTCTCATAAATCAGACGCGGCTCACAACATAACTCCCTGAGCCTTGTCAACATCGCCAGAAACTGTAGCTGACCGATTCCTTTAAAATTGCTTTCCCGCAGTTTGCGATTCATCTGCTGGGCATTGGCAACATAGAGCTTCCATTCCTCGCTTGTAAATGTAATGAGCTGTGTATGCTCGATTTTATCCGGCAATTCCTTCAATACTTCCTGCTTAGTTCGCCGTAATATAAATGGAGCAACACGCCGCTTTAACAGCTGCAGTTTCTGTTCATTTTGATTCTTGACGATTTCTATCTCATAGCTGGTTTGAAACTGCGGATAGCTGTATAAATAATCCGGCATCAAAAAGTCAAAAAGCGACCATAATTCTGCCAATGAATTTTCAATCGGTGTCCCGCTCAGCGCGAAACGATGAACGCTATGAAGCCGTTTTACCGCCATGGCAATCTGCGTTTTGTGATTTTTGATATACTGGGCTTCATCAAGAATTACCGTATCAAAAGACAGCTTTTGATAGCGTCCGATATCACGGCGAATATAATCGTAAGAAGTGATGAGTATATCATACTCCTGATAGTGATTCAGTAATTCCTCACGCTCTTGAGCAGTTCCGCTGACGCACAGCACCCGCATGGATCCGCAAAACTTTTTGACTTCATCCTCCCAATTATAAATCAAGGATGCAGGAGTGATCACAAGTGCCGGCAGTGAATGCTTGCACGATGCCCAGTATGCGATGACTTGAAGTGTTTTACCAAGCCCCATATCATCCGCTAAAATTCCTCCAAAGCCAAACGCTCTCAGCGTTAACAGCCAGCGGACCCCACCCTTTTGATAATCGCGCAATAACCCTTCACAGTGCTGATCAATCACACCAAAATCCTGTTGATAAAAAGCGGCGATATGATTTTGCAGTTCTTCACTTTGGCGCAATTCAATATGATGCAGATCCTTAGCCATTTCATTGAACGAAAACATGTGATAATTTTCCAAGGGAATCAAGTGCCCGGACGATTCCTCGCTGAAGCAACGACATTCTTCCAACAGCCGTGAAAGCTCCATCAACTCATCGGACATCAGGGAAATGAGTCGTCCGTCTTTTAAGCGATAAAACTTTTTTCGTTGGCGATAAGCAGACAGCACTGCCGCTAATTCCGCATTGGGAATATTAGGACAATCAATATCCAGTGATAAGCGTCCATGATGAATGTTGGCCTGAACACAGATATGATAACGGTACTGATGATTCATTCGTTTCAATAAGTCACTGACATAAATTTCGCAATACGCAGCCAGAAATTGCAGTCCTTCACTTAAAAATATCAAGGTGGATTCGGCATCTTCATCCATATAAACACGATGCTTTTGGACATCGATACTCGTCGCAAAGCGCTTTAAATAAGCTTCAACAATATCTTGTTCATAGCTTAATAACAATTTATCATCCAAACCATTCCAGCGCTGCCCCAGCCCATTGACGTAGCATAGATCAAAATAAATCAGTCCATTCTCGTCAATATCGCCATACAATTCTATGCGATCAATACTTTGAGCTTCTTTTAATATCGGCACCATCTCCGGTACATAGCGCATCAAAGCAGAAAAGCCATATTTCGCAAACAGCGTATAATCTGCTTTTGCGATGACAATATCCTCCGCAAGCAGTTCCTTCAACACCATCACCGCAAGACCTTCTTCATCAAGCACAAAGCGATTCAGTGCTAACGCTTTGCCATTTCGCTCCAAATAATACAAATGCTTTTCCCCAAAGAAATATTCCTTATCATTTTCCATATGAAAAATTAAAAACTCCCCGGTATCCTTTAAGGTCAAAGGCAATTTAGGATTGCGCAGTGTTGTTAGGCGAAAGGATGTCGGCGTATTTTCATACAAGGAAAAAAATTCATCTAAAATGCGATGATTCAGTTTAATGACCTTCGTATCCAAGGCATCTTGTTCATAGCGATTATCCTTATGTTGACTGAATGTGCGCATAAACTGAATCTGCTTCTTGGCAAAGTCATCAAAGGCTGACATTTTGTGAACAAAATGCAAGTGTTGACCATAGATGAAATCCTGCTGCTCATTGATTGCCTTGATAAACTGCGGCACCGATTTGATGATGTATTTCATTTCATTACCCACTCGAAACGACACACAGAGGCCGTTTTTTAAATCATAATGCAGTCGCGGCTCCAGTGCATACTGCGTATGAAGAACCTGTGCCGTCAATTGAAGCTCATAGCGCTGCCGTAGTTGCTTTAACAAATGGTCGCTATGCCTAAGCGGTTTTTCATAAAGATGTCTTTCCCAACGACGAGAGGCAATTTGAAGCTGCGCTTCCACTTGCTTCAGCCTTAGATTTTCCACGGTGAAAGGCTCATGCTTATACATGCGCTCCTTGACGTATTCGGCACTGATTCTTACATGAGGACAATCTCCATAATCCTTCATCCAATGACAATCGCACTGCGTTTCCAGCAAGGTACCATCCTCACGCAATGTCAGCGTACAATGATGGATATCCTGAAACAAATTCCATTGTGCAGACAGCTGTAATGCTCCATCTTCCTTGGCTGTAACCGACATGGATTCCAATGCATCAAGTTTTTGATAGGCAGCGCTCACATCATCCAATAATTGTTCTCGCTGTTTATTCATAAGGCAATTCCTCCAGCTGCGCCAAAACCTGTAATGTATTTGGCTGATCACGATAAATCATTTTGCATGAAATAAGCACATGCAGTAAGGAGCGTTGATCCATTGGTTGCTCCCACAATTTTTTCCACAAGGCAATCAGCTCTGCTGACAATGTATTTCCGTCCTCAAGTTCTTGACATAATACCTTCTGTAAGAAATGATACAAAAGACCGCGATCGTAAGCATAAATGCATTTCCAATACGGTAAAAAGGTATGAGCATCCGATTGTTTCAACACTTCATGAATGAACAGATCACAGGATGAGGTCTGTGCCAAAATGGCTAAGCGCTCTTGTGTTGACAACTCCTGTAGCGCCTTGATCATCCATGATCTGCCCACCGTAGACCATGCATCTTTCATTGCTTCTTTCATGCCTACAAACAGCTCGGTTTTGGCAATCGCTGGATGATGTAAAACAATGAGATAATAACGATCCCGCAGTGCATCATCCTCATCCAGCACCGCAAACAGAAACAACGCCAACAAAGCATCGGAATCATCCTCGCCAGCCGCCTTCAAGTAAGCACAACAGCGCTCACAAAAGTGAATGCCTTGTGTATATTGTTCATTCCTTCGATAATATTGAATTGCCCATTCTCGTAAGCGATATTCATCGCCATTGGCTTCACACAGCGCGATGAGCTCCTCCTCCTTTTCACCATCGGCAGCCAGATGATCAAATATGGCATTCACATAAACCGATTGGTTTTCATATCTGTGCGCCATAAGAAGTACCGCCATCCCTTTGCCATCCCCATCCTGTTCCAGATAAGCATCCATCAATGATCGGCAAAGCTTAGGGTTATGACATGTATCACAAAAAAGCAGGCAGCGATGATCCGCATCCCGCCTTTTCGACGCTGTTAAATGCGAGCGCAGTTCCCCTGCCTTCCGCATTGTTTCTATGATTAAATCATCAAAGTTGTAATAAAATGTTGACTGCTTCATCAAATATGCCGCTAAGCGCAAATAGGTCTCAAAGCAATGCAATCCCGCCTGCTTGGTATCCACACTTTGATCAATGTAATGCTGAATCGTTTCCGTAAACGCTTTCCCATTATTAATCCGACCACTCCTGCTTAAATAGGGAGTGATCTGTTTCAGCCATTCATCTTCATCTGATTTGACCGCTTTGTTTTGCGTATGATCCATTTCATAAGCAGCCATCACCGCAGCCATATGTCGGCAATGATGCCCCTGCTTGGCAAACGCGCAATCGCATTGCATCGTCAATGGACTGAGGGTAATTCGCACATGATATGGCTTGTCCTCCACTACCATTGCGCGATAAGAAGTCTTTTGTTGCTGGGCATGCGTAACGCGTCCCTCTTGATAAAGAGCAAGACCCCTTTTCCAAATTTCATCATCAAAATAAGCGGTAAATGAATGACTCATAGCATTTTTCCTTTCCCACTGTTATTGAAAGCGTATTGAACACAAAAATTTTACCATATTTTTAAGTAGATTCCTACTGTCGGGCACAACAACATTTTGGTTCCAAAGGAAATGTTACGATATACAGCAAACTAAAAAATATCATCTCAATTCGCATAATAATTTATTATAATTATCATTCTTATTGAATCATAAATCTAAATATTTTCGTTTAACAAAATTCCCTGAGACACATGTAGTGGTTTCTTTATCATCGCATTTTAGCTTAATGCAAGCCTGCTATTATGATTTTAATTTATGCCTTGAAATGGTGAGAAATATTCAGAATCGCCAAGCTTTCCTGATCGTTCCCATCTCATAAAACACTTCAAAAGTTTGTACATACTCTTAAATGGATTAGCTATTTTAAGGGGTACATATTTTACCATACGTTTACAAACAAAAAAAAAAAAAACGGTCATTTTCATAACCGTCTTTGCAAGGTTGCTTAAGCGTTTACCGTAACATTCGCAGCCTGTTCACCGCGATCACCTTCCACTACCTCGTAGGAAACGCTTTGTCCTTCTTCCAAGGTGCGGAAACCGTCACACTGAATCGCGCTGTAATGTACGAAAATGTCTTTACCGTCTTCGCCGGTAATGAAGCCATATCCTTTGTCCGCGTTAAACCATTTTACTTTTCCTGTACTCATTTTGAATACCTCCTATAAATTTTAATAAGAAGCCTTCAATGTATAAAAAATTCACCTTTCTGGACTTTGATACATTGAACATCTAATTACAATTCCAGATCAGTGAAATCATAAGTATTTGCTGCTTTTTATCATGGATATACTAACACGAAAGCCTTCTTCCGTCAAGTATTTCCGCATAAAAAGCACGGCTACTGAAGCAGCACATCCAAACGCTTCCAACTATCTTCTTCACATTCAAAAAATGACCAATCCTCTTTTTTATCATGGATAAAAGCTAAGGAAACCGGAAGACACGCAAGCGCTTCCTTACGCAGTGAATCAGAAATGGTAACGGCATTTTTTTGAAAGAGTGATGCAAAAATCAAAAACCGGCAGTTTTGCGCCACAAAGTCAATCAAGGAGCGATTTGCACTGTTAAAATCAGTGCAGATATCGTCGACATATTGAAGCAGCTTACGCACTAGGGGATCGTAACAACCCTTGGGATACATTGAAACTATAGTTTGATGATGATGTATACGATCAATATACGCATCCTGAAGATCATCGCCCAGTTGTAGCATAAAACCATAGCGCATACAAAACGCAAGTTCTTGCTCATTGAGTGAGCCATCGATCAAAGCACCATCCACAATCACCGAGGTACCGCCCTTATGATAAGAGATTGCCAGCAGCTCCTCATCACTCAGTAATCTCTCCCCATCCTGTTGGCGCAAGGAATCCATCTGCGCATTTTGAATGGCATATAACGATTCATAGACCTGGGGGTAAACCGTTCGGGGAAACTGTTCCTCGATCATTTCCACCAGCCGGTCAATTTTTTGTTCATGATCGTTGTGAGGCTGTGAGATTACTCCATGTAATCGTGCATTCAGCCATTTATTAAATGCCTGCTTTTCTGAAAGAGAGCGTAACTCATCATCAAGGAAATTATCCGTATACGGATATAGCATACTATAGGCAAACATCGCCTGATGATAACCGACCTTTTTTTCAAACAAGCACTGTAGTATCGCAATGATCCAGACATTGCGCAGCGCCTGCATCGCATCTGCCATCGATAGTTTGCGATCAAAGCTTCGTACATCACGTAAGAATGAGAAGGTGATCTCACGAAACAATTCCGCTACCTCTTGATTCATTTCATCAAACAGCGGTAAATCCGTTTCCTTTATCCATTGATCCATGGTAGTCAAACCTTTTTTACGCCATCGCTTCTGGGCTCGCGGCTGATCGGGAAAGGCCTGCCAAAACGCCCCGAGCTTAGTCATACGCTGATCCAGTAAGACTTCCATGGAATGACGCTGTTCATTAGAAATCGTCCATCTTGTCAAGTCAAAACATTGAGCGCTTTGTTTCCATTCTTCAATTCCCTTGACATAAAGCAGATCAATCCCAATCATCTTCAAACTCCAATTCAATGTCACCCATATCATTTTCTAAATCCAGATGAAATGGCGCACTTGCAGAACCGGACTTAACTTGGACAGAGGCTCCGTTTTCCTTATGACCCGATGCTTTGATGGAGCCCATCGCGGTTGTACACTCGTAACGATACTGGTCTTCATCATCTTCGATGCTCACCTCAATATTTCCCATCGAATTGTTGATTTTCATATTGCCGGGATGCTTTCCATCATAAGCAACATCTCCCATTGATTGATCCAGGGTAATAGAATCTGCCCATACATCTGATAATTGAATATCGCCCATGGCTTGTTCCACTTCCACTTGATCCGCCTTGATATCCTCCAGCTTGACATCCCCCATTGCCGATTGAATTGTGACCTTTTTTAAGTCATGGGATTGCGGTACCGTTAAGGTAATCGTCGGTGATGAGGACATAATTTCCCAATGGAACAGCGCAAATTCAGAATCATAATCTGTTTTTATCGTTAATTTGCCATCATTCAAATCAGCATTAAACTGATCCTCGGGCAAGTTTTCTATCTCAATTTTCCAATCCTCTCCCAGTTGGATAGTGAAATCGCCATATTCAAGATCCACGTCCAATTCGTGAAACTCCTCCAAATCGATCTTGTAAAAATCATTTTCGTTGTCCATACCGAGATGGATGCCATAGCCATCATGATAAGTGCCCCCTACTCCGATGCCGATACCAATCAATACGGCTCCGGCCAATACGCTTAACAAGGCGATACGCATCCATAATCTATTCGCACTCATACTGATTGCCTCCTTCTTTATGACGATGATAAAATTGCGACAAACGCTGTACAACGTATGGCAGTAGCTTTTTTATCATGAGCTGAGTGATCAATACAACCATAATGCCCACGCCCAAAAATACTAGCGCTGCGCCAATACTGCATAAAATATCACCGATTCCCTGTGCTGAAAATAATCCCCCCACCACTGAAATGATAACGGCATAACCGCATGCCGCAATCGCCATCACTCCGGTAAGAATCAAAACAAAAAACAGGATAAAAAATATAAGCACTAACAGAAAAGCTACCAGCAACAGCGGCACTGCAATCGGCAAAGCAAAGATACCCGACATAATCATTACAATCGCCTTTATCATGGACCGCGGCTTGTGATCAACTGATTCCTCATTTGTCTGCCGTATTACGGATTCCGCTTTACACTGCGCCGCAAATTTAGCCGGTGCTCCCAAATCCTCCATGGCTCTTTCATCATCCATCGCTTCATCAAAATATTCCTCACAATAGGCAACAGCATCCGCAATTTCTGTTTCACTTAAGCCATTCATCCGCTTTTTTAGTTCGTTCAAATATTCCTCACGATTCATTGTCATTCCCTCTCTTTATCAGCATTTGATCCATGCGATTACGAAATTCTTCCCATTCCTTCACATAACACACATATTGTTCTTCCCCTTTTTGCGTTAATTGATAGTAACGGCGATTGCGTCCCATGTGTTCCTCGTCATATGTTGACAGAAACCCTTCGCGCGTTAAACGGCGCAGCACCGGGTACAGTGTGGATTCCGAAACCTGCAAAACATTTTTAACCTCCTGCGTTAATTTATAACCATATGCCGGTTCGTCTAATAAGACCGCCAATACACAGGCATCCAGCATGGAAGCACTTAATGAAAACGCCATTAAACCACCTTCCTTCTACAATATTATACAGCGTATAATATTGTATGTCAATAATCTCCTTCTATTGTCTTCCAAATGTACAGGCTAACATTCTATGAAATTTATTTAAAAAGCTCAACGGTAAATAGACCATTGAGCCGGAATGTTTTCAATTAATCATGAAATGAACAAAATGATTATAGCAGAAGTTTCATATTAAATAATTTATATTTAAAGACTTACATCATCTGTAAATTAGGCTTGGTTTGCTTGAACCAGCTATGAATTTGATATAGATAAGCCAATAGCTGCGGACCGCTCATCAGCTGACCGTACCATGGTAAGCTAAAGGCAGAACCACCGCTTTCTATCAGTGCCTTTAATGCTTCATCATCAAACAGCTGATGAAGAATACTATCTGGATCATGATAAATCTCAGTCATTTTCGCCTTTATCAAATCACGATATTTTGGATTATGCGTTTTCGGGAATGGATTCTTTTTGCGATGCGCTACATTTTGCGGCAATAAGTCCGCAAATGCTTCACGCAAGATGCCTTTTTCTTCATTATTGGCAAATTTCATCTCCCATGGAATGTTATAAACATAGTCTAAAATACGTACATCCGCAAACGGAGCACGAATCGTAACACCGGCCGCATCACCCATACATACTTGGCGTGTTACCAGTGTCTGCATGAACCAATGCAAACAGAGAATGGTATGAATTCGGGCTCTGCGGTCCTCCTCACTATCACCATCTAAAAAAGAAATATCGCGAATACTGTTTTGGTACTGAGTATTCAAATAGCCTTCTAAATCTAAATCCTGCAGTGACTTATTCAATAAAGCTTTACGCTCTTTGGTCGAACGCAGCCATGGAAATGTATCCAAATGTGCCAATTCTTCCCGATAGAACCACGGATAACCGCCAAATACCTCATCGCTGCACTCCCCGCTCATGATCACATCACGATCGTTTTTCACTTGCTTACATAACCATAGCAATGCGCTGTCAACATCCGCCATGCCCGGTAGATGACGAGCATCCAAAGCCGGCAGTAATTCATCACAGAGTTCGCTTTGGCTAATCGTAAACTTTGTATGTTCACTATCGGTAGACTTGCACATCGTATCGATAAATTCCTGATCCAAGGAAACCTGATACATATTCCCCTTAAAGTTCTCTGTATTGCCTTCATAATCAAGACTATAGGTATATAACGGCTGTTTTTCTTTTGCCATCACGGCAGCGATAATACTGGAATCCAGTCCCCCCGATAAAAAGGTCGCTTCACACCCTACACTCTGACGCTTGATCGCATCCTCAACCAAATAGCGAATATGCGCCAACGTATCCTCATAGGTGTCAAAATGCGGTTTACTGATCGGATCATAATATTTCTTAACCGTAATCTTAGCGTCCCGAATCACCATATAATGTCCCATAGGCAAGGCATGAATACCCTCGTACAACGTACGATCTTCACTGATACTGGGGCCTAAAGCAAACAGTTCACGCAACGAATCGCGATTGACAACAGGATGTATCCATCCGGTATTCAATATGTCCTCAATGGCATTGGCAATCACAATCGTATTCTTTGTTTGTGCATAAAACACCGGTCTTAATCCCATCTGATCCTTAGCGATAAAGGTACTTTCTCCATCGTGAATGATCAAGGCAAAGGCACCCAGCAAATGATTCATCATGCTCTTGCCCCAAATGCGATATGCATTCACCAATAATGCATTCACGTCCAACGCATCCACGTCCACACCTTTATGGCGCAGGGATTTTCGCAGTTCCTTTTCATTATACAGTTCACCGTCAAATGCAACTTGATACAGCCGGTCACCTACAGTCACATTATTAAAATGTTCAAACAGATGTGAGCCGCATTCCATGTTATCATTTTTCTGTTCCGCCCACTTTTTTTTCATAGATTCATCCGCATACAATACCGCCAAATATTTCATAGTTTCCCTCCCAACATCATCATATGCGAATGTCTTGCATTGTTTCCTTACCGCATGTAAATGCGATATTGATCTGCACGATAGGACAATAAAGAAAGCCACTCCAGCTGTGCTTCGATATCCCTGACAATAGAATTCTCGTTGGTAAAGTGCATTCGTTTACAATATTCCTTCATGATCAGCATATCGTGATAAAAATCACAGCACCGCGTCCGAACCGCTGCCGGCGCCTGATTCATCGTAATTCTCATATATAAATTAGTCGCTGCATTCAATATCATTACTTGATGAAGATTACACCAAGTGCTTTGGCGGCGCAATAGCTGCTTATAATCATATATGACACCCGAATCCTGTTTATCCCCTTCCAAGTTTACGATCTGAAACAGCTCTTTTGCGACCGGAATCATATTGTTTAAATTGATAGCGCCCAAACGTCCATGATCCAATTTAATAAAATCCATTTGATTGTGCATATGATCATGCTTTTGTTTCGGCGATGTCAATGGCGCAAAAAAATCCACCGCATGAATCGTTATCACAACACCGATAAACGGGCGTTTCTTGCTTCCCTCATTATAGGGTACATTTTTATCATATTGGCGCAGATAACGGCAATATTGTGCATCTACATCATATAAATTCATTGACCATACTCATGAAAGCTTGTTTTCCTCATCGCTTTGTGAATCCTTAATTGACGCATGAATCAGTCCCAATAATATAACGACACTCCACATAATTGCCTTATCCTTCCATGTAGCTTTATGATGTGACTTATTCTTCCTCCACTGCGGCATATCTCTTCACCATCCGTTTCTCAAAAACAAAATAATTTTCGATTTCATACCCTTTTATCATAGCGCAAAAGCCATTCTTTATCAACTATGGAAACAATCACATAATCCTTTAAACCGTATGCGTTTCTTATCCCTGCATCATCGACTGAAGCCATTCATATTCACCATTCTCAAGACTGTCCTGTTGAAAACGGATCGTCAGCGTATAATCATAATGATCACAGCGATGCATTTGCATCTGTGCACTGCGATATTCCATATCCGCCAATAATTCACTTTGATCCATAAATAGAAATCTTGTTTGATAGCCTTCTTTGACAATTCGCTTGACCCCGTGATAATTAATCCAGATGCGATGCGAGGTTGCGGCATCCACACTTTGAAACAGCAAAATTCCCTCACGGATATAAATTGGCGCTTTTTGGCGAATGCGCAGAAATTTACAAGCGGCTTGTCTCCTGCCGCTTAGGCTGCTGCCAAAAGATTCACACAAGTAATTTAAATAATCATTACAGCGCATTGGCAAGGCAAAGCGTTTTGCCTGTTCGTTATAAACGATAACCTGATCCTGATCCTCTTCTATGTACAATAACACCATTTCTGATCTCCTCCTTGCATATATTGTTCACGAAGAGAAAATCATTTCCAAAATAATCAACAAATCATGGATAATTTTTTTATAATCAACAGTATGACGATTGTAAAAAAAGATCATTCACAAGCACTCTTATGAACGATCGATAAATTTTTATTCACATCCGCCTTCACAGCCGCCATCTTGGCAGCCGCTACATCCGCCGCAGCTGCTTTGCTGCGCCAGCTGTGCTTCATAAACAAGCGTATCGATGACAATACATTCGATTTCTACCTTCACGTCCTTAGGCAAACGCGCTACCTCGACACAGCTGCGAGCCGGATAAGGCTCTTCCAAATAGGAACCGTATACCTCATTCAGCTTGGCAAAATCATTCATATCAGCCACAAAAATCGTTGTCTTCATAATATGGCGGAAATCCAAGCCCATCTCATTCAATACCGCCTTGATGTTTTTCATGACCTGATGCGTCTGTTCTTCAATTGTCGTTCCCACTACCTCATTGGTTTCAGGATCCAAAGGAATCTGTCCGCTTAAATAAACAAAATCGCCCAGCTTTACGGCCGGTGTATAAGGTCCCAGTGCTTTGGGAGCCTTTTCCGGCTTAATCGGTTTAATAAATACATTCATGTTTTTTTCCTCCTAATCTAACAATTCATCCTCTTGCGGGGATAATATCTGTAATTCAATGCGTGATGCCATTCCGCTTTCTGTCTCCAACACTTTCAGCTCAAAATTCTCAAATGAAATTTCTCGGCCCTTGCGCACCTTGCGATGATGGTTCAATTCGTATACCCATGCCGCAAAATTACGCGCCTTGGTTTCCGGAGGCTCTTGATCTTCGACATATGTTTCAAAGAAATCCGGTAAAGATACCTTAGCATCAATCTCAAATGTATGCAGACCAATTTCAATGACATGGTTAGGCAATGGATCATATTCATCATAGATCTCACCGACCAATTCCTCTAATACATCCTCTAACGTGATGACTCCCACAAATACATGCGATGTCAGACTCTCTTCCACAATCGCCATATGCTCGCGGGATTTCTGAATATCCTCTAATACATCCGGCAGCTTTTTGCGCTGATTGACAAACACCGGCTCCCGCATCAGCTCGGCGATATGAATTTCCTGATCGGCAAGCATGGCATCTAATACATCGCGAACCCGTAAAACGCCAACCACTTCCGTAGTTTCATAGGATAAAATCGGTAAGCGCGATAATTTATGTTCACTCAAAGTCTTTTTTACTTGATCAAACGTTGCGTTGTCATACAGAAAGACGACCTGGTCACGCGGTACCATAATATCACGAACACTCTTATCGTCAAATTCGATCACACTTTCAATCAGTTCCCGTTCTTCCTGTTCCAATACGCCTTCCTGTTCGATCGTGGATACGATTTCCAGCAGCTCGTCCTCGGTCGCCGTCACCTGTTCGATATCCAATTTCTTTTCCCAGTGCTGTTCCAGTTTTTCAACAATGATGGATACCGGTCGAAAAATCACCACCAGAATCCGCATCGGCGTTGCCATAAACAACGTACAGTCCTCAGCTTTTGCCTTGGCAATAATCTTCGGTGCCACTTCGCCAAACATCAAAATCAACATCGTCATGACTCCCGTCGCAATACCAACCCCGGCACTGCCGAACATTTCGGTAAACAGCATGGTCGCAATACTTGTTCCCAATATATTCACGATGTTATTTCCGATCAAAATTGTCGTAATCAACGCCGTGAACTTTTTGGTATTGTTGTAAGCTGTCTTTGCCTTCTTATTGCCGCTTTTTGCCATTTGCTTCAAGCGAATTTGATTCACTGAGCTGTAGGCAGTTTCCGTTGAGGAAAAAAGCGCAGATAAAACAAGCAGACCAGCAAGTAAAAGAAAAAGGCCTATGTGCGAACTGTCCAAGACTTACCACTCCCTATAATATTTTTCCTGATTCGCTAGCAGCTTTTCCCTTCGGCGGCGAATAAGCTTCACCAAAAAGAAAAGAATCCAAGAGATGGGAAACGCCATCAATACTCCAAATGATAAGTAATCACTGATACATTCAAGCATATGCTCACCTCTCAGCAATATTATACTTGATTTTTTTTAAATTTCAATGACGACAGCGCTTTTTCACAACTTGTGAGTTGCTTTGCCATCTAGAGCGCAACAAATCATCCAGCGCCTTTCTGCGCACGCTTTACAAAGCGATCGCATATCATTATAATACCTAAAGAACAGGAGGAAATATCATGTGGAAGGAAATAAATATCGAAGATTGGAAAGGCAATGTCTTTCACAAAATCGGAAAACAATGGATGTTAATCAGTGCCGAGCATGAGGAACGCGTCAATGCCATGACGGCTTCCTGGGGTGGTATGGGAATCCTTTGGAACAAACCCGTCGCATTCATCTTTGTTCGTCCCCAGCGCTTTACCAAGCCGTTGATCGACGCAAACGATCACTTTGCGCTGACCTTTTATGGAGAGGATCAGCGGGATATGCTTGCCTATATGGGAAAAGCCAGTGGCCGTGATGAGGATAAAATTGCTCATGCGAACCTGACGGTGATCAAAGACCATGCCCCTTATTTTGATCAGGCAAACGAAGCACTTATTTGCCGCAAGCTATTTGCGCAGGAACTGGATCCGGAAGGCTTTCAGGACGCGATGGTCGATCAAAAGAATTACCCCAGCAAGGATTATCATTTTCTCTATGTCGGAGAAATAGAAAAGGTTCTGCTTCATGATAAGTAAAAAATACGCCTAGGCGTATTTTTATTTATGATTGCTGAGGATTTTTGTCCAATGCTTTTTTAAGCCATGCAAGGCATTCCTCTACAGCACTTTCCTCACATGCCCAAGATGTGACAAAGCGTACCACATCGCTTGATTCATCCCATTTTTCCCATATCTGAAATACGTATTCCTTTGCCATGCGCTCGATGACATTGCGATGCAAAATCGGAAAAATTTGATTGGTTGTCGTGGTCACATACATGGAAATGCCTAAATCCTTCATACCCTTTTGTAGGCGTTGTGCCATATCCACCGCATGTCTTGCCAGTTCTAAATATAGATCATCACTAAACAAGGCATCAAATTGCACTCCCAACAGTCGTCCCTTCGCAAGCAAGCCACCACGCTGTTTCATCTGATAGCGAAAATTCTTCTTTAACGCATCGTGAAAGATCACGATCGCCTCGCCAAACAAAGCACCGCATTTGGTGCCGCCCAAGTAACAGATGTCGCAATAACGTTGTAAATCTTCCAGCTGCATATCGTTATCCGCAGCTACTAAGGCCATTGGCAGCCGCGCACCGTCCATATACAGGTACAGACCATATTCGTCACAAACCTGACGCAATGCGGACAACTCCGCCTTGGTATACACAGTGCCCACCTCAGTCGCATTGGAGATATAAACCATCGCCGGTTTGACCATATGCTCATCGCTATGCGCTTCCATCACCTTGCGTACTCCCTGGGCGCTGAGCTTGCCATCGTTTCCATCTCCCACCAATACTTTATGACCGCATGCCTCAATCGCTCCGGTTTCGTGCACATTGATATGTCCACTCACTGCTGAAATCACCGCTTCATAAGGACGCAATGCGGATGCGATCACGATTTGATTGCATTGGGTACCGCCCACGACAAAATGTACATCACAGTTTTCGCATTGAAGCTGCTTTTTAATTTTTCTGCGCGCTGATTCACAATATTCATCCAAGCCATATCCTGCGCTTTGACAACGGTTGGTGTTATTCAAAGCCGCCATGATTTCTTCACAGGCACCTTCACTATAATCATTATTAAAACTATACATGACTTTCACCTCACATGCTATGTATTATAATACGAACGCAATAAAATTTCAAAAGGTGATCATTTTTTCCAAAATTTCCTAGTGATTAATTTTGGTATAATTGCTTTTTACTTGGTTCACAATAAGTGCAGGAGGTAATAAAAATGAAAAAAGAAAAGAATGAAAACAAAAAAACCCGTTTTGTAGCGGCCCGTCGTAATGCGGATGGAACCTTAAGTGAATTCAAGGACAACAACGGTAAGGTTTATGATTACGAGCAGGCTTTGGAAGCGGTAGAAGCCGGCAAAATTGAAAACGCTCTGCCTTTTACCGGTCGTGATGGCGCTCGTCATATTCGCGGTATGAATGATGGCAACGAATCAACCAATTTGAAAAGCTTAAAAGAATTCTAAATAGCAAAAAAACATACGGAGGACAAATGTCATTGACCGTATGTTTTTTCTTGGGATGGATCATTTGGTTCATATATTTCTACAACCTGATATTTTAACGCTTTACGATAAGCAAACGCAAAACGAAGGAAGGCAAAGCATTGTATGATTAATTCCATACTGACTACTCCTGATGTTACATAGCCGATCTGATGCAAAAGCGTTACTGCCTGCATTAGTGTTTGCGCATGCAAAGCCGAATATATCATCACCGCTACCGCCAAAATCCAAATCACAAATAAGCCCAATAACCAATGAAAAACGCGCCGGTATGCTTGGCTCATTCCCAACAGAATCCATGCCAGAAAGATGATAACCTCTCCCATTCTAAGAGCTGAAAATATAATTTGGATCAATGTGCGCGCATTCACGCTGTCATATTGGATCAGTGTTACAATGAATCGTGATAAGTATGTTTGATCAATCAGCGAGGATCGCAGTAAATAAAACACATCGTCATAATCGCGAATCGCTATGAGCATTCTGCTTTGACGCAAATAAGCGATAGATAACGTCATCACCGCCATAATGACGACAAGCGCAAAGGCACAGCCGCGTTTTTCTTTCGTATCCAAAAAGGTGTCCAAATGAGTCATAAGCGTTTTAACCAGTCCTCGCCCTTGATGACCTCGGATCGAGACAGATTTGGATAATCTAGTTGCCGCAAGGCTTCATATACAATAATCGCAGCACAATTAGCCAAATTGAGCGAACGCGCTGATGCTTTCATCGGTAAGCGCATGCAGTGATCCAAATGCTTGCGCAAAATCTCCTTGGGTATGCCGGTGCTTTCTTTGCCCAAAATAAAATAAATGTCTTCCTTAATTTGTGAGAAGTCAAACTCAGAGGGCGCCTTGATGCCATAGCGGGTCATAAAATAGTAATGCTCACTGGGATGGCTTGTGATAAAGCTATTCCAATTGGGATAGCAGTGATAATCCACTTCCTTAATATAATCCATGGCACTGCGGCGCAAATGCTTTTCATCAAGCTGAAAGCCAAGCGGTTCAATGAGATGAAGCCGACATCCTGCCGCCATGCAGGTACGCATGATATTACCGGTGTTTTGCGGAATTTCCGGTTCATATAACACAACATGTATCATGAGTCTTTATCCTCCATATATTCCATCAGCTGCTTTAAAGCACGATAGCGATGACTCACTTGATTCTTTTGGTCCTCACTGACATTCGCTAACGTTGTGCCATACGGCGGATAATAGAAAATCGGATCATACCCAAAGCCATTGGTTCCCATCATTTCTGTAGTAATTTCGCCTTCAACAATACCGGTAAAGACATGCTCAAGACCGTTTTCTTCTACATAAGCAATGGCACAGACATATTGCGCTCCTTTATCCTGTGATTGGGCAACCGCGTCGATAATTGCCTGATTTTTTATATCATAATCGCAATCATAACCCATAAAACGAGCACTGTAGATGCCTGGGGCTCCATTCATGGCATTCACTGCTAAACCGGAATCATCACTAATGACAGGAATATGCAGCTTTTCATACACTGTTCTTGCCTTAATCAAAGCATTCTCCTGAAAGGTCGTTCCTGTTTCCTCAATATCAAAAGAATCTTGATAATCCAACAGGCTTTGTATTTCGTATCCCAGCGGTTCCAGCATTCGACAAAATTCTTCCACCTTATGGGCATTGGATGTCGCTATCATCAAAGGTTTCATAAAGGAAGCTCCTTTCTTTTGTTTATACGCGTATTATACAAGGAAACACTACTGAAAACAAATAAAATCGACTTTTCTTTATTCATAATCTTATTAAGTTTTGTTAAACAACCGTAGGAACAGGCTATTTTATCACATCAAAAAAATTTCATTATTTGTCAATATCTTTACATTGTAAGCTTACAATCTCGATGTTTTCATCAGATAAAAAAACACCTAAAAAAAAGACAAACAAAAGCAATAATTTTCGATAGACAAAAATTGTATATTTTTGCATAATTATGTCAAAGAAAGGGTGAGATTATGAGTCATGCTTATCTTATTCAAATCACACAGGCGCAAAAGATGTTTCATTTACAAGTTGCCGGATCGATTACACTGAAACAACTGCATCAAGCAATCTTAATTTTATTTCAATGGAAGGATGATGGAAAATTTTCCTTTCTCAATCATAGGATTATTGAAGATCAGGAAGATCTACCAGTCGAGCAATGGTTAGAGAATTACACTACCTTTCAATATACATATTATCAAAAAAGCAAAAATGAAAATGTTGTCATAAAAGTGATAGAACAAGTCAATGAGTTTTCACATTCTATTCAATTATTATACCCTGAACATCATATGCAAGAGCTTCAAAAGCATTTAGACGAACTTTTTCTTGATGAGGAACTGGAACAGATGACTGATGACTTATTAGAAAATATAAGAACGGACTTAGAGCAGCGAAAAACAATAGCGCCATATCTCATAATTACTGAGACGGATGAACGCCCTTTTCTATTCTATCTGGATGTATTAGATAACGGCATGGAATTAATGGCTTTCGCTGATGAAAATGAATTTGTCCGTTCTATTTTAAATTCCATGAATGAAGATCCGGATTTGTTATTTACCAACGCATTCACCTTTGATTTTCTTTATGAAGATATAGAACACAGTGAATTGCCGCTTTACCATCAACATAATCTTTGCTTTAAAAATGAACCCGGCCAGCTGCCGCGAGCAATGAATCGTGCCGAAAAAGAATTAGCAGTGGAGCTTCTGAATGATTTTTATTCAATTCTAAAGCGTACACCTGTCCTTCCCTCATTGGGGGATAATCAAGTATTGCGGGTGCGCGAAAACGATATTGTAGTCGAAGCTTTTCATATTAACCGCAATGTGGACAATTATGATGATGAGAAAGATGATATACCGACAATCCCTCATACCAATGAAAAAATTCACCTTATGCTGCAGGCAGTTCCGAATGGCCATGAAATCAAGGTACACTTGTCTGCCATCAATGATCATTTCACCAAAACAGCAACGGTACACATGAGTCCGATTGCGACCCTACAGAAAGAAATTGATCTGTTTTTATGCCAATTGTTTCAAGAGCGAGGAATTGCGGAAACATTCATTCTTCATTCCCGCAATCTACATCAGCTGATCTCGCCCAGTTGTGAAAAGCTTGGCATTCACTGTCAATATTATGAGCAGCAAATGGGAGCGGACTTATTCCTTGCCAACATGCTGGCTCAGGCATTCCCCTTAGCCGATGAGGAATGCTATGGCTATCAGAATAATTATCATCGCTCTGAAAACAAATTATTCTCGTAAAAAAAACACGATTCCTCGTTTGCTTTATGATAAAGCTGAATCGAAGAATCTTGTTTCTTTTCGTTAATAAAACAATAATGCCACATGAGAGACAATAAAGCATACCAAGATGCCGGTGAGAGTAGGAATGAGTACCGATAAGATCGTCCATTTCCAGCTTCCGGTCTCTTTTTTTATTGTCCATACTGTGGTGGCACAAGGAAAATGAATCAATGAAAACAGCATTGTACATACCGCTGTAATCCAAGTCCAGCCATTTGCCACAAGTAATTCTTTTAGCATGGACAGATTATCCATATCCAGTAGATAGGAAGATGAAAGATATGCCATAATGATGATCGGAACGACGATTTCATTGGCAGGAAAGCCCAAGATAAATGCCAATAAAATCACTCCGTCAAGACCGAGCTGCTTGGCAAAGGGATCCAATATCCCCGCAATCATTGCCAATAGCGTTTGATCCTGTATAATGATATTCGCCATGATCCAAATCAGTGCTCCGGCCGGGATCGCTACGCTGATTGCGCGGCCCAATACAAACAGAGTCCGATCAAAGATCGAGCGAACGATAACCTTGCCGAATTGCGGTTTCCGATAAGGGGGAAGTTCCAGGGTAAAACCGGAGGGTACCCCTTTTAATAGTGTCATGCTTAGCAGTCGTGAGATCCAAAAGGTCAACAATACACCTAGCAGTATAATCCCTGTTAACAACAACGCGGAGGCGATTCCATCCCATGGCGCAGCGAATACACCCGCAAAAAACATGGTAATGATCGCAATCAAGGTGGGAAAACGACCGTTACATGGCACGAAGTTATTCGTTAATATGGCTATAAGTCGTTCCCGCTCAGAATCAATAATGCGACAACCGCTTACTCCGACCGCATTACAGCCAAATCCCATGCTCATTGTCAAGGCTTGTTTACCACAAGCCTTTGCCTTGCGAAAATAGCCGTCCAAGTTAAACGCGACACGCGGCAAATAACCAAAGTCTTCCAATATCGTAAATAATGGAAAGAAAATAGCCATAGGCGGCAACATCACCGATATGACCCATGCCAATGTTTTGTATATGCCATCCATGCATATCGAGCGCAGCGTCTCATCGACTTCAAGTCCTATTAAAAATTGATTAAGCTTTCCTTCCCCCCATCCAAACATATCCGTTAACATTGCACTGGGAATATTGGCCGCATAAATGGTAATCCAGAATATAACCCCCAATAAAGCAATCATTAATAAGACACCCCATACCTTATGGGTTACAATCTGATCAATCTTGCGATCACGCTCATAGTAATGAATGTCGTCAAAGGTAATGCATTCCGCACTGATCGCCGCTGCCTTTTGGGAGATGGCATGAACAATTTCATCCTCCAGTTGTCCTTCCATTCCTGCATCTCGCAAACGCTCTCGCTCCTGTTCCACCACCGGTTGAACCTCATTGATATTTTGAATACATGTTTCAAATTGAGTATCGCCTTCTAATAATTTCAATGCCAGAAAGCGTTCATTGAGCTGCTTGCATTTAATCACGGTTTCGATCTTTATAAGAGCGGATTCTATCGCTTCATTATAGCGAACCTTTGCGGTATGCTTAGTTTGTTTTTTCACTTGACAGGATGCCAGCGCATCCTTTAATTCCTCCAAACCAATATCACTGCGGGCGCTCATCATTACCACATCCACCCCCAAAGCATGTGCCAGTTTCTCTTGATCAATATGAATATGCTTTTTTTCCGCTTCATCACAAAGATTGACACAGACAATGACGCGATCAGTAATTTCCAGTGTCTGTAAGACCAGATTCAAATTGCGTTCCAAGCATGTGGCATCACAGACAACCACGCACACATCACAATCCTCAAAGCAAATAAAATTCCGTGTGACTTCTTCTTCCCGGGAATGTGCCATTAGCGAATACGTCCCCGGTAAATCAATCATTTCATGTAGCTGCTGGTGATGAATAAAACTGCCGCTGGCCAATGCGACCGTCTTCCCCGGCCAGTTACCGGTGTGCTGATGCATGCCGGTAAGCGCATTGAATACGGTACTTTTTCCTACATTGGGATTGCCTACAAGAGCGATTCGCATTCCCGGATTTTCCTTGGCATATAGCTGATTAATCTCTTCATTGACTTCCAATATTTTGGAAAACATAGCTTCCCCCCTCTAATCTACCCATATCTCCCTGCTTTCACTATTCCGTAATGCGATCATTGTGCCCTTGACAAAATAGGCTCGCATAAATCCGGATGGTGATGTATGAATCGGTTCAATCTTCGTACCGGGTGTAATTCCCAAATCCAATAATCGCCTGCGAATACTGCCCTGTGCACGCAATTCTCGAACCGTTACTGCTTGCCTTATAGGTACATTATCCAACGTCATATTACAACCTCCCTGCTATACCTTATGTATACCTAAACAAAACGTTTATCACAAATACCCATGCGTTAAGCAGGAAAGCAAGACATTGATGGAAGAAACGCTATTCCTGATCATAAACGGTAATAATAAGAAAAACACCCGATCTTTCAATCGGATGCTTATTGGTTATTCCTTTTGATTATGAAATCGCTTATCTTTATAATGTCAAAGAAGGTGCACTGTAGGTGCGAGATGCCATTTCATTATTCAGCATATATAGGCTCTTCGGATCCATCCCAAACAATTCAAATTTCTTGACCATATCCTCCGCATTCTTTTCTTCTTCGCCCTGTTCTTTTACAAACCAATCGAGAAACTGCATTGTCCGATAATCCTTTACCGCATGGGCTGCGTCATAGATCGCATTGATCAAGCTCGTAACATAGCGCTCATGATCCAAAGAAAAATCTAACGGATCCTTAAGTGTTTTGCATACTTTATCCGGCTTGTTAATCTGATCTAAAGTAATGTGTTCACCATTGTTTTGCATGTACTCCAGCATTAACATGGCATGATCGCGTTCCTCCTGAGCCTGAATCATATACCAATTCGCAAAACCATCCAATCCCTGTTCCTGATAATAAACTGAAAAATCCAAATACAAATATCCGGAGTACAGTTCTTTGTTTATCTGATCGTTTAACAATTCTGAAACTTTTTTATCGAGCATTTGCTATACCTCCTTATTTTTACGTGTATAGTATACTACCCTGCCTTCCGTTAGGAAAGCATTTTTTTATTTATATCGAAATTTTTCAATTTTAATAGATCATGTGATTTGGTTTATTGGGGTTGATTCACCGATGAAATATAGGGTGGATTATGTGCTGGCATGTCGATTATAAGGCTCATCATGCAGCCATTTTCCAATAGGATTGATACATCGCTTCCCTTTCACCTATACCGTTTTGTTTTTTTACCATAGATTGAAAGGAAAGGAGGAAACTCATGGCAAAGATCATCGTATATGATGTTGATACTCAGGCCTTGCAGGTATATCGGTTGAAAGAATCGGATCCCATGCCCTATTCGTATGGACGCACGATGCTAGTAAGAGAATTTCGCGGAAGTTCACAATCCTCCGTATTGTGGACAACCAATGCGGCCATGGAAGCATGGAATGTGACGCGCCGTACCTATGGATCGCCCATTCCCTTCCGCTATGCGTTTAAGCGGATCTGGGAAGGCGGACATGGCAGACAGTCACAGCATTATGCCGGCGTTGCCTTTGATGTAGGACAGTCTTTATCATCCTCACAGCGTAATCGAATATGGAACGTCGCAAACAATCTCGGTGTCTGGAGCTATGTAGAACCGCAAAGCATGACACCGACATGAGTCAAAGTTGCATAAAGGAAACAAAATGCCATATAGATGGGAGGTCATTATCTGATTTGTTTCATCTTATTTCTTAATGTTGATTATTTGCTTTTCTCCAGGCATTTCTGATTGCCTCAAAATTCGATAATGACGATCATAATTGACAATGATATAATCACAAACAAGCATCTTATTCATATGCAGCTTACCATTGAAAATATTTAGCATAAGCATATAAGAAACGCTTGTATAAGGAATCATTCTCTGTTAGTTTAATCATTCGATTGATGTAATAAACAGAAACAAGTTCTTCATCTTGTCTCACCATAGTATGACAAGCAGAATAAAGCTTACCATTCTCTTCAAAATTCATAAGGAACATAATCCTCTCAATCAAGGATCCTTTCATATAACTTTGTCGCAATGACTCCATTAGAGGGCATTGATTATTAAAGCTATCGCTTCCCTTAATGAGATAACAAGTTACATATCGAATCTTTCATTTCTTTTACAAGTTACTATCGCTGGAATTATCTTGGCTAAATATTTCTAGAAACTGTGTACCAAATTATGGCTCGACCAGAAAACCTATTTAACAAAAAATACAGCTATAGATTCGAGATATTAATCATAAGTTTGCATTTATGAATTCATGAGATACTATTGTTCTTAAAAAATCTTAATAATTATGCTTTTATATATAATTCAAAACAGTGAAATTATAAAATGATATTCTAAGGGCAATTTAATTTTGAGAAGGAGGAGCTGAAAGAATGAAAATTTACAGTATTTGATTATAAGGAAACTATCAAAGAAAAATTAAATGTAGAAGGACACAATATTATAGCCTGTGAATGCAAAATTCAGAAAGTGTAGATTATCCAGAAGTAAAGGCGCTAGGTCCTATTTAAGAATAAACAAAATATCAGATATTTTTTATTTGGCTGATTACTCATGTAACAAATATTGTAATGCTTTGTACAAAAAATGTATTGGACAACATCACTTGATTTGCACTTTAATAAGGAGAAGGAGTGATTTTATTGTTGCTAACTATCAATGCTAGAAATAAAAAAATAATTGAATACCTTTTAATCATGCATGAATATGTAACAATCCTTGATATAGAAAATAATACCGGTATTACAAGGAGAAGTATTTATTATGATTTGAATAAAATCAATGAGTGGCTAAATGAAAACCATATAAAAAAAATTGATTTGGGTAAGGAGGGAATTTTATTAGGCGATCAACAAAGGATGGATATTGAGAATTTATTGAATAACTTTTCTAAGAATAGTGATTATATTTTTTCACCAAAAGAAAGACTCAGTATTATTATTTGTTTTCTTTTGTTGGCCAATAATTCATTATATGTAGATTTCTTTGCTCATTTGTGTGACGTGAGCAGAAATACTATTTTACAGGATTTTAAAAGCGTAAAAACGCAATTGACTCATAAGCATTTAGAATTATCATATTCAATGAAATTTGGGTATTCTGTAAAAGGCGATGTTTTAACAAAACGTTCTCTTTTCTTCACATTGTTCATGAACATTATACAGCTGTTTCAAGATAATGTAATTATTGTGGAGAATAAAGAAAAAATTGATGTTATGTATGCTAAGCTAAATAGCATTGCAGAAGAATTGGAAGTTACCTATGTGTCTGGAACGTTATATTCTCTTGCTTTCTTTTTGTCTTATGTTTCAGATGAAACTGAAAAAGTAGATTTTTCTGAAGATGATGAAAATAAAATAAGGAATTCTAAAGAGTATAATCTCATTAATAAATACTTTAAAGATCTAGACGATAATGAGAAAATCTATTTATCGCTTCATTTATTAGGAAGCAGACTTCAAACTGCATCGGTAAATATTTCAAATAATCAAAGTGATGAAGATGTGGACATTTTATCAGTTGGCCTAGTAAAAGAGTTTTGCCGAATTGCATGCATAGAAGCTGAAACGATGAAAAGTGTTGTGCAACCTCTGTCTCTACATCTAAAATCGTCATTGTGGAGGTACAAGTATGGTATCCAACTAGGTAATCCGATGTTAGAAGAAATAAAAAATAACTATAATGATTTATTTTTAATAACAAAAAAGGCGTGTGAATTTTTAGAAAAAAAATTAGTAGTATCTATTCCTGATAGTGAAATAGCATTTATTACTTTACATTTTGGAGCTTATTTGGATTATAAAAGTCATGAAGCAAAGAACATCAAAGTACAGATTATCTGTCCTAATGGAATAAGTACAGGAAACATGTTGAAACGGGAAATAGCACTATTGTTACCTAATGCATATATAATTGACGTATGTTCATCAAACGATTATAAATCATTTTCAGAATATGATTTGATTATATCCACTGTCATCTTAAAGGGTAAAAGAAATTTTGATAATCAGATTGTTGTTCATCCGATTTTAAGTGACGATGACAAAGTTCATATTCTAAGAAAATGTATAAAATTTTCCAGCAATAATAAATCAATCGTAAATGTAGTAAGAAATATTGCTAAAAAGTATATAGATCCTGGCAAATTGAATGAATTTACCTTTGAGGTTGAAAAACTATTTTCTCCACAAAATGATGAGGTAATGTGTAAGAATGATTTATTAACTCTATTAGAAAATAACGAAATCATGTTTGTTGAAGAGGATTATGGCTGGGAATTTATTTTACAAAAGCTAGGCTCAAATGCAGTTAAAAAAAATATCATCTCACAAAGTTATATCGATTCTATCATCATTTATTTAAAGCGTTATGGTTCATATATGTTTGTTAATGATGAGGTTATCTTAGCTCATGCAAAAGTTGAAGATGGATCAAATAAATTAGCGATACAAATGGCTATTTGTAAAAAGCCAATTACCTTTCCAGGAAATAAAAAAGCAAAAATAATTTTTTTGTTGTCTACGATAGATCAATCAAGTCACATAGGAATATTGAAAGATATTATTTCTATATGTTCAGACAGAGAGTATATCCAAAATTTAGTAAAATCAGAAAATAAAACAGATTTATTAAATATGATTAAAGAAAAACTTTAATTCAATCCCTCATAGAATTAAATACAAATATGATTAACGATATAGTAAAATATTAAGATTTTGAATTCTCCTACTTTTTTATCAGTATGAAGAACCGGTTGCACAAATAATGTAAGCGCTTATACATTTTTTGGCTTTGTTTAAATTCTTAGATTAATTTACAATCAAGTTAGCCAATGAGATAAGGAGGATAAAATATGAAAATAAACAGACTCATTGATCATACTTTATTAAAGGCGGATGCAACACAAGAAAAAATTGAAAAGTTGTGTCAAGAGGCGAAAGCTTATGATTTTGCCAGTGTTTGCGTAAACACATATTGGGTTCCATTATGTGCTGAACTTCTAAAAGGAACCGATGTTAAGGTCTGTACTGTTGTAGGATTTCCGCTAGGTGCGATGAGTACCAAAGCTAAGGTCTACGAAGCGAAAGACGCGATTGAAAATGGGGCTTCTGAAATTGATATGGTTTTGAATATCGGAGAATTAAAAGCTGGTCATTATGATAATGTAAGAAATGATATCAAAGCAGTAGTAAAGGCTGCAGATGATATATGCGTCAAAGTTATCTTAGAAAATTGTTTATTAACAAAAGAAGAGATTATAAAAGCATGCAAATTGTGTGTTGAGGCCAAAGCAACATTTGTTAAAACTTCTACCGGCTTCTCAACTTCGGGAGCTGCATCAGAAGATGTAAAACTTATGAAAGAAGCGGTTGCAGGCGCTTGTAAGGTAAAAGCCGCCGGCGGAGTACGCAATAAAGAGGACCTGAATAAAATGTTAGAAGCTGGTGCAGATAGAATTGGCACGAGTGCAGGTATCGCTTTGGTTGATTAAGAGAAATAGAAAAGGAGAAAAATTATGCTTAGTTTTATTGTTAATATTTTGTCAACACCAGCATTAATAGTTGGTCTTATGGCTTTACTTGGTTTAGCACTTCAGGGAAAGAAAATTGAAGATATTATTAAAGGGACTATTAAAACAATTGTAGGTTTTTTGATTTTGAATGCAGGGTCTTCATTTTTACAAACGGGATCTTTAAACGCTTTTGGCGATATTTTTAACTACGCTTTCAATATGCAAGGGGTTGTTCCTTCCAATGAAGCCATCACTTCACTTGGTCTTGTAGAATTCGCAACTGATACTGCATATATAATGTGTCTAGGAATGGTCACGAATATAATATTGGCAAGATTCTCTAATCTGAATTATATTTTCTTGACTGGTCATGCAACTTTGTTTATGGCGTGTATGTTTGCTGTAATTATGAATTCTTTAGGTCTGACAGGAGTACAGTTATGGATCGCTGGCGGTTTATTATTAGGACTAGTTATGGTAATTTGCCCGGCAATTACGCAAAAGACTATGAATAAAATTACGAAAACTGATACAATTTCTTTAGGTCATTTTGGAAGTTGTGCGTATTGGTTAACTGCTCAAATCGGTAAATTATTCAAAGGCAAAAGTAAATCTACCGAAGAAATTAATTTCCCACAAAGAATGTCTTTTTTAAGAGACACTACCGTTTCTATCGCAGTTACAATGATTATTTTCTTTTCAGTAGTAACGGCTATTGCTGTTGGTAAAGGGATTTTACAAGAGGATCCATCTATATTAATTCAATCTTATCCTAATTTATCCGGTTTATTGAATATTGGAGCTGAAACAGAGACACATTGGGCTGTTTGGGCAATAACGACCGGAATGAATTTCTCTGCTGGTGTTACGATTATTCTTTCCGGAGTTAGAATGATAGTCGGTGAGATTGTACCAGCATTTAAAGGTATTGCTGACAAATTGGTTCCACATGCTACTCCTGCTCTGGATTGCCCAATTGTTTTCACTTATTCACCGAATGCTGTTTTGATTGGATTCTTAGTGTCTTTCATAGGTGGCATCGTTGGATTAGCGATTTTAATCGCAATTGATGCATCATTAGTTCCAGTGGCATTAATTTTGCCTGGTGTAATACCACATTTCTTCTGTGGAGCTACTGCTGGATGCTTTGGGAATGCAGAAGGAGGCGTAAAGGGGTGTGTTGTAGGATCATTTATTCATGGTTTGGTAATCACATTTTTACCTGCGTTATGTATGCCTGTTATGGGAGCTTTGAATTTTGCTAATACTACGTTCGCTGACGCTGATTTTTCAGCAATTGGAATTATATTAGGAAATATCGGTAAATTTGTAACTCCGACAACGATCATGATCTTATGTATCGTATTATATTTGTTACCTATTATTAGTAAATTATTATTTTCTAAAAAAGCAAACATAAATGCGGATAAGGACAAAGCTTAAGGAGAAATCATCATGAAAATTAATAAAATTATGTGTTGTTGTGGATGTGGATTAGGTAGTTCATTAATTGTCGCAATGAATGTTGAATCTGTATTAAATAAGATGGGAGTTTCTGGAATAGAAGTTTTGCATACTTCATTATCTGATACAACTCCTGATTCAGCCGACTTATTTGTGATTGGAAGAGACTTAGAGTCGCAATCAAGTGATTTTGAGAACAAAATTCTCTTGAACAATATAATGGATATGGAAGAACTCGAATCTAAATTAAGAGAGAAATTAGGTTAATTGAATTGGGAAATGTCTATATGAAACGGCATTTCCCAATTTTAAACGTAGAAAGTAAACTATAAAGAATTAAGAGGTGATCATATGAGTCAAGTTTTAAAAAAAGAGAATATCTATTTTAAAAACAAAGTAGAAACATGGCAGGAAGCGGTTCAAATCGCCGTATTACCACTTATCGATCAAGGTTATTGTGAGGATAGATATATTGATGGTATTTTAGAAAATACCAAAAAATATGGACCGTATTATGTTCTTTGCGAGGACATGGCTTTAATCCATGCTAATAGTGAACAAGGTGTAAGAGCCACTCAGATAGCAATTACTATATTATCAGAACCTATTAAGTTTAAAGAAGGTGGGTATGATGTAAGGGCTTTGATTGCATTGGCAGCTAAAGATTCATCATCACATATGTCTGCCCTAAGGGCAATTTCGAAGATTTTTGCTGATGAATCAAAAAAGAATATTCTACTTAAATCGCATAGTAGAGAAGATATTTATAATCTTTTTGAATTAAATTTATAAGAAAGGAGCAAATTGGTGTATTTCCAAGGGTATGTATTATGTCAGAAATTAATAAATTAAAAATTTTGTCAGCAAAAATACGATTAGATATTTTAGAAATGTTAGAGCATATTGGGTATGGACACTTAGGGGGGTCATTATCATTGGTTGAAACAATGAGTGCATTATATGGCTCAATTCTGAAATTTGACCCTAAAAATCCAAAATGGGAAGATAGAGACTTCGTAGTTTTATCAAAGGGACATTGTGGCCCAGTCTGGTACAGTGCCTTAGCGGAATCTGGTTTTTTTGAGAAAGAATTACTTTTTACGTTAAATGAGGGAGGCACCTTGTTGCCTTCTCATCCAGACAGATTGAAAACTCCTGGAGTGGATATGACCACAGGTTCATTAGGACAAGGCGTAAGTGTTGCGGCTGGGATGGCGTATGCTTTGAAATTAGATAGAAAAGAGAATTATGTATACGTAATTGTCGGTGATGGCGAATTAAATGAAGGCCAATGTTGGGAAGCATTTCAATTTATTGCGAACTACAAACTGAACAATTGCATTGTGATTATTGATGACAACAAACGCCAACTAGATGGGTATACTAAGGATGTTATTAATCAGTTTAACATTGAAGAGAAAATGAAATCTTTTGGCTTTGCCGTTAATACTGTAAGTGGTTCAAGTGAAGAAGATATCTGTAGCGGTATAAATGAATTGAAAGAGGTCAAAGATTCTGCAGCTTGTCTTGTATTAGATACTATAAAAGGGCAAGGTGTACCTTATTTTGAAAACATGAAATCTAATCACTCAGTAAAATTTATTAATTCTGAAATTTTAGAAGAAAACCATAAAGCAATTGAAGAATTGAAAAAAATTATTGAAGGGAGATAAGAAGATGCGTTTTAAACTTTGTAAAGATAGATCGACTGGCAAAGAAATGAGGATGTGTGTTGTCGATACATTGTTATCTGCTATGGAAGAAAATAATAAAATTATAGCATTGGATGCAGATTTGGCCGAAGCCAGCGGTTTTAAAAAAATTAAAGCAAATAAACCTGATAATTTTATTGAATGTGGAATAGCAGAAGCCAATATGGTTGGTGTAGCTGCTGGATTGTCTTTGTTTGGATATATTCCATTTATTCATTCATTTGGACCATTCGTTACTAGAAGGGTTTTTGATCAAATCTTTGTTTCAGGAGCTTACGCACATAATACAATAAATATTTATGGGTCTGATCCGGGTTTCTGTGTTGCGCAGAATGGTGGAACGCATACTACATGGGAAGATGTTGCCTTAATGAAAACAATACCAAATGCACTAATCTGCGATGCAGCAGACGGAGTTCAAATGAGTTGGATAATTAATAATTTTTCCAAATTAAAAGGTATTCACTATGTGCGAGGAAACCGTAAGCCTGTTAAAAAAGTATATGAACAAGGCTCTGCGTTTGAATTTGGAAAAGGTAACGTATTGGTAAACGGCGACGATATATTGCTGATTTCTTCAGGCCAGCTAACATCAGAAGCATTAGAAGCGGTAGAAAGATTAAAAGAAAATCATATTAGTGTTGAATTAATTGATATGTTTACTATAAAGCCTTTTGATAAAGAGTTATTCTTGAATGAAATTGAAGGAAAAAAATACGTTGTCACATTTGAAAATCATAGTATCTATGGTGGCTTAGGTAGTACTGTTGCTGAAATCATGGCTGAGAATGGCTTAGGAATTCCATTAATCAGGTTAGGTGTTGATGAAAAATTCGGTCAAGTAGGAACAGCTGCTTGGCTACAAAAAGAATATAATTTAACTTCACAAGACTTGTATGAAAGAATTTTAAAATTAGTTAAGTAAATAATATGATATAGAATCAATGCCTGCTATTCTGTGTTTGCTTGATAAACACTCTTTAAATCTTGCAGGCTTTTCAATTAGGAATTTTCAAGAATAAATGGGAGAAACAATATCCACCGCAATACGCAGTTGAAAGGAAAACTGGGATATTCTCAGCACATGCTTTGATTATCCGATAGCAATACTTTTTATACAACAAATGCAATTGAATCAATTCAATTCAAGTTTTCATATAGTAACAAAAAAGGAGCATTTCCAAATAAATGCCCTATTCAAGCTGTTGTATTTACGTACTACTGAATTAGAGAAAAGGTGGAAAGCAGGTCACATTCAAAATTGGTCTATGATCTTAAATCAACTCATGATGAATGAACTCTTCGCATCCCGCATTGAAAAATCTCTAAAAAAATTTAATCTTTTAAATTTTACTTACACGACAAACCCCACTTTTCTTGACAAACCCGAATAAAATATATCATTTTCTTGAATCAATTCATAAGACACATAATTTTCCTTATCGAGGATTCTTTCATTGATTTCACTCATTTTTTAGAGTATATACAATGTCTATTTTCATTTTACACCATTAATTGTTTGTAATCTTATGAAAAAGATTAATCAATATAACCAATGACCTACATTCATTTATTTGCTTTTTCTAAGCTTCTTTTGTAATCTGTAACTTTAATGATTCTTGTTTTTATTTGCTGCACTATTGCTTTAATCCTATCTTCATCCATGAATGGATTGCTTTTCAATATGTCCTCTGCTTCCTGTTCAAAGCCTTCCAATTTCGCAACATCGAGCCAGGATAAATCATTCACAAGCTCTAATTGTTCTTCTGGTGAAGCTTTAAAAGGCTTACACCGATAGGTATGGCCGATTTCTGAAGTCGGCTGCATCGCCCATAAGGAACTGCCACTGTCAAAGATCGGTGCGATGCCGATCCACTTTAGACTATTGGCATTTCTGATTGCCCCAAAGTTACGATAATGACGATCATAATTAGCGATGATATAATCACAAACAAGCATCTTATCCATGCGCAGCTTTGCATTGGGAATATTCAGCGTAGCACATGCATCTAAGAAATGCTTGTATAAGGAGTCATTTTCTCTTTGTTTGATCATTCGATCAATATAATAAGCAGAAACAAGCTCTTCATCTTGAGTTACCATAGTAGGACAGGCGCAATAAAATTTGTCATTTTCTTCAAGTAATTCATAAGGAACATAATCCTCTTGATCAAGAATTCTTTCATACAGCTTTGTCGCTATGACCTCATTAAAGGGTTCTTGATTGTTAAAGCTGTTGCCTCCCTTAATGAGATAGCGAATTCCATTTCGTATCTTCCATTTCTTTTTCAAGTTACCATCGCTGGAATTATCAGGACTAAATATTTCTAAATGATTTGAATAATGAATCTGCCCCATTAATAACTTTCCCATATCTTCACTGAAATCATTTTCAAAGAAATTAACTTGTTTCCAATCCATATCAGAATGTTCTTCTTTGATCCAGTAAGGATCACTCAAGCTAAGACCAAAGCATTTTTCTAACAATTCAATGGATGTATGAATTCCCAGTTCCCCCAGCACTTCATTAATTCTACTGCGTGAAGCAGGAATTGAACGATTTCTCCACCAATTATTAAAAGCTTTCCTAGTGATGCCTGTTTTATATTCCATGATCCCTAAAGGAGCATAGTCAGGATGAATCAACTCAAGAATTTTTGTAATGGTGTGCGTTTCCTCATCATAGGAAAACTTTAATACCGCTAAGTTTTTATTCATTAATACATAATTCATTTACCTCACTCCTAGGCTTTCTATGATCAATATTTTTCTTTACAATCTCGTATTATAACAAACATTCTCTGTCGCTGTCAGGTTATATTAAATAATTGTACAATACTCATGATTGCAGCGTATCCTTTAATGAGAACTAATCTGTAATTTTACTTAATCGTGCTTATTGTATGCTTATATCCGAAAATAATCAAGGTATGTCTTATATTGATCTTGTGCGGTTGTACAAGTATTCATAAGATAACCTTTTTCATCATTCCATTGTTTTAAGCCGCGATAATAAAACATCTTCAATGAGTCTTCGATAATAAACGGAACAATGTTGTTTTTTAAACATTCTTTAAACATAATAAGCCGACCGATGCGACCATTACCATTTTGAAAGGGGTGAATTCTTTCAAATTTTACATGAAAGGTTAAAATGTCTTCTAGACTTTTTTGCTTTTTAGCGTTGTATTCTGTTAATAGTGCTTTCATTTTATGGGGAACCTCTTCCGGAAGTGCAGTGGCCGTTCCTCCTACTTCATTGGGAAGCTTTTTATAATCCCCTACCGCAAACCAAGCCGTTCTGGAATCACTGGTGCCATTTTTTAATACGTAATGAAGTTCTTTTATGAATTTTTCACTTAACATAAGGTTGGCTTTATCAATAATCATATCAATACAGCGGAAATGATTGGAAGCTTCGATAATATCATCCACATTTATCGCTTCTTTTCCTATGCCAATTGTATTGGTTTCAAAAATATATCGCGTTTGATCATGGGTTAAACAGCTTCCTTCCATATGATTTGAGTTATAAGTTAAGTCGATTTGTGTTTTGTGGTAGATGCCGCCATGAAGCTTACGTGTTTTTTCTTCTTTTAATACATTTAACAGCGTTCAATGTTGTTCATTTTGTGATATTTTACGAGTCGGCTTTTCTGCGTTTTTTGGAATTCGCCATGTTTTACCCGTAAGAATTGCGCCATTCACTCGACCTTGAGCGCAATAGTTCCTTACACTGCGCTCTGATATGTTCCATCGTTTCGCTGTTTCTATCACAGAAAGATATTGCATACAATACCTCCTTGTCAAAATCATATCATCATCTGATCATAGTATAACACTTTATCGGCAATAATGACAGAAATTTCACCCTTACAAATGGTGTTTGCTTTTGCCGATAGATTGATAGATCTGCAAGTTGTGATTTGTATATCAAAATAAAGAATCAAAGTAATGGCAGTGCTACAATAGCTCTTTTGTTTTTCTTGCCAAATATAGAGGGAAATTCGTAATGTGTCCATCCTTGCGATACCCACGAGTAGAATAGCGGATTGCATACTGTGGCTTGTTTTCAGCGACATATTTTTTAAAGGAAGGAGCTGACTTATCTTCGCCTCCTTTTGTTTCAATAGGAATGATATCAGTACCATATTGCAAGACAAAATCAATCTCACTGTTTCTATGAGAGTAATAGCGTGGCTCTACTTCAAATTGACCACGCAGCTGTTGTAAGACAAAGTTCTCCGTTAACGGTCCTTTGAATTGATAATCCTTTTTTAAAATAATAGCACGATTGTCAATGCCGGCCATATGTTTAAGCAGTCCTGTATCAAACAAAAAGAGTTTGAATTGGTCTAATTTATCAAAGGCAGATAAAGGGTGTTCCAATTTTGAAACATTATAGACGCGTATTAGCATACCGGCGGAAACAAGCCATTCAATCGCTTCCTCAAAGTCACGGGCTCTGGCTCCTTCACGAACAGCACCATACACAAATTTCTCATTGGATTTCGCAAGCTGGGTAACGATACTGCGGAATACCATAAGAATCCGCCCACTATTCACCTTACCATTGTGTTTGGAAAAGTCATTTTCATAAACCTCAATCAGTTCCTTTTGAATTTGGTTTATTTTAGCCGGATCCTTGTACTTTATCCAAGCAGAAACGCATTCAGGCATGCCGCCAATAATAAGATAGTGATGGTATATCTCAAGTAAACGATGGTGAAATACATCTTCTATCTTCTGCTGCTTTTGAATACCGATATAATACGTATAAAGGGCAGGATCCACAGCTTCCAAAAACTCATCGAATGCGAGCGGATAGATATCAAGTAAATTAACCATGCCTACCGGATAGGATTTCGGCTTGGCAAGCAGGGTACCAAGTAAACTACCGGCGGCGATAACATGATATTCATTTGCCTTCTCTTTGAAGTATTTCAATGTGTTTAGTGCTTCCGGACATTCCTGAATTTCATCAAAGATAATTAATGTTTTCGCTGGAAGTATCTTTTCATTCGCAATCATAGATAAAAGCTCAATGATACGATGAGGATTCTTGTTTGTTTCAAAGATGGATTTTAGATCATCTTCTTCATCGAAATTAAAATATGCATAATGATCATAATAATTTTGTCCGAATTCCTTCATGATCCAAGTTTTTCCCACTTGACGTGCTCCTTTTAAGACCATAGGCTTACGTTCTTCACTTGACTTCCATTTTATCAAGTCCTGCATTGCGTTTCGTTTCATGTGAATCACCTTCCTCATCGTATAACTGATTCTAGTTTAACACATTTTTAAAAGCATTCCAACCCATAACAAACACATTTTTATAAACTATTAAGCATATTAAAAACACATTTTTACAAAAAAATAGACAGATTTTTTCACATTCTAACAGTTTTATTCCACATGGTAAATCGCCTTCTTATTCTTGTGGGGTCTTTCCACAATGCCGGCTTCTTCTAATTGTTTTATGTGTTTCATGAAAATTCCCTTGTATGAATATGGATATCCTTGGTCTTTTAATGCTTGATAAACACGATTCAAAGAAAATAGCTGATCATCTGCCTGCTTTTGGATTTCATTTAATATTGCCTTATGATAGGATGCGTTCGCATCATCAATCAGTGTGACTGTCGCATCTATTTTATTTGAAAAATTTCCTTTACAATGAAATTCAATATGATCATCATGAACAACGATTTTATGGAACAGGATTTGTAATTCTTTTTTTGTATAGTCTTGTTTATCAATCATCTCATTCAAAACATCCAATGCGGATGTAAGTTGACGCTTGCCCTGAGAAAGACTTAGCATTTCTTTTTGGAGTATTTCAAGGCTTTTTTCACAATCCTTCAACAGTTGAGCTTTTTCGTTTATCAGTGATTGATAGGATTCCTGTATCAGTTCATAATCAGCTGATAGTGCCATGCTTTCTCTCATCTTATTTTCAATCAGCTGTCTGATTTCCTGTTTCAGCTTTGTGATCTGAGACTTATGAGATTGGATTTTATAAGTGATACGTTTGATTTCCATTTCTTTTTTGTTTTCGTTAATGTATTGCTTTGTTAAAAAAGTTTGATATTCATCGCGGCAACGACTTAAAAAGATCGTTACTGCTTTTTTTAACTGATGCTCATTGACAGACTTAGCACTACACGCTGTTTTACCTTGTTTCAGGTATGTTGAGCAATAATAGTGGGTATTTCCCTCTCGTATGTCTTTAGCCGTTCTATAGGGCTTTAAGAGGCTGTTACAGTCTGCACAGTATAATAGCCCATGAAATACATTTTCATGAATCGTTCTTTTACGCTTGGAGCGTACCTTTTTACTTGCGAGCTTTTCTTGGCAGATCTGAAATAGCTTCTCGTCGATGATCGGTTCATGATGATGTTTGAAAACCTTCCACTTTGTGCTGGGAAGCTTTTGATATTTCCCTCTTATTTTGGTACATTCTCCTTTATGCAATACGAGTGTTCCTAAATAAGTTTCATTCGTCAAAATCCTGCGGATGCAGGCATCGTTCCAAGCATCGCTAACCTTGGTTGTATCATTGATTCCGTTTGCCAAACGATATTCATGTAAGGAACGGGAGGGTGTGGGAATGAGTTCTCTAGTGAATGTTCGCGCAATGTTCATGATGCCGTATCCTTCCGCGTACATTTCAAAAATCCTTCTCACTGTATCGGCATTTTTAGGTTCAATAATTAATTCACTGGATTTACTTTTTACCTTGCGGTAACCAAACGGTGGAGTGGATAACCAATTGCCTTCCTCCTGTTTCATATGGATAACATTTCTCACCTTGCGGCTGGCTTCTTTCACATACAATTCATTGTGCCATGTTTTAATGCCGATGGTAGAGTCATTATCCTGATAATTTGAATAGTTATCATCTAAGGCAATGACTTCACACCCGTAGTCTTTGGCTTCTTCCATAAACAAGAGAGCACGAGCGTTGTGTCGTCCTAAACGCGACATATCTTTGATCAATAAGCGCTTTACTTTACCAGTAATAATATCGGACTTTAATAGATCAAAATTTGGTCGTTCAAAGGAATATCCACTTTCACCATCATCAATATAGCGATATCTAACGGTATAATGATGATCTTGGGCAAAGCGCGTTAGTATCTTATCTTGATTCTCTATGGACACGGAAAGACCTTTGTTTCGATCATCGCGTGATAACCTTAAGTAGAAATCAACAAAGCGGTTGTTCGTTTCGATTATAAAATCAATCATGATACAGACACCTTTATGAAAGCACAATGACGTCATGCTTTTTTAATTCTGACAGAGCTTTAATGAGCATAACGCTTATCCACCCTACAAGCAATTAATTTCTGCAAGAGTGACTTCATGTCCATAGAACCGCTTATAAATTGAGTATACTTTTCATTAGAACTAGATACAGTTATTTTTTGTTTATATGAAAGTGCTTCTGAGCATTTTGATTGCATCGATACATCACCCATAATATCTTATGAATCAATAGCTAACTCCTTTCTCTTTTTATCATATGCAATTAAATTTATAGTACTTTCTTGACTATCTAACAGCTTCACCTTCGTTTTTTGATATTTATAGCAAAAGCTCTATGAAAGTAAGAAAAAATATTATATCAGTCTAGTGGAGATTTTTTCCAATTCTATAGTAATTTCATAATATTTAATAAATTTTGATAACTATCTACATCGTGGTATTTTACATTGTTAGTTGACATTTCATTAAACAATTTTTTCGCACAAGATATTTTTGCCTGCTCTATTGGTCTCAGATTCAAACTATCCATAGTACCTTTCGTTTCTGCAATGAAGAAAATATGCTTTACAGTTCCTTCATAAAAAGCAATCGCCCAATCTGGAGAATAGTTACCAACAGGAGTAGGAATTTGGAATGTTCTAGGTAGCTTGGCATATACACACACTTCATCAGCAGCATCCAAGTCCTCTACAAATTTCCTTTCTATACTTTTTTCAGCAGATCCATCGGTAAACACATAGTCCTGAATTGCTTTTTTTGCAAGGAACGCTTTATCAAAACTTTGTGTGCTTTTTTCTGCTGTAAAAATAGTGCTATCATATTCACCTTCTATTTGATCATAGGAAATATGCTCTACAATCATTGTTGCTTTTTGTTCTTTTATGAGCTTAATTACTTTAGAGATAAATTCTTCCGGATTGTATCTAAACATAAATAATTTATTAGGATTCAATCCTTGAAGTATTTTTGAAACGGTTTTGCGGGTAAGAACTGTTCCTTCCGCTACCTTGCCTATAAGATCATATTTAATTTGACTTGTTTCAGCGTGTTTTAATGTCTGAGTTCTTGTTTTTACTCCACTGAATGAAGTTCCACTACTAAGTTCATGTTCACTCATTTTATCTTTTTGATGACCTATTGTAGCGGTGTATTGAAGTTCTGATACGAATAATTTCACATTGATATGTTCAATTGACTTCCTTATGAGTTCAGTACTATCAAATTCAACCGTATAAGCATATTTTCGATTAATTTGTTTCCATAAAGCCTGAAATTCCCTTTTCGCAAAATTTTCATTCAATGGATTATCCTTAACTTTTGATTCATGTCCATCAGTAAATATATCATCTAGTACACTATCATCATAAACGGACTGAATTAGTGTATGAATCCCCTCTGCCATCAAATTTAATTCTTCTGGCAATGGAGCAAGTGTTCCAGTTAAAACATCATTACGATATTTATCTGTAACTTTACGTTTCATATCAACATAGCCATTTGAAATCAAATAAAACTCAATTGTATTGGCTGTTGTTTCATCGATTAAAACTGGTTCATCATTGACTTTAATGTATTTCCCATTAAAGTAATCACTTGTTGCGACAGTAGGTCTATCATAAAGAACTTTTTTAATATCACATTGTAAATCTGTCACAAAATCTTTGTAGCTTTCACTCGCAACAACTGTAAGCACATTGATGTCATGAACAGTTTCACCACAAGTTTGTGCATCCATTCTATTACCATGCTGGTTTACACAAAGGCGAAGACCCCGCCCTACCTCTTGTCGTTTTGCAGTATTACTATCAGAGTGTTTTAATGTGCAAATTTGGAAAACATTAGGGTTATCCCAACCTTCACGAAGTGCAGAATGCGAGAAAATAAATCTTGTTGGTTCTTCAAATGACAACAAACGCTCTTTATTCTTCAAGATAAGGTCATAAGCAGAAATATCATCAGAGAACTCACTACCACGCTTTAACTGACTATCAATACTTCTGCCAGTTTTCTTATCTATACTAAAATAACCTTTATGCACTTCACTAACATTACTACAAATAGACTTCAAATATCTCTGGTATGGTGTATCTAGAAGTGTAACATATTGATTCAGAACACTTACATATTCCTGTTCAAACATTTTTCCATACTCACCTAATAATTCATTACCATCATCGTCATACTGGCGATACTTTGCGACTTCATCAATAAAGAATAAAGATAATGTTTTAATTCCCAAGTTAAAGAGCTTTTCTTCCTTTTCAAAATGAGAAAGAATAGTTTCTCTAATCTGAATCCTACGCATATCATCTTCCGATACATCACCATTTACATCGCCGGCTTTAATCACTTCTCCATTGGTAAAGGTAACTGTGCCACGAAGCGGATCAATTTCAGAAATTGTATATCCCTTATATTGTTCCATTTCCTGTGAAAGATAGTATAAATCATCTCCGACATTACAGTTACGTGTTTCACGGTTAATAGATTTATTATATCCAATTTCAATCTCAATCCTTGCCATAGGCGGTTTCTTAGGCGATAAAACAATCTGCTCCAAATATAAATAACTGTCTGTTCCACGAAAATTCTTTACCTCAAAACCCTTTACCTCAATTTTTTTAACTAGGCACTTATTATATGCTTCAAGAGCGTCTAATACATAGATAAGATTATGTTGAACTTCATGTGTTGCAGAATAGTTCAAAGTGAATAAAGGATTAAACCGTTGAAGTGCTTTTTGGGTAACCGCTCCGCCCATTTTTTGTGGCTCATCACGGATAATAATCGGCCTGTTTGCCGCAATGACATCAATCGGACGACGAGAACCAAATTCATCACGCTTATCATAAATAATACGAGATTCTTTACTCTTTCCGCCTTCTTTTAAAGAAGTCGCAAACGCTTGTGTATTGATAATCATTACATTGATACCGGAACTTGAAGAAAAGTTATCAAGCTGATTCAAGTTTGAACTGTTGTAAATAAAGAATCTTGCTTTTATTCCATAGTGTTCCATAAAATGATCGGCAGTTATTTCAAATGATTTCTTCACACCTTCACGAATGGCAATACTTGGTACTACAACGATAAATTTGCTCCAACCATACTTCTTGTTTAATTCAAACATTGTCTTGATATAAACATAAGTTTTACCTGTTCCGGTTTCCATTTCAATATCAAGAGAACAACGTCCTAATTCTTTACTAAGTACTTTTGAAAGTTTAATATTACTTTGACTTTGTATTGTTTGAATGTTGCTTAATATTTGTTCGTCAGAAAGTTCCACAACTTCATTTTTATACCCGGTATCATCAAGAGTATCATATGAAATCTGTTGAGGATTCTTATATTTTCCTAAATCGCGTATAAAGTTAATTCTATCATGAAATCCTTGTCCATTAAAGACTTTCACAACTGCATCAACAGCATCAGTTTGATACTGCTGGATTTTAAAATTAAATTTCACGATTACGACCTCCCTTCAAGATATTGGAAAGCAATTGATATTAAAGTAAAACACCTTTTATAAAAATATTCATATTGGCGATTATCAGTAATGTCAATTTTATTTTTTTCATGATGCCGTATTCTATAAGCGTTTCCAATATCAGTAAGTGCCTTAAATTCAACATTGTACATTTTTCTAAAACATTCATCTCCCTCACTCATCTGTTCAATTATTTTTTTTTGCTGAATCAGATTTGTTTAATTGTGGAGAATAATAGGTTTTTAGGCGTTCAAACGCATCCCAAACTTTCTCTGTAGCAAGAGCCAATTCATTTTTATTGTAAAATTCCATTGAATCAGAAATTAGCTTGTTGAGTTCCTCGTCATCACATTCAAGTTTTGAAAAACAAATATTTGAATGTGAATTGATATATTCTTCAAGCAATGAAACAACAATTCTGGCATTTCTTTCAAGTGTTCCACTGTAATTGCTAGCTTCTTCATAACAATCAATTATTGCTGGAATTTCATTTCCATATAGTTTTTCTGAAAGCGAAAGTAACTCATATAATTTATGTGAATCGTTTACGGATATAGAATATTTGAATTTTTGAACATTACTTTTTATACCCTCGATAGTAAATTCCATTACAACACCTTCCTTACTGTATCAGGACTATATGTAGCGAAAATCTGCTCAAAGTTTGTAGCTACACTGTCAGTCGCCATTGAGCTATCACGCATTACAAAATAATATGGTTTCTGTTTTGCAATCTCAGTTATTACTTCTTCTGTTACATTGTCATCAAAACAAGCGATAAGGAAGCCTTCTGCTACATTAAAAACTTTTTTCCCCGCTACAGTAGTTTCCTCAATCTTGCTTGAAAGAAGTACACCTAAATCAAGCATAACTTGGAATAATAAATCTTCCGGTGTTCTGTCCTCTTTAATATTTTCAGTCAAAGAAGTGAACAATGATGGCTTGTATTCGGAAGGATTATAGTAAACCTCTTTCATATTGGAAGTATCGCATTTCAACACTCGGAAACCAGTATCAAGGTTTTGTGCAACAAGACCAGGTTCTTCTTTAATCTTTGCTCCGGCGCGACGGATACGCTCTTTGCCAATTTCACAGATATTTTTATAACCTGTTTTATAGGACATAGATTTCTCCTCTGTTTTTTCAGGAACCTGTACCATAATAAACTTACGATTGCCACCATCATCCAGATTCATCTGTATAATAGCTTGTGCAGTTGTGCCAGAACCAGAAAAGAAATCTAATACAATAGCGTTTTTATCATTACCTACACCTGCATATAGGCAATCATATACTGTCCACAGGCTTTTCGGAAATGTAAACCCATTATTTGGAACAAGCTCGCTTATTATTTTTGTACCATACTCATTAGCGTCATATCGTGTATCTGACCATACTGTTTTTTGAACACCAAATGTTTTTCCAATCTCAATCTCATATCCTGTACCTGTTTTTCGAGCTCTAAGCATATTTGCGATTGATTCAACAGTTTGACGAGCATATCTCCACTTTCTTTCAATACCATTTCGGTCAATAGGGTAAACATATGCCACTCCATCTTCATACACTGTCTGCTCTGGATGATAATTTTCATCACTCACCTTACCAAAACCAATTATATTTCCATCTTTGACAAGAATAGGATAGAAACAGTTTTTTGCATCTGTTCTTTCAGATTCACTTCCCCAATTTCTAAGTTGGGACCATAAAACATCTTCTTCTGCAATTCTTCTATCTACAATAACTTTTTCTCCAATAGGGTATACGAACAAAGCATATTCGTTTGTATGAGAAAAATTCTTCCCTTGTTGTCCTCTTGGATTATGAACGACAGTAACACAAGTATGCTCGTACCCCGATTCACCAAAAATATCCTTTAATATCAAAGATAGAGTATCCATTTCATTTTCATCAATAGCTACTACAATTACTCCATCGGGAGTAAGAAGATCTTTAGCTAATCTAAGTCGAGGATATATCATGTTCAACCAATCCGTATGATATCTACCATTTGTTTCTGAATTTTGAACCAAAGTGTTACCTTCCATATCAATTTGTCCACTATTTTCTAAATACTCATTTGTATTTTTATGAAAATCATTGTGATAAATTAAGTTGTTACCTGTATTATATGGTGGATCTATGTTCATACTGATTTTGATACAAAAGAAAAAGCCCTCTCCGGGGCAAAAGCCGCCGAAAAAGGCTTGAAATAAAGGCTTCCGAGGTCATGTGCTGACTTTGGAAGCCCTTGTTTTATGTGTTTAGTTGTCCTGCTGCCGCCCGGCAATATGGTGGGGTGTCAGCCTTGCGGTGTAGTGATTTTGGAATAATTAAAAGGTGGGGCAAAATTAAAAGGTTATAATCTTGTCTAATTTCACTTCGAATGTACAGTAAGATTTCCATATGATGAACCCCGATAGAATCAAAATAGGTATCAGTAAATATCAATAAATATCATAAAAGGACTTGAAAGGCGATGAGGTTTATGCTATAATTAGAGTGTATTTTTGTGCCCACGCAGCGTTTATGAGGTGACTACTATGAATAAAAAAACAGATGACAATTACATCAGTCTTGAAGATGCGGCTGAATATTTGAACATCAAACCAGTGACCCTAAGAAAATGGATAAAACAAAAGGCAGACCTTCCAGCACATCAGATTGGGCGCTTATGGAAGTTCAAACGCTCCGAATTGGATGCATGGGTAAGCAGTGGAAAAAGCGCCACAAAATAAATTGCGATGGAAAGGGCTGTTTGTTATGGCTGAAATAACAATGTATAACCAAGATTGTATTGCTGCGATGCAGCAAATCGACACAGAATCTATCGATTTGATTGTCACTGATCCTCCGTATAATCTTGGAAATTTTATGAAAAATAGAGATACAAATCTAAAGAAAATGAGAGATAATTTTTTCGGATCTGCTGGGTGGGATGACATGGAATTTGACGAGTGGTCAAAATCTATGGACGACTTTTTCAAAGCATCTGCTCGCGTAATGAGAAAAGGTGGTGCCATGATTATGTTTATGGCAATCATCAAGGTAGAAACTATAATACAGCTTGCAGAGAAGCACGGCTTCTATTACAAGACAACAGGAATATGGCATAAAACAAATCCTATGCCACGAAATATGAATTTGCATTTTGTAAATTCTACAGAAGCATGGATTTATTTTACATACAAAAAAAAGACAGGCACATTCAATAATGGAGGTGCTATGTTTCATGATTTTATTGAAACTTCAGTGACCCCAAACGGTGAACGAAAGTATGGAAAGCACCCTACCCAAAAACCAGAGGGGCTTATTCAACATTTTGTTGAAATACTCTCCAATCCAAAAGACACTGTACTCGATCCCTTTATGGGCAGCGGTACAACGGGAGTAGTTGCGAAAAGAACCGACCGCAACTTTATTGGAATTGAACTGGATGAGGACTACTTCAAAATTGCTCAGGAAAGGATTCAGGAGGCGTGACGATGAAGCCAAAGGTAATAGATTTATTTGCCGGGGTTGGAGGTTTGTCTCTTGGATTTGAAAACAGCGGCTTTGATGTAGTTCTTGCGAACGAGTATGATCCCTCGATTGCTGCGGCATATGAGGAAAACCATAAGAGAACGAAAATGATCTGCGGCGATATCACTTTACTTGATCTGCAGAAGACATTTTCTGATTATGCGGGGAAAGTTGCCGTGATAATTGGGGGACCTCCCTGCCAAGGATTCTCTCAAAAAGGACAGAGAAAGACCATTCATGATGAAAGGAATTTTTTGTTCAAATACTTTGTAAAGGTAGTAGAACTTGTACGACCGCGCTACTTTGTGATGGAGAACGTTCCTAACCTATTGACAGCTGAAGGCGGCTACTTCCGAAAAGAAATTGAAGAACTATTCAACTCAATGGGATATCAATTAAAAATGGGAGTTCTAAACGCATCGGATTATGGTGTGCCGCAAAACAGGCGAAGGGCCGTGATAATCGGGAAGCATGGTGGTGAAGCTCCTAACCTACCTGCGGCAAAAAATGTTAGCGTTACGATTTGGGATGCAATAAGCGATTTAGCATATCTGAATTCTGGAGAAGGTGAAGAAACTCAGAGTTATCGTAATGAGCCCCAAAGTGAATACCAGAAAAAACTTCGAGCAGGAAGTACAATGCTTCATAATCATGTGGCTACAAAGCATTCGCCGTTGGCGCTGGAACGTTTAGCGATGATTCCTCCTAACGCCGGGAAAGAAGTATTGCCCGAAGAACATTTGACAAAATCCATCTATAGCGGGACATGGACACGAATGCGGAAGGATGAGATTTCTGTTACTATTACCACAAGGTTTGATACACCATCCTCTGGAAAGTTCACGCATCCATTCCTTAATCGCGCCATAACTGTAAGAGAAGCGGCAAGGATACAATCGTTTCCTGACACTTTTCGGTTTGTCGGGAATAAAGGGTCGCAAATGAAACAGGTGGGCAATGCAGTTCCACCATTGTTAGCAGGTGCGATTGCTGAAGTAATAATGAATGACATAGAGGAGGACGCAAACAATGAACAGGCCTGATAATATTCTCGCATACGATGAGATGGACTTGAAGCTGGGAATTAAGTCATCTCTTCCGCACGTCAAAAGCACTCTCGCCTTGGCAATATTACTTTGGGAGTGTTCAGATCATCCTGCTGAACTCATTTATTCGGAGCAGAATGCGGACGAAACTGTAATGGCCAGTCAGCTTGAGCAATGGGTAATTGATTATTTGGCAGATATTTGTGAGGAAGAACGAATATCACCAGATGACCTGATTACTGGCCTCAATAAAAACCAGCTCTTCAAATCACAGATGGAAGCCTTGATGGTGGCTTTTGAATTGGTGTGGAAACTCGCAAAGGTAAACTTTGTTGATACTACTAAAGCGGCAAGTGCGGAGAGAACTGGCGGAGTTCGTTTTCCAAAGAAACTCACCTACTCTGTTAACATTGATATTATCCATAGCGTCATAAGTGGAAATGAAAGTGCATTTCTTCGGGTTCTATTGGCGTGGACTGGTTTTAATGTCGATGCCGATCCGGAGTGCGAAAAGACATTGATTTACTTGCTGACGGCTCTTTCAGAAGGTGCTGTTTTCAAACTTTCAGATGGAACCAAGGATGTTATCTTTAACCAAAACAGCATCTATCGAAAGTTGTTGGAAACAGCAGATGCCGTAGATGTAAATGGTGATAAGGAAGCGAAGGGACCGCTCCGCATTCTAAAGTCGCTCTTGTCTGAAGGAATGAATCCGTATCTTCAGTATTCCAATGGTACGGTTACCATTGCTACTCCGAACAGCGAAAAAATTGAGGATTACCAAAAGCGTGTCGACACACTCCTTCGTTTGAATGCAACAAAAGTAATTGGCCTTGAGGATTTAGATGCAGATACTGAGGGAATTGCACTTGATGATCTGGAAGAGTCCCGCATCAATTCTGGCACTAATATCCTTTTGTACGGTGTTCCGGGGTCTGGAAAAAGCTGGACTATTGAGCATGAGTATTGCAAAGTTGACAGCTATGTAGAGCGCCTTGTACTCCATCCAGATTACACATACTCGGATTTCGTTGGGCAGATTTTGCCGGATGTTGACGATGAAGGCCTTGTGACATATAAGTTTATGCCAGGACCGTTTACGACTATTATGCGTGATGCCTATAGGAATCCGACACAGGAATACATTCTGATAATTGAAGAGATTAATCGCGGAAATGCACCTGCAATTTTCGGAGAGGTATTCCAGTTATTGGACAGAACATTAGAACCAAAGAAGGATCGCGAGGTCGTATATCCTGCTGGCACGAGTGAGTACGGAATTACAAATCGATATATGGCAACGGTGATTTATGGCGATGGTGGGCATAAGGTGCGCATCCCGTCCAATCTCTCAGTTATTGGGACAATGAATACTTCCGACCAAAATGTATTCACGCTTGACACGGCATTTCAAAGACGATGGAATATGCGCTTAATAGAGAATACTTTCGAGAATGTTCGTCCTTCTTTGGCGAACGCCAAGATTTTGGATACAGAGGTTACCTGGGAAACCTTCTGCACGACCATTAATAAGCTCGTGGTTGGAAACAGAGCAAAGATGGCATCCGCAGAGGATAAGAGACTCGGTGTATATTTTGTCCATGAGAGCGATCTTGAATTTGATGATAGGGCTATTTCTCCTGATAATGATCTCCGTGGCGAGTATAATGTTCTTTTGAAAGCTGAACGTGATGGTAATTTGACGCCAGAGCAAAAAGGAAGGCTTTTTGATATTCGAGAAGCTCTGAAGAAGATTCGGAAATTCCCGGAGAAGGTAATTAAATACCTGTGGGACGATGCCTTTAAGTTCAATCCTGAAGCCCTATTTGATACCGATAATATGGAGAGCCTTGAACAGGTTATCCGTACATTTGTGTATTCGACAGGTCGGGATCGATTCAAAATATTCAAGCCTACTGTCCGTTCGACATTCTATCCTGATTCTCAGGCATGATGGTGTACCTAATGGAAAGCGAGGTGGTCAGTGGCTATGGATTTACAAAAGAATATTAGAGAACGCTGCCACGTCAACAAGAATGACGAAGGAGACAGTTTTGTCGGTGTAAAAGCGGATACGGACGATGCCGTTATCTATTTTCCGATAGGCTATCAGCTTCCTCCGAATGACGATGATCTCCGTGCTGACATAAACAACTTGTTCTATGTGCTTGCAGCATTCATGAAAGAGGACAAGCTGATAGAGGAATCGAAATTTGCCGCACCGAGAACGGTTGATTTTCCGATGCACGCATACCTCAAGGTTATTCGGGATTTCCTGAGAACGGGACGATATTACATCGAGACTGATCCGCGGTTTAAGACTGATACCAAGGGAAACGCATCGTGGCCGCGTACTGTCCGTGAACAACGGGCATTGGTACAGAAAAACGGCTCTCTGATTTTTACAAATATGACTGTGCGCTCCGTAACGCCAAATGCCGACAAGAAAATTACGCAAATTCATCGGTACTGCGTGTACGAAGCATTTGATAAAATGGGATGGCTCTATGTTCCGTATATGCCGGAAAAACCCGGTCCACATCCTGATAACAGAGAAGCCATATACATTCTGGAAAAGAAACTGGCATCAACGCACAACGATGTGGAGCAGGAACTGTTCTCTGCAATGGTCTCCATGCTAAAATACATGGATGAGAAGTCTTCCGACAAACAGTACTTTTTCGGGACAGATTTCTTTGAGCGTATTTGGGAGAAAATGATAGACAAGGCGTTTGGCATTGAAGACAAGGATCGGTATTTCCCACGCACCAGGTGGCTGCTTGACTACGGTCCCAACAGGTCAAAAACTCCGCTCCAGCCGGATACTATAATGATTTACAACGGCAAGGTGTATGTGCTTGATGCTAAACTATATCGATATGGATATAGCGGCAATCCCGATCATCTTCCGAACGGACCTGACATCAACAAGCAGATAACATACGGAGAGTATATTGAGCGCGCCAAGGGTGTGCCGAGTGAAATTCTTTATAACGCATTTATCATGCCTTTCAATCGGGAGGATAACACCTTCTTTGAGATGGGGGCTGATGGTAATCCGATACCACGCGTTACAGATAATATCGGCAACATCGGTGAAGCGGTCGGCGACTGGAAACCTGAACCGAAGAATTACGAACGTGTCCAGGGCATTGTGATTGATACTCGATTCCTTATGTACAACTACATCGGTATGCCGGATCAGCAGAAACGGCAGCTTGCGGAAGCAATAGAAAAAGTGGAAACCAGGGCTCCTGTTCCGAGACCTGCAACATAAGAGATGAAGGCTCTACCTTTCTCAACACGAGAGGTAGAGCCTTATTTTTTTGTCTTCTTATAGCTGGCGGTTTCGGTATCGTTGCGCACCGGCTGCATTTCTACACTGTTCGCAACAATAGCGTTTATTCGTCCTTGTCGCTTCGACCAGGAAAAACCTGTCTCTCTTGCAGTTCGGATTTTCGCATTCTTTATACATTTCACCATTTCTCATATAGAAGATGGAAAAATAAAGGGCTTCGATGAGCGTATCGACCTGCCATGTGGCGGTCAGCTTGCCACCGTTATACTTCGGATGGATGCCACGAATGTTATGGTTGATTTCCTCCGCTACGACGATTCTTGCAATTTTCAGTAGAGCGTTTTTGAAGGAATCATTAAGCGCATCTTCGTTGAATGTCGTATATGATTTGAAGCCGCCATAATGGACTTCTTTTATGACGGACACTTCCGTCTGGAGATGGTAAAAGAAATCTATAAGGAATCGAGTCTCTTCATCCACATCCTTACATCCCATGTACATTGCCATTAGGTTCTTAAACCACGGGTCTTTGCTTCCCTGCAAATTCGTATCTGAGCCACTTCTCACGGCGTTATAAAAACTGATATCGATAGCATTTTTCTTTCCGAGAAACGCATCATCTACAGAGTATGTTCCGTTCGCAGCAACTTCCGGCTCCCTGCTCAAATCTGGAAACAGATTATAGGAGTCAAGCAGATTCTTGAAACGATGGGAACAAGTCGAAAAAACATCATCGCCGATCCGAAGTTCGGTCACGGGAGCGAAAAGCAAATAGACTACATGAATGAGGACTCCCTTGTAATCTTTTTTGTTGATGCAACTGTACAACCGAATGGTTGATTTTATTCTGTTGATGATGTCAATAAGATCACTTGCTTCAACCGCTGTGTATTCGTTTGCTGGCAACGGATATAAGAAGCCATATTTTTCAATAAACTCAATATGCTTGTCCACGTCACCTTTGGGAAGCGCGAGTAATTTGCCCAGGATATTTTTCTCGTGTATGCCGCCGGCAACACCGGTCATATTCAAACCGTCTTTCGGTGCATAGGAGAATAACAACTGTGTGCTTGTATCGGGACAAACTTTAAGGGTAACAGTCGGAGCTTCATCGGGAGATGTATTTACCGTGTCTTTCGCGCAGAGACAGCCGTATCCCTCATGCTGGAACATTGTTTTTAATGAAATTCCAGAATTTTTTTCGTCCATAACGACATTTTCCTTTCTGTGGGGCTATCTAAAGCAGGCTCCGCTTTTACAAAAACCATTATCTTTGATAGCGTTAGGGTTCCCATTTGGGAGCCCTTTTCTCTTATTATACACAAAAATAATGGGAAATACAATACAATCCCATTATATTTGACGCGAGAAATAATGGGATTTCTTTGGAAATTTTCTTACTCTTCCTTTCAGAGTACAATAAAGATGCTGGTGATGCAGCAAATATAAAGTATTATGTCCGATAGCGCTTAAGGACGGAAAGGAGAAATGATGACAAACAACGAACGGCGGAATTGGATTATAAACATCGAAAGTAGTGCTGCTGTAGTTGAATCCCAGCTTGGATGGGAAGTGGTCAAATCTGTCTTTGAACGCTACGGTGCAAAAAATATCTGTGATTTAAATCCAAAGGATCTACCTGAAGTTTTCAGCGAACTGTACGCCATTGAAGCCGACCTAAGATAGTCCATCTGTCCTGAGCAAGACAAAAAACTGCTCACCGCCTGACACCGCATCACCTGATCACTGATGGCTCAACGGTATCCTGCGGCGCAAGTAAATATCTCAGCTGCCTTTTGAGCGGGTTAGCTGCAATCCGAAACGGAGAACTCCGTTAGGACTGCGGTTAGGTTTTTGCACCCTTTTTGCGGCAGCGCCCAGAGTCCTCCGTTTCGAGAAATCGAAAATCGGAGGACTTTTTTATGAAAACCAATGAAAATCAGACCACATCAACCATCTACTACCGTCCGCTCAAGCAGTGGATCGAGGTCACCCCGGAACAGAAGCACGACTGGGAGCGGTTCGTAGGGACTACCCGCAAGGCAAAGCAGAGAGCCGGAGCCTGCTGCATCCCGTACAAAAAGAGCTACAAATGTGATGGCCTTTGCGATACCTGCGAGTTCCGCTGTATCCCGAAAGATGCTCCCCAGCATCTCTCCATCGACACGGAGATGGCGAACGCCTACGAAAACGGCGTCTCCCGCACCAGCTTTCTTGCAGACAGCAGACTTACCACAGAAATCGATATCGACTCCCTGATCCTGAATGGTCTGCTCACAGAGCTTCAGGCGTCAGACCCTGAAAGCTACGAGATCCTCATCGCGATTGCGGACGGACTTTCCGAACGCGCCGGCGCAGAGCGGCTGCATATGCCCCGGAACACCTTTGTGTATAAGAGGAGCCAGCTTCTGAAGCGGCTCAAGGAAAAATTCTAAAAATCTTTCGGCCAAGCCCTCCTTTCCTGTCCAGATGGGTCATTGAAAGGCAACACGAGACGCCTTGGGAAAGGAGGGACCGCCGATATGAGTTACAACGCAAACCATTATGACGCCCGTGCCGACGAGGACATTGTTGATGTCCTGACCGCGATCAGCGTGGTGTCAAAGAGACTGGCGAGCAATCTGACCGCCGCACGCCAGCAGAGCAAATCCAGGGAAGGAGGAAAATCACATGAGCCGAATGAGCGATATGGCGCAGACCATCGAAAACTTGCGCAGTGCTGCCGCTGCTATTTCGGATGCCGCTGACTGGCTGACAAAGATGTTCAGCGGTGAACCGCAGGCAGAGAATGCTCCTGCTTCTCCTCCTGAACCGGAATTGACGCTGGAGCAGGTCCGAGCCGTGCTTGCGGACAAATCCCGCCAGGGGCACACCGCTGAGATCCGCGCCCTGCTTCAAAAGTACGGCGCATCCAAGCTGTCACAGATCGACCCCGCACATTACAAGGCATTGCTCGCCGAAGCGGAGGTGCTGACTAATGGCAGTTAAGCACGCAGTCTTATCCGCTTCTTCTTCCGAACAGTGGCTCAACTGTCCGCCCTCCGCAAGGCTGTGCGAAGCCTACGAGGACAAGGGCAGCGATTACGCCGCCGAAGGGACGGACGCCCATGCGCTCTGTGAGTTTCGGCTGAAGCAGGCTCTGGGGATTCCGGCGGATGATCCCATCGAAAACCTCTCCTGGTACAACGAGGAGATGGAGGACTGCGCCGCCGGGTATGCTGCCTATGTATCGGAGCTTCTGGAGACTGCAAAGCAGACCTGCGCCGACCCCGTGGTCATGATCGAACAGCGGGTGGATTTCTCACGCTGGGTCAAAGAGGGCTTCGGCACGGCAGACTGCATCGTCATTGCGGATGGTGTTCTGAACATCTGCGATTACAAAAACGGGCAAGGATGCCTCGTGCTTGCAGATCGTAATCCACAGATGATGCTCTATGCCTTGGGCGCTCTGGAAATCTTCGATGGCATCTACGACATCGACACTGTCCGCATGACCATCTATCAGCCGAGGAAGTCCAACATCAGCGTGTATGAGATGGACAAGGCCGACCTGTACGAATGGGCAAACAGTGAACTGACTCAGAAGGCGCAGCTTGCTTATGAAGGTCAAGGCTCCTTCAGCTGTGGTGAGTGGTGCCGGTTCTGCAAGGCGAAAGCCGAGTGCAGGGAGCGCGCCGAAGCGAACCTGGCTCTTGCCCGGTACGAATTCCAGACCCCTGCGCTCCTCGCTGATGAGGAGATCGCCGATATTCTCGGCAAGGTGGATGCTTTGACATCCTGGGCAACAGACGTGAAAGAATATGCGCTCCAACAGGCTGTCAGTGGCACAGTATTCCCCGGCTGGAAGCTGGTCGAGGGCCGTTCCAACCGCAAATATACCAGTGAAGCCGCAGTTGCCGCTGCTGTTGAAAGCATAGGCTTTGACCCCTATGAAAAGAAGCTCCTCGGCATCACCGCTATGCAGAAGCTGCTGGGCAAATCCCGCTTTGAGGAAATTCTCTCACCCTACATCGAAAAGCCGCAAGGCCGGCCGGCGCTCGTGCGGTCGAGCGATAAACGGCCCGAATGGAATACCGCGAAAAATGATTTTATGGAGGAAATGTAATATGTCTAACAACACAAACAGAGTCAACAACCCTATGAAGGTCATCACCGGCCCCGACACCCGCTGGTCTTACGCCAACGTCTGGGAGCCCAAGTCTATCAACGGCGGCACGCCGAAGTACTCGGTATCGCTGATCATCCCGAAGTCCGACACTAAGACGGTGGCAAAAATCAAGGCAGCTATTGAAGCCGCCTACCAGGAGGGGCAGGCCAAGCTGAAGGGCAACGGCCGCTCCGTGCCTCCTCTCTCCGCAATCAAGACCCCGCTGAGAGATGGCGACATTGAAAGACCCGACGATCCCGCTTATGCGAACGCCTACTTCATCAACGCCAACTCCGCCACCGCTCCCGGCATCGTGGACGCAGACCGCAATCCCGTGCTGACCCGCTCCGAGGTGTATTCCGGCGTGTACGGCAGAGCGTCCATCAACCTGTACGCTTTCAATAGCAACGGGAATAAGGGCATCGCCTGCGGTCTGAACAATCTGCAGCTCATCCGTCCCGGCGAACCCCTGGGCGGCAAGGCCAGCGCCGAAGCCGACTTTGCAACCGATGACGACGAGGATTTCCTCGGTTAAGACAGTGGAGGTAAAACACGATGACAACAATTCAGACAATTCTTCTCTTTACAGTTCTCGGAATCTGGTTGTGCATCAGCTCCGTCATTCTGATCAGCAGCATCCAGTCCTTTCTCTATGACCGCAAACGTGAAAAGCGTGAGCGGGAACAGGCGCTTCGTGACGCTGAATATCATGCAAACCGCATGAAGCTGCTGGAGAAATAAGCGACTAAGCCCCAGGGCGGCGGAGCGATCTGCCGCCCTGTTGGGGTATGGAAGGAAGTGACGAAATGCAAACCTTATCCATCGATCTGGAGACCTTCAGTAGTCAACCCCTTCAAAAAACGGGTGTATACCGCTACATAGAGTCTCCCGATTTTGAAATCCTGCTCTTTGCCTACAGCGTGGACGGCGGTCCCGTGCGGCAGATAGACCTTGCCTGTGGGGAGAAAATCCCTTCGGAGATTCTTTCCGCATTGGAGAATGAGACTGTGACCAAATGGACCTTCAACGCCAATTTTGAACGCATCTGCCTGTCCCGGTTCCTGGGCTATCCGACCGGCGACTATCTGAAGCCGGATTCCTGGAAATGCTCGATGGTCTGGGCTGCGTACATGGGGCTGCCCTTATCCCTGGAGGGAGCCGGCGCTGTGCTGGGATTGGAAAAACAGAAGCTGTCTGAGGGCAAAGACCTCATTAAATATTTCTGCCAGCCCTGTGCGCCAACCAAGTCCAATGGTCAGCGTACCCGCAACCTTCCCAAACACTCTCCGGACAAGTGGCTGGCGTTTAAACGATACAACATCCGCGATGTGGAGACGGAGATGTCCATCCAGGCAAGGCTCTCCAAATATCCTGTGCCGGACAGCGTGTGGGAGGAATACCATCTCGACCAGGAGATCAACGACCGCGGCGTGGGGCTGGATATGGAACTGGTGCGGCAGGCCATTCAGATGGACGGGCGCTCCCGCTCGGAACTGACACAGGCAATGAAGGAACTGACCTCGCTGGACAACCCCAACTCAGTACAGCAGATGAAGCAGTGGCTTGCGGACAACGGCGTGGAGACCGATACCCTGGGCAAAAAGGCTGTGGCAGAGCTTTTGAAGACAGCACCGCCGGAGCTGCAAAAGGTACTGACCCTGCGCCAGCAGATTGCGAAATCCAGCGTTAAAAAGTATCAGGCAATGGAGACCGCCGTCTGCGCCGATGACCGCGCAAGAGGTATGTTCCAGTTCTACGGAGCCAACCGCACCGGGCGGTGGGCAGGCCGCATCATTCAGATGCAGAATCTCCCTCAGAACCATCTGGACGATCTGTCCGAAGCCAGAGGGCTTGTCCGGGCAGGTAACTTTGACGCTCTGGAAATGCTCTATGAGGATGTGCCGGACACCCTTTCCCAGCTGATTCGCACAGCATTCGTGCCGCAGGAAAACAGAAAGTTCATTGTGGCGGACTTCTCCGCGATTGAAGCCCGTGTCATCGCATGGCTTGCCGGCGAGAAGTGGCGGCAGGATGTATTCGCCGAGGGCAAGGATATCTACTGCGCCAGCGCGTCCCAGATGTTCGGTGTCCCCGTAGAAAAGCACGGCGTCAACGGCCACCTGCGGCAGAAAGGCAAGATCGCAGAACTTGCTCTCGGCTACGGCGGCTCCGTGGGAGCGCTGAAAGCGATGGGCGCTTTGGAGATGGGGCTTCAGGAGGACGAGCTTCCCGCTCTGGTTTCCGCATGGCGTCAGGCGAATCCGAAAATCGTGCAGTTCTGGTGGGCGGTTGACCGTGCCGTGATGGACGCCGTTACCCGTAAGACCACCACGAAAACACACGGCATCATATTCTCCGCCAGAAACGGGATGCTGTTTATCACCCTGCCGTCCGGCAGGAGCCTTGCCTATGTGAAGCCAAAGATCGGAGAGAACCGTTTTGGCGGCGACTGTATCACCTATGAAGGCGTCGGCGGCACGAAGAAATGGGAACGCATTGACAGCTACGGTCCAAAATTCGTAGAAAACATCGTCCAGGCAACCTCACGAGATATCCTTTGTTACGCCATGAAGACCCTTCGCTGCTGCTCCATCGTCATGCATATCCACGACGAAGTGGTCATTGAAGCCGACCGCCGGATGTCACTACAGGCCGTCTGTGACCAGATGGGCAGGACTCCGCCCTGGGCAAACGGACTGCAGCTTCGTGCAGATGGCTACGAAACTGATTTTTACAAGAAAGATTAACGAGGTAACGCCTATGAGCATCAATAAATTCAAC
>CANDJN010000004.1 GCA_947385085.1 uncultured Erysipelotrichaceae bacterium | reverse complement strand
GCTTTACATGAATACCTTGTCATATTCATACGAATGCTATGCTCATTTATCCCCCCTCATATTCTTATACACCAAAACCATGCGAATCCCAAAAATTTCTATCACTTTTCAACAGAAAATTTCATTAGCACCAACCTACCGTATCTCTCTTACAGGAATTTTCAACCCCTAATGAAAAGACGAAATTGCTACTTTCATCGGCATTTGAATTTAAATGACTCATACCGTATGATACAGAGAATGATTAATGACTTGCTTAATCATAAGTAATGGTTATACAGAATAAAACGGGCTTAGAACTGGAGTGTTCTATTCTCTTAATGAAGATTTTTACTTTAAGATACGAATAAAAAAAAGTGTAGAATATCCATTTTGACTTTCGGCACTTCCCATTCCATATAGTTCACCCTATGTCCTGCATACCCTACATTACATCAGATTGCCATTTATAAACTCATGAAAAAAGCGGCCATATGACCGCTTTCATGTATTCTTCTTAGTTATTATTGGATACTTGGCGTTTTTTCATCACAAGATACAACGCAAATCCGCTGATTAGCATCCAGCTCGTCATTGCGAACGGCTGTGTGCTGTCACCGGTGTTCACACCGTTGCTTGTTAGATCGTTGTTGCTGCTGTTTTCTTTGATGGATACGATGGCAAACGTTCCTAACTCATCCACATTCACAACGATCTGTCCATCTTCAATGCGACTGTCTGTCATGATTAACAACTGACCATTGACAACCCGTGCCAGTATATAATTGCGCTGAGCACGTTCCTTGGGCAGATTCAACCGTAACTGAATGGTTCCATCGGGTTGATATTCTACACCGTTAACATACAGCGTTGCTTCATATAAGCCATGTACATTGTAATACTTCAATGCTTGAGAGCTAATGAGTGATTGTACCTGATCAAGCATATTTTCGATAATCAAAATTGCGCCTGATTTCAAGTCGCCGCGTACTTCACCATTGCCGTTCTGATCAACTACCACGTTATTTTTACGAATCATATTATCCATAATATCATTCAGTTTCTTAGTGGTAGCCTGCACGGTTTTTCCATCTGCATTTGGATCACTCAATACAAGCTTCGCTTCCTCTAAGGCTTGCGTTAACTCTTTCCAGCTTTCCGCTTCATAATCATCCTCATTTAAGGATTCTGCCTTTTGGATGGCTTTTTCCAACGCTTGCTTATCCACGACGATGATGATCTTTGCCGTTGTTTGAAGACCGCTTTCAGCCGTTCCGGTAACGGTATAAGTACCAGCCGTACCGAATGGCACTTTACTCAAGTCCCAAGTAATGGACTGCGGCGCTATTTCATCACCGTTTAAGTCAGCGACGCGTACACTCGTCGGTAACAATGCCAATGCATCCTCCGCTGCTTGTAAATCCGTTATCGTCACATCATCTACTGTAGACAAAATGGTTTTTGACGGATATCCTGCACGTACATAGACATTTCTAACTTCAACATTGCCATCCCAGAGACCAAAGCCGAATCGACCTGTTTCATATTGACGATCAGGATCATTTACCGTATAATCAACTGCCTTTTTTCCGTCAATATAAACGATCAAGCGATTTCCATCTTTTACGATATCGATATGGCAATCCGCAGAGCTGCTTCCTGCCGGCATACCGTTTTCCTCACGAATGAAGCTCACATCACCCTTAAAGTCAAACAAGCGAACAAGATTGCTGTTTCCACCAAGCTGCAGTGCATAGCTGCCATCATAGGAATTAGGCTGTGTTTCAAAAATCATATTAAACAAACCTTTGGTTAATTTAATATCGGCAGAATATGTGTACACATTACTTTGAATCGGTGATTCTGCGAAAGTAAAGACATTGTCTGCGCCAACGGAACCGACATAAGCATCTCCTGACATCGTCCATCCTCTCGTTGACATTGCAAAACCCTTCAGGTTTGTCTTAAAGTCATTGCGGCGAATCGTTACTTTACATTCTGCTTTTACTGTTGGATTATGCTTGCTGGTGGCTGTGATCGTTACTGTTCCCTCTTTCAGCGTTGTGAACTCAGCCGTAGTCGCTCCGGCTTTCGTGATTTTTAACAATTCCGGATGATCCACACTCCACATTACATCCTGTGCTTCTGTCTCCGGGTAGATTGAAGCGTTCAATGTAAATGTTTCATTCACAGAAGCATTAACTTCACTCTCATCCAATTCTAAAACCGGAACCGTAACCGCATCTTTCCAAATGCTCTTTAATGGATAGATTGTAATATCAGCGATCGTATTTCCGCCTTCACTGAATACCTCAATACCGTCACTTCCCGTATTCGGGAAAATCTGATTGGCACCGGCAGCGGTATAATCATTCATGAATACCTCAACGCTGGCACGATCCACAAAGATATGCAAATCCACACTGCCATCGTCTTTACGCTCTGTCACCATTTCATTAACTACGGAGAATAAATCCGCACCGTTCGTTATAATCTTACCGGATTTAGAACGATCGATGGAAATCCTCTTCGTGTTGAGATCATATTTTACAACCGTTTCTTCACTGCCGTTTTTACGAACCTTAAAGCCTACCGCGCTCGTTCCGGCCTGTGGCTTCATGTTAGCGACAATTTCATAGGAAGATCCTTTGAAACCATCTAAATTATCACCAACACCCGCTTTGATCTCTTTGTTTTTCCATTCCTTCGCAGTTTCACGCAGTGTTTTATAACCGTCGATCGGTGTTTGCGTTAACTCATACTTTCCGTTCTTCAAACGTAAGCCCAGTTTCAAATGCAAATTAAATGTTCCGTTAAATACGTTATTGTTAGTTTGATATGCTACCTGATTACAGTAATTGTCCCAGGTATTCATCCAGTTTAATTCCACAATTTCCGGAATCGTAGGACTGGAAACGGTACCGAAATCCTGTACATAATACGTCATTGCCGCATAGGAATCTCTACCGAAATTCATGACGCCGTCATTTCTCGTGTCATTGCCGCTATATTGATAATCCGGCACAAATGTCCATTTACCGCTAACCTGCTTGAAATCGCCGACCTTATAATAGCGTCCGCCGCGTGACAATACCCATTTCAATTTGTTATCACTTGCGATAATCGGATACAGATCAGGACATTCAGTATGCAAATCGCCATATGTGGATTCACATTCCCAATCAATCAAATTATCAGAGGAATAAATGCGCAGCGGTCCGCCTGCAATTACCATGAACCACTTATTTTCCCAACGGAATACTTTCGGATCACGGAAATCTCTGGAACCTAATGGATCGTTAATAAAATCCGCAACGATCTTATCTGTTTTCTTCCATGTTTGACCTTCGTCCGTGCTGTATGCAAGCTTAATACGCTGTCCGTTGCCATCCGCAGTAATCAGCGCTACCAAGCCGCCACCGGCAATGCCGTCAAACAGTCCGCTCGTATTTTTTTCATCCGCTACGATACAACCGGAGAACATCGCACCGTTTTCATCCGGATAGAATGCGATCGGCTGATCTTCCCAAGTTACTAAATCGGTACTTGTCGCATGTGCCCAGTGCATTGGTCCCCATGCCAAATCGTTATAGAACTGATAGAACATATGATATTTGCCATTGAAGTATACCAAACCATTGGGATCGTTTGCCCATCCTTCTTTTACCGAATAGTGATATTGATCACGATATTTTTCATCATAATAACCGGCAAGTCTACGTACCACAATCAGACGATAGGTGACCTTAGCATCTCTGCCTGTCGCATTATCCTTTACCTCAGAGGTAACCGTGATGATGTTCTTACCGACGTTAAGCGGAATGTTCTTGCAGCCCGCATATTCCTTGCCGTTCAAATAAGCCTTCACCGTTGCCTTTGCCGAAGCCTTAGTCGGTACAAGATTGATCGTAGCTGCTTCATTGGAAACATACATCATCTTGACACTTTCCGTGCTGTTAAACTGACCGGGATTCTCAACCGTGCCATTATTGGGAACCACCTTGATTCCGTTAAGCAGTGGGTTGAAGTCACCTTTCAGCTCTTGATAATAAGTATTTTGAAACACGACCTTGCCATTGAAGTTTAGCAAGCCTAAAAATCCTTCTTTAAGAATGGTTGTCTGACCAAGATCGCCTACCTGAATGGTATAATCACCGGTATTTGCCACTAACTGACCGTTGACATAATAGGAAATCCACCCATCATAAGCAACGACTTTTAATTGATATTTATTATTTTTAGGCTTTGACACTTTTTGTCCCGTGTCACGCAGCTGATATGCTTCATCATTCTGCCAGCGCCATAATTTATACTCACCGCTTCCGCCGTCAATATTGACCGCATATGCTTCCTTATTCATGCTGTCCTGATTGCTGCGGAATATCAATGCCGCTGCACCTGTGGGTTCTCCTTCAAAGGTAACATCAGTGCTATAAACAAAGTTTTTAGCGGTTGTCTTAGTATATAAGAAGGAATCACCCTTACCAATTGCATCTGAATGAAGTCCATCGGATTGAATGCTCCAATTTCCATTACCATAGGACAAATCGGTTAAATTGGTTTTAAAACTACCGTCATTGGACAGATTATTATCTGCACTATCCGTTTTTGTACGATTCAAAAAACTAATATTTGAGAAAACCGCATCTGCGCCACAGGTAAGAATGCCGATGTACCCGCCATTCCAGTCTCCCACGGTACCGCTGATTACCTTCGGTGTTTGCCCAACGTTACCATACGTAAAATCAAAGCTTCCATCTCTTTTAATATCAAGTTTCAAATTGATTGGTTGGCTAAAAACAATACCTGCCGCTGGATTGGCGATACTGATATCCGCAGCGCCGGGTCCAAAAACGCGGAACGTCTTTTCGCCATTATTTCTATCAAAATTAGCGCCGTTCCAGCTGCTTGGCACCATATCCTTCTTATTGGCGCCGAAAACCAATGCAGCAGAGGCACCGGTCTTTAATTCAACTGTTGCTCCAAAGACAAAATCATTCGCCTTGTTTTCCAATCCGTTATACATAGCGAAGTGATCGCCGCTCTCTTGTGTTACTTGAACCGTTTTATTCGCATCGTCAATAATTAAAGGTGCCCCATTGACCGCAGTAAAATCCGTTAATCCTTGTGATCCTTTCTTTGTGATCGTCACATTATGAAAATTCGCACTGCTATTAAAGGTCAATGCACCGAGATAGCCGCCGCTGTAATCAGTAAGCGTTCCTGTCATCTTAGGATTATTTTTCTCTGTATCACTGGCTGATGGATTATAGTAGTAATATTTTACCGTACCATCACTCTCTACGTCCAACTTGAGATGCACACTTTGCCGCAAATCCAAACCATTATTATCAATTTTTTTAGCAAGATCCGTAGCCCCGGACGAATTTACATGGAATATCCTTGATTCTAGTCCGTTGATGTTTGCCGCAAACCAATCATTACCCGGATTATTGGGATCAGCGATACCGAATGTAAGCGCCGCTGACTGACCGGCTGTTAAATCCACGTCTGCTTCATACGTGAATGCTTCCAATTTTCCGGCAGTTTCATTGACAGCATGAGCATCATCCGATAAACCGTTAATCGCAAAGCCGTTGCCATCCTTCTCAGTGGTCCCGTATTGCTTGCCATTGAGTTTTATATTGGAAAATTCTGCCTTGGAGCTGTAAGTCATCAAGCCGACTCTGCCACCGTTATAGCCAGTCAACGTCGCCGTATTGAATACGATTTCACTTTCTCCAGGATTGTTCATCGTAAAGGTTACTTGATCGCCCACAATTGCCACTTTCATATGAACCGTCTTTGTGACATCAAGACCTTTATTTTTTAAATATTGATCCCCCTGTGCTTTCCAATCATCTTCAGTTAGAGTAGTAGTGTTTTTGTTATCCGGCACAGCATACCCCCACAATCTGGCAGGAACATTCCAATTAATTTTATTATGAAAATTAGCCCGAATTGAGGTGCTGTCGCCTATCGCATCATCCGTTATACCAAAAACAAGCGCGGCTGACTGTTCTTCATTGGGATCTGTCAATGTTACATCTGCCTCAAATGTCATATCACCCGTTACCGTGCCCAGTGAATTTAGTATTTGGATTTTATCTCCGCCGGCATTGTCTAATGTTACCGTATCCGGAAACTTCTGCGTGTAATCATTTTGATATGATTCTGCCGCATCCACTTGCACTGCACTGATATGAACCCCACTGAGGCATAATAGGGAACACATCAATGCTTTCAAACCTTTTGCGAAAAAATGTCTGTGCATCTTTAACGCCTCCTTTTCCATTTAAAACCATTTTAGCGGAAAAAGGGACAAAATACTATTTATAATTGTAATCAGTTTTCATTACAAATGTCATTAAATGATCTTCACCTTGTGATACTTGTCATTTATGGGGCAATTATTGTGCTTAAAAAAGCAGGATTATAAGCAATCCTGCCTTATCTAACTACTCTTTTATTTGACGCTTTTTCATTGCGATATACAATGCAAATGCCCCCATGCACATCCAGCTCATCAATACCATTGGCTGTGCTGGATCGCCCGTATTCACACCGTTGCTTAGCGTACCATTGGCATTATGATTCTTATCATTGGAAGGCTTATCTACACCGGTTTGATTGCCGCCGCTATTTTCATCCTTGATGGATATAATCGCATAGGTTCCCAATTCATCCACATCGGCAATAATCTGACCGTTTTCAATGCGGGTTTCCAATAAGATCAACAAATGACCATTGACTACACGCGCAAGCATATAGCGGTTCTGTTGCTTTGCCTTTGGTAAATTCAAGCGCAATTCGATGAATTCATTCGGCTCATAGGCATTGCCGTTTACATACATGCCAGCTTCATACAGACCATGAATATTGTAATATTTCAATGCACTTGGCTGTAATGTATCATTCAATTGATCAAGAATATCTTCGATAATCAATACTGCGGCTTCTCTTAAATCGCCTCTTACTTCACCATTGCCGTTTTGATCAATGATCACATGATTTATGCGTACCAGCTGAGCCATTGCTTCATTTAACGACATTGTATCTGCTGCGATGGTCTTCATATCCGCATCCGGATCAGCCATTGTCTTCTGCGCTTTTTTCAGCGCATTTGCCAAGACATCCCAGCTTTCCACAGTATAATTGTTTTTCTGATAGTTCAAAGCCTTATCGATTGCCTTACGCAATGCGGTCTTATCCGCCGATACCTTTACGGTAATCGCAACATCAAGTCCTTCAACTGTACCCGTTACCGTATAATTTCCCGGCTTGGCACTGTCCACATGGCTATAGCTCCATACAACTTCCTGTGCAAGAACCACATCATTGTCATAGCGAACATTTACACGCTTAGGCAGCTTGGCAGAAACATCCGGTTCCTGATATGCGACCACAATGGCATCCGGCAAATCCTCTACCTTTACGGCTGTCGCGCCGCTATACGTTACATAAACGTGATTAAATATTGCTTCGGATTGGAAGGTTTGAATACCAATGTATCCTTCATCAGGTAATCCCGCATTTGTTTTTGTTCCTACTTCCATATCATTGACATAATACACTATCGTTCCTGCGCCATCGTATTCGACTTTTAAATGATAAACAGCAGAACGCGTAGTATTGGGGATCTGCTTGACGATGCTCCATTTTTCACCGTTTTCATTTTTGAATAATTTTGCCGAGACACCGTGTTCATTCGGAGTAATATTAGCACAGAACCAAGACGCAAGCACATTATTCTTATCCTTAACGCCAAAGGTAATACCTGCCGCAGTACCTGATTTTATGGTAATATCTGCTTCATAAACAAACGGCTGATCGGCAAAGACCTTTGTATTGCTGGTAAAGAAGCTGTCACCGCCGGTATTAGAACCGCGCATTCCATCTTCTACAATAGTCCATTGATTTGTTTCCTTATCCCAAGACATAACATTTGTATCAAAATCGGATACAAAGGCATTCACGGTTACACTCTTTGAAAGCTTGCCTACCGTTGCCTTAATCGTATATTTACCTGCTTTATCCGCATTCAGCACCAGGCCGTTTTTATCTTGCTTTACCAGTGTTAAGCCCGAATAAGACCAAACAATATCGGATGCATTTTTCACGTTCGGATAAATGTTGGCATCCACGCGGAATTCACTATCGACCTGTACTTGATCCTTTACAGCTAAGTACAGTTGTGCTTCCTCTGATTGTGAACCGGATAAGCCGGTATACATTGATTTCATATCGTAAATATTCAAGGAATCAACGGTGACATCACCATCGACACAATAGAATTCCATTCCAATATTGCGATTATCCTGATACATTGCGGTGGAGATATTCGCCTCTCCATCATTGCCAAACGCTTCGACTGCGCCTTGATCAATGATTATTCGCAGCTTCACCTTATTGCCATCCAACGGCTTCAACGTATAAGAGAAATTACCGCCATTTACAGAATGTCCGGCATTTCTGCCATCGACAATCATTTTTTCAGTTTCCGCATTGTATTTGAAGATAAGCTCTTTTCCGCTTCCCTGACGAAGCTTGAAGCCAAATTCCTTCGCACTTCCTAAGGTGAATTCACCTTCTAAATCATAGCGAATTCCCGATACTCCACGCAGGATATTCTCATCATCAGAAGATACCGTCTGTTTGCCGCTCTGATACAAAATATTGTCGGTATCGCGCAGCTTCTCCACTTCCTCTACGACATTGGAAGTTACGACATAGCTGCCATCGGCTCTTTGCTTTAATCCATATTCCTGCGGCAATGACTGTAAGCCCTTGTACGTTTTTCCTTCAAAATCAATAAAGTCCTGAAGCCAGCTGATGCCGATCTGACGATTTTTCCCCGTTCCATCCTTGAAGAACGTCATCGTCGCATATTTGCCAAATCCCCCCCATGGATTGGCGTTGGAATCAATATCCATTTTTTCGGATTCCGCCGTCCATCGGTAAATGCCGTCTGCGCCCTTATCCATGTGTCCTACCACATAGAAACCGGCACTGCCGTTATAAATCCATTTTAAATCACCGGTGCCGTTCACCTTAGCAGGAATCAATCCCGGACATTCAGAGTAAATCTGTGAACCGTCTTTATAGGTTAAATTCTGCGAACGTGCCCAGTGAATCAAATCGGTGCTCGTAAAGATTTGCGCTGCTCCACCGGCCGTTAACATATACCATCTTTGTGTATCATCACCATCAATTTGGAATACCTTGGGATCACGGAAATCCCCACCGGATAAGGTGTTTCCCTCGTTCGGCAATACGGGATTCCCATCATATTTTTGCCATGTCACACCGTGATCCTTGGAATATGCAATTCCCTGTGACTGTTTTCCCGTTTTTTCATTGTGATAAGTATAAATCGAAACAAGCTTGGATTCACCCGCTTTATTATCGGTAAATAAGCCGGAGGTATTCTTTGTATCTTCCACTGCTGAGCCGGAGAAAATAAGACCATGCTCATCAATCTGTAACCCTAGCGGCATTTGTTCCCAATTCACCAAATCCTTGGAGCGAACGTGTGCCTGTGATTGCTTGTAAAAATTCATATCGGGAGAATACTGATAGAACAAGTGCCAATAGCCATCGGTAGAATCATATACCATGCTATTAGGATCATTCATAAAATTGACCTGCGGCGTCACATGGAACTGTGCCCGATGATCCTGCGCTGCCAATTCTTCATTAGACAGCCACTTATTTACCGCAAAATTGATCGATTTACTGAACCCGTCCTTTTCTACCCTAATGCTCATGTTGATAAAATTCGATTGGAAATCCTTGGCATTCAGCGTATATGTGTCCGTTACCCTTTGTTCCGCTTTTGTCACATTAATACCCCTGCGATCCTTTAATGTGATATACACATCACCGGTAGATTTTGGCCGAATGGTAACCTGATCAATTCCTGCCGGAATATCCATACCATAATCTACAACCTCAGGATCAAAGGTCGGCGTAATTGTAACGCCCTTTGTCAGTATATCAAAGCCGTTTAATTCTGCTTCTTCCACAACGGGTAACGCTGTTGCCTCTTTATGATTTACATCCTGATATTCAATATTGCCATCCCATGTCAATAAGCCCAGATAACCTTCACCGCTATGACGGCTATCCTTTTCTCTCATAATGCCTTTGCCGTTTACATAAACGTAAATATTTTCACCAACAACGATTACCTTAATATCATAAGAGCCATCTTCATTGGGCTGCACATTGCTTAAAGGAACCTCTGCCAAACTCGCTCCGGATGGGAATTCAAACAGTTTGAAAATATTATTCGTATAATCTGCGTTAATAACGTAGCATCCGTTTTTGGGATTGGCAGGATCCTGTACGCGAAACATCAAGGCACCTGCACCCTTTTTATTCAGATTATTGATATTTGCGGAATATTCAAAATTCTCAATCTTGGTATCCGATACAGCGAAGTTATCACCATTTCCGATTGAGTGCATTCCTTCCGCGGTAATTTTCCATGATCCGGATAGACCGCGAAAATTTTCTAACGTTGTATGAAATTGACTCGCATCTGCACGTTCGGTTCTATCGGTAAACTGAATATTGGAATATTCCGCTCCGGTTTTATAGGTCAAAAGACCGATATAACCGCCGGCCCAGTCATCCATTTTACCGTTGACGACATTCTCGCTGCCGCCTTCACTGGTGACTTTATACACATAGGTGCCATCTGCCTTTACATCCAAATCCAAATGGATAGGCTTTGTGGAATCATAATTCTCCAAATTTTTGCGCGTATAGTCTTCTCCGTTAGGTACTTTAAAAAAGCGCATAATATTGGTGCCGTTATCGTTGATAACATTGGCGCCCTTCCATGCTTGGCTGGGATTACCACGATCTCCTACCCCAATTAACAACGCCGCTGATTGCTCGACCTGGCCATCCTGCGTTATGAGCACATCCGCACTGTAATGGAAATCATCTGCGGTGAGTTTCATATCCTCACTCAGGGCAAAATTGTCGCCGCCGGTATTGGCTAACGTAACCGTACTGCCATTTGTGCTGACATTAGCACCCGAAAAGTTTGTCAATGTCATTGGCGCTGCTTTTTCCATGTCGGATGGGGCAATTTCTGTTACTTCTGATGCCCGTACCGTAAATGGCATGAGATTGGAAACAACCATGGAACACGATAACATGGCTGCCAATACTTTCGTAGAATTCCTCATCTTCTTCTCTCCTTTTCATTTTGTTAACGATATAATACTCCTAGGATAAGTATATCAGAGTACAATAGAGTAAGATAGTGATGTATGTAATGTTTTATGGTGACATTTGTAATCGCTTACAAAAAAAAACAATCCTTACATCTTTATCGACTTTTCGTTATATAATAGTATGCAGGAACAAATAAAAAAGCTCATATGATCCTGTACCGGCTGCGCTTATCGTACAGTCATCCATGAGCTTATTTATTTAACATTGAGTTGATCTGGTCATGAAGCGCTTGAAGAGCCGAGGGAATATCTTCGTTGGTGTTCAGCAAGCGGCGGATTTCACTATCAGCCACCGCGACAATCTGATCATAATCAGTAAACTTTACAATCGGCAATGCATATTCCATCGTATCATTCAAAAATTCCATATCAAACGTTGTCGCACCCGGAACGTCCTTTAAAAGCATATCAGCGACAGCCGGTGAAGAGGTGACATCCTTGAGCACGGAAACACCTTGTGAATAACGGAAAATATTCTGCTGGGTCGTTTCGTCATAACACAGCGTTTTTAAAAATTCCCATGCCAATTCTTTGTTGGAACTGCGCGAACTGATGCCGATGCCTAACGTATCCAGCTGTGAAACGTTCGCACCCTGTGGACCGGCCGGCATCGGTATGCACTCCCATTCAAAATTGGAATATTTTTTTATGCGCCATGGATATGGCTTATACGTGCGATATTCACTGAAACGCATCGGACAAAACGCTACCATTCCCTGATCAAACATATCGCTGGTTATCGTCGTTTGTTCATTTAATTGTTCCAATTTGCGCATAAAGCTTACCGCTTCATAAACATTTTCATGATTTAATTCAGACTGCGTTCCATCCTCGTTCAGGATTGACGCATAGTTGGCTGCCAGAGCATTTTGCCATGTATAACCGTAAACGCCAAACGTATCCAAATCACCGTCCCCGTCAAGATCTTGACTCACTGCTTTACAGATTTTATAAAAGTCTTCCCACGTCCAGTCATTAGCGGGCAGCGCGATTCCATATTGATCCAATAAGGTCTTATTAACGTACATCATCGTCGGAACGCTTTCATAAGGAAGTACATATTGCCTTTGTTGATATTGACCGCTTTGTAAAGCTGGGGAAAAATAACGTGATGCGTCCATCTTAGGATCCTTTTCCATGTAAGAGTCCAGTGATTCCAGCATTCCGACATTTGCGAAGATATGCAAATCATCGGAGCGAACCATAAAAACATCCGGCAGCTTTCCCATTAATGCCTGTTGCGATAACCACTCCGCATAATCCTGCTTCTGCAACCCGCTTACATACTCGATTTTCACCCGATCATGCGTCTGCTCAAATCGTTCAATCGCCTGGTCGATGATCACATAGCTATCGCCGTTGGGCACATCCCAATTACTCCCGGAAAACATTCCAAATGTAATAACAATGACTTTTTGCCGCTCATAAAGGTATAGTCCAACCATAAGCGTCACCGCAAGCAGAACAGCGATCAGCTTTATCGTCCTGCCCTTCATTCTTTCCCATCCTTTTCGGCATTTTCACGGTGCAGATACCAAATCGCCAGTTGGGTGCGGTCACGAAGCTGGCATTTTTCCAATATAACACTCAAATAATTGCGGATGGTTCCCTCCGTAAACTTCATTTCCTGCGCAATCTCTTTATTGGAAAACCCCTGTGCAACCTTGCGAATAATCTTCCACTCCGTGTTGCTGAGGATAGGGTCCTCCGCCATTGGCTGAAAGACTTCCTTTTCATCATGATCATTCGCAATTTGTGAAAAAAGCTGTATTGCCTTTCCCGCCACATCGGGATTGAATATGCCGCCGCCCTGCAAAACGGTTTTAACCGCATTGCTTAATTCCTCCAATGAGACACCTTTTAACAAATAGCCGCTCGCTCCGTATTTCAATGCGGAATAGACGTATTCATCGTCATCAAATGTCGTTAAGATGATGACCTTAATGTTTGGATAGGCCTCTTTGACACATTTGGTACAATGCGCTCCATCCATATCCGGCATTCGCATATCCATTAGAATCACATCCGGCTGTTCCTGATGCAAAAGCTCCATGACTTCATTGCCGCTGGAGGCGGTCGCTATCACCTGAAATTCCGCATTGGTACTCAAGATGATTTTTAAGCTTTCCCGAATCAATTCCTGATCGTCCGCTATCATAATTTTAATCATTTGTTTCCCTCCCTTGTCGGTATTTCCGCCAGAATGATAAATCCATCTGAACCATAAAAACGAATATCCCCCTGTAACAGTTCCACACGCTCTTGCATATGATGGAGACCAAAGCCTTGATGGATGGAAGCACATCCGACACCGTCATCCTCAATTATTAAAATCAGTGTGTCCTGTTCCTTCGCCAAGGAAATAAAGATTTCATGAGCCTTACCATGACGCACGGCATTGGTCATGCCTTCTTGAATAATTCGATATATCACTTCTTCCACATCTTTATCAAAGGATAGATGTGGTAAATGACAGACAAAGTGAATATCAACGTCGGCAACATTGCGAAAATCATGAATCATTTTATCCAGTGCCTCTTGCAGCGTGAAATGCTCCAAAGCATCGGGTCTAAGCTTGTCCACAGATCGTCGCACATCCTTCAATCCCATTCGTGCGGATTCGGCTAACAGTGCCAGTTGCTTTTTGGTTGCCGCAGGATTGACATCACTCATTACGACACAGGCGTCTAAGCCTACTGATAAGCCGGTTAATGTATGTCCCAATGTATCATGAATTTCCCGCGCTAACCGGTTGCGCTCTCTTGTTTCACCCATTCGCTCCCGGATATCGGCATAATCCTTTAACTGCTCGTTAAGATCCTGTAAATCTTGATTCAGCTGCATCATTTTCTTACCTTCATTGATTTTTTCTTGAATCAGAAAGACCATGTACAGTATGAATAAAATAAGATTCACCGACGCAAGCATATTATGAATGGTAATTAACATCGATCTGGTGATGGATTGATAACAGTCAAGATATTGCTGGAACGATACCGCTGAAACCCATCTATATAGAAAGTCATAATTGGCGCATAAATACAGTACAATCATAACCGTTAAACAAAGAATGCGTTCACGGTTTGTATTGATATACGTCAATAAATCTGCCATGACTAATAATAGAATACTGTTGGTGGAATAATTCAAGGCTTTCATAATGATCAGGCAGATCAGCGCCTCTACCAAAAAGCAAGTGGTCTGCCACCATTTATTCAAATGAACAAGATGATAAAAATACATGATACATAACAATAAAACATAGGCGCCTATTGTCACAAAACCGGTAAACTGCGGCTTTAACGGCAAGGTAGGAAGCGTCGATAAAAAAGTTCTCGCCTCCTGCATCTCACAAATTCTGTTCGTTGTGAGTTCAATCATAAACACCATGAATGCGATAATGGCAAAATTAATACCGCAAAGCATTCGGTGTATCCAGCGCATTTTTTTATCATTCGACCAATTTTGAAGCACCACCATGCTACTGCCATCCTTCCAAATTGAACTCATCAATGTTTCCCTCATGAATCAGCGTAACCGGAATGAGCACCTCGCCGCTGTCGTCGCCTCCCGCTAAAATACGGTAGACAGCCTCCGCCGCATGATTTCCCATCGTAATCGGAGATTGTGATACCGTTGCTGTCATGACATGATCATGAATGAGTGTTTTGGCTTCCGGTGTTCCATCCACCCCATATACCAATACTCCCTCCAAGCGGTTCCTATCCTGCATCGCTCCCAACGCTCCCATGGCACTGGGATCATTTAACGCCATCACCACATCAAAAGATACGTTCTCATTTAAAAATTCATCCATCTGCGGCATGGCTAATTCTAGCTGGCCTTCGCATTCCATCCGCGCAACAATCTCATATTGAGGATAATCTTCAATCGTATCAATAAACCCTTGAATCCGTTGAAGGGCGGAATAAGCGGTACTGTGCTGTAATAATACAATACGAGCGGAATCCCGGCGTTTCATCATGTCCTGTGCGCATTGAACTCCCGCATCATAATTATCCGACATCAGCGAATAGCGCACCAGATCATCATCCTCGACATCAGTATCTACCATGATTACCGGTATCCCGGCGTTCTTGGCCTCCTGTAACTCCACACTCAGTCCGTTAAAATCTACAGGATTGATGATCAATGCACTGACACCCTGCTCAATCAGATAGTGAATTTGTTCTTTCTGCTTATCTAGATTCAACGCCGGATCCAGCGTAATTAATACGTCACCGTTTGCCTCTATCACTTGACGTGCTTCCTCGTCAATCACTTTGAAAAAGGGATTGTTTAACGTCATATAGGTAGCGCCGATCTTTAACGGTTTGCCATCACGATAAATAATATCACCCTCAGTAACATGCGCTAACAACCATAAGCCGCCAATAACCGACAACACCATAGCAGCTCCGGCAATCCAAACCTGTAGCTGTAATTTTATCTTCATCCTCATCGCATCCTTTTACTTCCCGCTCATTTGCCTTAAGCTGTTTATAAATGATCATGAATCCACTTGAATATGCTTATTTCAGGAAACCCTCCACAATCACTGTCTCTGCTTCTGCTTCACTCAGGCCAAATGTTTCCAGCTTCATCAGCTGTTCATTATTGATTTTGCCAATCGCTGCTTCATGTATAATCTGCGCATCCACATGGTTTGCGCTGATTTCCGGAATAGATGATATTTTCGCCTGATCCATTAAAATCGAATCGCATTGAATATGAGCTTTGCATATCGCATTACCGACCGCGATCGGATGAAAGCACTGGACTGATTGATCCTTGCCAACCGAGCGGGAAACAATGCGCACACTGCACTCATCGCCATCCAAAGAAACCTTAACATCGGAAAGCGCCTGTTGCTTACCATGGGTCATTAAGCGTTCCGATATGACAAGCTTGGCACCGGCCTGTAAAAAGCATTCGGTATTGCGTTTCGTAGAATCAACGCCCTTGATCTGCACCATATCCATTTCCATGAAGGAATTTTCAGCCATATGAACTACCGTAGTCGGATTCAAGATGCGTTCTCCCAAGCCATCTCCTTCCCCATAATGCTTTTCCACATAAGTGACATGCGCACCTTTGCCGATATGAAATGTATGTATGCCGTCGTGCTGAGAGGTTTCACAGCCATCGTTATGAATACCGCATCCGGCTATAATTTTTACACGAGCACCCTCGCCGATATAAAAATCATTATAAACGACGTCCTTAACACCGCTTTCCGTTAAGATTACTGGAATATGCACTTCCTCCGCTTCGCTATTTGGCTTAACTACAATATCAATTCCCGGCTGATCACTTTTTGTTTTGATCTGTACCTGTGGAGTCGAATGACGCTCTACTCCCTGACCGTTTTGGCGCAGATTAAACGCGGTACCCGGTTGAAAGCCGCGGATTCCGGCGATCGTATTTAACAAATTCTTTTCGTTTTCCTGCATAAGCTCACCTACTTCTTATATTCACAGGATGAAAAATCCTGTAGTAAAGACGGTAAAACTTCATCACGCTTTCCTCGCTGCGTAATTTTACCGTTCTCCAATACGATTAACTCATCAGCCATTTTCATAATCCGCTCCTGATGGGAAATCAAAAGGATACTGATTTTGCGGTTTTTATGAAGCGACTGAAAGGTTTCGACCAATTTGGCAAAGCTCCACAGATCAATACCTGCTTCCGGTTCATCAAAAATAGCCAGTTCCAAATCCCGCGCCAATAGCGTCGCAATCTCAATCCGCTTTACTTCACCGCCCGACAGGGAAGCATCAACGTCGCGATCCACGTAATCATTGGCGCATAATCCCACAGCGCTTAAATATTCGCAGCACTCATTATGCGTAAGCTCACTGCCATGCGCCAAGCTTAACAGCCGCCGTACACTCATCCCTTTAAAGCGAGGAGGCTGTTGAAACGCATAGCCGATTTTCAGCTTTGAACGTTCACTAATAGAAAGCCTTGTGATATCGGTTTGTTTCCATAATATCGAACCGCTTGTCGGCTGTTCAATTCCCATAATCAATCTTGCCAGGGTTGACTTTCCTCCGCCATTGGGGCCGGTTATCACCGTAAAGCATCCCGGCGCAAATTCAGCGGACAAATCGGAAAGGATCGTTTTTCCATCCGCTTGAAAACTTAAATGTGATAATGTAAGCATCACGATTCACCTCTGTATTCTGCTTGTTTATTTTACCATATTTTATCTTTCCTTACATCCATTTCCCCTATTTTCGCTTTCCTTTATCATTCTGACAAAGCATTATCCGCCTATACAGGAAAACGATATTAAAAAACTAACACTGCCGTAAGACAATATCCGCTCATGTAAATAAAAATTCTTCCTGATAAAAGCTTTCATAATAACTGATGTTTTTATGACTTAATAATAAGCTATTTTGAATTCAATTTCATGTAATGTTTGCTTGTCGTATATATCACACAGAAGTAGCACAGATATAGTGCAAAAAAGCAAAGCATAAAACTACCGATAGCTTTTATCATTAGATTACGCATAAATATAGGAAATATTAAATTCAATTTATAGTTAATAAATGGTGTCGCTGCGCAAAGTACAATAAAAGACATTACCGTTGGCAGAAACAATCGAACAAGTGTTTGCGTGCGAACTAATAATTTCAATTCGGATTGATTTTTCCCCAAATAATGCAGTAATCGGATATTCCTTGCCTCCCTTTTGAGATCAATTATTTGTAACAAAGCAATAATGGAAAAGTGGATAATCATAAGAATGACACAGATCATAATTTGTAAGAACCCCATCCATTGTTGTTGTGTTTGTTCAAAAATATGAATATCAGACTCAATCAGAATCATTCCGAATGTAAAGGAGAGTGCCGAAAAAATTACACAGACACAAAAGATCGTATTTATATTAGCGCTTGTCTTTGAACTCGCTGTCATTTCAGCAACTCCATATAATCGATTGCCCTGATATAAGACTTCTGTCGGTGAAAAGCGTAAAGACGCAATATGAGCAAACAACCATTGATAGAACGAAAATACGCATAGTAACATCGGTATCGAAATAAGCGAAATAGAAACGGACATTATTTTGTTTGACATAACAGAAATATTAAACAGTAGTACTATAAAGCAAGAAAAGCTAATAAAAAATATTTTACCCCAGAAAGATTTCTTTTTTATTCCTAACGGCTGATTATGCTGCTTTTCCACCATAAGCTGAACAATTTGCAATTTATATATCTTTCGTTTAATAAGAACTATCGATAAGATCTCTACACCGCCAAAATAAACAAAGGTTTGGAAAATACTCTTCACCATAATTGGGAATATCGACTGTCCGCCACTTCCTTGCAATAGCGAAAAACAACAGATAGAAAACATCCCTATACCTAAAGCCGTACCCAAAAGGAAGCATATCAGTCCAATGAAAGACAGCTCACTCAGGAACAATAATGATAGTTTATCCTTTTCCATTCCAAGCAACATATAGGTGGCAAACTCTTTTGCCCTTTGCTTAACAATATAAGTATTAATATAATTTGCTAATACAGCCATAATTATTACGATTAGTAGCGGCAGCGCCATTGTTTGAAAGCCTGCGTGCATATCCCCCCAATTCGCAATACAGAGGGAGAGACAGATGATGGATGTAAGCATAACCATAGTGGAAATGTATAGGACATAATCAAATACGGAGCGCTTCGCATTGCGGAGTGCTAATTTAAGATACATGATGAACGCCTCCTGTAATTTTTGCCATAGCGTCCAAAATTCGCATAAAGAATTCTTGCTTGCCCTCTGAACCTCGTTCCAGTGCAGCCTTAAATTGACCATCCTGCATAAACAGGATTTTGTCGCAATAGCTGGCAGACAGGGCATCATGCGTGACCATCAAAATTGTAGCGGCGTACCTTTGGGAAAGCATAACAAAAATTTCTAACAGCTGCTTTGCACAGTGACTGTCCAATGCCCCCGTCGGCTCGTCGGCAAGGATAAGACTGGGATTTGTTGCAATTGCCCTTACGCAAGCACACCTTTGGCGCTGACCTCCCGAGATTTCATACGGGAACTTATTCAAAATATCAGATATATTCAATTTTTCCGCCCAATCCATAATTGTTTGCTTTATGGACTCTTTTGACTCCTTTTTAATTGTCAATGCTAATGCTATATTTTCATAAATGGTCAAGGTATCTAATAAGTTATAATCTTGAAATACAAAACCTAAATGCTCTCGGCGAAAAGATGCTAAATCAATTTCAGAAACTTCAGAAATATTCTGTCCTGCAATCTCTATCTGGCCGCTGGTCGCCTTGTCAATCGTCGCAATGATATTGAGCAGAGTAGTTTTGCCTGATCCGGATGCACCCATAATACCGATAAAACTACCTTTGCTAATTTCAAGATTAACATCTTTAACCGCCACAGTTAAAGTGTTTTCAGTTTCATATATCTTTCTAACGTTTTTTAATTTTAGAACAGTCGGAACGCGACTGTTTGTTTTGCTTTCCCATGAATCCTTACCTAGCCAACTCATCATTACTTCAAGCAACACTTGATTGGACTTCTCTCTCAGCTTTTCATCAGGAATAGATTCGCCTAAAAGCAATTCATTCAAAGTAATTTGAAGTAAGTCACACAAGGGACTCAATAGTGACAAATCAGGCATAGACTTGCCCGTTTCCCATTTCGAGACCGCTTTGTCCGTAATCCCTAATTTATCGGCCAGCTGACTTTGGGTTAGGCCGCTATCTTTTCTACGGGCTGCGATAAAGCTCCCGATTTTCTTTTGATCCATAATACAAAGTCCTCTCTTTCGCATTTTATTTTACCGCGGCCAGAAAAAATGAAAACCTACCAGTAGTAGAATTGCATAAAATCTTCTTACTCATCGCTATCTACCGTGACATGCTAGCTCAGCTTGGGTGAAAATAGTCATTATCACAAAACGCTTGTCTAAAACAAATTACTCTATCTCATATATCATCCTATCGCCTTTATACGAAAAAAATCTTGCATGACAAAACCGCTGTTTCTATCTTCAAATTGATGAATAAGAAAGATGCCGTAAACAAAAAATAGAGCGGAACATCATTATAAAATAGCGATGCCCGCCGCTTAAATTTATTTAGCGAATAGCGATGTTTTAAAAGGTTCATTCATTTTTTTTGATTTCTTATTTCACCGCTGCCAAATACAATGGTTTCTATAAGAAACCTCTGTTTTGATTTATGAAACCATTCGCTTAGTTTTTTAATGCCTGCAAAGGAGCGGGAATTCTGCCGCCGCGCTTGATCATCACGGAACAGGATGCCGGATTCACCCGCATCACCGGACCGCTGCCCAATAAACCGCCGAAGGATAATTCATCCCCGACTTGTTTGCCGATTGCCGGGATTGCCCTCACAGCAGTAGTCTTGGAATTGACCATCCCGATCGCGGCTTCATCCGCAATGATACCGGAGATGATCTCGGCACTTGTGTCGCCGGGAATGACCACCATATCCAACCCAACCGAGCATACCGCGGTCATCGCTTCCAGCTTTTCCAAGGTCAATACTCCCGATTGTGCCGCATGAATCATACCGGCGTCCTCCGATACGGGAATAAACGCGCCGGATAAGCCGCCGACATTGCTCGAAGCCATCACACCGCCTTTTTTCACTGCATCATTTAACATTGCCAAACAGGCGGTAGTACCATAAGCGCCGCATGTTTCTAAGCCCATTTCCTCCAGAATATAAGCAACGCTGTCACCGATCGCAGGGGTAGGCGCCAAGGATAAATCGACAATGCCAAAAGGAACGTTTAAACGCTTTGAGGCAATCGTACCGACCATCTGCCCCATTCTTGTGATCTTAAACGCTGTTCGCTTGATTAAATCCGCCAATTCATTCATCGCCATATCCTTGGGCGCCTTTGCCAAGGCCGCTCTGACAACACCGGGCCCGGAGACACCGACATTGATAACACAGTCTGCTTCTCCTACGCCATGAAAAGCTCCGGCCATAAATGGATTATCTTCGGGCGCATTACAGAACACCACAAGCTTTGCGGCGCCGATGCAATCGCGATCCTTCGTTAATTCTGCCGCTTCCTTCACCTTTTCTCCCAGCAGTCTTACCGCATCCATGTTGATACCGGCCTTGGTAGAGCCGACATTGACGCTCGCACACACATGATCGGTTTGCGCCAATGCCTGCGGTATCGCTTGAATCAAAGCTTCATCACCGGCGGAAAAGCCCTTTTGAACCAAGGCGCTGAAGCCGCCGATAAAGTTCACCCCGACGCTTTGCGCACATCGCTCCAAGGTCAAGGCATATTTAACCGGATCACCGCCGCTTACCCCCAAAAGCATCGCAATCGGTGTTACGGCAATACGCTTATTGATAATCGGAATGCCATATTCCTTTTCAATATCCTCGCCAATCTTTACCAGATCCTTGGCAACACGGGTAATTTTCTCATAAATCTTGGCACAGGACTGATCGATATCCGCATCGGCACAATCCAATAAGGAAATACCCATTGTAATCGTTCTGACATCCAAATATTCCTCATCGATCATTTTGATTGTCTCCATGATTTCACTGACATTAATCATGATCATCACTCCTATATTCTGTGCATGGATTGAAAAATATCCTCATGCATAACATGAATCACCAAATTCTTTTTCTTTCCTGCTTCTTCCATATGGACACTGAATTCACTTAAAGGCTGATTCAATTTTGAGATGTCGATCATCATGAACATCGCAAACATATCCTGCAATATCGTTTGTGTAACCTCTAAAATATTGGCATTCGCATTGGCGCATTCTTGACTCACATCCGATAGAATTCCGACCATGTCCTTACCTAATACACTGACAACTGCCTTCATACGTTATCCTCCCGTTGTTTAAGGGATAGAATCCATAACGTTTCCGATAAATGATTTCATCCCTAATTTTTCACTATGTGGTTAACATTATATCATAGATTGCATAAGTCTTTTTTAAGAATCAGAAAAAATATCATAAAAAGAGAAAATTTATTAAAAAAACACTTTGACGGCACAGAGAAAAGCGTCTTACACTAGTCTTTTGAAGCGTGGTATCGTCTTTTCCAGTATGTACAGTTTCACCTTTATTTTCATTCTTAATCAATCCATAATATATCTGTACATCACAACTGAAAGCATTAAGATATTCATAAACATTCCGTTATAATCTTTTTACTTAAATCTTTGCAAAATGCTTGCTTGTGACGCAACGTAATGAGATATACTAGTCTAAGAGGTGTGACATGGAAAAACATAAGGCAAAGCTTCAAGGTTATATGACCATTGGTGAAGTTGCAAGAAAAATGGATGTTACGGTACGAACCTTACAACATTATGATAAAGAGGGCTTGCTTACCCCTTCTGCCATAAGTGAAGGAGGGCGCAGGTTATATACCGATAAAGACATTGTAAAGCTTCATCAGATTTTGTCCCTAAAGCATTTAGGCTTCTCTTTGGATGATATAAGGAATCAACTGATTTCCCTTGATACACCGGCTGAAGTCGCTGATGTTTTAATGAAGCAGGCAGCCGCTGTAAGTAAAAAAATAGAAACTCTGTCTGAATCATTGAGGGAATTAAAAGTGTTGCGTGAGGAAGTCCTTAAAATGCAGTCGGTTGACTTCAAAAAATACGCCGATATTATTGTTAATTTGCAGATAAATAATGATTTTTATTGGCTGATTAAATATTTTGATGACCAGATTCTTGACCGTATTCGCAACCGCTTTGATAAAGACAGCGGAACGGCATTTATAAACAATTTTATGAAGCTTCTAGATGAAGCAGTAAGACTTCAAAGCGCAAATGTTCCTGTAGATAGTAACGAGGGGCAAAAGTTTGCAAAAGCCTATTGGAATATGATAACAGAATTCACCGGTGGAGATATGAGTATGCTTCCCGAACTTATTAAATTAGGGTCATTGCAAATCACAGATCCTAAATGGAAAAAGTTTCAAGCTATTGCGAACGGATATATCAAACAGGCATTAGGCGTCTATTTTTCACGTTTAGGCGTTGACGTGTTTCAGGAGGAAACAGAATGAATGAGGCGATAAAAATCAGTGATTTAACAAAAAGCTACGGCGATCATGCAGTTTTGAATGGCTTGGATTTTAGTATTCAAAAAGGAGAAATTTTTGCTTTGCTTGGTATAAACGGCGCAGGCAAAACCACATCTCTTGAATGCATTGAGGGACTGAGAAAATATGACAGGGGAAGCATTACTATAAATGGAAAAATGGGTATTCAATTACAATCGGCATCTTTGCCGCAGCATATTAAAGTACTGGAAGCGGTAAAGCTATTTGCTAAATGGAATAAGACATCTCTTGATAAAGCGTCACTTGACGCTCTCGGCATCTATGAGCTGGCAAACAAACAATATAATCAATTATCAACCGGGCAAAAGCGGCGGCTTCATTTAGCACTTGCTTTAACACGAAATCCCGATATCCTGTTTCTCGATGAACCGACCGCAGGACTTGATGTTGAAGGGCAGATATCTTTACATGAATTAATCCGCCAGTTGAAAGCGCTGGGAAAGACCATCGTTTTAGCAAGTCATGATATGACGGAGGTTGAAAATTTATGTGATCGGATCGCTATTCTTTCCGGTGGCAAAATCGCCTATATCGGCACTGTGAAACAGCTAAGAGAAACAATTCAAGAGCATTATAACATCACAATTCAAACCGAAAATGGCATTGAGAAATATGAATTGGAAAATATCGGGGATGCTTTACTTTCGCTGCTTATGCGGTATAAAGTAAAAGGAGAAGCTATCATAGATATTCAGATCAATCGCGGTTCACTGGAACAGCACTTTATAAAAATCGCGAAAGGTGTGTAACAATGAGAGGTTTTTTATACGGGGTTTCTTTACAATGGAAATTAGATATCAGAAGTAAGACATTACTGATCACCTGCTATATCGTACCGCTTTTATTCTTTTTCATTATGGGTGGTATCTTTACATCCATTATGCCGGAAGCAAGAAATACGCTGATTCAGTCAATGACGGTATTTGGTGTGACAATGGGAGCGTTGATTGGCCTGCCGCCCTCGCTTGTGGAAATTTATAGCGGCGATATTAAAAAGGTCTACAAGGCAAACGGTGTTCCATTATATCTCGGTCTTGCCTTAACCAATATTTCAGCCTATATTCATCTGTTCATTATGAGCATTATTTTATATATTGCGGCGCCACTTGTATTTGAGGCGAAAATTCCGCAAAATCCAATGATATACTTCATCAGCCTTGCTATTTTTATTGCGGTATCGCTTAGTATTGCCAGTATCATTGGTCTGGCAGTAAAAGATCAGGAAAAAACCTCCATGCTTTCGATTGTTGCATTTATACCTTCTACCATGCTTTCCGGGATTATGTTCCCAATGAAATTTCTTCCAAAAGCATTTCAAATATTAGGAAAGCTTTTTCCGGCTTCATGGGGATATGAATTCATGACAGCGAGTGCTTTTCAGCTTGAAAGCCTTTTGCCGTTTCTTTTGATTTTCATCTTAGCTGTTGTCATATGCAATATTCTATTGCGGAGAATGGATAAATAATAATCCTATATTATCGGCGATTCAATAGATTTCACCTCGTTGACATCCATCTATTTTTTTTCATTTTTAATCAATATAAAATAAATCAACAGAACACAAGTTGTCGATACAGTGTTTAATGCGATTGAATTTAATTCTATACCATTCATATTGCATACTATATTAATTGTAATTGAAATGATCATTGTTATGACTAAAGCGGCTACTCCCTTAAGTATAAGACTCATCTTTTATTTCTCCTTCCAAAACTTAATTTATTTAACGTAAAAAAGTATATCAGAGAAAAAAGCCGTTCTATCAATACTGTCATAAAAAAGCTTATTTCATGAATAAGTGCATACTTTTACATTTGATAAAAGCATTTATTCATCATTTTCGCACTATTGCGCTTGATCCAAAGAAAATCTTACAGTATAATCAAATAAGCAGATCTCGAAAGGATGAATGTATCAAAATGCTCTTGTCTTTTTTTCAGCTTGCGCTTGCCATTCACAATGTATGGCCGCAGCGCATGAGCCTAAAAGCATTTATTATACTTTATTTCATACTATTACTTTCCGCCATGCCGGTTACAATATTATCCTGTATCCCCTATGGACTGTTTGGCATACTGGCGGCTGCCTGTATTTATGGATTAAGTGTCGATCGCAATACTGCGCCACAGAATGTCGGTATGACCATGATTGGCTTTGTGCTTACTGTTATAATTGATAATTTACTTAAAGAAGTTATGAGTCTGTTAATTCCTGCCGCTTTATCCGATTACCCTATTTTTTCTTTCGGCATTTTCATCATTCGCATCTTTCTGTTTTATTTGCTTACACTTTATTGCGGCAGGCTGCTTAATAAAACGCTGCTTTCGGGCAAAGGTATTTTAAGTCAGCCGCAGACATGGTATGTGGCGGACGGGGCAATGCTGCTTCTCATCACCATCTATTTATTTGACAATATAATTCCGGGACAAGACGGCTCCCTCGGCAAGTTGATTTACAATAATGCTTTACATATCCTAGGCTATCTGCTTGTCATGCTGTTTTTGCTTTTGGCGATGCGCCATTCCTATCGGGAAAAAATGCAGACGGAGGCTAAATCAAAGGCATGGCAGGATTTACAGGATTATACACGCAATCTGGAAGTTATGAATAACGGACTGCGTTCCTTTAAGCATGATTACATTAACATTTTGCTTTCTCTTTATGGATATGTCGAAAATGGCGATAGAGATGAATTGAAGGAATACTTTGAAAACAAAATCTTACCGACGAAAAACCTGATCGATCAAGGCGATTATAAGCTGAATCAGCTTGGCAATATCAATGTGGTGGAAATCAAAAGCCTGCTTGCCGCTAAAATGATCTATGCCCATGAATCAGGAATTGATGTTACGATTGATATTCCCGATTCGGTAGATGATTTTGGGATTGACACGATTGACCTTGCCAGAATTCTGGGAATCTTTTTAGACAATGCAATAGAAGCCGCGTTAGCGACAGAACATCCTCAAATTGGATTAAATATCATTCAAAATACGGATAGTATTTCCATTATTATCCGCAATGGTTATATGGATAAGGGAGAAATGCTGCATCAGCTAAAGCAGAAGGGCTTTAGCACAAAGACGGGACATCAGGGAATCGGACTTTCCAATGCCGATAACATCATCAACGCATATGAAAATGTGATGCTGGAAACAGTGATGGAGAACGGCAGTTTCATCCAGCATATGAATCTTGCCAAACGAAAGGAGTGACGACATGTTAAATATCTTTGTTTGCGAGGATCATGCTGCACAACGGCAAATGATCGTACAAACCATTCAAAATGCCGTGATGATAGAAGAATTGGATATGCAGCTTGCTTTAGATACAGAAGATCCCTATGTATTATTGGAAAAGGTTAAGACAAGTGAAAATACCGGCATTTATTTTCTCGATATTGATCTGAATTGCGATATGAACGGAATGATGCTCGCGCAACAAATTCGCTTGCTTGATCCCCGTGGCTTTATCATCTTCATAACGGCGCATTCCGAGCTTAGCTACATGACGTTCCAGTATCGAGTGGAAGCGATGGATTTTGTCTTAAAAGACAATCCGGTGGAAGCGAAGGTGAAAATCAAAGAATGCCTATTAAAGGCAATAGAGTTATATCACCTCCAAACGAATAAAGCTCATAGGGTATATACAGTAGAAACAGGCGGACGCAAGATCAGCGTAGATTATGATGACATCCTCTTTTTTGAAACCTCCGGACATATTCATAAAGTCATCCTTCATGCAAAAAAGCGACAGATTGAATTTTCTGCCACGATAAAAGATATCGCCAGTACATTAAGCGATGATTTTGTGCGCTGTCATCGCTCATTTCTAATCAATAAAAATAATATAAAGGAAATTGACAATAAAAAACGAATCATCTATTTTATCAACGGAGAGTCCTGTCTGATGTCTACACGTATGATGAAAGACCTGTAACAGAAAACCTATCTATGCTTAGGAAATCATAGCCATAAAAAAAGGCGAAATGCCGCCTTTTTTATATGCCTAGCTATTACCATTTTACTAACTGTTTACATCACACCATGCCATGAGACCGTAAGCACTGTGCGCCTTCATAACAGCACGGCGTATTGCTTTTTCCATACACTGGGTTGCCAGTACGCCGACAATATCCACTGCCACGCTGACTTCACCGGTTGCCATGACAAAGACGGTATCGCCATCGCTCATCGTATGAACCGGCTGAATGGCTTTGGCATACGCATTGTGGGTAATTCCCGCCACTTTGGTGCACTGCGCCTTATCCAGCTTGGCGTTGGTCACGATACAGCCGATGGTGGTGTTCCCCTGCGGCAGCGGCTGCTCGTACATTTGCAGCATCAACTTATCGGTAGCCATGATTTTTCCCTCATGATAAACACCGGCTAGCTGATGTCCGTTCTCATCCACCACATTGCCGCATGCATTCACCGCAACGATTGCCGCTACTTTAAGACCATTCAACTCAATGCCATACGTACCTAAGCCGCTTTTCATCGCGTGCTCCTTACCCATGAATTTACCTACACTGGCACCGGTACCGGCTCCCACATTGCCCTCTGCGATGTTCTGATTGATATTTTGGCACGCTTCATAACCCATTTTAGCATCAGGCCGGCATCGCGGATCACCAACCCCCAAATCAAACAGACTGGCGCCGCACACAATCGGCACCTTCACAAAGCCCATATCGTGTCCGCATCCGCATTCCTCCAAATAGCGCATCACCCCGCCGGCCGCATCCAAGCCAAACGCACTGCCGCCGCTGAGACACACCGCATGAATCTGCTGCACCATATTGATCGGATTTAACAAATCCGTTTCACGCGTAGCCGGACCGCCGCCGCGTACATCCACGCCGCCGCTGCACCCTTCCTTGCACAAGATCACGGTACAGCCGCTTCCACCCTGCTTATTCTGTGCCTGTCCAACCTCAATTCCTTTGATTTCATTCATCGCGATGGTTTTCATCCTATTTCACCTCTACCTTAACCCTTGCCGCTTGGCTTATTGTTTACCGTATAAAGCGGCTGTTCACCACTAATCATATACTGAAAGCCATAAAGATGCGTATTGACGTCATCCATCACTTCATTCAATATTGTCACAAAAAGCTCCCAATCATACACAACATAATCCAAGTAAGTATAAAACAAGCCGTTGGCAGCCCCGATGTTCTCCGCTACCTGCTTTTCTTCACAGCGATGGCTTAACTTTTCCTCCACATTTTCACGAACCGAAATGCGATTTTGACTGTTCAACTGCATATGCTCATAAAACACAAAGCCAATAATGATCCCATTGGCTTCCCCCCATCGCACATGCGTATCATCATAACGATTCATCTCACTGATGAGTGATGTTTGACTGGATATCCCGCTGTATACATCGTTACGAAGATGAAAATCACGATGCTTAGGCATGATGGAATAAGCACTGTAAACCTGAAAAGGATGATCCACATTCATCCAGCGCTGTTTTTTCATCGTCTCTTTCATAAAATCATCAAGCTGATCCATACGGAGACCGCCGCTCTTTCGTTTCTTTAAGAAACGAATCGATGTGATCCAATACATCGTCGCTATCTCACCAATCGCACCATCCAAAAGCTCATATATTTTTTGAAGCTGTTCTTCCTTGCGCATATTGCGGAAAACATCGGCATAAATTTCCAGCGAAAGACTGCGTTTTTTAATCGTCGGATAAACCTGTATATCCGCAAGACTGAGATCTTGATTGCGGATTGTCAATTTCTTATTGTGATCTTCCCACGGCTGGTTGGCATAATAGAAATCCCATAAGTGCAACAGCGTCTTGGGCACTTGATTAATTAAATAGCGTAAATAGAGAATAAATAGCTTATCCTTTTGCGGTGACAAGACCAGCTCATAGCGCCCATTTGCCGTTTTTGATATGGAAAAAGCACAATCACTCATGCATATATCCAACAGTTGTTTCATCCTGCGCTTGATCAATGCATGATGATCATCCTGATCCAGTAATTGGCGCAGGCTTTTCTCTTCCTGAAAAAACACTTTCCAAAAGGTAGCCGTCTGTATCCGAAAGGATTTCATCTATCCACCCTCCTCTCTCTATTATTATATACGAAATTATTTATTTTTTCTCGTAAAGCTCATAAAAATTATTATACTATCACTTATTTAGAGGGTTTTATCCATATCGAAAGCTTGTATAGGATATAAAGAACATATAATATCCTCAAAATTCAAACAGGTCTGGAGAGTGTTTGTTTATTCTTTCGGGCATCGCATACTTTCCCATAACGCCGTTTTTTATATGTTAAACGTTTGCTTTAAAAAATTATCAAATGAAACAGAGGCAATAAACTGTGATTGCTCACTTGTTTATTGGCTCTTTGACTACTGTTTCCTTTATTGGATACTTCTATCAATGTTCCCTGTTTACGTTACAATCAACAGAGAGTATAGTAATGCTTTAAATAATCTTCAAGGGGCTAAAGTATCAATAGAAAATTTCGTTATGGTATGATAAAATGGACAACGAATAACATGAAAGTCAGGTATAATACAAATGAAGATACAGCGTTTAATCGGCTTGCTTTGTGTTCTAGCTGATGTTGATAAAATAACAGTTCAAGAATTGGCAGACCGTTTTGAAGTCTCTAAAAGGACTATTTTTCGTGATTTAGATACACTAAGCCTTGCCGGTATACCCATAATTTCTTATCCAGGGATCGGTGGCGGTATTTCTGTCATTGAGGGATATAAAATAAACAAAAAGATTTTATCAACTGATGATACAAGTAAAATATTTACAGCCTTAAAAGGGCTGAAAAGTATCAACAATGATATTTCTGTTAATAATCTGATGGCAAAATTGATGCCTGAAAGAGAAGACGATATATTTTCACAAAGCGAATTTGCTATCGATTTTTCGGCATGGTTTGAAGATAGCGTTACACATGATAAAGCAGATTCATTGCACAAGGCAATATGCAACAATCATTGTGTTTCTCTTGAATATGTATCAAAAAATTCACGAGAGATACGGATTGTAGAACCATATAAATTGATTTTTAAACAATCTGACTGGTATCTATACGCTTATTGCCGAAAGCGAAATGATTTTCGATTGTTTAAACTCAGGCGTATCGTTTCCCATGAAGTGTTAGCGGATATTTTTGAGCGACAAAAGATAACCAGCATTAATCTTGAAAGAGAATATGCAAAAGACCTCTTTTCCAAGCATTGCCGAAACGGATCTGTCAAAGTTATATTAGAGTATGATGTGAAAGATGAGTTTGAACTCACCAAGAAAATAGACGCTTCATTTTTTTCAAATATAGACAGTCAGTTAGATACGGGGCAAATATGTTTTTATACTTCGAATTTATCATCTATAAGTAATTTGGTTTTTGAAATGTTGGACAAGGTTCGAGTAATATCACCGCCAGAGCTTTATAATGACATAGTAAATCGAGTGAAAAAAGTAAATGTTTTTTATAAAGGGTGACAAACTAGCTGTCACCTTTTGTATTGTATAATAATTTACGAAAGGTGGTAATAAAAATGAAAAAAGAAATTCTAGTTTTTATCTTCAATGGATATGCAGATTGGGAGCCTGCCTTTGTGTGCTCGGAACTCAATTCCTCTGAAACAGACTACGTCGTGAAAACCATCAGTCTTGATAAAAAAACCAAAATCTCTATGGGCGGTTTTCACGTTTTGCCTGATTATTCTTTAGCTGATTATCCCGCTGATTTCAGTCTTTTGATTTTAGCAGGTGGAAACGCATGGACAGAGCAAAAAAACAATGACGTGCTACCCTTAGTGGAATACGCAATCAGCAATCACATTCCGGTTGGAGCAATCTGTAACGCTGTTAACTTTATGGCAGAAAACGGTTTTTTAAATGAGGTCAAGCATTCTGGTAATAGCCTTGAATATTTGAAATCGCAAGCGCCGCATTATAAGGGTGATCATAATTTTTTGGAGCAGCAAGCTGTTTGTGACGCAAATATTATTACTGCCAATGGTTCAGGTGCTTTAGAATTCGCAATGAAAATATTAATGTTGCTGAACGTAAAATCAAAACAAAACATAATGAATTGGTATAACCTCCATAAATTTGGCTTTTATCAATAAAAGCTCTTCTTATTTATATTTTGAGAAAAGGGAAAATTCACATAGGGAGTATGGAACCTATTCCTTATGAAATGGTTATAAAAGGCGACCATTTGCTGGCCGCTTTTTTTCTCTTTTCATCGGTTTTAGGATATTTTGCTCGTCATAATATCGTAATGCCTTAACCGTCAAGCCTGAAATTTTTGAAAATTGGCTTATCAAATACATTTTTTCTACCTCCTAATATTAAGTATAAGGTATCCCCTGCGGGGGAATGTCAAGCTATTCCCCCTAACTTTATTATGGGGCTTATTTCTGCAAATAGGGAAATTACCTGTGCATCAAAATATAGGAAACCAGTTTTACCGTATTCTTACTTTTTTTCAGAGGTAATTTCCATTCTTGATTTTCCATTATCCTGTTACCGCCCTTTGTGCTTCGCTTTTTTCTTTTCCTGTCGTGACACATACTGCTTTTAATAGATGGACTAAATTTCAGCAAATGCCAAATTTTCAGTAAATTAAGGATCAGAAACGATTCTATATTCCCAAAGGCGCATGGGCTGTTAAGAATCATATAGACCATACCGTAAGTTTCAAGGTAATAGTTAAGCTTTTATATGGTAACCATGCATAAGACCTTTCAACAAAAAAGCGCAACCGTCAAGATTACGCATTATTACTTCATATGAGTCTCAATAAACGTCTTCAATGCCGCAAACGATTCATCGCTCAACGTGTGTTCCATACGACAGGCATCCTTCGCCGCTACACTTTCATCCACACCCAATTGGATAAAGAACTTGGTAAATAAAAGATGACGCTCATAGATTTTCTCGGCAATCGCCCGACCCTTTTCACTCAAAATTAAACGTGAGCTTTCATCCATGGTCAATAAGCCCTGTTCCTCCAACACATGAATAGCACGGCTGACACTGGGCTTGGACACTTGCAGATCATTGGCTACATCCACAGATCGCACTGTTTCCTTTTGCTGTTCTATTTTTAAAATCGATTCTAAATAATCTTCACCGGATTCTTGTAGCTTCATATTTACCCGCCTGCCTTCTTCCATTATTCTAACATGGAATCATTGTTTCATCAATGTTCTTCAATGAAATCTCAGGATTCATGTTACCCGTTTTTATCTTCTCTAAGCATAAACGCATTGTGATCAGGATCATAAAAAACGCACATCTGTCCATATGGCATCGTAATAATATCTTCCATCTCCACGCCGCGTTTCATTAAGGTCTTTCGTGTATCTCCCAAATGTGTGCAGGATAAGATTACCGCCGGCGCATCGTGTTGTTTTGTTTTAACTGCCTTCTTTTCATATAGGACAAAGCGCGTAGAACAGTTGGGCGGCGCTACTTCCAGCCAATGATTTTGATCCATCTTTACATCATTCATCACCTGAAAGTCTAGCTTATCCACCCAGAATTCACGCGCCGCATTTTGATCACTGACGTTTAATGTGATCCGCATAATATTTGTGATCATGGTATCGCCTCCTTGTCGTTAGTATGGCAAGGGTGACCATAATCATTCTTTATAACGCCGCAATAATCGCATCACGGTATGCTTCGGTAGAGGCGTTACCATGTAAATCAGGCGTTAAATGCGTTCCCTGCATTAATACGTGATCGACGGCTTTACGGATACGTCTGGCACAATCCACTTGCCCCATATGTTCCAGCATCATACATGCCGACCACAATAACGCCGTAGGATTGGCTATATGCTTGCCGGCAATATCGGGTGCACTGCCGTGAACCGCTTCAAACATCGCATAATCCTTGCCCATATTGCTTGACGGCAATAAACCTAATCCACCAATTAATCCGGCGGTTAAATCACTGACAATATCACCATACAGGTTAGGCATGACCAATACGTCAAAATCGCCGGGATTCATCACTAGGCGCATACAGAGTGCATCGATGATCTTATCATCTGCTTCCACATGTGGAAATTCTTTGGCAATCTCATGGAAAATATCCAGAAACATACCATCGCTTAGCTTCAAAATATTTGCTTTATGCACACACGTTACCTTTTTGCGCTGATGACTTTGCGCATAGTAAAAGGCATCGCGAATAATTCGCTCACTCGCCTTGCGCGTTATCAGCTTAAGCGCATGAACAGTATTTTCATCGACCTGTGTTTCTTCACCGATATACAGATCCTCAGTATTTTCCCGAAACGTCACAATATCCACATTGGAAAATGGGGTCGCGACCGCCGGATTCGCTTTCGCAGGACGGATGTTTGCATATAAATCATAGCGTTTCCGCAACATGACGTTTAATGAACGAAAACCCTTGCCGATCGGCGTAGTAATCGGCGCCTTTAACATGATGCGATTTTGTTCAAACGATGTAAAGGCCGCATCAGGGATGAGTTCGCCGTCGCCGGCATTTTCACCGACTTCAAAGCATTCAAATTCCACATCACTGCCGGATGCCTGTAAAATCTTCATGACCGCATCGCTGATTTCCGGACCGATGCCATCTCCCTTTAAAACCGTTATTTTTTGCGTCATATTATTACCTCTTTTCTATCGGAACATATTCCTGTAGGTTACCTACGTATTTGGTGGCAGGTCTCATAATTCTGCCATCATATAATTTATTTTCAATATTGTGAGCGAGCCATCCGACCATACGTGAGCATACAAACAACGGAGTAAACAAATCATGCGGTATGTGCAAAAGCTCATAAACCAAGCCGCTGTAAAAATCCACATTGGCGCTGACGCAGATGCCCTTTTCCGCCTGAATCAGCTCTTTGGCATTCGCTTCAAAGCGGCGATAAAAGGCCAAGCGCTGTTCCTCATTTTTTTCCTTTGCCAGCTGTGCCAAATGTTCCTTCAACAGCTCAGCGCGCGGATCGGATTTCGTATAGATCGCATGACCCATGCCGTAAATCAAACCGCTGTGATCATATAACTCCTTATGCAGAAGCTGTCTTTGAATTTGACGCATGCTTTCATCATCCGCATCCATACCGATTTTTTCAATGACCTCATTCATCATATTGCATACCTGTAAATTGGCACCGCCATGGCGCGGCCCTTTCAGTGAACCAATTGATGCGGCCACCGCAGAATATATATCCGTACCGGTGGAAGCGACGACCACATTGGTAAAGGTAGAATTGTTTCCGCCGCCATGATCCGCATGCAAGACAAGCATCAAATCCAAAATCTTCGCTTCCTGCGGAGTAAAGCTGCTGTCAGCTCTTAACATATGCAGGATGTTTTCCGCCATGCCATAATTAGGTAGCGGATAATGAATGTGCAGCGACGCCCGTTCAAAGTGATGCGCCATCGAATGATACGCATAGCATAACAAGGAAGGCAGCTTGGCAATGATGGATAGACCCTGGCGCAGCGTATTCGCAACGCTGACATCATCGGCATTCTCATCAAAATCATATAGCGACAATACCGCCTGCTGTAGCTGATTCATTAAATTACCCGACGGCATTTGCAGGATGACATTTTCCAAAAACTGATCCGGCAGCTCATATTGATTTTGAAGCACCTTGATAAAATCCTCCAGTTCATGGACAGTGGGAAGATAACCAAACAACAACAAAAAACACGTTTCTTCAAAAGCGAAAACATGATCCTGTGCGTAACGACCGTGAATCAGGTCACTGATTTCAATGCCGCGATAATAAAGCCTGCCCGGCACGTCCACCTTTTTGCCATCCTGATATGCATAGCCGACAACATCGGCAATTTTCGTTAAGCCGACACGCACCCCGGTACCATCCTCATTACGCAATCCTTTTTTTATATCATATTGTTTAAAATATTCGTTGGGAATATCGGTAAACGCAGATCCTTTATGATAAAAATCCATAATATTTTGATCCATGTCATCACCTGCTTTCATTTTGTTTCATCCATTATATCATATCTTTCAATATTATATGAAATTTTCTATCATTATCTGTTATAATATTTAAGATAAAAAAGTAAAGCAATTGTCATATGATACGAATGTAAAGAGAGGATGAACGATATGCCAACCATGACAGAAAAGATTCTGAAGGCTCATTGTATAGAAGGTGACATGGAGCGTGGAACTCCCATTGCCATTCACATCGATCAAACATTAACCCAGGATGCGACCGGTACCATGGCCTATTTACAGTTAGAGGCGATGGGGATTGATCAAGTAAAGACGGAATTGTCAGTCAGCTATGTTGATCATAACACCTTACAAAGCGGCTTTGAAAATGCCGATGATCACCGCTATTTACAAAGTGTTGCGGCAAAGCACGGCATTTATTTCTCTAGAGCCGGTAACGGTATTTGCCATCAGGTGCATTTAGAGCGCTTTGCCAAGCCGGGTAAAACCTTATTGGGAAGTGATTCGCATACCCCGACAGCGGGAGGAATCGGCGCCTTGGCGATTGGCTCGGGGGGTTTAGACGTCGCATGTGCAATGGCCGGAAGACCCTTTCACTTAACAATGCCCAAGGTAGTAAAGGTTGAACTGATCGGCAAGCTTCAAAAGGGTGTATCCTCCAAGGATATTATTTTAAAGCTATTGTCTATGCTTACGGTCAAAGGCGGTGTGGGCAAGGTGATTGAATACTGTGGTGAGGGTGTAAAAACACTGAGTATTCCACAGCGTGCCACCATTACCAATATGGGTGCGGAACTGGGCGCAACGACTTCGATCTTCCCCAGCGATGAAGTAACCAAACGCTTTTTAAAAATGCAGGATCGCGAAAATGATTTTGTGGCGTTAAGCGCCGATGACGATGCGATCTACGATGAAAGCTATACGATTGATTTGAATACATTAGAGCCGATGATTGCGATGCCCCACAGTCCTGACAATATCAAGACGGTTCGGGAAGTCGCCGGCATGAAGGTTGATCAGTGTGCAATCGGCAGCTGTACCAATTCCTCCTATATGGATATGATGAGCGTAGCTGCGATTCTTAAGGGACAGGTGATCAAGGAAAATGTCTCCCTTTGTATTTCACCCGGATCCAAACAGGTGTTGAATATGATTGCCCGCAACGGTGCACTTGCCGATATGATCGCAGCGGGTGCGCGAATTCTTGAAAGCACATGCGGTCCCTGTATCGGTATGGGACAGTCTCCTTGTACGGACGCCTTGTCTCTGCGTACCTTTAATCGCAACTTCTATGGACGCAGCGGCACCTTAAGCGCACGCGTTTGTCTGGTATCTCCGGAAACCGCAGCGATCAGCGCCATTAACGGTGTCATCACTGATCCTCGCGATGCGAATTATGAATTGCCCAAGGAGCCTGAGCATTTCTTAATTGATGATCGCTGTATCATTAAGCCAAATCCTGAAACGGCACAAGCGGTAGAAGTAATGCGCGGTCCCAATATCAAGCCGCTGCCAAGCAATTCAGCGATGAGTGATACGATTGAAAAGCAGGTCATTTTAAAGGTAGAGGACAACATCACTACCGATCATATCATGCCTGCCGGAGCCAAGGTACTGCCTTATCGCTCCAACATCGAAAAGATTTCCACCTTTGTATTCCGCGATGTCAAAGCCAATTTTGCGGATTTGTGCAAGGAAAAGGGCGGCGGCATCATCGTCGCAGGCAGTAACTATGGACAGGGTTCATCACGTGAACATGCGGCGCTGGCACCGATGTATTTAGGTATCAAGGCCATAATTGCCAAAAGCTTTGCCCGTATTCATCTTGCCAATTTAATCAACTTCGGCATTTTGCCGTTATGCTTTGTAAAAGAAGATGATTACGATCATATTCATGAGGAAGATATCTTGATCATTCGCAACACCCATGCCTTACAGCCTAATCAGTCGATCGTCGTGGAAAATCTCACAACGAATACACAATTTGAATGTACACACAGCTTATCCAAGCTGGATATTGATACCCTGTTGGCAGGAGGAACATTGAATTATATCAAGGCTCATCAATCATAAGATCACTTAAAAATAAAACAAGAGAATGTAATGACTCTTGTTTTATTGTGCTATTTTTTATGGGTAGCTGTTATTCGGTTTAACTGTGGCAAATTCTACAACAGGAATTTATGTTTCGTCATCATTCAACAGCCGTTTTATATAGTCACTTCGACTCCCATCCCAATGACAATAGATACATTTGCCATTTTTGAAAACATGATCACAATTCGGATAGCCATACAGGATATGAGAACATTCTGGACATAGTGCCATCATTTTGGAACTTGATTTTAGAAATTTGCTTCCACATTCGTCGCAACGGGTATACTCACCTTTTTTATCCATTCTGCACCTCTCCAAATACCGATTTACTTTGGATTTATTATATTGCATTTATTTAGCAATAACAATATTTATTCGCTTTTCACTTTACCTTGTTACGAATTTTCAAAAAGGTCTGCGTTGTTACGGATTTTTAAAAAGTCTTGATTTCTTTCGCTTTATTACGTATGATAACAATGAACAAAGTAAAGCACGGTAACGTGCCTACAAACAGAAAAGGAAGATGCGCCAACATTTTCCTTTTTTACATATCCGTTCGTGGTGTCACTATGTTATTTCTTTAATTCTCTGATAATCAGAAGTAAGACGACAAGCGTCAAAAATTTCGCATACATCGAAAAGAAAGAACCATAATAATGCACTTACTTGAGTACGTTCTGCCATGTTAACCTTATCGGTGGTATGTATTTGAGGTGGCATATGCCTTACCTCCTGCCACATAGTGGCATACCTATTGTATCATAATTCCATGAAGTCATTTCGTGATTTTAATGATTTTATACTAATTTATGACATTGGGTTTATATGCCGTTATGTGCCGTAGCGTTTTGTTAAGGGATTGACTTTTACAATAAAACCTCCCCTTTTCACCATAGCTTAATAGAACCCTGTCAAGTTTCATCTTGTGTATCAGTTATTTTTTTGTTAAACTATTGTTAATTGCTAATGTAATACTTAAGCTGAAAGGAAGTATCGTAATGAAAAAAAACATTCTTCTTTGTGTTTTAGCCTTAACAGCACTATGCGCCTGCACCAAGCAGGCAGAGCAGTCAAGTAATAATGATCCCAAGGGCTGTGACGACAGTCAGATTTGCGACACCGGCAAGCTGGCAGATATGAGCGCCTATGAAGGCTTTATGGAGGAAGAACACCAATTTGTGAAAACACAAATGAGTGATTTTCTGTTAAAGCTGGATGCGAATGCGACCGGAATTTATTACTTTGGCTATTCCACATGTCCTTGGTGTATTGAGGCAGTACCCATCTTAAATGAGATTGCCAAGGAACACAATACATCGATCTATTACGTTGATAAAAAGGCGGAAACCTCTACGGGTGAGGAATGTAAAAAAATTGAAAGCCGTTTAGGAGACAAGCTGGAGCTTGACGATGAGGGAAAGCCGCATTTATATGTACCCTTTGTCGTTGCGATTAGCGAAGGAGAGGTACGCGCTTATCATACCGGAACCGTTGATGATCACGATGCACATGAGCGGAAAATGACAAATGAAGAAATCAAGGAATTAACTCAAATATATGAAGATTTGTTTGCGTCAGTAGAGTAATCGACGCCTGCAAATCTCTTTGTTTTTTACCACATATGATGAAGGAGAACATTATGAAAACAAGAATGGAACATGACGCTATGGGGGAGATTGCCGTTGCGATAGACAAGTATTGGGGGGCTCAAACTCAGCGCAGTCTTGAGCATTTTAGGATCGGTCAGGAGAAGATCCCCTTTGAAGTTATCGAAGCGTTCGCACATTTAAAAAAAGCCTGTGCCAAGGTCAATGGCTCATTAAATGAAATCAGTCATGAAAAGGCAGAGCTCATCGTGCAGGTTTGTGATGAAATACTCGCACATAAGCTGGATGATCATTTCCCGCTTGCGGTATGGCAAACGGGCAGCGGCACCCAAAGCAACATGAATGTCAATGAAGTGATTGCCAATCGCGGCAATGAAATTGCGGGTAGCCGGCTTCTTCATCCCAATGATGATGTCAATCATTCGCAAAGCTCAAATGATACCTTTCCCAGCGCCATGCATATCGCAGCCGTTACCGCACTAAACCATCAGCTGTTGCCGCAGCTGGATGAGATGATCGCGGTAATGCGCGAGCTGGAAGCACAAAATGAAGACAAGATTAAAATCGGACGCACCCACCTACAGGATGCGACGCCGCTGCGTTTTTCCCAGGAGATCAGCGGCTGGCGCGCTATGCTGGAAAACAATCGCGATATGCTTATTCAGGCCATGACATCCATTCGTAAATTAGCGATCGGAGCTACTGCGGTAGGTACGGGATTAAATGCCCCAAAGGACTTTGGCAAGCTCGTCTGCCAAGCATTAAGCGAACAGCTAGACAGTGAATACCACAGCGATCCCAATTATTTTCACGCTTTATCCGCCAAAGACGATATCACTTTTGTGCATGGAGCATGTAAAGCGTTAGCGGCCAATTTGATGAAAATCGCCAATGATATTCGCTGGCTGGCAAGTGGTCCGCGCTGCGGCTTAGGTGAAATCGCCATCCCTGCCAATGAACCCGGTTCCTCCATTATGCCGGGAAAGGTCAATCCGACTCAATGTGAAGCCATCACCATGATCGCCGTACAAGTCATGGGCAACGACACCGCCATCGCCATGGCAGCCAGTCAAGGCAATTTTGAATTAAACGTCTTTATGCCGGTCATCATTCACAATTTCCTGCAATCCACACGGTTGCTTGCGGATGGTCTGCGTTCCTTCCGCATCCATTGTGTATCCGGTATCAAGGCCAATCAGGAAACAATGGATTCCTACCTCCATCAATCTCTGATGCTTGTGACCGCATTAAACCCGCATATCGGCTATGAAAAAGCAGCGCAGGTCGCTAAGAAAGCCTATCGTGATCAGTGCTCACTCAAGGAATCCTGTATCGCATTGGGATTTTTAAGCGCAGAACAATTTGACGAGTTGGTAGTACCGGATGCCATGGTATAAGCCTTTTAATAAACCAAAATAAACAATGAAAAGCCCAATCGTTACTATGCCGATTGGGTTTATATTTTTTCTTTCCGTTTCCATCCATTATATATATTCTATCGGTAAAGCGATGAGATTCTCTTTTAGATAAGTCTTTCGATCATATTGGCAAAGAATGATACCTATACCCTTTTCTTTATCTTTGATCTTGTTTAGCAGATCAAAATTCTTTGCCATAGCTGCTTTCGGATTCCCTGTCATTTTAATTTCAATCGGATACAATGTATTGTTTTCCTCGATAATTAAATCAATTTTTTTTATCCTTATCACGATAATAATATAATGATTTTATTGTGCTGCCATGATTCAAATGCGTTTTCATAATTTCAGAAATGATAAAGTTTTCAAATATATTGCCGGCTTTTGCGCCTGTTCGTAAAGCCTCATAGCTTGTCCATCGCGTTAAATAACATACCAATCCACTATCAAAAAAATACAGCTTCGGCGTCTTCACCATTCTTTTAAGAAAGCTATTGGAATAAGGTTTCAGTAAAAATATAATACCTGATGTCTGTAAAATTGAAATCCAGCTTTTGATCGTCGTTACGTCAACCTCGACTTCATTGGCAACCGCAGAATAATTCAATAGTTCACCGCATCTTGCGGCTAATGAAGTTAAAAATTTCATGAATTTCAATTCATTGGAGATATTGATGATTTGTCGAATATCCTTATCAATGTATGTTTTTACATAGGATGAATAATACATTTCCCAATTCATTTCCTTATGACTCAACTCCGGCATACTTCCCCGATGAATGTAATACCAAATATTTTCATAAGGATGAAGATCGTTTTTTCTGTCATTGATATATTCTGCTGTGGGAATACTGATATTGATGAATTCAGAATCATTTATATATGATTCTCTGATAAAAAGGCAATTGTAATCGTCAGTATTTGATGTTCATAAGTCGCATGTATTTCACCATCGCATAATTCTACCAGCTGCTTAGCAATGGATAAACCGATGCCATTGGCTTTTTTAGTATCATTCAACGTCTGATAGCGATCAAATATTTTCCCTAAGCTTGTTTGATCCAGCTTTTTCGTGTAATTGGAAAATGTGATGATTCCACTTTCATCCATTTTCACATGGAAATCATGTTCGCTGTACTTTAATGCATTAGAAATCATATTTTCAAAGATGCGCTTCAACATATTTTCATTGCTGAAGCGGTAAACCTTTTTTTCACAGATTTCAATTTGCGGCTCGATGCCGGCTTGTTGTAAGCTGGTATAGAAGCCGGCAAGGGTATCCGTCAAAATATGATTCAGGCAGACATTCTGCTTCGTCATTTCATTTTGCGTATCAACACTCTTTGAGAAATCAAAAAGCTGTTCGGTAAGCGTCGTTAAATCCTTCACTTTTTGATCAATAATTTTCCAGTATTGACGTTGTTTCTCATTCAGCGCTTCCTTATCCCAGAAATCAAGATAACCTCTGATTGCGGTAAGTGGTGTTCTTAAATCATGTGAAATATTGGTGATGGAAGCCTTTAATTGCTGATTGCCGTTTTCATACTCCAGCTTAATCGTGCGCAAATCCCTTAAGCTTTTATTTAGGGAATCCGCAAGCTGCTTCAATTCATGATCATTGGTTTGAACGGTGATGAGTTGATTGGTATCTGATTTTAAAATAACTGCCAATGATGCGAGAATATTTATAATTTCTCTTTTCATTAGAAAGATTTTTATCATGAGGCATAATACAAGAGCGCATAAGCCGATAAAAAGATAAAACCAGACACTCATACCATCACCTTCTATCTTATTTCTTTATGTTGAAACAATACGCATCCCACCGCGGTAAATACGATGAAAATACCACTGGAATATAGCGAAAGAATCGTAAAATCAACCGCTGCTCTGCCGGAAATTTGAACTGCCTGTCCGGCCGGATTCATGTCCAATAAGGTTTGACATACCTGCTTTTTTAATTCGCTGGGGTATTTGGGATTGGGAATTGTCTCGATTCCATAAGCGCCGTCAGTGATTGTCGCAGATTGAATGTTTTGCGGTTCATCCAAAATCCTTAGACAGGTCAAGGCCGCACCGAAAAGAGCAAATGCCAACAAGATGCAGGCGACGGCCGCCACCGCTTTACTAACAACGATCATCGCAATTAAGGTAAAGATCGCAGAATAAGCAAGAATGATCAAAGCGATGCCCAAAATGATTAATAACAGTGTTTCCATTGAAATGGTAATGCCACCGAATAACGGGATTCCCAATGCCAACACTACCGCCGTGAATACCGCAAAGGAACACAAGCCGCACAGTACAACGATGAATAAATTAGCGAAATAAATATGCATGCGCTTATGACCGATGCACAGCTTATTTCTTATCGTACCCTCCCCGTACTCACTTCCCAAAAACAGACTCGCAAATGTCGCAATCACGATTCCTGTCATGGTACCGTAATTCATAATCAGCTGTTCTACTTCAATCACCGTTCCATATTGATTCATATTGCGATATTGCGTATAAATCATAAATAAGGCAACCAAAATACTGAACAGCATCAACAGCCAAAACAATTTATTTTTTCTTAATCGGGTCAACCCGGCATGTAACAAATTAATCATGTTCAGATCCTCCCATCAAATTCATATAATAATTCTCCAGTGATTCCTTTTGTTCATGGATTTCATCAATGATGAAATGATGATGGGAAAGCTCATTCATAAACTGAGCAAGGCTATGCTTTCCATACACATTGACACTTTGATCATCCATGACCTCATAATCAATTTTATGCTCTTCAAAATAGGCGGTCAATGACGGCAGATCAGAAGTCTTTAAAGATATTTTATGTTCCAGCTTTTTCATCAGCTTGTCGCTGCTTATTTCCTTGATCATAGTTCCGTTATCCAAAAATCCGTAGTGTGTCGCTATTTTTGCCAATTCATCCAAATAATGGCTGCTGATCAAAACCGTCATGCCGCGCTCTTGATTCAGCTTTAAAATCAGCTCTCTCATTTCAATAATGCCCTGAGGATCAAGACCGTTAATCGGCTCATCCAAAATTAAAAAGTCCGGGTTGCCGGCAAGTGCCAGCGCAATTGCCAGTCTTTGCCTCATCCCTAACGAAAAGTCCTTTGCCTTTTTCTTTCCCGTATTCGCTAAACCTACCAGCTTTAACAACTCATCGATACCATCCAAACTCGGATTTCCCACGATTTGATACTGCACGATGAGATTATCCTTAGCACTCATCTCTCCATAAATTGCCGGAGTTTCGATAATCGCTCCCATTCTTTTTCTGACACTGCTCATCAAAGCGCAGTCATGAGCGACCCCATATATTTTATAAGCACCGCTGTTTGGCTTCTGCAGACCGCAAAGAATACGGATCAGCGTCGTTTTGCCGGCTCCGTTTTTTCCGATCAGTCCATAGATCGCCCCTTTTTCAATATGAAGATTCAAATGATTTAAGGCTTTAAAATTCTTATACTGCTTTTCTAAATCCTTAATTTCCAATACCATTTCCATAATATTGCTCCTTTCTCAACCAGTATAAAAGAAAAAGGTTAAGAAAACGGTTAAGAATAAGTTAAGATTTCGTAAAGATTTTAGTCCTTCATTTTAAAACCGATTCCCCATACGGATTCAATATACGCTTCCTCACTTACCCTTTTCATTTTTTTACGAATATGGCTGATATGTACCTTTAAGGAATTTTCATCACAATCCTCAGTATCCATTGAAATACAATCCAACAATTTATTTTTGGTTATGACTTGTTTGGGATTTGCCATCAACTGCTTACAAATCGCATATTCCGTTTTCGTCAAACTGATTTTCTTATGATTCACAAGCAACGTGCGATGGTCGTTAAGCAATTCCAAGTCCTTATATTTCAATGTATCCGCTTTATCATGAAGACTGCGCTTTCTTAACTGCACTTCAATTCTTGCCAATAGCTCATTCGCATCAAAAGGCTTGGTCATATAATCACTCGCGCCAGATAACAGACAATTTACTTTGTCCTCAGAGCCGGACTTCGCGCTCAATACGATAATGGGTATATCCTTGACTTCCTTGATAATTTCTTCACCATGGATGGCAGGCAACATTAAATCCAATAGGATACAGTCATACTTTGCGTTTTTCAGCAGCAGCATCGCTTCACTACCGGAATAGGCATGATAAGTTAAATAATGATTTTGCTTTAACAGCTCTTCGATGAACTGATGTATACTCATATCATCTTCCACGATTAATATCTTTTTCAAGTGCATCACCTCGGTTATACCATGATCTTATTATACCACAAACACATCACAGTACGAATATGAGCGATGGCCATCTCGTGATAAGGAAACAAATAACCCTGTTTCATGACACATCTAACAATTGTCGCTTTAATCATATACAAACTGATCAGAAAATTGTTAATGGCAGATCTGCTTTTGTTATTAACGATGCTTGATGAAACAAGAGCTTTAAGCAATCCTGCATAACCCATAGTGAGGTACGATAGTACAGCTGCTTATGCTCCTTTGTGATGTAGTGAATTAAGTATGTGTTGATATCGATTGACGTACACTCATAGTTATAAATAACAATTTCACGATCTTCTACACAGTCCGTTAAGAATGCAATGACAGTCTTTTTATCATAAATCTTTCCAGATTTTCCACATTCTCGAAAATGATCATGAATGACTCCGTCTAACCAGCTGCGATCATTCATATAGGGAAGCTGAAAAAGCTTCTTTTCCAATATCAGTATGGCATCTTCCATACACTCTATCCTTTCTCTACACTCTTTACCGATAAAACAAAGGAGGTTCGCTTTATTTCTCTTGGATGATGACTCTGATGATTTCCATCTATTTGATGAGGATAACATCTCACCGTCACCAGCGTTATCTGCATCAAAATCACGGCTGATCAGCGGCCGGCGCCATTCATTAAACAGTTCAAATGATTATATCATTATCACTATCGCAGTGATCGCTGCCGCAATGCCAAGTATAAGGGCGTGAATTTTCCAACTTAAGCGCAAATACCCTGCAAATTCGCGGATCAGGGCATTCAGCGTAAAATACCACTTGGTTTTTGCTCCAAATCCCACACACCTTATCTTTTGCTGTTTTGCAATGATCAATGCCCTGAATACATGATAGGCGGTTGTGACAAGGACAATGCGTGGATTCTCTTTTTCCATCAGTTCCCTGGAAAACAGCAGGTTTTCTTCTGTTGATACAGATTTCCGTTCCAATATGATTTTGGTGGCATCTACGCCTTTTTGCATTGCATAGTCAGCCATAACCTCGCTTTCAGAAGCATCTTCTCCCGGGCCCTGTCCCCCGGACATAATTAGCACAGCATTTGGATTGTATTTCAGCAATTCAATTCCTTTATCAATACGGGCTGCCAGCAACGGTGTTACCCGATCCCCCATCACACCGCACCCGAGCACAACAATATAATCCGCATTCCTGCGCTTTCTCAGATGAATGAGATTAAGGATGGCAGAGAAAGCATATATCACCAGCAATGCCAACATATATAATGCTGAAAAACTGATGATCACATAAAGCACCGTACTGAACGTGCCCTTTCCCAGTCCCCCCATCATGGGCCAGATGACTACATAGGAACATAATAAAATTGAAAATAGCATGGAAAGCAAATTAGCCGGCCGCAGTCCTTCATGGCGGATTATTTTAATCCCTTCGATAAAAAATGTGATGATGGCAATGAGTGGAAATGCGAGCATAAAGATAGCCACAACAAGAAATACAAAAACAAAAATTCCGGTTATCACATTACTTCTGAACAGCCATTCTGAGTATTGCCCTATGATAAACAAGAGTAAAATAGCGAGGGATGCCATCATCCAAAAGAATGAAACCCCACTCCAAAGAGTCCTGGATTCCCAGAACATAATCCCTGCAAATATGCACAAAGCACCGATAAAAGCAAAAAATGGAATCTGCCACATACCAATTTCCTCTCTTTCAACGACATTCTTAATACTTTTCTATATTATTACCGCACAGTTTGGATAATATGTATCATAAAGGCTGGCTTGCAGTCCCCATGAATCATGTGCCGGTCAGTGCAATAATATTTATGTATATTATACCAGAACAGAAGAAAATCTACTCTCAGTTTGGATAAAAACATTGCACCTGCTGTGTTGTTATTGATGATGCGCCACTAACAGGCGGGCAGACAGAATAGTGCTGTAGTTTCATTGGAGATAAATTTATCCGATCAATATGAATTAGGTTTGCTTCATCCGTTTCCTCAATTTTGATCTTTTTTATGCTATAGTGAATTGACGGATGATTACACAGCGGCAGAATTATATCAATTATAAAACCGCCGATCCGAAAAGAACCCCATTGGTCTTTCCGCATTGGCATAAGAAAACCGATCGTTTCGATCGGCTCAAGATGATTGAATACGCGCAACGCCAGTCGCGATCGCTGCTTCTCCTACTGCCTTGGCAATGACCTTCGCGACATCACGATTGAGTGCGCTGGGAATGATGTAGTCGACACTGCGTTCTTCATCGCTGACTAGCGATGCCAATGCCTTCGCTGCCGCAACCTCCATCGCTTCATTAATATCGGATGCACGAACATCCAGTGCGCCGCGGAAAATTCCCGGAAACGCAAGGACGTTATTAATTTGATTGGGATAATCGCTTCTTCCCGTTCCGACGATATAAGCGCCGGCTTGCTTGGCATCCTCCGGCATAATCTCCGGCGTTGGATTGGCCATCGGGAATACGATCGCATGATCTGCCATGGATGCGACCATACCTTTGTCCACTACATTCGGGGCTGATACGCCGATAAATACATCTGCCTGTCGCAGCGCATCTCGCAAAGTTCCCCGTTCCTTTTGCGCATTTGTCGCTTTTGCCATATCCCGTTGCGCTTCATTTAGCCGTGCATCATTCTCGTCCAATATGCCAAAACGATCGCATAACACGATATTGCCAAATTCCATCCGCGCCAATAATTGGGCAATCGCGATACCCGCAGAACCGGCGCCGTTAATGACGATTTTCAATTCACCCATTTTCTTGCCGCTTACCTTTACCGCATTGATCAAGGCTGCCGCGACAACGATCGCCGTCCCATGCTGATCATCATGAAATACCGGAATATCACAGCGCTCTTTCAGCTTCGTTTCAATTTCAAAGCAGCGCGGTGCCGCAATATCCTCTAAGTTTATACCGCCAAAGCTGCCTGCCAACGCCGCAATGATGTTTACGATTTCATCGCTGTTCTTACTGCGAATACACAAAGGAATTGCATCAATGTCACCGAATTCCTTAAATAACACACATTTTCCTTCCATAACCGGCATTCCCGCTTCCGGACCAATATCTCCCAATCCTAATACCGCTGTACCATCGGTCACAACCGCAACGCAGTTTCCCCGTCCGGTTAGCTCATAAGACTGCTTGGGATCCCTTTGAATTTCCAGGCAGGGTTGAGCCACACCGGGTGTATATGCCAGTGAGAGATCATCACGGGTTTCTATTTTCATTTTAACTTTGCTTGACAGCTTGCCCTTCCATTCACGATGTAAACGCAGTGATTCTTTTGCATAATCCATTGTAATTTCCTCAACGCTTTCCCGTCAGTAAATAAACATGACGTTTTGGTTTTTTTAATGCCTTTTTAAACATCGGCAACAGCTTTTCAACCTTATTCTTTTTTTCCTCAATCAGCGCCTTCTTTTTTATTAGATCACTTGCCGTATGCCAAGCATAATAAGCGCCGATCGCAAAGGCTGTCCATTGGATGGCCCGATCCACCTTTTCCATATCCAGACGTGACATGGTTTTATTCCAGAAACCGGGCTTTGTTTCATCGTCGGCATCGGCAATCAAAGCCTTTAACAATTCACTTTCCGCCTCACGACTTGCGGCCGGATTACCGGCAACTACCCCACCGCGCTCTACATCGTCACTGACAACACTGCCATCGTGAACGATCGCATAAGCGCCAATCGTCACACCGGGCAAAATCGTTACGTCATTGCCGATCCATACATGATCCTCAACCACAATATTTGCGATGCTTTCTCGATGCTTCTGACGCAGCTGGGGATCCTTGAGCAAGCGCGTTGTAATCAAACGAACTGCGTTTCCCATCTCCACATGATCACCGATTGTAATCAATCCTTCATCCTCAAAAATTGCCCCATGCCCGCATGTGAAATTACGGCCAACGCTGATGTGACTGCCATAGCGGCAATAAAACGGCTGTTGAATTTGAAACCAACCCTTAGCGTGAATCAATCCCTTTAGATAACGGTTTCGCCGATCAAATTCACTAACAAAGCTGCGGTGGAAGCGGTATTGACGATAAGCCGCTGTGTTGCGTTTCCACAAACGAGTAAACGAATCCCTTCGAATCAACCCATCCTCATTCTTTGTCCTACTCATACTTCCCTCTCCTTCTATCCTTTCACACGTATTTTAATCAAACGCTTAATGATAAAATACGACCTGTCATTAAGCTTAACGATCCCTCACGACAATATCATGGTCATCATTCATAGCACCCGTTTCATGAAACTGCTTTTCACTGCGGCGAATGAAACGCTTGTAATACAATACCGTATAAATATTGGCAATTCCATCAAGAATCAACAGAAAGCTGAAACCGTTTTCCATCATGCCTCCAAGATCGACTAAAACGACAATCACTCCAAAGATGGCCGGCAATAACGCCATGATCATATTCAGTTTCCACTGGGAATCATTCACCCGCAGTAAATTCATACTGTACTGTAAGCGCAATATGCTGTCTAACACAACCGCAACCGCAATGACAGGGCGATAGTTCAATACGATAAAATCCGCCTTGGCGCTGACAACCAAACCGGCAAAAATCAATAACAGTCCCAATGAAAAAGAAAAATCCTGCGGTTTCATATAATCCTTTTTTAAAAAATAGATCAATATCTGCAAGGCGCCGGCTACCGCAATCACCAAACCGGCAATGCGAAAGAAACTCAAAAACTCATTGGCTGGTACACTATAGGATATGATCGCAAAAATAAAGTAAAACGCTGAAAGCGCAATCAGCTTCCAATTTTCTATTTTTAAATTCATTCGCACTACCTCTTTTCTATTCATCATCATACCATGAATCGCCCTTCAAAACAATAATAATGTCTGTTTGCGCCCCTTTTTAACGTCATTTTTATTCATAACGCAGTGTTTTTATCCAGCGCTTTTATTCCGAATTCATAAATTCATCACATCAGAAACTGCTATGTGCATTTCTCCTCGAGCACTATGAAAAAAGAATTGATCTCATGATCTGAAATCAATCCTTATGAAACAGAAATCTGCTTTTTAATTCAATGTCTAATCTGCTTTCATTTATCATGATGCAGCCTATTCCTGATTGAGCATAGAGCGCGGCGCAATTTTAGTAATTTTCCTTGACAACAGACAGGCGATGATAAACGCGAACAGCACAAGGAAAACCGCGGTAACGCTGATAAAACCGATTGGCACAATGAATTTGCATTTTACGATACCGATACCGCTGAGAAACAGGGAAGTCAGCGGATTGATGATCACGCAGCATATACTAACACCGATGATGGTGGAAAGAATCAGCGAAGGCATCAGCGTCATCGCATTTTGAAAGATCAGCTGCCTGCTCGTATAGCCAAGTGCCTTCATAATGCCATAGGTACGTTTTTGACGATTTAACATCGTGCGCACTAACAGATACAATACAAAGGTAATAATCAAACTGCTCAGCACCAGTATGACGATGACAATCATCGTCATCAAAGAAACATAAATCTTCGTTGAACTGCTTATTACCGAATCGATATTAAGCGCCCCGTTGATTTGCGTGCCGTAATGCTCCTTAAGCTCTTCATGAAAAGCGTCCACATCCGTATCATCACGGATATTGAGATAATAGCTCAGATTCGTCAATTTGCCCAATTTTTCATATCCGGAACGAGTCATTAAGCAATCCTTGCCCAGATTATTACTGAGTTGGGTCAAGCCCGTTATAATATAGGTCGCTTGTTTGCCGTTTATCGTAATCGTAATCTCATTGCCGACTTTCAATCCTGTTTCCTTGGCATATTTTACGGCAATCGCAATCTCATTATCAAATTGCGGAAAGCGTCCTTCGATAATCACATCCGGATTATTCACCTTGGAAAAATCATCACCGAGCGTTGCCATCAAAGTTACCTTGTCCGTATGGCGTACATCAGCTGTATGATATAAATATATTTTTTCCACCCGAGGATCCTTACTCATATCTTGATAAAATTCTTCCTCCGAAGAAATATTGACATTAATACAGCTATCCGCCGATTCACCGGCAATCAGCTTGATAAAGGGCTGAGTATCAGATATGATGTTTCGCCACATCATGCCGGAGAATACCACCACCAGTGATAGCGCCAGCATCGTAATCGCAATTGTCACATTGTACTTTCTTTGTGAAAGTGTCGTTTTCAATGCCAATGCCATATTTAAGGAGGCTCGGGTATGATCCAGCGGGATTAAATTGCGCTTAAAATTATGCGTCGCAATGCCCTGACGCAGCGCCACAATTGGCTCAATACGACGGATTCGGCGAGCTGACAGCCAGACCACCAATATAACGCTTCCCACCAATACCATCAAGGTTATCATCATAGGCAATGGTAAAAAGTGCACGGCATAGGGAATCCCGGTTTGCGCTTCCATCATCGCATTGAGCAAGGGAAACAAGCCATAGGTGCTGATTGCGCCGATTAAAGCCACAATACACGTACTGCCCCCATACTGCATGAACAAGGTAGCGATGAGTTGACGGCTCGTATAGCCGATTGCTTTCAAGGTGCCTAATTCATCCATATGTTCCTGAATATCATTGATGATATTCGATGAAATGACAACCAGTGCGATTACCAGCACGAAAAACGCCGTTGCACTGACAATTGCCGAGCTGATCATTTGTGATATATAGCGTGATTGAATGACAAGCTCATACGAGGTACTGCTCATGCGCATCGTAGGATATTGTTCAGAAATCGTATTTTTCAGCATCGCTTCCACGCTTTCACTATCAAAATGATCAAACAGCCGCACTCCGTATAAAGTAGCCTTTGGGGCATAGCCAAGCGTTTCCAGCTCTTGATAAGCATCCTCGCTCAGCAGCATTTCCACGATCCCGCAATTATGCGATCCAGCCATCGGACTGTTGAAAAAGCCGCGGATTGTATAGGTCATCGGATGAGAGCCGATAGTAATGGTAATTTCCTTGCCCACCGCAATATCGTCCGAGCGATAGATAACCGGCATATAAATGCCGCTGCCCTCACTTGCTTCGATCATTTCAATTTGACCGATGGAACGTGATAATGCGGCCTTCTTTGTCAGAAAGATCATTTCCGTATTCGTTTCTCCGCCGTTATAATCAAATATACCGAACATATGCAAGGCATCGGCCGTAGTATAGGTATCCACACGCTGATCATGATTCAGAATCCGTGTCAAATCATCCAGCATTTCTTCGCTTTTTCCATCGACTGCCAATAATACGTCTTCTCCGTTCAGCTGATCATGAATACGATCAAAATTCTGTTTATAATCCATTCCCAGCATCAGCCACAGATTTAACATGCAGGCGGCCAACAGCAGTAAAACAATTACGGTAAAGTTTTGACCCTTTGCGCGATGAAAGCGGGCAGCCGCAATCAAAAAAGACCGTTTCATATTACCACCCCATCTGCGTTAAAAAGGCAGAAAGTCTCTCATGGCGCTCATGATCCTGCGGCGTATAAAAGCCCAAGTCGCATTCACCCAAAATCACGCCGTCTTTCAAATACAAGATGCGATTGCCGCGCAGCGCAGAGCGAAGATCGTGTGTGACCATAATCACGCTTTGTCCTTGTTCATGAAACTGCGTTAACAAGTTTAATACATCCAAGGACGTTTGCGAGTTCAACGCTCCGGTCGGCTCATCCGCAAACAGCACATCAGGCTGATTGATCAGGGCGCGCACAATGCCGACGCGCTGTGCTTCACCACCCGATAGCTGCGTAGGAAACTTCTTTTGTGCTGCACTCGATATTCCCACTGCCGCTAATAATTCCTTTGCCTTGGCGCTGACAGCCTTTTTGTTTTTGGTCAGCAAAAGTCCGGCCGCCATAATATTGTCCATCACCGACATCGAGTCAATCAAATAAATCTGCTGGAAGACAAAGCCGCAGTGAGAACGGCGAAACACCGCCAACTCATCCTGGCTCATTGCCGATATTTCCTGATCCGCAAACATCAGCGTTCCCAAAGTGGGGGTATCCATGCCCGACAGCGCATATAGCAAGGTCGATTTTCCTGCGCCGCTGGCTCCCATAATCACCGTAAAATCCCCTTCATACAATTCCAAATCAATGTTTTTCAAAACGTGTTGCATCGTCCCGCCACTGGAGAAGGACTTGCTTAAACGATCCGTTTTCATCAATATTTTTTTCATACAGGACCTCCTTTATCACGTTTTATTTTAATGGAATACATGAATTACTTCTTTAGGGAATCCTTAAATATTTCTTAAATCTTACCGCTATAGGCAATTTTCACACTCACCTTTAAGCCATGAATGCCGTTTTCCACAATCAGTTCTCCCTTCATTTCCTTCATGATCGTATCACTCACATAAAGTCCCAGACCGGCTCCCTCGATATGCTCACTGTTAGCGCCGCGGCGAAATTTTTCCTTTAACCACGCCAATTCCTCATTCGCAACCCCGCCCCCTTCATCTTCTATTTCCAAAATCAAATATTGCTTTGTTTCTTTTACCTGAATGTGTATTGGCGTATCGGCATATTTATACGAATTGGCAAAAATATTATCCAGCACCTGTTGAAGCCGCAGGGGATCCGCATATAACAAAACCGCGGGAATCATCGGCAGCCTGGCACGATTTAAATAGTCCGCATTCTCAAGCATTGTGATCAGTCTTTCGCTTACCATATCAATAGGAGTGATGGATAATTGATCCAATTCCTGTAATGTCGCGGTAAATAAGTCCGTTACCAACGTATTGATCTGATCGCTTTTCTGCATGATCTGGGTAAACTGTTGTTTCAGCTTATCATCATCACATAACGCACTGCCAAGCTCCGCCGTAGCTTTGATGCTGGCAACGGGTGTTTTAATATCATGAGAAAGCTTCGCCACCAGTTCCTTTTTACTTGCATTGGCTTGTGCTTCCGCCTGTCGTGATCGCTTGAGCTCAAAGCGCATTATGTCAAAGCTCTCGGTAAAGGCGCCGAACACATTATGACGATCCATCGTTAAGGGAACATCAAGATTGCCGTCTGCGATGCGCTGCGCAAATGCCTTCAGCCTTTGAAACGGCTGAATAATCGTATAACGCAAATAGCCAAGATAAATGATCATCATCATAATTTGAATGATCAAGGAAACAGCGGTAATTACAAGAATGCGCTGCCGCCAAGCTTCTAATAACTGACTGCTTTGGTTAGCAATGATGATTTTACCGACAATAGACTCATTCACTGCCACATCAAGAATCGTATCCTGATGACGTATCGCTTCATTGACGGTCGTGCTGATATCGTCATCACTCGCAAATAAAACGGTACCGCTTTGATCCAGCACCACATATGCCAAATGGGTTTGATCATGATAGCCTGCTAAATCATCCCAATGATTCTGTATTTGATTCACTAGGGTATTGATTAAGACCGCATCCTGTTCCTTTTCCTTAGGACTTTTTGCCAGAGTATATATTGTGATCACTTCTGTAATCAATACGATACTCATAAGCAAAAGCCATATCCGCTGCTTCATTGCCGCTCACCGCAAAACCGATAGCCTTCACCCCAAACGGTGATGATATAGCTGGGATTGCAGGCATCGTGTTCGATCGCTTCTCTTAGCTTGCGGATATGCACATTGAGTGTTCCATCTCCCGTAAAGCTGTCTTCCCAAACCTTTTCAAATAATTCCTGTTTTGTGATAACCTTGCCTTTGTGCTTTATCATATACACGAGCAGCTTCCATTCCCGAGCGGTCAGCTTCACAAGCTGATGATTCACCTTAATTTGACGCTGACTGAAATCAACCCATAGCCATCCATCATCATAGATATCACTGTTCTGATTTCCATAGCGTTTCAGCACCACTTTTACCTTTGCCAACAATACCCCCAAAGAATATGGCTTTTGGATATAGTCATCCCCACCGATATGTAATGCGATCATTTGATCATCATCACTGGTACGGGCAGAAATAAACAATATCGGTATATTCGTTTGTGTTCGCAGCTCCTTGCATAAATCAAAGCCGCTGCTTTCTTTTAAATTAATATCCAGTAACAATAATTTAACCGTATGTTCCTTCATAAAATCACGGCACTGTGATGCACTGTAAACTACTGCCGTGCTTACACCAAATAAATTAAAATATTCTGCGGTACTGTCCGCCAGCATTTTCTCATCATCAATGATTAAGCAATCATAGTTCATTTCCATCCGCTCCTATCGCATATTTTGGCTTTATTATACGAAATTGTAATCGCGATGGCAAACGATAAAAAAAGCAACAGAGTTTTCTGTTGCGTAAGTTGAGATTAATGATCAGACAGCTTGGAATAGAATGTTAATAAATATAAACCGCTTAATCCTACCAGGCCATATACAATCTTCGATAACATTGACATGGTTCCGAATAAAAATGCTACAAGATCCCACTCAAATAAGGCGATGAGTCCCCAGTTGACACAACCGATAATTGCGATTGCCAGTACAATTCCATTTAACATTTTCATTTTTTTGACCTCCTTACAATAATTAATTTCCGCCGGGCCCGTCATGACGTTCCCGCTCATCCGGATAATATTTTAAATTGGCATTCGTCCACTGATTGTTTCCTTCATCCTTTTTGTTTTCCTGCTCGTCGCGTGGTTTCTGGTTTTCTTTTTTCATCACTACCGACCTCCGTTATTATTGTGTCCTTTTCAATATTTTTTATGAAGGTAAAATACAGAAAATCATTAAGACTGCACATAAGAGTGGAATCATGATATAATGAAAGCAGTGAGGTGAAAAGATGATGAAATGTACGCTGAATGTAGCGGGAATGATGTGTGAGCATTGTGAAAAGCGCGTGACAAGTGCATTATCACAGCTGCCTGGAATGCAAAATGTACAAGCCGATGCCAAATCCAATACGGTCGTCTGCGAGTTTGACAAATCGCAAACTAACATAGATCAAATTCGTACTGCCATTGAAGAAGTCGGCTATGATGTAGTAGAGGGCTAATGATTATGATTGCTTCTGACAATATTCAGAAGCATTTTTTATTGTTTCATGATACATTGGATGAATCAACTCCCAAAAATGACTGATATATCATTCATTCCTTTACAGGGATGATCGTATATATTGACATAGATTTCAAAAAGAGATAGCCATTTAGATCCCTTATAAGCAAATTAAGTACCATTATAATGATGTGACCGCATACCACATGCCATTGTATTCCACTACACCCACAGCCATAGCTACATTGATGGATTCTTCTATCTGCTTTATTTCCGTTAACATCATAAGCAATAATTTTCACTTTATATGTTCCTGCTTTATTTATATCCACATTACTCTCGATGAAATATCTGTTCTTTGTCAAGTTTTTATCATCACTTTTTTTAATATCACCGTCAATCGGGTCTTTGACGCTCTCAATATTACATGCAGGATCAAATCATCACCCTCGATAATTTCTCCCTTGGCCTTTTTTAATTTGATCTCCGGTTTTTTTGTATCCTTAATCTCTGAAACATATCTTTACGATTCCTCATTCCCATATAAGCGAAAAAAGAATGGCAATTCTTCCCTTTTGTCCGTTTATTCGCTATAATAATATAAACTAGTATATTCCTTATACGAAGAAAGGTCGTTACAGCGAATGAAACAAAGAATACGATGTATCAGTATGATTCTTTGTCTACTTTTCAGCTCCTTCCTTACCGTTCAGGCTGAGGACGATTTGTTTTATATTGAAGAAATCAAAGCGGACGGTACAATACGAGTCATCGACAAAGTGCAATCCTATACTGTTGCCAAGGCAACCTATGATGCCCATGAGGCCAATACCTATAATATCCAGATACGCCATGGTGACGACATTTGGAGGATGAAATATGGAGTAGTTTTATTTCATACAAGTGCGACCTGCGATTATAATGTGACGTATAAAAGTCCCATCGGCAACGGCTACACCAATGGCTGTTATGGCGTGGATGCGGCTTATTTAGGCGCTGATGAAAACAATTTTCAGAATTTCTATCTATCCGGAATTCACGGCAGTAGCAGCGGTGATGATGTCGATCTTCAACCGATAGAAACAGCGGCCAATGTTTCTCGCTATCAGGTTCGCGACGGCTATCTTTATCATCAGATCAAAACCGATCGCAATCACGATGTTTACGGCGCGGATATCTATCTTGGCAGCGCCCCGGATTATTTACAGGACAATCAATCCTATTATTCCTACGACGGTCATTACTTTTATCTCTGTGGTGAAAATTATGATGGTTTTCATCAGATGATCGATGATCTGAAAGTGGGTAGTGTTACGCATTCCATCAATGCGGCGCAGCCCTTTTATCAATATTTTCAGTACTTGCCACATCGCTCGCTCACGCAATACAATGCGGAAGACATTGAGGATTATCTCAGCGATCAGCTCCATATTAACAGTTCACTCACCTCTTATCGCAGTATCGGTATCTCCCAGCATGCGATATTAACGCAAAGCTTATTAAAGGATAACGGCGCTTCCTTTCAGTTTTATCAGAATCGCTATGGCGCCAACGCTATGATGATGTTAGCTCTGGCAATGAATGAAAGCGGCAATGGCCGCAGCTATCTCGCCTATACGCGCAATAATTTATTTGGTCATGCGGCGTTTGATTCCGCGGTGGAGGAAAACGCCTCCCGCTACCAAAGCCCGTCTGCCAGCATTCGTTCTCATGCGCTGCACTATATTAATGAAAGCTATGGGAACCCGGATTCCTTTAGCTGGAACGGCTCCCATTTCGGCAATAAAGCCAGCGGTATGAACGTGGCTTATGCCTCCGATCCTTATTGGGGCGAGAAGGCAGCGCAGTATTATGAACTGATGGACAGCGCATTGGGGGAAAAGGATAAGAATGCCCATGCCTTGGGAATCTTGAATCATTCGGATGTTAAAATTTATGACAAACCCGATGCGAAAGGAAAGGTGCTTTATTCCAATGAAAAACGCACCGATTTCCCTGTCATCATTATGGGGGAAAGCGATGAATACTATCAGATTCAAAGCGATGCGGCAATCAATGACGACGATGGCTATGACTTTGCGTCCGCTGTCGCTTACGTTGCCAAAGCCGATGTAAAACGCATTAATGATGTTCCGCCGCAACCGCAAAAGCCGCATTACGCAATTACCTTTGACGGTGATGGCGGTCATTTTGAAAACGATAATGACACCGTCACATTACAGCTAAGTGAAAATCAAATGCCGGCAGTTCCTACTCCAGTCAAGGATGGCTTCCTGTTCACCGATTGGGATCAGGAGCTGCAGCCGGCAACGCATACCATGACCTATACCGCTCAATACGAACCGATTGCGGCGGTAGAATGGAAAAATCTTCCGAAACAAAGCTACCGCAAGGAGGAAGGACTGGACGTCAGCGATGGTGTGATAACGATCACCACCAAAGACGGTGATACGCTTGATATTCCTTTAAATACCGGCATAGTGTCCGGCTATGATGCAGAAAAACCGGGTGTACAGACTCTGAGCGTTCATTATCAGGGTGCCTCCATCAACTATCAAGTAAAGGTAGCGGAAAACATATCGCCGCTTGACTCCCAACAACAGGCACGCTTAAAGGCACTGTTCAATGAGGAATGGTCGCAGAACTTAAGCGAAGAAGTCAAAACGGAAGTTTTAGCGTTGAAGGCCATCTTAGATGAACAGGGAATCCCGGATTTCAGCGCCGATGAATTGCGGCGATTGGATGCGTTTATTCAAAGCGCCTATGGTTCCTCCTTACAAATTCGTATTTCTGACGCCAATCAGGATATCAGCGCATCCGGCTTAAGCGTAGCCATTCCTTTGGATGAACCCTCCTTCTTCCCGCAGATTCTGCGTCTGGCATGGATTCAGGGCATTGCCGGCCATAAGGAAACGCTGTTAAGTCAAGTAGCACAAGGCAACGGCTATCATATGGAATACTGTTTCTCACTCAATGGCGGTAAAGGTATGCAGGATGCGTCCCTACAAAGCGAAATTATCATATCACTGCCAAAGCCGGCAGATCATCCTGCCAATCTTCATTATTTGATTTTGCGTTATGATGATGGTCAAGTAATTCAGGAGCCGGCATATCAAAGTGAAAACCGCATTACCTTCTCTACCGATGCGTTTGGTGATTTTGCCTTAGTATCGCGATCCGGCGGCATGATAAAGGGAAATGAAGATATGCTGGAAAATAATTCCTCAAAGACCAATCCCCCATCCTTGTTGGAGTACATGCTTTGGGCGATTGGAGCACTGATTCTGTTACTGCTCATCTTCATTACATGGCTTATTCGTAAGCGTCGCAAGCGCAAACAACAGAAGAAAAAAATGAGACAAGATCAAGTGATGATGAATGATCTGCCGATGGATGAAGCCTATAGTGATCCGCGCTATCAGCCATAACGCGTTTCCTAGTACCATAAACGAAATCATTAAAAGATATAAGTAGCGATCTTTCTTACATTTTATTTTCTGAAAATTTATGAAACTTATTGACATTCCTAAACAGAACGTATACTATATTACTAATAAGGCAAGGAAGGGAACGAGTATATCAGCGCGTCTTCTCAAAGAGAGTTTCGTTTGGTGAAAAGAAACAGGAGATACTGATAGAACACATCCCGGAGCCGTCAGAGTGAAATCACAGTAATTCTGAACGTTCGATGCGGCGTTACTCGCATAGAGTTATCAACTCATGGAGGTTGTTTTCTGTGAAGGAAACGATGAAATAAGGTGGAACCGCGAAGATACTTTCGTCCTTAGGATGAAAGTTTTTTTATTGATAAACAGGAGGAATCAAAATGATTGAATTTACTACCCCATCCGGTACGATTGATCGCATTGGCAGCGAATGCAAGACACTGCGACAGCTAGAGGCGCAGCTTCGTCAGTGCTTTGCGCATTGGGGCTATGAAGAAGTCATGACCCCGATGGTGGAATATTATAAGACGTTTACCGCAGCGCAAATGAAGGATCAGGAAATGTATAAGATGCTGGATGCATCGAATCAAATTTTGACCTTAAGAGGCGATATGACAATACCGATTGCTCGATTGGCAGCGACCAAATGTAAGGACATTCCCTTGCCGCTGCGTTTTCAATACAGCGCCAGCGTGTTTAAGCTACAAAAGGATTTCAGCGGGAATCAAAATGAAGGAATGGATTGCGGCGTGGAATTGCTTGGGGTGGAAGAGCCATACGGTGATATGGAGATACTGAATTGTGCGCTGGACGCATTATCCTTATTAAAGGATCAGCGCTATACACTGGAAATCGGCAATCGCAAATTTTTTCTCGCCGCTTGTGAGGCGCTCCATTTACCAAAATCAACAATCCATACACTGGCAGATCTCATCAACCGTAAAAGCATCACCGCTCTAAATGAATATGTGAATCAGTTAGAACTAAACGAAGATAAAAAGAATTTCTTTCGCCATCTGCCATGGCTGTGTGGGGATGGAACCATTTTAACCCAGGCACGCGCTTATGCCTTTGATCCCAAGCTTACCGCGATTCTTGATGAGCTGGAACAATGCCGAATCCAATGTGAGCAGTTGGGATATGGAGAACAGATATCGTTTGATTTGGGCAAAATTCCGCGCATGCAGTATTACAGCGGCATCATTTTTGAGGCCTTTGTCGAAGGTGTCAGCGACAGTGTATTGAGCGGTGGGCGCTACGATCATCTGTGCGAACGGTTTCATCGTCCGCTGCCGGCAATCGGCTTTGCGATTCGCCTGGATGCGCTTGCTAAGGTGATGAAGCATTATCCAGCATCACCAAGTCTCATTCTCTCCTATCCGCCTCACTTGCAAGGTGAAGCACTGAAACAAGCGGCAGTACTGCGTCAAACTCACATTGTAAACCTACAAGTCGATATAAGCTTGGATCACATTCAAGTAATGGAAGGAGTGAAATCATGTTAGCGATGGCATTAACCAAAGGACGCTTGGAAAAACAAACGGTAAAGCTGCTCGAACAAAGCGGCTATGGCATTGAGCCGCTGAAGGAAAAGGGGCGTGCCCTCGTCTTTCATGATTCTCAAAAGCCAATGACGTATTTTTTAGTCAAGGCACCGGATTGTGTAACCTATGTAAGACATGGTGTGGCAGACATCGGCATCGTTGGCAAGGATACGCTGTTGGAGGCCAATGATGATTATTTTGAGCTGATGGACTTGGGAATCGGAAAATGCCGTTTCATCCTCGCTTCCCGTCCTGATCATAATGTATTAAAACAAACGGGTCACATTAAAATCGCCACGAAATATCCAAGTGTGGCGACATCATATTTCAAACAGAAGGGCTTGGATGTCGAGATCATCAAGCTGGAAGGATCAGTGGAATTGGCAGCCGTTTTATACTTGTGCGATGCGATCGTCGACATTACCGAAACAGGCAATACGCTGAAGGAAAACGGCTTGGTGATTTATGACACCGTATGTGACATCTCAGCGCGGATTATTGTCAATAAAGCCAGCTTTCGCTTAAAGCGTCATGAGATTGATGCTTTCTTAGCGGATATGCGACAGGCTATAAAGGAGGAAAAGACATGCTAAAGCAATGGAAGGCAAGCGACAGCGAAGCCATCGAAGCTTGGATACGCTCACGTAAAAGCAGTGCGAATGCGGAAATTGTCGCCGCGGTGGCACAGATTCTTGCGGATGTTCGTGAGCATCAGGACGAGGCGCTGTATCGCTACAGTGAAGTCTTGGATCATGTGCATCTTTCTGATCTGCGTGTGAGTGAGGAAACGCTTAATTCCGCTTATGAAAAATGCGATCCGCAATTTATCGCTGATTTACAAGAAGCCAAGGAGAATATTTTATTTTATCATCAGGCGCAAATGCGCCAAGGCTTTGAGCTCCAAAAGGACAATGATGTCTATTTGGGACAGCGCGTGCTGCCCTTAGAGCGCATTGGCGTATATGTGCCGGGTGGACGCAGCGCTTATCCCTCCAGCGTGCTGATGAATGTGCTACCGGCCAAAATTGCGAAGGTCAAGGAAATCATCATGGTGACGCCGCCGAGTGAAAACGGTGAACTGGATCCCTATATTGCGGCAGCCGCTAAAATTGCCGGCGTAGATCAAATTTATACAGTTGGCGGCGCGCAGGCAATCGCGGCGCTCGCCTATGGCACCCGGACCATCCCCCGGGTTGATAAAATCATCGGCCCCGGTAACATCTACGTTGCGACCGCAAAAAAGCTTGTATACGGAGAAGTGGATATCGACATGATCGCCGGTCCCAGTGAGATATTAGTGATTGCGGATGAAGGAGCCGATCCTGCATATGTCGCAGCTGATCTGCTTTCTCAAGCGGAACACGATCCAATGGCTTCCGCAATCCTATGTACCACATCCCAAACAATCGCTGATCAGGTAGTGCAGGAGGTAGAAAAGCAGTTGAAGGATTTACCCAAAAAGGCCATCGCCGAAGCCAGCCTATCCCAATATGGGGCGATTCTCGTGCTGGATTCCATCGAACAATGTATTGAGATCAGCGATCGCATTGCGCCGGAACATTTAGAGCTCATGGTGAAAAATGCCAAGGCGTATTTGAATCAAGTGCATCACGCGGGCAGTGTCTTCCTTGGTTATATGACCTGCGAATCCATCGGGGATTACTTCGGCGGAACCAATCATGTCCTGCCGACCGGAGGCAGCGCGCGGTTCTATTCCGCACTCAACGTTGATAACTTTGTCAAAAAATCATCTTATTTACATTGGAGTGAAGCAGCGCTGAAACAGGACGGCGCTAAAATCATCCGCATTGCCGAAGCAGAGCGGTTAAGAGCACATGCCAATGCGGTGAGAGTGAGGTTAGACGATCATGAAAACATATGAAGTCAAGCAAACAGCGGGAGTTTTACTTAATGCCAACGAATCGCCTTTTCCCCTTCCCGCAATGATCCGCGAGGAAGTCAAAGCACGCGTGGATGACATCGACTTTCATCGCTATCCACAGGACAGTGCCAAGGCGCTGCGTGCCGCTTATGGCAGCTATTTGCACATCAATGCGGATCAGATCCTGTTTGGCAATGGCAGCGATGAAATGATCGGTTTTCTAATCGGTCATTTCATCCATCAAGGAAAGTGCGTCTACACACTACAGCCGGATTTTTCCATGTATGATTACTATACGGCAATCCATGACGGTAAAATCCTAACCTATCCCTGTGATGGAGCTCAGCCATTCTCGGTAAGTGACTTTATCACCTATGGAAAACAAAATGAGGTGGATTTGATTCTCTTTTCCAATCCCAACAATCCCACCGGACGATGGCTTGCCCCTAAGGAAATCCATCAAATTCTCGACGCCTTTCCCACCATTCCTATTATCGTGGATGAAGCCTATGGTGAATTTGCGCCTGCCAGTATCGTTCATGATGTCGATCAATACGAAAATCTGATCGTATTGCGTACCCTCTCCAAAGCCTTTGGCATCGCTGCCCTGCGCTGTGGCTGTATGATCACCAATTTACAGCGGATGAAGCAGCTGCGTCCTCATAAGGTACCCTATAATGTCAATTCCCTTACCCAGATGATTGCGGAATTAGTATTAACGCATCATGAGATAATGGCGGAAAATGTTAAGACTATTATTGGTCAGCGAGAGCTACTATATAAGGAACTTCAAGCATTTAGCGAAGCGGGCTTAACCATTTTCCCTTCCGAAGCCAACTTTCTGTATGGCAAAACAGCGCGCAAGCATGAACTGTTTGCGGCATTAAAAAAGCATCAGATTTATATCCGCGACTATGCGAATAGCGATGCCTTTCGCATCACAATCGGCACTCCCGATGAAAATAAAATGATGATAGAAACATTTGCGGAAGTATTTTCGCACAAGGAGGATTTATGAGAAGTGCAGAAGCGAAGCGAGTCACAAACGAAACAAGCATAACCATGCGTCTTGCTCTAACGAATAACGAAGAAACAAGCATTGATACAGGAATCGGATTTTTTGATCATATGTTAACGCTGTTTGCCTTTCACGGCGACTTTTCCTTACAGCTCAAGGCGCAGGGGGATTTACATGTCTGCGATCATCACACGGTGGAGGACTGCGGGATCCTGCTGGGCGACTGTTTCAAAGCCGCACTCGGCAATAAAGTCGGCATTCAGCGCTACGGCTGCTTCTCCATGGTGATGGATGAAGTGCTGGCACAGGTAACACTCGATATTTCCAACCGCCCCTATCTTGTCTATCATTGTGATTTAAAACGGGAAAGCATCGGTGGTTTTTCCTGTGAGATGGTCAGCGAGTTTTTACGCGCCTTTGCGAATCATGCCGGAATTACCCTCCATATCAATGTACCCTACGGAGAAAACGATCATCATAAAATCGAAGCAATTTTTAAAGCACTGGGCCGCGCCCTCAAGGAAGCCTGTGCCATTACCTCAGATCAGCTTCCGTCCACCAAAGGAGTGCTGTAAAAATGATTGGAATTATTGATTATGGGGCAGGCAATCTGAAAAGTCTTCAGAATGCCCTTGCCTATCTTCATCAAGATACGCTGCTTTGTGAACACCCCAAACAATGTTTTGGCGTGGATCGTTTAATTCTCCCCGGTGTCGGCGCCTTCCCTGATTGTATGAAGCAGCTGCACAAACAAAATCTCGTCGAAGCGATTCACAATGCCGTAGAACGAAACATTCCGCTGCTTGGCATTTGCTTGGGCATGCAGGTCTTATTTGAATCAGGAACAGAAGTTGAGCCATGTCAAGGCTTGGGCTTATTAAAAGGAAGCGTCGTACACATGGACAGCGCGGAGGTGAAAATTCCTCACATTGGCTGGAATGATCTGATGGAAAACAAATGCGATCAAATGTTAAACGGCTTACATCATCCTTATGTTTATTACGTGCATTCTTATTATGCGCAGGGCTATGATGAAAATGATCTCGTCGCAACCAGTACCTATGGCAACCTTGTCATTCCCGGTGCTTTTCGTAAAGGGCATATTTGGGCGTGCCAGTTTCATCCTGAAAAAAGCGGTCATGATGGCCTGCGCATCCTGCAAAACTTTATTGACTTTGAAAACAAGGAGTATAAGTATGAATAATTCAGCCGATCACAGTGTTTCCAAGCCGAAAGATTCCATAATTATTCGCACTCCGCAAAAGGAAGATGCGGCAGCGATATTGGAATATTGTAAAATCATCGGTGGAGAATCGCATAATCTGACCTTTGGTTCAGAGGGAATTGACAAAAGTATTGAGGAAGAACAAAAATTCATTGAGGATACCAATAAGCATCCGATTAATCGACTTTGGATAGCTGAGGTAGACGGTGAAATTGCGAGCTTCTGTGATTTGTTTGTTGCCCCGAAAGCGCGCATGGCACACCGCGCAGGCTTTGGCTTATCGGTAAGAAAGGCATTTTGGCATCAAGGGATCGCAACTGCCATGATGAAGGAAATCATGAATTATGCTAAGGCACAGTCGACGATTGCGATCATATCCATAGAAGTGATTGAAGATAATGAGCGTGCCATTGCCTTATATGAGCGCTTTGGCTTTCAAAAGGTCGCTTATCTCAAAAATTTCTTCCATATCCAAGAACAAGTGCTTGGAGCCTATATTATGGAATACGAATTCAGCGAAAGGAGTGATAGAAATGATTTTATTACCTGCAATTGATATGATCCATCATCAGCCGGTGCGCCTGCATCAAGGCAATTATGACCAAAAAGAGGTCGTTGGAGAAAGCATTTTATCACTGGCACATTCCTTTGCCAAGCAGGGTGCTCCATTTTTACACCTAGTAGATTTGGACGGTGCGAAAGCGGGCAGACGGATTCATCATGATATAGTTGTCCAGGTCGCTGCGGAACTGTCCATTCCCGTTGAAATTGGCGGCGGTATCCGCACGATGGCAGATATTAACGATTATTTGAATCATGGTGTCGCAAGAGTGATTTTGGGAACACAGGCGATCGAAGAAGAAGGCTTGTTAAAGGAAGCGTTAGCGCGCTATGGCAGTCAAATTGCGGTCGGCTTGGATTGTCGCGATGGGTTTGTCGCAACCCGTGGCTGGCTGGATGACAGCGAGATTGCTTATCTGGATTTTGCGAAGCATTTAGAGGAATTAGGAGTATCTACGATTATCTTTACTGACATTGCCAAGGATGGTACACTGTCAGGACCCAACCTTGCGATGCTAAAGGCATTGCGTCAACACGTATCCATCGACATTATCGCTTCCGGTGGTGTGAAAACACTGGATGACGTCCGTGCTTTAAAGGATTTAGGCGTACAGGGAGCGATCATCGGCAAGGCCATTTATGCTAAAACGCTGGATTTCAAGCAGGCGCTAGCACTGGCGGATTAAGGAGTATTGCCATGTATACGAAAAGAATTATCCCCTGTCTGGATATTAAGGATGGCAAGGTCGTAAAGGGCGTTAACTTCATCGGCTTAAAGGATGTCGGCGATCCGGTGGAATTGGCAAAGCTCTATGCGTCTCAAGGCGCAGATGAGCTCGTCTTTCTGGACATTACCGCCACGCATGAAAACCGCAAGACAATCGCGGATTTGGCGGCGCAGGTTGCGGAAAAAATATTCATTCCCTTTACGGTCGGCGGCGGCATCCGTTCTTTGGAAGATATTAAGCAAATCCTGCGCTGCGGCGCGGATAAGGTTGCCCTTAATTCGGCAGCGATCAAAAATCCACAGCTGATTAAGCAAGCCGCTTCGATGTTTGGCTCACAATGTGTTGTGGTGGCCATCGACGCTAAAATGCGGGAGTCCAAGGATGGCTGGAATGTTGTCATTCACGGCGGACGCATTGATACAGGAATTGATGTGCTGGAATGGGCGCGTTACGTACAAGAGCTTGGCGCAGGCGAAATTCTATTGACCAGCATGGACGCGGACGGCACCAAACAGGGTTTCGATCTGCAGCTGTGTCAGGCAGTTAACACCACTGCCAAGGTTCCAATCATCGCCTCCGGAGGTGGTGGCTCACTCAAACATTTCTACGATGTATTTGCCCAGGATGCGGCGGATGCGGCATTAGCCGCCTCGCTTTTCCATTATGGCGAGGTAGAAGTCGCTGAGGTCAAGGATTATCTGCATCATCGGGGCATCTCAGTGCGCACTCAAGCATGGGATGAAGATGTGGAGGCGCTGATCGCAAAGATGGACTTTACGAAGCAGGATGGATTGCTTCCCGTCATTGTACAGGAAGAAGGTACCAGGGAAGTGCTGATGTTAGCATATATGAATAAAGAATCGCTGCGCATTACCCTTAAGCGCCGCTTGGCTTGTTACTACAGCCGCTCCCGTAAACAGCTGTGGCTCAAGGGTGAAACAAGCGGTCATTATCAGGAAGTGCGCGCAATCGCCTATGACTGCGACAAGGATACGCTGTTATTAACCGTGCATCAGCACGAAGCTGCCTGTCATACCGGCGCTCACAGCTGCTTCTATCAGCGCATCAAGCTGGAAAAGGAGGAAAATTAAAATGAATTCAGAATTTCATCATTTATACGAAACCATTTGTCAGCGCCAAGCCACAAGAGAGGAAGGTAGCTATACCGCTTATCTATTCGACCAAGGCTTGGAGAAAATTTGTAAGAAAGTAGGAGAAGAAAATGCCGAAGTCATCATCGCTGCGATGAAAAATGATCGTGAGGAATTGATCAACGAAATCAGCGATGAGCTCTATCATCTCTTTGTGCTGATGGCACAGTGTAAAATTCCCCTAGCCGCCATTGAAGCAGAACTGGCGAAGCGCTCCGGCAAACAGCACAACCGCAAAGCAGAGCGGCGAAAAATTGAAAAATATTAATCAGAGAAAAATGAAAACAGAATTGCGCAAGCTGAGCATAGATGATGGATCGGATGTTTACCATCTTTTACAACAGATTTTGGCAGAAGAAAACGGATTCCATAACGATGCCTATGGCTTATCCATTGCCGATTTTCACCAATGGCTTCAGCGCAAGTGGGAAATATCACAAGGTATCAATCTTCCCGGCTGGATGGTTCCATCCACCGAATACTGGTTTTATGTCGATGATGTTCCCGTTGGAACTATCCGCATCCGCCATACCTTAAATGACGCTCTGCGGCAACGAGGCGGACATATCGGATATGCCATTGCTTACAGCTATCGCCACCGCGGCTATGGAAAGCTTATGTTAAAGGCGATGTTAAAGGAAGCATTTGAACAGTATTCCTTAACCGCAGTCATGCTCAGTACCAACAGCGACAACATGGCCTCACGGCGAATTATAGAAAGCTGTGGAGGACAATGGGAAAAAGAAGCGGAAGGTGAAGTCACCTACTGGATAGCGCTTGATCAATCTCATATAAAAAGAAAAAGCTGAATATGAAATGAATGGATAGGATTTTTCATTCACTTCAGAAACCAGCTTTTTTATTTTAACAATAACATCGCATTGATGGGAAAGGTAATGCGAATCGTTGTTCCCTGTCCTTCATTGGAGGATGCTGAAATGCTTAAATAAAGCTTATCGCAAAGCAGCTTGCACAAGTATAAGCCCATACCGGTAGCCTTTTCATTGTTTCGACCATTATGACCGGTAAAGCCCTTGTCGAAAATCCGCGGCAAATCGTTTAGGGAAATGCCGATCCCCTCATCCTGAATCGACAGAATCAAGGAATCCTCACATTTCTTTGTTTCAATGCGAATCTTCCCACCACTCTCACTGTATTTCAAAGCATTGGAAATAATCTGATTCAAGATGAATTCCAGCCACTTGGCGTCACTGTATACCGTTTCTGATAGCCCTTGCGTTTCCACCTTGATATTACGATAAATAAATTCCTTCGCATGGCGGCGAATGACTTTATGAACACTGGGCTGCAAGGGCATTTCCTTAATGATATAATCCTTCTCTAACGTAGTAGAACGGGCATAATACAGCGTTTGTTCCACCAGATTTTCCACCTTATCCAATTCCTCCGCAATGCTTTGCGTCACCTCGTTGTCATGATTATCAATGATCAGCCTGGCAGCTGCCAACGGCGTTTTGATTTCATGAACCCACATTTCGATATAATTGCGGTAGTCTTCTTCCCGATACTTGTATTCATTCACATGTTCCAGCATATCCTTATTAATTTCCTGCATGACATCATAAAAGATCACACCGTCAATAAACTGAGGCTCTTCCACAATTTCCGTCAATAAATATTTTTGATCCAGATCATTCAAAATCGTATACGCATTTTGATAAAACACCCTGCGCCGCAAATATTCCACTGTGAGCATAATAAAGACAAAAGCCCAGAATAACAGCGCAACGGTAATAATCACCTGCTTGTTACAGTGTACTGCTTGTAAAAACAGAAACATCGTTACGAACGTCAAAGCCGCTGAAAGAATTAAATAAAGCTTATCCTTGATAAAATCGCTAAGCTTCATAAATGATATACCCCATGCCGCGTTTGGTTTGAATGAGATCATCCAAACGAATGTATTCCAATTTCTTACGCAGCCGGTTGATATTCACCGTCAGCGTATTGTCATCCACAAACAATTCACAGTCCCACATATGCTTCATCAATTCCTCACGTGATACGATCGTATTTTTGTTTTGAAACAAACAATGCATAATCCGCAGCTCGTTTTTGGTTAAATCTACACTCTGTCCGTGATACGTAATCGTGCTTTTACCGATGTCAAGTGTAATATCACCGATCGCAAGCAGACTGGAGGTATGATTTTCATAGGTTCGCTGTAACAGCCGCGCGATGCGTGCCAACAAAATCTGGAGATGATAAGGCTTCGTGATAAAATCATCCGCCCCGAGATTCATTGAAATCAATTCATCCATGTCCGAATCACGGCTGGTGACAATAATGATCGGCAATTCCTTATTACTCTTACGAACCTCACGACAAATATAATAGCCATCATATACCGGCAAATTCAAATCCAGTAATAACAAATCCGGCTTTTGGTCACTGATCGCCTCCAGAACATGTTCAAAATCATCAACACCGATACTATCATAGCCGTTTTTATGTAAAAAGTCACAAAGCTCATTTCTGATTTTTTCATGATCTTCAATTACCATAATGCGATACATTTTCATCACCCTCTGGATATTATTATACGCGAATTGGTAATAAAAGAACAGTAAAAAATCACATTCAAGCCTTATCGAATTCATTCTTTAATACAAACCGTATTCGATTTTATAAAATAATTCATTGCTATTTCTATTATAAAATTTAGTGTTCTATTTCAAATATTTCATTATTATTTTATTATTAATAAATTAGTCATATACAACGATTGTTTTTCACTTTCTTCACATTAGTTTTTTACATGATCAAGCTCTTTTCGATGCTGGTAATGAATTCCGATATGTCCGATGCTTAAGATAAGCACCCCCAGGATCATGATGCCTACCCTGCCATAGATTCCTAGGCAGAAAAATGCCAGCACCGGCAGCGTCGCGCCGCCAAGGGGTATAATCCATAGACTGCGATAAAAATCTTTCAGCATGCGTTCACTTTGGAAATAGCGATACCACCAATATTCATACAGAACCATAAGCACAAAGGCAGCGACGAGCCACCATGACCAGGCAGTCCATGGCTGAATGTTAAAATCAGCGAAGATACACGCACAACAGCTTGTGACTATTTCTCCGCTACGCTCAAAAAGCAGCAGGATGTTATTCTCATTATCACCGGTATATCCCTGAGGCTTTCTGCTTGTCCAAAGCAAATTGGGAATCATAAGCATCAATAAAAACAAGCAGCCGATGTATGAGAAACCAAAATGCCCTAGCATGATTTATCCGCCATTTCTGACAATCGCTGCTTTGTTTCACAACACCAATTTAAATAGCTTTGATAGGTTTTGATACCAAAGTCAACCGTGAATAAGTAATATTGGTGTGATGGATCCTCATCTAAGCATTGCTTTAAAATATCCGATGCCTTGTTAAGCTGTGCCAATTCCTTTTCCACCTTTTGCGCAAAAGCATCAATGTGATGCATTGTCATACTTGCGCCCTGTTCATTGCCAAAAAACAGCTTTAACAATGTTTCATAGCGCAATTCATCCTTTTCCACCGGTAGAGCTAACCAATGTTTTAAATAATCCCTTCCCTCACTTGTAATCGTATATATTTGCTTATTTCGTTTATTTTCCGGCACTGTTCTTTTACTCGCTAAGCCGCGTTTTACCAAATCATTGAGAGTCGGATAAATACTGCCATAGCTAGCGCCCCAAAAATAATGTAATGTCGTATCCATTCTCCGCTTAATCTCATAGCCCGTCAATTCTTCATGACTTAACAATCCTAAAATCACACAGTCCATCTTCTTTTCTGATGCCATTTTCTTTCCTCTTTCTTTTATCATTGAGCCTTTGTTTCAAAAGAGCGTAAAGATATAAATTCTCACAATGAAACACTCAAGCTATAATATATCACATTGATATATTATAGCTTCTTTTGTTTTTTTATGCAAGTGTAGTGGTTGTACAAAGCATTTATATTTTTTATTAAGCATTCAATAGCTTTTAGATATAATAATTTTATCGAATCCACAAACGAGACTGATTCATCCTTTTATCTAAATACTATTTTTATCACGATAGCCCACCTAGATTACCATTAATACCAAAATAAGATAATATTAATAAGTTGCGTGCTAACACATAGTGGTTAGCCAGAGAATGGCATATTGCTTAGACTTACCTTTATATCCGTATTATAACAAGAAGAATTTTCAAGCTTCAACCGACATATCATTTTTTGTTTCTTTGAACATCCTAACAATATTTTCGTGAAATGTGAATCACTAATTTTGATTTTGTTATCTCTGAAAAAAATTCCACCTCCGTTATTGCACATATCATTTTGCGTGTATTAACTTTGGTGGAATCATATTTTCAATTTTCCTGCTTTTAAAGACTGAATAGAATATCAACTTCATTTATACATATCAACAAAATCAAAAAGTTTATTTTGGTTCAGATGTTTTGTGAAATGAAAGAAGAATCATACCTTTAAAAAATCTTATTCTTAGCTCATTACGCATCATACAAACCAAACTGAGAATTGTATAATGCCGCGTAGACGCCGTTTTGTGCCATAAGCGTTTGATGCGTTCCCTGCTCCACAATGTTGCCTTCCTGAAGCACTAGAATCAGGTCGGCATTGCGGATTGTGGATAAACGATGGGCAATGACAAAGGAGGTGCGTCCCTGCATCACGTTGTGCATCGCTTCCTGTAGCATTTTCTCCAGCCGTGTATCAACGGAGGAAGTCGCTTCATCTAATATCAGAATCTGTGGATCCTTTAAGAAAGCACGCGCGATCGTAAGCAGCTGCTTTTCTCCCTGTGAAATATTGTTTCCTTCTTCGTTGAGCACCATGTCATAGCCATCCGGCAAGGTACGAATAAAGTGATGCACCTTGGCGCGTTTCGCTGCATCTATGACTTCATCCTTGCGCGCATCCAGCCGTCCATAGCGAATGTTATCATAAATCGAACCGTGAAACAGCCACGTGTCCTGTAAAACCATAGCGAAATTCTCTCGCAACTCTTGGCGGGAAAGATCACGAATATCTACACCATCTAATTGAATCGAACCACCCGATACATCATAGAAACGCTCCAACAAATTGATCAGCGTTGTTTTACCGGCACCGGTAGGCCCCACAATCGCCACCATCTGTCCGGGTTCAACGGTAACACTGAAATCCTTGATGATGGGTTCATCCTCATGATAGCCGAAATGTACATGCTCAAAGCGAACCTGTCCTTTCACATGATCCAGCCTTTTCAGCGATTCACGCTCTGTCTCCTCTTTTTCCTGTAACAGCGTCACAATGCGCACCATCGCCGCATAAGCAGATTGAATTTGCGAAGACAAATTGGAAATCTGTGACAGTGGATCGTTAATCTGCCATATATAACGGATAAAGGCTTGAAGCTGTCCGAGTAATATTGCGCCGTTCATCGTAAAGATAGAGCCGACTACGGCAACGGAACCGATGATCAAATACGTACATAGCGAAATAAGCGGTGAAATTAAGGAAGACATAAATTGTGCCTGAAACGCATTTTCCTGTAAATCGGCATTAATATCACAGAAATTTGCCATTGCCTGGTCTTGTCGATTATACAAGAGAATCTCGTTGAATCCACCGTATAGCTCGGTAATCGTACCGTTTAAGCGTCCCAATGCATTCTGTTGTGCATTGAATTTATCCTGTGAACGGCTCACCACCAAACGAGTGATAAGCAGTGCCAGCGGAATCAATAGGATCGCAATCAGCGTCATCGTCACATTAATCGTTAACATCATACTGACTGCCAGAATTAACATTAATACACCGCTGAAGATATTAATAAAGCTTTGTTGGAGAGCATTGGACAGCGTATCGACATCATTGGTAATGACGCTGAGAATGTCTCCATATTTATGATGGTAGAAATAGCGTACCGGCAAGCGATGGATTTTTTCATGAAGCGCATCACGTAAATCATGCATCGCGCTTTGAATCGCATTGGTTAACCAGACCGTTTCGATAATCTGGGCAGCGGTTTTTGTAAAATACAGACAAAATAAGATGATGAGCAAGCGCAATATCACATCAAAGCGAACCGCAGTGCCATTGGTGACATCCGCTAATAATGTAGTAGTAATCTGTCCTTCCATGCTGGGATTGATTGCCAATACGATACAGGTCACAACGACCATCAATATCGCACCGATATAGCTCCATTGATATGGCGCGATAAACGGTTTCAAGGTTTGCCAGATTGAGGAAAACGGCACATTTTTCTTATTCTTCATACGCCAATTCCTCCTCACTTAATTGGGAAGTCGCAATTTCTTGATAGATCTTGCATTCCTTTAACAATTCCCGATGTGTTCCCTTGCCCACGATGTTACCTTCATGAAGCACGATAATCTGATCGGCATCCATGATCGTAGAAATACGCTGTGCCACTACCATCGTGATCGCATTCTTTGTTTCCCCCTTTAATTCACGGCGCAGCTTGGCGTCCGTTTTGAAGTCCAACGCGGAAAAAGAATCATCAAACACATAAACCTTCGGCTTTCTTACAAGTGCTCTCGCAATTGACAAACGCTGTTTCTGTCCCCCGGATAAGTTGGTTGCGCCTTCCGCGATCACCTCATCAAAGCCATCGGCCTTTTCCATAATAAAATCATATGCCTGTGCGACCTTGGCGGCATGTATCACTTCTTCATCATCGGCATCCTCTTTGCCAAAGCGAATATTATCTACAATCGTGCCGGTAAACAAATTTGCCTTTTGCGCAATAAAGCCCATCAAGGAGCGCCAGTGAAATAAATCCAAACTACGCAGATCCACGCCATCAATGAGAATAGCGCCCTGTGATACATCATAAAACCGCGGCAATAGATTGATTAACGTGCTCTTGCCTGATCCGGTACTGCCGATAAAGGCGATCGTTTCACCCTTGTGTACGGAAAAGCTGATGTCCTTTAGTACCGCTTCCTCACCATCGGGATAGGCAAATGTCACATGATCAAAGGTGATGCATTCCACATCTTCGACCTTCACACCATCGCTCGGTGAATGAATTGCACTTTCACATTGCAGGATCGCTTCAATTCGCTTGGCCGATACGGCAGCGCGCGGATACATCATAAATACCGTACAGAATAACATAACGGAAAACATCGCATGAAATAAATATTCATTAAAGGCAATCAGCTGGCCAACCGGCAGACTGCCCTGATCAATCAGTCCTGCCGCAATCCAATAGATACCCATAGATGCCAAATTCATCAAAAGAAAGAAGATGGGCTGAGTCATCATCATCAGCTTAAATAAGCGTTTGGAATGAATCATAAAATTATGATTGGCTTCATCAAATCGCTTCGATTCATAATCATCATTATGGAAAGCACGGATGACACGAATGCCCGTTAAGTTTTCCCGCGATATGCGATTAATCGCATCAATCCCCGCCTGTTGGCGTTGCGAGATCGGTTCGGAAATCTTCGCAACCACACTCACCCCCACAATAATCACCGGTATGGTCGCTCCGATCACCAGCGATAAGGGCAGCGACGCACGAATTGTCATGATCATACTGATCACTGCCATCACCGGCGCCAATAATGCCGTACGCAACAGTACATTGACAAACATCATAATCTGAAATGCATCGTTATTGGTGCGGGTAATCAGCGAAGAAACACCGAACTGATTGAATTCTTCATGGGAAAAATGTTGAACCTTGGAAAAAATATCGTTGCGAATATCACGAGTGATGGAAGTGCTGATCTTTGCACAGCAATAGCCTAATAAAATGGTTCCGGCTACCCCAAGAACAGAAATCACCGCAATCACACCGCCCATTTGAAGCAGATAATTCTGATCGTTACGAGCGACGCCCTGATCGATCATCTGCGCCACAATAGTGGGGATGCCAAGCTCTGCCAATGCAAACCCGAATACCGATAACACATTAATCACAAATAATACTTTATATCGCTTTAAATATTTTATAATGATTCGCATTTTCATCACTTCCTTTCATATTGCGTTTTATCATCAAATATTAGAAAAACAAATATATGAATGCTTTCGTTACAGCTGCCAATTAATCGGCGTGCTGCCGTGCTGTATTAAAAAATCATTGGCCTGGGAAAAGTGGCGACATCCCTTAAATCCATAGTTAACACTATAGGGACTGGGATGAGAACTGGTCAAAACCAAATGATTCGGATTGTGCAACAGATTCATCTTTTCCTGAGCATTTTTACCCCATAACAGAAATACCACCGGTTCCGGCTTTTGATCAAGCAAGGAAATGATCCGATCGCTTAAGATTTCCCAGCCCTTTCCCCGATGAGAATTGGGCGAGCTCTCACGCACTGTTAAAACGGTATTGAGCATTAAGACACCCTGCTTTGCCCAAGCGCTCAGATTCCCGTGTTCAGGAATCGTGCACCCCAAATCGTCATGAAGCTCCGCAAAGATATTTTTTAAGGAGGGCGGTGGGGTTACGCCCTTTTGAACCGAGAAGCACAAGCCATGTGCCTGCCCCTTGCCATGATAGGGATCCTGTCCCAAAATCACCGCCTTTACTTGCGCATATGAAGTATATTTTAACGCGTTAAAAATATCATACATATCCGGATAAATCGTCCTTGTCCGATATTCGACCGCTAAAAACTGCCGCAATTTTAAATAATATTCCTTAGTAAATTCATCCTTTAACAGTTCATCCCAATCATTGCCGATGGATACCATTTACTTCACCATCCCTATCATAAAAATATGCTCAATTTAAAAAATCTTCTTTTTGACAAAGAAGATTATTGTTTTACCTCACGATCCAGCTGATCGTATTTTTTTACCCATGCATGAAAGCTCGTTTCATCCAAGCCCACTTCCTCATATTCATCCCAGAAGCGGCTCTTGATTTTCCCTTTTTCAAGAATGTATAAATCCGGTGTTCCCGTGAAATCGGGAAACAGCGATTCCAATTCCGTTAATGCCTGTTGGCGATTGGGTTCTACATCCACCATAACCTCATACAATACCACATTATGATCAGGCAGATAATCATCCAAGACCTCTTTAAAATGCTGGCAATGAATACAATCTGACATGGTAAATACCAGAACGAAATCTTCTTCTTTATTCACTTTTTCTATTAACTGTGCCGTATTAATTGTTTCCAGCCGACCCGGCTCACCACTGCCTGAGCTGCATCCGCTTACCAGCAACAAAAGTGACACAAAGAAACAGAAATATCGACTTAATCGCATATTCTCACCTACCAATTATATAGTATAATCGAAAACCGCGTAAAAATAAAGTGAAATGTGATAAAAAGTGTTTTATTTTCCACGATCATAGTTTAATACTCATCCATAAAATAACAGAGTTATTGATCTAAGGGGGGCTTTCACACTTTATCACAGTTTTCTTCGCTAGAAGATCTTTCCTTACAACAGTAAACGTTGATGATGAATGGGTTGTATAAAACGCATACGAGATACACATAAAAAAACCTTATTCATGCTCAGTATAAGCAAATATAAGGTTTTCTTTTAAATAATTTCTTTCTTTAAAAATCTTATAAACCTTTTTACAAATCGTCACACCGCCCCAATGGTACGCATCCGGATGAATGACGATATTTTCTTGTTCCGCATAAGCTTTGATCCAGTCATCCTGCATCCCTAATAAAACTGCACACATCGGATTTAATTGTGAATTATCCAGACCTTCTTTTTTTCTTCTTTCAAGACCGGTTTCGATGGCTTCGGCAGCGGCAATTGCCTGATCCACAGAGAACACAAGTGTAGCCATTACGCTGATTCCTTCATAGGTTGCCTGTTCCATCGCGATGATTCCCTGATGGCCCGCCGGAATTTTCACTTGCATATTGGCGTTACAAGCATGTACCTCTCTAGCCATCTCAACAATTTTATCGGCATTGTTCCAATGATAAATTGCGGTCTGAATGGAGTAGCGTCCCTTTTTGGGATTTCCTTGATTCCACAAAGGAATCATCACATTACTGCGCTTTTTCCCCATGGCTAACGTCCATGCCTAAGCCATTTCCTGTTCGCTGTATTCCGGATGCAGCGCCTGTAACTCCTTAATGACTTTCATATGTTCTTTTTGATCTTCATTTAACAACATAGACATGAGTGAAATCGCGCATATTATAAACATTAAAACGACAGAGGTAGCGCAGCTTTGAGCTTTTTCCTGTCAGGCTTCCATTCAACGGTAATAAGAATAGAATGCGCTGTAACCGAAATCATGTTATGATATCTGGGTTTGTCAAGAAATAAAAGAGGCACTCAGATCTACGCTTCTGAATACCCAAGATTTTGTAGAGATTCTCAAGATAGTATAATTTCGACAGAGATACCCTACTAAGATAAAGATGCAGCTAATGATCTTTGAAAACAAGCGTAGAAGTTTATTAGGGTGAATTGGGTGGATTATGCGCCAAATTTATTAAAAGATGGAAGAATAAATGAAATGGTAGGTACAAGCATAATGAAATACACAAATGTGAGATGAAATGCTTGTTTACTCTTTGTTGCTGACGACCGCCAACCGACATGCCGTTATGTGTTGTTAGGGTATTGACATTTCAACAATTACAGAGTATTCTATTTATAGACAATGATATGTCTTAAACGGTTAGCATTCATTGAGGATAGAAAGATGGCTATCGCGCATCGCAAGATGTCAAGTGTAGGGGAAACCCGATGAGATGATGGAACTATCGCCCATCCAATGAATTAACCGCAGTAAGCCCCTTTTATAGGGGTTTTTCTTTAGAGGTATAGCAAATGAATAAAAAACCAAGTAAGATCATTATATGTGTTTTAGATGATAATTACATAAGCGACTACGGACTTCCCGATATGTACAGGGGTAAAAGTATTGTTTTATATGATGATCGTTTTTTTCATTTTGCGAAGCATAGGCAAGAATTTTCTAATGAAGAATCATACAAAAAAACTATTTTAAGCATAAATGCAATTATACAAGAACCCGAATTTATCTCATTTAATGAAAACAACAGGTCGTTAGAGTTTGTAAAGCATATAACGGATAATATACTTGTGGCTGTGAGAGTTTCACAATCAAAAGAATTAAAAATCAAAACACTTTATCCAATCAATGACACAAAGAAAGAAAAACTTAAAATTAGGGCATACAAAGTCAAAGCTTATTGATTACTAAATGTATTGGATGGGATAATAGCAATGAGACTTTCAAATTCGGTAAAGAAGCAATCGCTGTCAGAACGTCATACAGCCAGGGTTTGTCAAGAAAAATGTGTAATTTTTAAAATTATCTTTTCCAGCAGTTATGAAAACTGCTGGGTTTTTAGTATGCTATTATGGTGCTCATACTTGAGAATGTCTGATTGATTTCTACCAATGCCTTTGTTTCTTTACGTCTTGATCGTTTCCTTTATTAATAAACAGAAATGAGGATCAGCGATTTGCCGCATTGTGTTTTTCTTCCAGTATGAGCCAGCGTTCCATTCGTTCTTCGAGTTGCTGTTCCAGTGCTTCTCGCTGCTTTGCGAGTTCCTTCACCTGGCGATAATCGTTTGTTTGTGCCATTGCCTGATCCAGCTCTTTCAGATGTTGTTCCAGCTGTGCCAGAACGGATTCCATTTGTTCCCATTCATGCTTCTCACGAGAGCTCATTGCGCGTTGTGGTGACCGTGAGGCTTTTGTTTTATTTGTTTGTTCGTAGTCTTGTTTCTGAAGCTTTCTCATTTCTAGGGATTGCGAATAGCCACCGATGCTCGTTTGGATTGTGCCATCCGGCTGAAAGACAAACATCGTATCGCAGATGCGATCCAAAAAATAACGATCATGAGATACGACAAAAACACCGCCGTTAAAATGATCGAGATAATCCTCTAATACTTGTAATGTGTCGATGTCCAGATCATTGGTCGGTTCATCCAAAAGGAGAATATTGGGCGCCTGTAACAGCACTTGCAGTAAATGCAGGCGGCGCTGTTCCCCGCCGGACAGCGTCATGATTTTCTGGTATTGCTTCGCTCGATCAAAGCCGAATTGTTCCAGCAGGATCGCCGCCTGTTGACGATCCACATCGGGAATGGCAATGAGCGCATCTTTCACTCGGCTCTGCGGTTCCCAAAGATCGCTGTGCTGCGTAAAAAAGCCGACTTTCACCGTTTCACCCAATACAACGCTGCCGCTGTCTGCTTCTTCCTGATGAGCCAAAATCCGCAATAATGTGGATTTCCCGCAGCCGTTTTGCCCCAATATTCCGATTCGCTCATTGCGCTTCATTTGATAAGAAAAAGAATGAAACAGCACATGATCCCCGTATTGTTTTTGTAAATCGTAAATTTCCACCGTTTTTTTGCCCAGCCGTGAAGTCGGTGCTTGTAGGTTCAGTGTTTGATCGACTGACGGTGCGCTTTCTGCCTGCAGCGCCTCAAACCGCGCCAAGCGACCACGACTTTTGGTTCCTCGTGCCTGCACTCCAGCGCGCACCCATTCCCATTCCTGCTTTAACAATCGCTGCCGTTTATGTTCCTGTTTTGCTTCCTGCGCAATCCGCAGCTGTTTCTGTTCCAGATACGTTTCATAATTCCCCTGATAGGCAAACAGCCGGCCATGATCCAGTTCCACCATCCGATTCGTAATGCGTTCCATAAAATAGCGATCATGCGTCACCATAAAAACCGCGCGATGGCATTTGATTAAGAAGGCCTCCAGCCATTCAATCATATCCGCATCCAGATGATTGGTCGGCTCATCCAACAACAGTAAATCGTATTCCTGAAGCAAAACTTGTGCCAGCGCCACACGCTTTCGCTGACCGCCTGATAATGTCGCAATCGGCGCCGTCACATCCGTTATCCCCAATCGCTGCAGCATCGCTTTGGCTTCATATTCCTTGGTATGATTCCCTTGCTTGCCCATTACCTGTTCCCACACATTCAGCGCTGAATTCAAATCGGGATTTTGCGTCAACGCGGCGATGCGCAAATCTTTTTTTCGCCGGATGATTCCTTGATCACAAGCCTCACTGCCTGCTAATAAGCGCAATAGCGTGCTCTTACCTGCCCCATTCACTCCAACCAGCGCCACCTTATCCTTTTCTTCCAATGTAAAGGATACCTCATCTAACAGTCGTTGTTCGTGATAGCTGTAACTGACATGATCCAAATCTATTAACATACATTCACCTCATAAGCTAAGCAATATTTTATCACAAACAACACATAATGAAAAACGCTAGAAAGCACCGCATTTCACTTTTGGCGATTTCATCTCTATGCCAAAAGCATCGCAAAGCTGTTTAAGATTCGTTATTTGCTATTCTGCCTTTGTCAAAGGCCGTGAAAGTGTCAAAGCCAATTCTTCTAAAATGATATAGCCGCATAATTGAACTTTTGTTAATTTATAATCGTTATACAATTGCACATATAGTATATATATGAAATTTTATATAATTTCTATAATTTATAAAACATCAATAATTAGCATATCATAACATCACGATGCATACAATGATTTAAGGAAGTGAGTGTATGGACACATTAGCACAGATTAAAACTGAGATTGCCTCTTATCAGGGAGAAATGGTAGATATTATCTATCATCCGCATTCTTCCTACCGCATGATGAAGCAGGGGGATGCCAAAATCGGCGCATTATATCCGCATTTTTTTGAAGTGGAAATTCGCACAAAGGAATTTGGAACCTATAAAACAACCATAACGTATCTTGATGTTTATACCAAAAGCTGTATTATTGAGCCACATAAAAAAAATCAGTCCGAAGACTGATTATCGCTTCCAATGTAAATAACGGGTTGTAGAAATTAAAGAACCGATCATACCAACCAGCATACCGCTGATAACCAGGATTCCCATAACCTGAAAGATAAATGGTGAAATCGGCTGAAGCGCAAAGACGTTGGTGAACAGACGACCGCCCATTGAGGTATAGAGATAATCATAACCAATATAAGCAACGATACATGGCAATAAAGAGCCAAGCAATCCGATGATCATACCTTCAAACATAAACGGCATTTTGATAAATAAATTGGTTGCCCCGACATTGCGCATAATGGATATTTCATTGGTGCGGGAATAGATACCCATTTTAATCGTATTGGATATTAAGAAGATCGCCAGTATTCCAAGCAAGACGACAAAGACGACAATACCCGTTCTTATCGTTGCGATCATGGAAACGAGCTGAGAAATACTGTTGCCGCCGTACATCGCATCATCGACAAAATCAAGGGCAATGATTTGCTCGGTGATTTCCTGAATTCGGCTGGGATCACTAACACTGATAAAGAAAGCATTATGCAATGGATTGGTCTCCCCCTCATACATAGAAAAGACTTCGCCTTTTTCCGCAATCCACAGTTTTAGCTCATGATCCTTATCGGATAGCTCTACGTCCTTTACGCCATCCATGGCTTCCAACAAACGCTGTGATTCTGCGATTTGTTCATCCAAAACAATATCTTCACTCAATACCGCATGAATACGGATTTCATCTTCAATGTGATCCGCAAAGCCGCTGATATTGCCTGCGATCATCAGAAATGCGGCAAGCAAAACCAAGGTGACCATCACCGCAGAGGATGCTGAAAGGGTCATCACAAAATGACGGATCAAATTTTTACCGGCTGTCTTTATATGATATGGTAAGCTCTTAAAAAATTGAACCATGATCCTATCTTACCGCCTTTCCTTTCTACCCAAGATTTTAACCAAAGAAATTCTCCGGTCGTTCCCGACATGGTGCACCGCGAGATGCGCAGCTGGTAGAGCTTGTATTCCAACCGCAGCCCCACGCAAAATCGGCTCCACTAGCTGAGAATTGTGCCACTGCAGTTTGAACAGACATGTTGCCCAAGTTAAACACTTCCACGTGGCAATGAGGACCGGTACTGTTTCCTGTGTGCCCTACGGCACCGATCTGTTGACCTTGGGATACTGCCATACCCGGTGATACAAGGAAACTTTCCTGCGCCATATGGAAGAAGGATATCGCATACGTAGTCCCATTCACTGTTCCAATCATGTGAACCGTATTGCCGCCGCCGGCTGGATAGCCTACCCAATTCCCCAAAAAGCCGTTGGTGGTGGGAACCGGATTGTTCGCATAAACGATCACGCCGCCGATCGGCGCATAGATCGGTGTACCAATGGATGCCGCAAAATCACGTCCTGCATGGAATCCACCGCCGGGATACGCCCATGTACCTGCCGAACGATAGCCAGACTGTACAGGGACAATGAAGCCATTGCTGGCGGTGAAATTGAGATCGGCATTCTGAATGCTTGCAATCTGACTTTGTACCGCCTGCTGTGCACTTTGGGCAGAACGCATTTGCTGGATCAAATCCGCTTCCTGTCGCAAGTATTCATTTTTTAGTTCCTCTTGACTGGCTTTTGCCTGTTCCGCCACGGCTTTGCTTTCTTCGTTGTCCTTTTTCGCTTTTTCCTGATCAGACTTTAAACGTTCCTGCTCTTTTTTCTGCTGATCCAGCTTAGCTTTATCCGCTTCTAACGCCTCAATTTCATCCTGATCATTCTCGGTAATACGAGAAATACCATCGACAATTCGAACCATATCAATGAGATCCTTAGCACCCATCACAAATTCCACATACGCGTTCGTACCAATAGATGCCTGCTCACTAACCATACGATCCTTAATCTGCCGATCACGCAGTTCAATATCCGCTTCGGTCTGCTTAATATCAATCTGTAATTGTTCAATCACGCCCTGAATCTGTAGAATGGCCGCTTCATTTTCCGCAATCTGCGCTTCTAACTGATCAATTAAATTTTGATTTTTATTGATCTCCGTTTGCAGGGCATCAATATTTCCCTGCAGTTGGGCTACCGAAGAGCGAATTCCGGCAACCTGTCCTCTCAAAGCTTCTTTTTTCTTACTAAGATAGACTTGATAGCGATCACACATCGCTGATGTCTTCGCATCTTTATTGGATTGTCTGCATATAGAATCATAGTACGATTCATTTCCGGCAAAATCCTCCGCATGAACTTCCAGCTGTGAATACGGAAGCAGACACAGCATCGCTGCTGCCAACATCATTATTGTAATTTTTCTTTTCATCGTTTCCACCTCAAATATTTTGATACCGCCAAGAAACTGCCGATCATACCGACTAACATACCGCAGACAATCAAGATCAGACAGATCACAGAGGCAAAGGGATTCACTTTCTGCATGACAAACATGCTGGAAAGGAACTGTCCTCCTAACACATGATATAAATAGGAATAACCGAAGTAAGTTAAGATAATCGGAATCAGCGAACCGATAAAGCCGATAATCAGCCCTTCAATAATAAAAGGTACACGAATAAACCAGTTGGTCGCACCCACATTACGCATAATACCAATTTCTGTATTACGAGCATAAATCGTCATTTTAATCGTATTGGAAATCAAAAATACCGCAAGCAGACTCAGCGCAGCCACAAAAATAAATCCGCCGTTGCGAAGTGCCTTAAAAAAGGAAATCATCACCGATACACCATCGCCGCCATACTCTGCTTTATTAATGCCTTCCATTTCGTTTAAAGCTGTTGTCACCGATTCAATATCATCCGGAGTCTGCGTTTCAATAATGAAAATATCACGTAAAGGATTGGCATCGCCTTCCTCGTACATTCCGAAAATCCCCTCGTTTTCCGCTTTTAACTTTAGCAATTCTTCATCCTTACTGGAGAACGTAACGCTCTTTACACCGGGTATCGCCTCTGCCTGCTTTTGCAGCGCTTCAATACCAGTCTCATCCTCCAAGGCATCAATCGAAACATGAATGCGGAAATCCGATTCAATATTTCGCGTGAAACTGTTGATATTGCCTGTCAGCAGCATAAACAGCGACATCAGAATCAAGGTCATACTAACGGCAGAAATCGCCGAAAATGCAGTAGTACTGTGTCGCATTAACCCTTGTATTGCCGAATGAATTTGATATGGCAACAGGCGCAATGTCTTAATCATGACGGATATATCCACCTTTTTGAATGTCAGCTACAACAAAGCCTTCTTCTAATGCGATGGTCCTTTTCTTATTCATATCCACCAAATTTGAATCATGCGTCACCATCAGAATGGTAGTATTTTCTTCCAGGTTGATCTTTTCCAATAAACCCATGATTTCCTGACTCTTTTCCGGATCCAAATTACCCGTCGGTTCATCGGCAATCAATACGCGCGGCTGATTCGCAATCGCTCGACCGATCGTCGCACGTTGCTGCTGTCCGCCGGATAACTCACGCGGAAAGGATTTTGCCTTGTCTTCCAAGGATACCAATTCCAGCACCTCACGAACCCGGTGGCGAATGGTTACCTTATCCATGCCGATGACCTGCAAGGCAAATGCGATATTTTCAAATACCGTCAATTCCGGCAACAGGCGATAATCCTGGAAAATAACACCGATATTACGGCGATACAGCGGTACGCGGGAATGACGCAAATTACCGACATCCGTACCCGCAACCACTACACGTCCGGTTGTAGGGATTAATTCACCATCCAACAGCTTGATCAAAGTAGATTTCCCACTGCCGGTTGGCCCGATGATGTAGACGAATTCTCCCTCTTCAATATATAAATTCACGTCTCGCAGGGCGTGAACACCGTTTTTGAATGATTTTGATACGTTCTCCAATAAGATCACGTATACCCCTCCTAACTCGTCCCCACTATTATAACATAAATATGATTAAAAGTTTATGATATTTCCCAGGTAATTTTACCCATTCTAAAAGCCGATTTTAAAAGAAAGGCGTTATCAACAATAAAAAAGAGCGATGATCGGATTCTTATCACATGACTAAAAATTACATCTTTGGTCCTAAGTTTGTGTTCATCACTGCTTAAAATGCACCTGTTCATCCAAAAAAAAGCCAACCTATCCGACTCACTTCCGAACAGATTGGACGACATATGTCAATAACAGGAATCTTATCAGCGAAACATTACGAATGATGAGCTGCCCTGCTTATGTCGAAGCAAACAATACTATCCATTAATCACGCAATAGCGCTTGGCGATCGTCATTGATCAAAGAAAGAGCTCGCACTGCTTTCGTTCTTGACATGCCTTTTTCATGGCGGCAGACGCCGCAAACAATAACACTTTATTCACTTCTCTTGCATTCTGCGGACAAACTGATACGCACCGCATACAGGAAATACATTTACTTTTATCTACGATCTTACTATTGGCGGCATCAATCGCCTCAACCGGGCATAATTCTGCACAAAGTCCGCATTGGCTGCATGCCTTCCCGCTCTTCGGCACGACCATACTGCCCATTCCTTTTTTGTAAGGGCGATTGCCCGGAAGATGGATTGGGGGGAAAACTCCGCCCGACAGCTTCTTTTGAATTTTCTCTGCATATTCTTTCAAGACTTGATCATCGTCCCGATCCGGTCTTCCTGATGCATATTGATGCACAATCGAATGTTCGGCCACTGCCGCTACAGCAGCGACGATCTTAAAACCATTGCCGATGACAATGTCATTCAGCTCCACCAAAGTATCTTCATAAGCACGGTTTCCATAGACACATACCAGAATCGCTTTTGCGCCGTTTCCGCACAGATGGGATAATCGTCTTGCGGCCGTTGCCGGAACCCTGCCCCCATAAGAAGGAATCGCAACCAAAACCGTGTCTTCCGGAGTAAAAGAACATGGTTCCCGTTCAAACTTCCTATCGCACAAATCCACAGTGCTCCAGCTGTCCGTCCATGCTGAAATCAGCATTTCAGAAACCTTGCGTGTCCCACCGGTTGGACTGAAAATCACTTGTGTGTATGTCATTTGTTATCCTCCTTCTTGTAATATTTAGAATTACATCTAAAACAATTATACTTTGTCAAAGGTGTAATGTCAATAATTACATCTTTATTTTTTCTTAGCGGAGTGTTAAAATGATACTAAGGAGGCTGCCAATATGCAAATAAGCAAACGATGTTCCGTTGCCATTCATTGCCTCATATGCATTCATGAATTCGGTGATTCCGCCAAAATCACCAGCAAACAGCTCGCGTTATCAACAGGCTGCAATCCTGTGATAATCCGCAGCATCATGAGCGCTTTAAAAAAATCCAATATTATTTCAAGCAAACCCGGAACCGGAGGCACAACATTACGCAAAGATCCGAATCAAATCAATTTATTACAAATTTGTTCCTGTGTAGAACCTAATTTCCTGGAAAAACTCGTTGGAGAGCATACTTCTGCCTCTAAGTTCTGCCCAGTCGGCAGAAGTATCCACACAATTTTGGATAAGCCATATCAAAAAATCCGTGCGGATGTGGCAAGCAGCATGGCAAAAATCACTTTGGCGGAAATCCTCGAAAACTATCAAACGGTTATGGAAAACCAATAAAATTCATCCCTTTGCATCCATGAAAATCCATAAAGCCTCTTGAGGATAATTGCGTATTCATTTCCATCATATCTTCGCATCAGATACATTCATAGTGCAAGACTGTTCCTTTCTAAAGCATAGAATAGAATGATAAATTAAATGGACAGACATGAAAATCTTATAAAATTCCAAGCTCATAAAAAGATACCCGGTCAGGGTATCAGGCACGCTTCTTTTTATGGGTTTGGCTTTTTTGCGGCCACACCAATAATAACCCGGCAGCGATAAACGCAATCGGCCAATCATGGGCAAGGATATAATTGAAGCATAACATAATTGTTTCAAAATCAAAGCTCGGTTTCACCAGAAGCAAGATTCCGATCAGAATCAGAAACAGCCCTATACGTTTACGCATCGTTTTCACTTCCTTTGCGATTAGTATAACGTAACGATTTGAAAAATTCTGTCAAAAAAAGATGTGCTTTCACACACATCTCATAATTCCACTTTTTCTAAATCACCGTAGCTGATTTCAGTCGGTGTTTCTCTACCAAAGAGAATTGTCAGTACTACTGCTGTTTGCGTTTCATGGTTCAATTCCTCTACCGTACCTTCGACGCCGGAAAAAGCACCCGATAAAATTTTAACCCGATCGCCAATCTGGAAATCCACATTGATCTGGCGTTCACTCATACCCAAACGACGCAAGATTTTTTCCATTTCATCTTCCGCCACCGGGAACGGTTTGGCACCGCCGCCGCTGGATCCGATAAATCCGGTAACACCCGGCGTATTTCGTACAATATACCATGCTTCATCCGTCATTACCATTTCCACAAACACATATCCGGAGAACAGATTTTTTACCTTTTCTACTTCTTTGCCGTTTTTATATTCCACTTCTTTTTCTTCGGCAACGACTACCCGAAACAGATAATCCTGCAAACCCATCGTTTCGATACGACGTTCCAGATTTTCCTTGACACGGTTTTCATGGCCGGCATAGGTATTTACAACATACCATTCTTTCGTTGTTTCTGCCATAGCTACCTCCTAAATACCGATCAGCTTCAGGAATCCCGAAGCAACGACTTCACATAACGTAAAAAATAATGCGAACGCTACCGTAAAAAACAATACCTTCGCGCTGTCTTCCATTAAAGTTTTTCCTTTCGGCCATCGAATTCGGGCAATTTCCGAACGGATGCCGGAGATGCTGAACCATTTCATATTCATTACTCCTTACTTCGTTTCTTTATGCAGTGTATGTCGACCGCATTTTTTACAATATTTGTTCAATTCCAAACGCTGGGAATGCGTTTTCTTATTCCGCCGCGTCGTATAATTCCGTGATAGACAGACGGTACAAGTCAAAATAACCTTTTCATTCATGCCATCCACCTCACCTTTGCCACATTACTTTATCACAAACCGCCGCGTTAGTCAATCAATGCTTGTGATTTCCAAGTCTTTGCATGTTTGTATCTTCCGAACCTTGGTGAGGATATATTCGATCTGGCGATAGTCCATATGCAGGTGTTCCATAATTTCCTGATAACAATAGCCCTCATAATACATCCATATCACTTTCCGTTCCAGTGGTTTTAAAGCATAAAACAGCTTTTTCAACTGTTCCTTTTGTTGTTCACGAGCGAGGATAGAAACACCTTCCAGTGATTTATCCCGATTGGTAAGAAATTGCATCATTGTCGTATCATTGTCGTGCACGGTCACATCTAAGGAAAGGCTACTGCGCTCACAGCGGCCACGATAAGTATAAAAGTACCGGCGATAATTCATAATACGGTTATGAAACAAGCGATAACAAAAGGTGGAAAATGATGCCCCGCGATCTTCACGATAAGCGTAAATCGCTTGATAAATCAAAGCCATGATTTCCGCCATATAATCTTCACCATATTCTTTCATATTTGCCGGGCTGAGATAAATCTGCAACTGTGCCTGACCCATTGAACGATATTTATATAGTAAGGTATGTAAACTGACTTCATCCATTTGATAGATCATATACAATAATTCATAATCATTGTCACTCTGTATGTGATCCATTCATCCTCCTGTAAAATTTAACGGGAATGACGCTGGGCATCAATTTCATATAATAAAATTCCGCATGCCACCGATGCATTCAGCGAGGTTACACTGCCGCGCATCGGCAAGACAACCGCATAATCACAGTGTCGCCTTACAAGCGGTGAAATACCAAAGCCCTCCGAACCGATGACTAAAACCAACGGTACATCATAGTGGGCGTCACGGTAGTTCATCGCTTCGTGCGCATCGGCGCCAACAATCCAAAAGCCCCGTTTTTTTAACTTTTCCAACGTTTGGGAAAGGTTGCTTACTATCCCAACCTTTACCGTCTCAATCGCACCCGTGCTCACTTTTGCCACTGTCGGCGTCAAGGATACACTGCGATGCTTCCCTAACAAAATTCCATCTGCGCCGATCGCATCGGCTGTCCGCAAGATCGCTCCTAAATTGTGAGGATCCTCCAAGCCATCCAACATGATTAATAACGGTAGTTTCCCTTCCGGAATTCCGTCCAAAATCGTATCCACATCATAAGTGCGATAGTCATCAATTTTCGCCGCAATTCCCTGATGACTGCCCGTTTTTAACAGCGCATCCATCTGTTTTCGCTCCATGATGCGAATCGGCACATGCTTTTCCTTCATCATAAGCTGAAGCTTTGGATCCGCTCCGGTTTTGGTCATGATGATTTCATAGATTTTCTTATCCTGAGACAAGCATTGCCGAACCACATTTTTGCCGTATACATACTGTGTCACTTCTGTTCACCTATTTCTTGTATTTCTGCCCATAAAGCCTGAAGACGTTCTTCTTGCTTGGTGAGATACAGATAGCCGATCACTGCTTCCAAGCCCGTTGCCATGCGATAATCCTGTACGCTGGCATTTTTCGCATTGCTGGTGCTTTTGGCATTGCGACCGCGCCGTACCATATCCATTTCTTCACTCGTGAAGAACGCTTTGCGCATCAGGACGTCTAAAAAATGTGCCTGTGCGCGGGCACTGACCCAAGCGATACTTTGGCGCTGTAAGATCGCCGCCTTTTGGCAACCCTCTTGAACCTGTCGCGTTCTTACCCAAAGTGACATCACCGCATCGCCGATATATGCCAGTGTCGTTCCGTTGCATTCCTTTGCCTTCATCTATAATAAGCCTCGCTGTGTAAGCTGAGCGCGATATTCATCAGCGGTTTGAAAATCCTTCGCCGCTTTGGCTTGTTCCCAAGCCGCAAACAATTCTCGATCATTCTCATTCAATGTGATCCGCTCATAGCGTATTCCCAAAATATCAAGCATCTTTTCCAATGCCAGCACATAGGAAATCACCTCAGCTGCCAAAAACTCTCGCTGCCGCAAAGAAGCATTCAGTCGCTTAGTCGTTTCAAACACTGTCGCAAAAGCGTTAGGAGTGTTTAAGTCGTTTTCCATGGCAGACATAAATGCCGCATCCACATCGCCGGCAACATTGCCCACCAAAGCAGCATTAACGCGTGCCAAGCGAATATGTGCCTGTTTTAACGTATTCAAAACCTTGGCACATTCCTTTTGCGCATTTTCAACGCTTTCATCGCTGATATTCAAAGGCGCGCGATAATGAGTTGATAACATCAACCAGCGCATCGGATTCGCTCCGATTTTTGCGATCAGATCCTTTGCCCAAACCACATTGCCAAGCGACTTTGACATTTTCTCACCATCAATATTGACCATACCGTTATGAACCCAATAATTCGCAATCGCTGTGTCATAAGCAGCCCGCGACTGCGCAATTTCGTTCTCGTGATGCGGAAATTTCAAGTCCATTCCACCACCGTGAATATCGATCAAATGATCGGGAAAGTGATCGTTGATCATCACAACACATTCGGTATGCCATCCCGGTCGTCCCCTTGACCACGGAGAATCCCATTGAATGCCTTCATCTGTCTTTTTCCACAAAGTAAAATCCAACGGATTCGCTTTTTTGGTATTCTCATCAATCCGCGCACCGACCATTAAATCTTCGATCTGTTGATTCGACAAAGCGCCATATTCCGATACGCTTTCCACTCGGAAATAAACATCGCCGTCCACTACATACGCATGATTCTTTTTTACAAGTAAATCAATAAATGCGATAATCGCATCCATCGTTTCCGTTACCCTTGGACAAACTTGCGGCATCTGTGCATGTAGATTCTTGCGAACCTCATCATACGCAGCGATAAAGCGCTCGCTGACTTCCTTTTCCGCCACCCCCAATTCCTTTGCCTTTTGAATAATTTTATCATCCACATCGGTATAGTTACTGACAAATTTTACCCGATAGCCGACAGCTTCCAGTGTCCTTCTTAATGTATCAAATACAATAATCGGACGGGCATTGCCGATATGAGGATCATTATACACCGTCGGTCCGCAGACATACATACTGATCTCGTTTTCAATCAACGGCTGAATGGTTTCAATCTCGTTGTGCATACTATTGAATATTTTCATAACATTTCACCCTTTCGATAAAAAAAGAGCCGCATCCGCTATCTATGACGGTCTTGTTTTTCATTTTTATTAGTATATCAATTTTCATGGCAAAACGCAACCGATTCGGGTGATCGCCTAATATGGTATATGCGTCAGTAATGATAAAAGTGTTCCTATTTTTTGAAAGTCTATTTGATACACCCGAAATTTCATTTTATTTTAAAGAACATAAGGAAATTGATAAACTGACTGAAAAAATTTTCAAAGGAAAGTTATACAGATACGGAAACAGAGTGGATAAGAAAAATTCTTATTTAGGAAATGTCGATACAAAAAAAGTAAATCCCGAAGTAATAGATAATTAAGTTCATATAATCAATTTAGCGAAATATTCAGATTTACTGATTGATGAATACAGAAAAGAAACTATTAACAAGTTAATTGATGAGCTTATGAGCTATATCTTCATAGAGGATAAATGACTATGAGTAAGCAGAAACAGATTAAATTATACATCAAAACTGAAACCAATCATAATGGTCACTATGACTATTTTCTTACAGATGACGCATTAGAATATCAATCGTTAGTAAGAAATGAAATATTTACTGGCGAAATTGATAAGAGTTTATATTGCCAACATGATACTGATTTTATGTTGGAAGCCATATCACAAAAATAATTTATATAACAAGAATAAAACAATGGATAAAAATGTAACAAAATGGATACGCCACCCTGTATGCGGAAATAAAGTTCGTGACAGAATAAGTAAAGATACAGTTTTAAAGAACTATCCTCTTCACTGTCCGAAATGTAAAAAGAAAGTATGATAGAAGCATAAGAATTACAAATAATAGCGTTGCCTTCTACTAATTAATTCCCATCATATTACTAATTTCAAGCTATCATCGCATTTATTCATATACATGCGAAATGATATACTAAAGCTACTGAAAAAAAGCCTTCATGACCCGCGCATCGCCGAATCCTTTAAAGGCCAATGTCTGCATAATTACTTTTCATTAATCGTTCGCTTTCATCTATGCCTGATAGTTTTCCTTTGCAGGTTGATAAGCATGAATTTGTTTGAGCTGCTTGATTAATGCTTTTGCCGTTGTTTCCCCATTGATCGTCCATTCCTGTAACAGCATTTGATTTTCATAAATGCAATAGGCGCGCACTTGGAAATAACCGTCTCCATTGTTTTGTAAACAAGCTTTGCCCTTCACTTGATCATGACTGAGGTCAATCACATCCTTCACCTCATCCCATTCTCTTAACCTTTCTTCTATCATGGATTCCTGCTCGATCACATTTATCTTTGCCATCCATTGCCATGGATCTTCCACGCTTCGATACGGCGCAGTCAAATACAGTGCTTGGGTGCTTTCGTTGAAATTCACTTGGGTAAACCCGCTAATTGGAATATTCCAGCAACCGAAACCGACATTCACAATGTCACGGCGATAACCAATGGGCAAATCAAAGTGCATTTCGTTTGCCTCATGAATTCGTTTTTCCCGAAGACGAATCTCACATAGCCGTTGATACTCCTTCATCGGCAATGCCATTAGCGGATCCAGACGATGAGCAATCTCCAGATAATCCAATATGGTATCCGCATACTTTTCCGTCATTTCATTCATATTGGAATATTCAAAGTAGCATTCCTTCCACAATAGATTTAAAGCCGCATTGCGATAATAGGCGCCATCGCGTCCCAAATGATTCCAGACAAAAAAACGCTCTGCCAATTCCTCCATATCTTGTTTCCAAAAATCTTCCATGCTAATATATCCCATCAGTGTAACTACATACCCCTTTTTCGCTAGCGGCTGATAATAACCATCAGGCCATAAAAGAGAGACTTGATCACAATCATCTTGATCACTGATGTTGTGCAAATATTGAGCAATCTCGCTCAGCCATTTATGAAACACCTCTTTGACAAGACGATCGAAGTTATGATGAGAATAATAATGCGCTGGATCAATTACCGTCAAAGTAAGCGGGCTTTTCTCTTCAATGGCATGAAAAAAATCACAGACATATGCATGAAAACCCGGTCCTGCCATCGCAGTCTGCGCCGTTATGGAAAGAAAGCCGTCTGTAAAGCTCATCTGTATCGTTCCTTCCGGACACACATCAATCAGCGCATAAGTATCCATGATTTCCATTTTGAGCTGCCATTTTTGTGCCAATTCTGCCACCAGATGCAAATAACCTTCAAAATCCTTTTCTTCCTCCAACTGTGCCTCCAGCGCTACTTCAATCGCCATCCGCTTACTCCTTTCAAAAAGGACGAATTTTTCGTCCTGTTAATCCTCCACCGCAACGACACGATAGACTCCATCCATATTACAAACCTGCACATGCATCGTCGTCTTTAGTCCGTCTACCGGCAATTTACTGTCTGCGTATTTTAATATCAATCCGACCCTATATCCATCATAGACAAGCTGATTATACGCAATATCGGTTTCCTCTACCGAGCTAACCTCATGCATAATAACATTCGGCAAATCATCTTTACTGTATTGCGATACGACCGTAGCATAATTGTTATAGTAATGTAGCATCGCATAGGAGGTAAATGCCTCTATTTCATCCTGTGGTAAGAAAGTCAAGCCGCCGATATCTTCTTTACCGTTCTTTTGATACAGCGAGAAAAACTCATATGCGAAGTTCACCGCCACTAATGACGCAACCTCTGACTGCGGCGCATTGTTATTCAATGCATCCGACAATTCATTATACACCTTAATTTGTGGATTAGTGGGATTGGTTGGCGCCGTATACACTGAATTTTTGACCAACGTCAGTTTTTCTTCTTCTTTTTTTTCTTCCTGTTTGGAACAGCCACTGACCACAAGCAATGATCCGATGACGCAACAAAACATAATTTTAATGATTCGATCTTTCATGGTGACCTCCCAATATCAGTAACAGTATACCATAAAGTTTATATTTTTTGTATGGATTTTACATATTGAACCAATTCGTCACTACAGGAACCTCCACCTTGTGCCATGGTCTCATTTCCCCCGCCCTGTAAGCCAAAGCGATCCGCCAGCGTGCGGAAAAGCCGGAGCGCATCTCCGCTTTGATCCTTAGCGCGAGCGATCACCACATGGCTTTTTTCATTCAGCACCGCCAACAGAACGCATGATCGTTGGCACTGGTTCGCAAGATAGCTCGCCAGCTGCCCAACGGATTTCACATCCCAATCCTCAAAGACATGAACCAGCAGCGAGTCATCCTTTTTTACAAACTGTTGTGCAAACAGCGCAAAGCTCTTCTGTTTCCACACCGCAACCTCGCGCATTGCCGCTTTCTGATCGTTGATTACCCGATGGATGCCCGTATTCAAATATAAATGAGACACTGCCAGCGTCTGCGCCGCTTCATTCAGCACATGATAACGGCGATCCACACCATCCAGCAGCTGATCCCCGCAAAGATATTTCACCTTATAGCCGCGGGTTGTCTTTTCATAGCCGCTGATGTAGATCATCTGAAGATAACGCAGGCTGGGAACGTGCATACAGCCGCACAGGTTATAATCCAAATTGCCGATGCGCACAACGCGCAGCTCATCCTCATGATGCAGATCTTCTTCCTTCACATGAAGCGCCGCCTCAGTACGCGTTGGATAGTGAATGCTCACTTCCAGATCATCACGAATCAGCCCGTTGCATAATACCATCAATTCCGAAGCCATTTTATCCGTAAAATGATCAAAATCAAATTCAATATCATTTTCATCATCACTGACATGATGCGAAAGCGTCTTTACTTTATAAATATTGCCGAGTAGCGCACTGATCAAATGCTGGGTCGTATGAATCTGGCATTTGCGAAAACGCTCATGCAGATTGATGCTCATAAATACCGGCTCATTCTCATCCAGCTTTTCCTCCAACAGATGCCACTGCTTGCCATTGCGCTCGCGCAGTCCCAGTACATTTTTGCCGTTTATCACACCGATATCCGAAGCCATACCGCCCTTTTCCATAAAGAATATCGTTTCCTTAAAAGCATGCCAGTACAAGGAATGTTCTTCAATCACATCGCTTAGCGAGGTATGTAGCTCGCACTGAAAGCAATCGTCTAAAAGTTTATTGATCATGCGTTTCCTCCTTATTTTTCAATGGTTTCTTAATTGTATCATACTTCATTTACTTTTGCGTGAGAAAAGTATGTGAAATCATGGTATAATATTCACACATTAATTGATAGGAGCTGTTGTTATGGATCAATGTGCCGATAAGTGGCAAGATTATGAATGCCTGGATGCGGGAGACGGCGAAAAGCTGGAACGATGGGGCAAAATCATTTTACGTCGTCCGGATCCACAGGCATTATGGCCCATCCAAAATCATCAGGATTTATGGGATCATCCTCATGCGCATTATCATCGTTCAAAAAGCGGCGGCGGTAAATGGGAATACAAGCAGGTCGTTCCCGAATCATGGACGATTTCCTATCGGCAGCTGCGCTTTCAGATCGCTCCGATGGGATTTAAGCATACCGGCTTATTTCCGGAACAAGCGGCGAACTGGGATTTTATGATCGAACAGATCCAACAGGCAAAAGATGCAGTGCGCATCCTCAACCTGTTTGCGTATACCGGCGGCGCTACAATGGCGTGTGCCTACGGCGGCGCCCAAGAAGTCGTTCATGTGGATGCCAGTAAAGGCATGGTTAGCTGGGCGAAGGAAAATATGCGTCTCTCGCATCTTGAACAACATAAAATCCGTTTTATTGTGGATGATGTCCTAAAATTTGTCGCACGCGAAAAACGGCGCGGGCGAACTTATCACGGCATCGTCATGGATCCGCCAAGCTACGGCCGCGGTCCCGGCGGTGAGGTATGGAAGATCGAGGATCAGCTGTATCCGCTCATTTGCGCCTGTCTGGAAATCCTTGATCCTGATCCGCTCTTTTTCCTTGTGAATTCCTATACCACCGGTTTTTCACCGACGGTCTTGTATAACATTCTGAATACGACGATACTAGCCAAGCATCCTGGTGGAATGTTAGAAGCGGGAGAGATGGGACTGCCCATCAGCGCCACACATACCACCCTGCCCTGCGGCATCTACGGTCGCTGGCGCAAAGCACCAACGCGAAAACAAGGCGAATAAACAAGCATCACAAGTCACATGAAAGCAGAGGTATGAATATGAATCAAAGCGAATTGCTTACCCATTGTGATCAATTACATACGACAGCGCTGGGCGTGGAGCGCATCAAACGGAATCTGTCACTTGACAGCGAGGATGTCGTTGCCTGGTGCCGGAAAAAAATCACCTCGCCCGATGCCATGATCATGCGCAACGGCAAGAACTGGTATGTGCGCTGTGACGATGTGATGATTACCGTAAACGCGCACTCTTACACGATCATTACCGCTCATCGGGTCAAACCGTAACCATTCTGTAGTAAATCATCGTCATTAATTTCATTTCCGATCAAAGGAGCAGCACCATGAAGACAAAAAACGAAAAACGACGCGAAGCCATTACCGATAAGATCACCATGGAGCGCAGTGTATCGGTTCGAGAGCTGTCGGAGGAATTCAAAGTAAGCAACGAAACCATTCGCCTCGATTTGGAATATCTGGAAAAGAAGGGAATCCTCGTCCGCATTCACGGGGGAGCCGTACTGCGCAATGAAGCGGCCGAAGTGCCGTTTGCGATCCGCAAGCAGGAACACAACGAAATCAAAAAATCACTGGCGCGTAATCTGCTTCGCTATATCAAAGATGATTCCGTGTTATTCATCGCCTCTTCCAGCACCAATCTATATTTATGTTCCCTGTTAAAGCTCAAAAAGAATCTGACGATCTTCACCAATTCCTTTGAGGTCATTTCACTGTTACAGGACACCAGACACACTTTATTTGTCATCGGAGGGCAGTTTTATGATCATGGCAAACGAATGATCGGGCCCTATGCCATGAACATGATTCAGGATATTTATTTTGATATGTGTATTTGCGGCATGGACGGCTGTAAGGGATTGACGGGTCCTGCCACCAAGTCACATTCCGAACATAATTTTATTAAAATGGTAATTCAGCATTCCAATCAGAAAGTGCTGATCTCCGATCAATCCAAATTTGATGCGCCGGCCAACTATCAATTTGCGGATTTTCATGATTTTGATTACTTCTTCAGTGAACCGTTAAAGCCGCAGCACCAACAATTTTTTGAACAATCTCCCGACCATCGTCCCAAGCATATCATCGAAGTGGAAAATTGGTAATTTGGGTTTCTACAAACGACAATTCTCGCATTCCCGAGAATTGTTTTTTTGCTTATGGAAAGAGCATTGTCAGCGCTTTTTTTTCGTGTTATATTGCCGGTAAGGAGGCAACCGATCACGGTTGAAAACAGCGATGAAAACAACAGATGTACGAAAACGAAAAATTTTAGACAGTTTAAAAAACGGCTTGATTGTATCTTGCCAGGTCTATCCGGATGAACCGTTTTATACCGAGGACATGGCCGTGCAGATGGCAAAAGCCGCGAAATGGGCCGGCGCTGTCGGTATCCGCGCCAATTCCCCGGAAGACATTGCCCAGATCAAAGCGGCAGTGGATTTGCCGATCATCGGTTTGAACAAAGAATGGCATGAGGACAGTGATGTGTTCATCACGCCTACTTTAGAAGGCGCCAAAAAAATCTGGGAAGCCGGTGCCGATATTATCGCATTGGATTGTACTGCACAAAGAACGCATCAAGGTACGATCGCATGGGATTTGATCAAAACCGTAAAGAAGGAAATTCCCGAGGCGATCATCTTCGCGGATATTTCCAATTATGAGGAAGCCAAGCGGGCGATTGAAAACGGCGCGGATATTGTCGCACCGACCTTATACGGCTATACCAAGGAAACCTTTCATATCGAAGGGCCCGACTTCCGTGAATTTGCGCGGATGTGCCGCGACTTTGCGAACGATGCGTTTGTCATGATGGAAGGCCATATCTACACCCCGGAGGATGCCATGAAATGCCTTTATTTGGGCGCTCATGCCGTTGTGGTCGGAGGAGCGATCACCCGTCCTCACTTAATTGCCAAGCGCTATGTGGATTTATTAGGCGGCTATCAGAATTTCTGGCGGGAAGGAGAATTTAAAAAACATGAAAAAGGAAAATAATTCGATCAAAGGAAGCTTTGAACAATATCAACAAGCTGTACACAAGGTGATTCAAGCCATCAGTGAAGAAGAGCTCGCAAAGATTGAAGCGGTTGCGCAGCGCTTTGCGGATTGTATCAGCAGCGATGGCCTGGTTCATATGTACGGCAGCGGCCACAGCCGCATGGGCGTAGAAGAAATGTATCCGCGCTATGGAAGCTATCCCGGCTATCATCCGATGGTAGAATTGTCAACTTCCTTTTACAATTCCATCATCGGCAGTAACGGGATCAAGCAATCGATGTTTATTGAAAATATTCACGGCTTGGCCGAACAAATCGTCGCCAGCAATGAAATTCAGGCCAAAGACTGCTTTCTGTTATTTACAACCAGCGGCACCGGAAATGTGGTCGTAGAATTAGCGGAGGAAGCGAAAAACATCGGCTGTTTCGTCGTCGGTGTCATCAGTATGCAAAACTCTGAGGTCGGCACCAGTAAACATCCCAAGGGCTACAAGCTCACCGATGTGGCTGACGTCATTTTGAACAATAACGCTCCGGTTGGTGATGCCGGGGTATTCATTGATGGTTTGAAATCGCCGGTCGGACCGCTTTCCACCATCGGCAACAGCTATATCGTCAATTTGATCAAGGTGCGCGTTGCGGAATTATTAACGCAGCGAAACCAGCCGCCGAAAGTCATCACTCACGCCCATTTTGTCGGCAAGGAAAAATCCGCAGCGTATTTTGACGCATCCATCCAAGATTATCGAAGGAGGCTGAACCGCAAATGAAAACCATTGTTATCACCGGTGCCAACGGCGGCATCGGACAATACGCCTGCCGGCATTTCACATCCCTGGGATATACGGTGATCGGTCTGGATCTTCACTTTGATGATGCAGAATGTGACTATGATCGCATGGTTGTCGATTTAACCGATGAAGCAAGTGTCGAAAAGACCATCCATGCCATTATCGCAAAATATCATCGGATTGACTGTCTGTATAACATCGCCGGAGGAAGCGGCCGCAGGTATGGGGATGGCCCGATTGATGCGTGTACGCTGGAAGGCTTTCACAAGACGATTGAACTGAATGTGACAACGCAGTTTCTGATTAACAAGCACACCGTGCGGCAAATGATCCGACAAAATCACGGATGCATTATCAACACGGCGTCCGTATTAGGAATGCGCGGAGGCGGCGAGAAGTTTGCGACTCATACCTATGCGCTGTGCAAGGGCGGCATCATCGCCTTAAGCAAGGCAATGGCGTCTCAATACGCAAAAAACAATATCCGTGTAAATGTGATCGCACCCGGTTTGATTGAAACACCGATGAGCAAAAGAGCTCAAAGTGATGAAAGCATTCTTTCCTATATGGATGATAAACAGCCGATTTATGCGAATCGGCATACCTTGGGTCAGCCCAAGACCGTCGTGAAGGCGGCTGAGTTTTTAGCCAGTGATGACGCAGATTTTGTGACGGGTATTGTCGTACCGGTCGATGGAGGTTGGACAGCGATATGATCAAGACAGAGGTTTTAGTCATTGGGGCAGGCTGTGCGGGCATTAATGCCGCTATCGCCGCCGCCAAAGCAGGTAAAAAGGTTTTATTGGTAGAAAAGTACGGCTTCTTAGGCGGTACGAGTACCTTTATTTTAGATACGATGAACGGATTTTATTTGCCGGGCAAAGATAATTTGAAGGTCGTCAGCGGCCTGGGAGATGAGATCATTTCGCGTTTACAAGCGCAAAATGAATGCTTTGAGCGAAGCAACACGTATGGCTCGGGAACGGTCATCACCTATGGACCCGAGGCACTAAAAAAAGTCTATATGGATTTATGTGAAGAACACAACGTCGAGCTTTTGTTTCATGCGATCGCTGTGAATGTAACAAAGCAGGATCATACGCTGAACAGCGTCAAAGTTGCGACCAAAAACGGGACATTCGACATCGAAGCCGATGTTTTCATTGATGCGAGCGGTGACGGCGATGTCGCCTATATGGCGGGTTATGAATTTGACGGTGTCGGCGGACAAGAGCACGTGCAGTCACTTACCACTACCTTTCGCGTTGCCAATATTGATGAAGAACAGGCAAGCACCTTTACCAAGCAGGATATGTGGCAATGGATGAAGGAAGCCAATGCCAGCGGCAAATATCAGCTTCCCCGGGAAGAAGGAAGCTTTCACAAAACCACGTTAAAGGGCTGTGTCGCTACGAATATGGTTCGCGTCATCCTCGATGATCCCACCGATGTATTTGCGTTAACCAAAGCGGAAATTGCAGGACAAAGACAAGTTCATGAATATTATCGCTTCATGCGTGATTATTTGCCCGGTTATCAAAACAGCGTGCTGATAAGTTCTTCGATTCAAATCGGAGTGAGAGAAACGCGCCGGATCATCGGCGAATACACGTTAACCGAACAAGATGTACTGAGCGGCGCAAAGTTTGAGGATGGCGTGGTACTGTGCGGTTCTCCAATCGAGGATCACAATCAGACAAGCGCCACCAAATGGGTCTATTTACAAGAAAACGATTATTATTCGATTCCCTATCGCACCCTCATTCCGAAAAACAGCCAAAATCTGCTAGTGGCGGGAAGATGCTTCTCCGCTACCCACAGCGCTCATGCGGGCAGCCGCAGTATTGCCCAATGCATGGGAATGGGGCAGGCAGCCGGTATCGCCGCAAGCATCGCAATCGATCAAAAATGTCCGGTGAAGGAAATCTCCATCGAACGGCTTCGTGAACAGCTGTTGGCTCAAAACGTCCAACTGGAGGTGTAAGTATGGCATACATTCAAACTGTTACGGGGAAGGTGGATGTCGAAAAGATCCGCAATACCGATGCCCATTCTCATCTGATTGCCTATGCGACCGATGCCTTAATTCAAAAGGATAGCGATCTGTTGTTGGACAGTGTTGACAAAATCCATAAAGATATGGAAGTATTCAAAAGCTACGACGGAAATTTGATTGCGGAAATGACGACCGTGGATTATCGCAGCGATCCGGAAGCATTGAAAAAGCTGTCGCAGCGGCACGATATTTATATCATCGCCTGTACCGGATTCAATAAGGGCGCTTATAATCGCCCCTTTCTGGAAAACCGCGACATTGATGAAGTCGCAGCCAAGCTGCTGGACACCATACAAAACGGCATTTCACCTTCCCAAATCAAGCCCGGTTTAATCAAAATCGGTACGAGTCTCAATGAAATCACCCCATGGGAGGAAATCGGACTTCGAGCCGCTGCCCGCGCTCATTTACAAAGCGGCGTGCCCATTTCCACGCATACACAGGGCGGTACTATGGCGTTGGCACAGCTGCGGATGTTTGAGGAAGAAAAGGTGCCGTATGAAAATCTCATTCTTTGTCATTTAGATCAGCTGGAGGATTTTGAATTGCATCGCACCATCGTATCAAAGGGCGTCTTCCTCTCCTATGATTCGATTGCCAAAGCGAAGTATCAGACAAGAGAAAGAGCCCTGCGTTATATCACCGCATTGGCTAAGGAACAGCTTCATACGCAGATATTGGTCGGAAATGACTTTGCCCGCCGCTCCTGTTTAGAGGGCTACGGCGGAAAGCCCGGTTATCACAGTGTTTTCCGTGATTTTAAGCAGGAATTAATGCAAGCGCTTATCACCGCCGGTTTTTCACAAGCACAGGCCGATCAGATTATCAATGATATTTATCGGGAAAATCCGAAACGTGCCTTTGCCCTGCGTGCCATGGAGCGAAAACAATCATGAATGCGATTTTGCGCGAATTAGCGAAAACAGCCATTGTTCCGGTGATTGTCATTGAACAGGAAGAGGATGCATTATGGTTAGGCAAAGCGCTGTGTGAGGGAGGGCTTCCCTGTGCGGAAGTCACCTTTCGCACCAAAGCCGCTGCCGAAGCCATTCGCATATTATCAGAAAATTATCCGCAGATGCTCATCGGTGCGGGAACGGTGCTGACAAGGGATCAGGTGGATGAAGCAATCGCTGTGGGAGCTAGGTTTATCGTCAGTCCGGGACTCAATCCGGACATTGTGAAGTACTGTCAGGAAAAGGGCATCGTGATGATTCCCGGCTGTGCCAATGCCAGTGATATTGAACAGGCGCTGGCATTAAGAATCACCGCAGTCAAATTCTTCCCTGCCGAATTATTGGGAGGACTGCCGATGATCAAAGCCCTGGCCGCTCCGTACACCAACGTCCGATTCATGCCGACCGGAGGTCTCAACATTGAAAATGTGAAATCCTATCTGGCTTATGATCGCATCTTCGCCTGCGGCGGCAGCTGGATTGCCGATCAGAAGCTCATCGCAGACAAGCAATATGATGAAATCGTAAGGCGCAGCCGCCAAAGTGCTGAGCTGGTAAAACAATATCGCTAGCCAAGCGGGACGTTTGGAAAGTTTTATCCATCATTAAAAGCGCCATCCCGTAATGTCAGAAGTGACGCTTGAATTTCAGCACCATGCATCTTTGTTTGCATGGTGTTCATCAAAATACAGCTTCATAAAAAGTGGTCCTGTTTCAGAAGACCACTTTTTTCTTTCATCCGCAATGGAAGCTTCGCCGTCATCATTATGATGCGGCACACATACCATTTCTGCGCTGAATGTTCTTACGACAGCTGCCTGTCCGCTATTTGTCAAAATCAAGATGCAAAGACTGATAATCTCCGGCATCCTGCATCATTGCGGCCAGATAGTATTTGGGAAATTTGAGCGCATTTCCCTGTTCCTGTCCATAATACAAGTATCCCTCCATCTGTTTACATTCTTCCAGATGGCTGCCCAAATTACCGGCAAAGAAATAGCGATTCGCTCGCACAACCACGTCCAGCATCGCTTCACGAACGGCTTCATCCTCAATCACCGCAAAATCTTTTTTCAGCTTATTGCGGCTGACCTGATCGAAATACGCATCCGCATCCGTGCTGATCGTCAAAGAATGCGTTTGATAATCCATGCTTTTAGGATGTAATGTAATCACACCGTACTGCAGCGGGGCATCCACTAAGGACGCAGACGCAATATCATATACGCCGCTTTGTTCGCTGATATGCTGGCAATGCATATGGCCGCTCAGCACAAAGGGTACTCCGTATTCCTGAAAGCAATTAGCCAGTTTTTCATATTCGTCAATGGCATATCCCTCATCAAGCAGCGGGAAATGTTCCGTAAGATTATGATGCATCGCAACAATCGCTTTTTTTCCATCCTTGCGCAGCTCCTGCAATTGTCTTTCCAGCCAATCCCATGTGGAATCGCTTAAAAAATCGCCGACTGCCATCGTTGCACCCTTCTGTTCATGGGCCACAGAATCCAGCATGAACAAGCTGTATTGCTCATTCAAATCCATGCGATAGCTCAGCGAATGCTCATCATAGTGTACCGCCTGATCGTATCCCAATTCCTGATATATTTCTTTAAATTCTTTTGCGCTAACACTGTCAACCTCATCATATCCATCCTTATGATATTTGCGGGCAAGCAAGCTGTCAAGATCATGATTCCCCGGCAAAACGGCAACGGTTATTCCTTGTTTTTCCAACTGCTTTAGTTTTTCCGCCAAGGCGCGATGGCTTTCCTTTTCACCGTTGAAAGTGAGATCACCGGTCAGGATCACAAACTGCGGCTGTTGCTTTTCCATATCCTTTTGAAAAGCATCCAGTATTTCATCCGCATACGTCACCATTTTGCCATCCCCCTCCAACATGGCATCCTCAAACCAATCACAATCCTTGTAATATTCAGGGGTTAAATAGTGAATATCACTGGCTACCACAATTTTCAAATCGTTTTCCTTCTGTTCAACGCTCGCTTGGGAACACCCCGCCAACATAATCAGCGATGCCAATATTAAGTACCATTTCTTGTTCATGATTGTTTTCATGCCGACACGATCATTTTGCTTCATATAATTATGATCCTCCACACATCTAATTTTTCTATTTGCCGTTTACCCTTATCAGCCATGCTTTGTGATTGCCAAGCCCATGATATTCATTCATCAGATGGTTCAGCTTTATGCCTTTGTGATATAGCACTGCTTTTTATAGAAGGAAATGCCATAGCCGACGCTTTTGTGATATTTCTGATATTTGGCATTGGACAAATAGCGTTTATTCACAATTTGTTCGGCTGCCTTTTTACTGTCATCAATCAGATCATCCAATGTCGCTGAATGCTTACATTCGATGATAACCACTGTCCCATCGAGTCTTCTCGGCAGTATTTCAAGATCGAATCTTCCATCTCCCGATTCTTTATTTGAAGTAACTTCTAAATCCTGAAACAGTCCGATTAAAAAGCCATGATAGAAGCTTTCATAATTATCATAATAGCTGATGCTGCGATCCAATATATCATTTAACAGCGATTGTGCCTTTTTCACTTCTTCTTCATGGAATAAAGCGATCAGTTCGTTTTTACTCTGACGCTTGATCTCATTGAAATAATCCATAAAGCTTCGATCATAGATTTTATAAACCTCTTGATTGGGAATGATTAGTTCATACTCCTCATTCGGTTTGATCTCCTTGTGTACTTTTAAATAACCGGTCATCAATAGAAAGCTGTATATATTATTGATGTCATCCATATCACGATAAGTGAGTTCCGGTTTGATTTCTTTCGTTATCGCCTTTCCCTGCATTAATAATTCAAATTCATCATGTAATGCCTGATCGCCGTTTTTGATATAGTTGATGACAATATCATTTCCACTCGTATTCGCCCAGAACGATATGGGTTGGAGGCTTTCTTTTTGAAGCTTTCGATCCACATACATCAAGGAGCTCCATGGATTATAGATTTCAGTATCGCCGAACAAATACCCGTCATACCATTCTTTTACTTCCTGTATATACTTTTCCAATCCATAGTATTGTAATAATTCCTTCACTTCCGAAAGCGTAAAGCCAAAATACTGACTGGATTTCAATTCTAAAATGGAATACGTCTTAAAATTATTTAATCCGGTAAAGATGCTTTCTTTGGAAATCCTTAAGCATCCTGTCAGGATGCCTTTTTCTAAAGCGGTGTTGGTTTTCAAGGCACTGCTAAACACGTTTCTTAAGAAGTTCACCATCTCATCGTAATAGCCGTATTCATACGCGCACTGTAATGGGACATCGTATTCATCAATCAGTATGATAACCTTTTGGTGGTAATGCCGTTCTAAACAATGAACGATAAAAGTTAAAGCATTTTGCAAGTCGATTTCATCTTTTGTCCCATAGTAAAAATTGTTTAATTTACTTTTTTCTTTTTCATCTAAAATTTGACTCGCCAATAATTCTTTATTGCGCCCAACCGTATTTTGAATAAGTTCATCATACATGGATAATTGTTTTTCAAACGTATTATTTTTCATATCCTTTAAAGTGATAAAGATAACCGGATATTGGTTCTGGTGCTTCATCGCTTCTTTGTCTTTATGAATTTCAAGATTATCAAACAAATAGGCGTTTGCTTTTTCTTTGTTGGAAAAGAAATAGTATAACATACTCATGTTCAATGTTTTTCCAAATCTTCTTGGCCTTGGATATAAAACAAATTGTTCATCAATAATATCTTTTATCCACATAGTTTTGTCAATGTAATACATATTTTTATCAATAATGGTTTTAAAATTATCCACACCAATGGGTAAACGTCTCATTTTATTTGCGCCACCTTTCTATGCCTTCGTAATATAGCACTGCTTTTTATAGAAGGAAATTCCATAGCCAACGCTTTTGTGATATTTCTGATATTTGGCATTGGATAAATAGCGTTTATTCACAATTTGTTCGGCTGCCTTTTTACTGTCATCAATCAGAT
>CANDJN010000003.1 GCA_947385085.1 uncultured Erysipelotrichaceae bacterium | reverse complement strand
TTAGAGGACGGCACTTTTTTAGTATGGATGATAGTAGTGATCGGTGAATAGTAACCGAAACTTATCCGAAGAAGAAAAAAATTAGAAAAGCTATTTACGGATTTGGTAAAATATGCTATTATTATTAAGCCTTTTGACAAAAAGGTACGAAGGTTCCGCTGAACAAACGATTAGATTCAAGAACCCCAACGGATAAAATAAGTAAAGGAGCTTGAAGAAAATGAACATGCAGTTGGTTAATGAAGTTACAAAAAGCCAGTTGAAGACGGATATTCCGTTTTTCAGAACCGGCAGTACTGTACGAGTACACGTAAAGATTAAAGAAGGCGACAAGTCTCGTATCCAGGTATTTGAGGGCTTGGTTATTTCTCGTTCGGGAGGCGGTATCAGCGAGATGTTTACCGTTCGTAAGATTTCCAATCAGATTGGTGTGGAAAGAACCTTCCCGTTGCATTCTCCGATCATTGATAAGATTGAAGTTGTTCGCCATGGTAAGGTACGCAGAAATAAACTGTACTATTTACGCGGACGTTCGGGAAAAGCAGCACGTATCAAAGAAATCCGAAAGTAAGAAAAGGCCGGGGTATCCGGCTTTTTTTGCTATAGCAAGGAGGAAGCATCGTGGATCAGAATCAATTAGGTAAGCGTATTTTACGGGAACTGTTTGATTTGGTAAAAATATTTGTAGTATGTTATATTGTCGTCATGGCTTTGACAAACTTTGTTGTAAAGCCGATTCGTGTAGAAGGCAGCAGTATGTATCCTACATTAAAAGATGGTGAATTCGGTTTAACCAATGTTTTCAGCGTCAAATTTCAAAGTGTAGATCGCTATGATGTGGTTATTATATATAATGAGGAGCGCGGTGAATATTGGGTAAAGCGCGTGATCGGTATTCCCGGTGATACGGTAGAGTCAAAAAAGGATGTTCTCTATCTTAACGGAGAGCCGGTAGATCAGTCTTTCTTAGATCAGAATTATGTAAAGGATATGCAACAGGAAGGTCAATTTACCACCGACTTTGAAAAAGTAACGCTGCAGGAGGGAGAGTATTGGCTGATGGGGGATAATCGTCCACGATCGGAAGACAGTCGAATTCATGGACCTTTTAAGGAAAGTGAATTGGTTGGAAAAGATGTTTTGGTGGTATATCCCTTTGATGAAATGAAATATGTTCGTTATAGCGAGGATACAAGTGAGGAGTAAGAGCGTCTATGGATGAACAACGGCTTGCCAAAAAAACAAAGCGCGAGAGTTTTCTGCTAGAAACGGTGGATTTATTGCGTATTGTCATTATTATTGTGGTATTGGTTTATCTGATCCCGATTTTTATCGTGCGCCCGGAAACCGTATCGGGACGCAGTATGGTGCCGACGTTACAGGATGGCGATCGCGGTTTAACCAATATTTTTTCACCGCTGATTTTCGGTATTCATCGCTTCGATGTGGTCGCGGTGGTCGAACCGGAAAGCGGCGATCAATGGGTAAAACGCGTCATTGGCTTACCGGGTGAAACGGTTGCTTATCGCGGTGGAGTATTATATATCGACGGTCAAGTAATGGAGGAGCCGTTTCTAAATGATGAATATATCAACTCGACAGGACGATCACGCAGTACCTTTACCAATGATATGGCAGAAGTTACGTTGAGTGATAATGAATATTTTTTGGTTGGAGACAATCGTCCGGATTCCTATGATTCACGAGCCCGCGGTCCATTTCAGCGCTCGGATATCATCGGCAAGCATTTCTATTCGTTTTACCCTAATATCCGCATTGTCACCAATGATGATTAATCACAGATATGGTTACGTTGACATGTAATAATCGGTTTATGTTGCGGTAATATCAAATGAATTGTAAAACACGATGCGTTTTGGCGAATACAAAGCTCTACATCCATATTAATTTATGTTGTTATTGCTTTATAAATAATCTTATAATATTAGATATCTTACGTTCATATTAACAATAAAAAAAGAACTTGAGTTAACTAATGTTATATGCTATATTATTAAACGTATGTGTTCTAATACAATAACACCAATGATGATATGAATAAAGAAGAATGAGTTAAATATAAATTATAGATCATTAGAATGGAGGAGTTTCGGGATGTATATTGTAATCGGAGTAGGAATAATCATTTTGTTTGTTTGTGCTTATTTTAAAATAAGTATAGATGAAAAAAAAGGAGAAAATAGTGAAGAAAAACAAAGAATAAATGAAATAATAAAGGAAAAAACAGATTCAGATGAGTATACTGCGATGTATGCAACTTGGGAGTCCTTGGCTTTTGGTGGTGGCGGAAGAGTGGTTACCACAAGAACAAGTTTCTGGTATTATGCTATCGGTTTTAAAAAAGGAGAAATTGTAGTAGTTCCTTTATCTTTTGAAAAAGGAATAATGAATTATGGAATGCCTATTCATTACACAAAAGAGAATGTTTACATTGTCAACACAAAGCCTGAGAAAAACTGGTTGGAGCTTTATGATAAAAATGGTAACAATCTTGTATCAATAATTGTAGCGCCGGTGGAGACAAAAGAAGACAAATATCATCCGGTTAATATCGTACAAAAAGAAGAATATAAAGAATTTTTAGAATTCGCAAAAGATTTTATGCGAGAAGTGAATGGTTATCACAATGTAGTTGCGACAGGAAAAATCGGAAAAGCAAAATAAAAAGAGGTAATAAAAAATGGGGATATTTTCAAAAAAAGTAAAAGAATTAGAGTATGATGCAGTGGAGTGCAAAAATAAGAAAGAAATTATGCGCAAAATATTTAATGAAGCCGTAGCAGATGGCGAAAGTTTTGAAATTTTACACGCGATGGAAACGAGTACAAAGTTTAAAAGAGGGCTTGTAACAGACACTACTACGACTACATATTATCATTATATACTAGGCTATCGAAAAAGAGATGATAAAATGTTATTAGTTCAAGTAAATCGAGACTTAACAGAACATTCAGAACCTTGGGAAATTGATCTGTCTCTGGTTGAAAATATAAGTTATAACCCTAAATTATCACATGCTAATTTAATATATAAAAAAGGAACAAGTGACTATGGAGAAATTCTGAACATTGGAGATACAGGAAGTAAAACGATATATGGCATATCAAACACGATGCAAAAAGAAGAACGTGAGAAGTTTCTAGATTACTTGGAAACATTAAGAGCAAAGTTAGAAGCAAGAGGATTCAAACAAGAAAAATGGAAAAGATAGGTTAATGCAGAATAAAAGTCAGATATGGAGCATATTTGACTTTTATTTATAAGTGTGCTGAGACGCGCTTAATCACTGGGAATAAACTAACCACAGGTATTAGCGCCAAATGTAGTGAGTCATATTCCGTTAACAGTATGTAAGCGAGAAGAAGGTAGTGCCGAGACTTTTACGAGCGCACGAACAGAAACTTGTATAGTGCGAATCGCTATGTAGTATAGTACAATGAAACGTAATCATTGATGGTAAAAGTGATGGGAATGATCTTAGATAGATCCACAAACAACAATTAACGGAAAGTGCAACTATGTAAAAAGCCACAAATTAAGAGATGAGAATATGAAAGAATTAAATAGTATTACGAGTTTTTGCGTTTTGAAATCAAAAAAAGGTAGAGGGTGGTTCTGTAAGAAATGTTATGGATGACGCAAAGTCAATGGCAGATAGACAGATAGCAGTTTGAAAGCGGGATGATAATGTGAATGATTGGTTTACAATCGAGAAAATTGATGATATGACTTATGCAATAAGTGAATATAAACATTGGGAAAAATTTCACTCATATTTATTATTGGGAAGGGATCAAGCTCTATTAATTGATACAGGTTTAGGAATATCAAATATTAAACAAATAGTTGATGAAATAACTAATTTACCAATATTAGTTGCGACTACGCATATTCACTGGGATCATATAGGTGGTCATAAGTATTTTGATAATATTGCAGTTTATTATTTAGAGAAAGAATGGCTATCAAATTTTCCAATTCCATTGACAGTTGTTATGAATAATTTATTAAAAGAACCTTGTGAACTTCCTGAATCTTTTGATATTAATAAGTATGAGATTTATAAAGGTGATCCAAATATTATTTTAAACGATAATGATATGATAGATATTGGAAACAGAAAAATACAAGTAATTCATACACCTGGTCATTCTCCTGGACATATATGTTTTTATGATATAGAAAGCAAATATTTATTTACAGGAGATTTAATATATGAAGGAAAACTGGATGCTTATTATCCTACTACATGTCCACTAGATTTTAAAAATTCTATTGTTAAAGTAAGAAAATTAAATATCAACAAAATTTTACCTGCTCATTATAAATTAAACATAGATACGCATTTAGTAGATGAAATTGGAAAAGCGTTTAAAGATTTAGAAAAAAAAGGTAAATTAAATCAAGGTCATGGCATTTATAAATATGATAAATTTAGCATTCATATTTAGTTATAAATTACTATTCATAAGAAGGAAGTGTAAATTATGGACAATCGACAAAATCAGATAAATATAAACTGGTATCCCGGTCACATGACGAAGGCAAAGCGGGAGATGCAGGAGAAACTGCGTATGGTAGATATGGTGATAGAGCTACGTGATGCACGAATTCCCAATGCCTCCCGTAATCCAATGCTTGATGAATTATGTCAGGGAAAGCCAAGATTAATCATATTAAGTAAAAAAGATAAGGCAGAATTGGAACAAACGACTCAATGGATTCACCATCTGTCAAATGAGCAAACGCAGGTTTTGGCTTTTGATATTCCTAAGGATGGGATTACTAAACCAGTGATTCAAGCGGCGCAGTCCATCATGAAAGAAAAAATTGAGCGACAAAAGCGACGGGGAATTCGACCACGCGCAATACGAGCAATGGTGGTCGGTGTACCTAATGTTGGAAAATCCACCTTTATTAATAAGCTTGTAAAAAGGCGCATAGCGCAAGCTGCCGATCGACCGGGGGTCACGCGCTCATTACAGTGGGCAAGGATTAACAATCAGCTGGAATTGCTGGATACGCCGGGAGTTTTATGGCCAAAGTTCGAGGATCCGATGGTGGGAATGTATTTGGCAGCGTGCGGTTCGATCAAGGATGATGTTTTACCATTAGAAGATGTGGTTTATTGGATGCTGAAAGAATTATATGAGCGTAAACCACAGGTGCTGGCAGAACGTTATCAAATTGATCCATGCAGTGATCCCCATGAATTATTAGCGCGTATAGCACGCGTACGCGGCTATTTAACAGGTCAGGGAGAAATCGATGAAAAACGAACAATCACAGCATTTTTGAAAGAGGTACGTCAGGATAAATTAGGTAGAATTACCTGGGAGCGAGTCAATGGAAACAGCGAATCAATATGAAAAGCAGTGGTGGCAAGAAGGAAGACATGCGATTATCGGTTTGGATGAGGCAGGACGTGGTCCGATTGCCGGTCCTTTGGTAGTGGCCGCCGTTATGTTTCCACCCAACTATCATCACGAAGGAATTTATGATTCTAAAAAAATCAGTGAAAAGAAGCGCAAGGAGATGTTTCAAGTAATTATTAAGGAGGCGAGTGAATACCATATTGCCATTATACCGCCACGTACCATTGACGAATTGAACATTTATCGAGCAACGCAGAAGGCGATGGAGGACTTGGTGGAACAGTTTCGCTTTAAGGACGGCGTATTAACTGATGCCATGCCCTTGCCGCATTGTCCCTTTGAGGTGATTTCACTAGTCAAGGGTGATCAGAAAAGCGTGAGTATTGCGGCTGCCAGTATTTTGGCAAAGGTCACAAGAGATGGCATCATGAGGGCTTATGACGTTTTATATCCTCAATATGGCTTTGCGAAGCATAAGGGATATCCAACCACGGCGCACATTGAAGCGCTTCATCAATATGGAGTACTTGATATTTATCGTCACAGCTATGGTCCGGTCAAGGAGATGGATCAGCTGCAATTCATTTTGTAACAATGAATAATCTATGCGCGATGCGCACTTGATATGAAAACTAAAGTGATTTGTACATATATTTATGGTGCATGCAAATGAAAAAAATGCATGCTTGTCTTTTGTCTTGTTGCTATATTAAAATGGATATATTAGAAAATAACAAAGCTGTTATAAGAGCGAATCAGACGCACAATCATTCACTGTGAAAATAATAAGAAAAATAAGATAAATATATTGACACCGCAAAAATAAGAATTATAATTAAAGATAGAAAGGCGGTGTGGCAATGTTTACATGGGTCAAAGGCAATGTGTATGCGCCAATTGCAACGCTGTACAACAATAACATTACGTTGAATAATGCGGCGGCGGCTCACTTTCAGGATGTTCGCTGGGCGATGGTTGGCATTGATCATGAGACGAAACAAATTGCGATTAAACCGGTAAAGAAAAAAGATGTGGATCGTAAGCTGATACCGTTAGAACAGCTCCACAAAGTGTCGATCGGCAAGGGGTATGCAAGAATTACCAATAAGCAGATGATGGAAGAAATATCTACGATGCTGGGAGAATCGTTAAACGGTAATAAATACGATGCCATGTTCCATGATCAACAGGGATTGTTAATCATTGAATGTATCAACCGTTCGGAGAAAGGATGATGGCGATGGGATGGATATGGATTGGTATTGCAATAGCAGGAGTCGCGTTGGAATTGATTACACCGACAGCACTTGTTAGTATATGGTTCACCATCGGTGCCCTGGCAGCGGGTCTTTGCGAGACACTACAGCTTTCCGATATTATTCAGATTGCTGTATTTTGGATCGTTTCCGGCTCATTAGTTGTCATCGTGCGCCCGGTTGGCGTAAAATATTTGCGCGGCAATATCACGGCGACCAATGTAGATCGTTTCATTGATGAAATTGCTGTTGTGACCAAGCAGATCAATGAGCAATCATGGGGTGAGGTGAAAATACAAGGGATGTTGTGGAGTGCCGTGAGTATGGATCATGAGGTGATTGAAGTCGGCAAACAAGTGCGTATTGTAGCGATTGAAGGAGCGAAAATGCTTGTTCGTAGCATTTGATAAACAGGAGGAAAAAATATGATATTCATTGTTGTATTGTTATTAGTTGTAATTTTATTTGCTTATTCGATTAGAATTGTGCCTCAGGCAAAATCGTATGTTATTGAGCGTTTGGGTGCTTATCATGAAACTTGGAGTACGGGGGTACATTTTGTATTGCCTTTCATAGATCGCATCGCAAACAAGGTTACCTTAAAAGAAGTGGTTAAGGATTTTGCGCCTCAGCCGGTCATCACCAAGGATAATGTTACGATGCAGATTGACACGGTCGTGTATTTTCAGATCACTGATCCCAAACTGTATACGTATGGCGTTGTCGGGCCGATTACGGCAATCGAGAATTTAACAGCAACGACCTTGCGTAATATCATCGGTGAACTGGAACTGGATGAAACATTAACCAGTCGTGATATCATCAATACAAAAATGCGTTCTATATTGGATGAGGCGACTGATCCATGGGGTATTAAGGTTAACCGAGTTGAAGTGAAAAACATCATTCCGCCGCGTGATATTCAAGAAGCGATGGAGAAGCAAATGCGTGCTGAACGGGAACGCCGCGAGTCCATTTTGCGAGCAGAAGGGGAAAAGAAATCTGCGATATTAACCGCTGAGGGTGAAAAAGAAGCCATGGTGTTAAGGGCAACAGCTAAAAAGGAAGCGATGATTGCTGAAGCAGAAGGTCAGGCGAAAGCGATGGAACGCTTATATGAAGCACAATCGCATGGTATTGAGATGATAAAGAACGCCGATCCAAGCCGTGAATATATGACACTGAAATCACTGGAAGCCTATGAAAAAATGGCAGACGGCAAAGCAACGAAGATTGTCGTTCCCACTGAATTACAAAATGTAGCTACCTTGTTAACGTCCGCAAAAGAGTTTGTCAGTGGGCCTAAAAAATAGCGATTTTCATATCCTGTGATTACGATTTTCTCACTAATATGAAGAAAACAGGGATTTGTACATGTAAGTTTATATGATACCTCTTAATAGCAAATAGTAAGCTTTAAGCAATTAAGAGGTATTTTCTTTTTGCCGTCTATATCATGCGTATTATCAATTCACGTCGCACGGTTGAATCGAGTGATACAGTGAAAAAATCAAATTTTTATGAAAATAATCTGTAAAAGTTCTTTCTTTGGTGTATAAGAGTTTAGGAGGTTTTTTGTATGCGAGATCAAATATTAAGCTATGCTTTGAAGTATCAAGGAGAATGGAACCAGATTACCAATGCACTGGCACGACAGGAGCCTTGGGAAAAGGTAACCTGTACGAGGAATTTTATTACGATTGCGGATTCACAATATCCGGATTCCTTACGGCGGCTGCGCTATGCGCCATGGATTTTATTTTATGAGGGAGATATCGGATTGTTGAATCAAAGGGCAGTGGCGATCGTTGGAGCGCGAAAATGCAACGATTATGGTGCGGCAATGGGACGACATGTTTGTGATGTATTGAAAGCTCACGCTGTGATTGTTTCTGGACTAGCGAAAGGGATTGATGCGATCGTGCATCAGGCGGCTTTGAGTGAGCATTCCATCGGGGTAATCGGTTGTGGATGCAACGTGATGTATCCAAAAGAGAATGTGGTTTTGTATAAAGCAATGAGAAAAAATCAGCTGATCATCAGTGAATATCCGGATGATGTAAAGCCGCTTGCCCATCATTTTCCATGGCGTAATCGCTTGATCGCCGCTTTGTCATCCGCTGTTATTGTCATTCAAGCAAAACCGCGCAGCGGTACGATGTTAACCGTCAATGAAGCACTGGAAATAAATGTTCCCATTTATTGCATACCCCACATGTTTCAGGATGCTTATGGCTCCGGATGCAATCTGTTAATCTCACAGGGGGCGAATATTTTGGTAGATGATCAGGATATTTTAGCAATTTTATAAAAAATCATTTGACAAATCGGTCAATTATGGAAATAATAGGATACGTATACTTTTGCTAGGAGGTTATTCATGAAGAATTTAGTGATTGTGGAGTCGCCATCCAAGTCAAAAACAATCGAAAAATATCTCGGAAAGGATTATCGCGTTGTTTCCAGTAAAGGTCATATCCGTGATCTTGCGACAACCGGTAAGGGCGGTCTGGGAATTGATATGGAAAATCATTTTACCCCCACCTATAAGATTAGTTCCGATAAGCGGGATGTGGTAAAGGAATTAAAGGCTTTGGTGAAAGACAGCGAACATGTTTATTTAGCGAGTGATCCAGATCGTGAAGGAGAGGCTATCGCATGGCATTTAGCCCAGGTTCTTAATTTGGATATGGAAGAAAGCAATCGCATTATCTTCCATGAAATCACAAAGAATGCAGTGCTGGAAGCGTTTCGCCATCCCAGAACGATTGATCAGGACTTGGTCAAGAGTCAGGAAGCCCGCCGTATGCTGGATCGCATCATTGGCTTTAAACTTTCCAAGCTTTTACAAAACAAGATTCGATCCAAATCGGCAGGACGCGTGCAGTCTGTGGCATTGCGTCTCATTGTCGAGCGCGAAAATGAAATTCGCCGGTTTAAAAGCGAGGAATATTGGACGTTAAATGCGAATGTTAAGAAAAATCGCAAGGCGTTTAGTGCTCAGCTCACCCGTATCGGTGGGAAAAAGGCCAATTTAAAAACGCAGGAGGAAACCGATGCTATTATCAACCGCCTGCATGAATTCAGCGTGGCGTCGATCGAAAAGAAGGTACGCCGCAAGGAAGCAAAAATGCCTTTCATTACTTCTACTTTACAGCAGGAGGCCAGCACGAAGCTGGGATTCGGCGCTAAAAAGACGATGCAGATTGCGCAGCGTCTTTACGAAGGAATTAATTTGGGCGGACACAGTGAAGGTCTGATTTCTTATATGCGTACTGACAGTACGCGTTTATCCGATGTATTCGTAAAGGATGCCTTTCAATATATTGAAGACACCTTCGGTAAGGAATACAAGGGTAGGGCAAGACAGAAAAACGATGAGCACGCACAGGATGCACATGAAGCGATTCGCCCCACGAATATTAACAACACGCCTGAAGCGGTGAAATCATATTTGACCAACGATCAATATCGTTTGTATAAGCTGATTTATGCTCGTACCGTTGCTTCTTTAATGGCCGCAAGTAAAAGCAATGTGGTCAATGCGATCATTCGCAGTGATGACTGTGATTTCAGTGCCAATGGCAGTATTTTGGCGTTTGACGGTTATTTAAAGATGTATGGTGATTATGAAACGACCAAGGATGAAATGCTTCCGGAATTAAGTGAAGGGGAAATATTGAAACAGGTGGAGTTGGAAGGCAAGCAGCATTTTACCGAACCACCACTGCGTTACAGTGAAGCTCGTTTGATTAAAGAATTGGAAGAAAAGGGGATCGGTCGTCCTTCTACCTATGCGATCATTATTGATACCTTGCAGGAACGTGGCTATGTTTCCTTGGAAAAACAGAGTGAAGGGGGAAAAACCAAGGTGTTTATTCCCAGTGAACAAGGAGAATTGACCGATACGCGCTTACAGGAGTTTTTCAGCAGTATAATCAATGTCAGTTATACGGCGAATATGGAAGGACACTTGGATGAGATTGCGGCAGGGGAACGCGATCATATTGAAGAAGTGAGTTCGTTCTACCATGAATTTGAACCGCTTTTGGATGAAGCATACGAGAAAATGGAAAAGAAGGAACTGGAGAAAACCGGCGAAAAATGTCCGGAGTGCGGTAGTGATTTGGTTTATCGCAATGGACGGTTTGGGCGCTTTATCTCATGCGAGCGCTTCCCACAGTGCCGTTATACCCGCGGTGAAGAGGATTCGGCGGAAAGCGATGAAGTTTGTCCTAAATGCGGCAGTAAGCTTGTCACCAAACGTGGCCGTTATGGATCCTTCTTGGCGTGCAGCGATTATCCAAACTGCAAATATATCAAGAGTAACAAAGTAAAAGAAGAACCAAAGCCTACCGGTGAGAAATGTCCGGAGTGTGGCGGTGATTTGGTGGAGCGCAAGTCGCGCTTTGGCACGATGTTTGTCGGCTGTTCCAACTATCCCAAATGTCGTTATATTAAAAAAACGGATAAGAAAGCAAAAACCGCTGAAACTGACAAAAAGCCAAAGCGTTCCACGCGTAAAACAACCAAGAAGAAAACAGAGGATGACGTTGAGGGTATGGCATGATGCTCCGTGTCAAGGTGATTGGCGCTGGCTTGGCCGGTTGTGAAGCTACATGGCAGCTAGTAAATCGGGGCATTCCGGTTACGCTTTATGAAATGCGTCCGCATAAAATGACTCCGGCTCATCATAGCGATGGCTTTGCGGAGTTAGTATGCAGCAATTCACTGCGTTCTAACTCCCTGCAAAATGCGGTTGGTGTATTGAAGGAGGAAATGCGGCAGTTGGATTCTTTGATCATGCATGCCGCCGATAACCATCGTGTTCCGGCCGGCAGTGCTTTAGCGGTAGATCGGCACGCTTTTTCCCAAGCGATTCAAACAACGCTGGAGCAGCATCCTTTAGTGGAAATTGTTCGCGAGGAAGTAAGCGTCATTCCCGATGAACCGACGATCATTGCCAGTGGACCATTGACATCGGATGCGCTGAGTCAAGCAATTATGAAATTAGTTCAAACCGATTATTTTCATTTTTATGATGCCGCTGCTCCGATTGTAGAAAAGGACTCGATTGATTTTAATAAGGCATATATCAAAAGCCGCTATGATAAAGGCGAGGCAGCTTACATTAACTGCCCCCTGACCAAAGAAGGATTTGAGCATTTTTACAATGAACTGATTCATGCAAAAGTCACACAGCTACATGATTTTGAAGAAACATATTTTGAGGGCTGTATGCCATTTGAAGAAATGGCGCGGCGCGGTAAAAAAACACTGTTGTTTGGACCGATGAAGCCGGTTGGCTTGGAAAAGCCGGATGGCATTCGACCCTATGCGGTGGTACAACTGCGTCAGGACAATGCGATTGGTTCACTTTATAACATTGTCGGATTTCAGACGCATTTAACATGGGGCGAACAGAAACGAATTATATCACTCATCCCCGGCTTGGAAAACGTATCGATTGTGCGCTATGGTGTCATGCATCGCAATTCCTATTTATGCGCTCCCAAGGTGCTTCGTTGCACGTATCAATTTATTGATCGTGACGACTTGTTTTTTGCCGGTCAGATGTGCGGCGTTGAGGGTTATATTGAAAGTGCGGCGAGTGGCTTGTTGGCAGGATTGAATATGGCTAATGTGATGCATGGTAAGAATGCTATAGAATTGTCGGCACAGTGTATGATGGGCGCAATGGCTCAATATATCACCCATGCCGATGCTCGTTATTTTCAGCCGATGAACGCTAATTTCGGATTGATGCAATTTAACGGCAAGGTAAAAAAGAACGAGCGCAAGGAGGCAATGGCCCAACAAGCGTTAAAACAGATTAAGGATGTAAAACAGCTATGGAGCGAATGAAGGAAGAAAAGGAACGTTTCTTAGCCTACATTGATCAGCTGAATACCGGATCGAAACATACTCATCAAGCCTATGAACGCGATATTGACGATTTCATGACGTTTCTACAACAGGAGGGAATCGATTCCTTTGACGATGTGGATCGCATTGTGGTGATGAATTACATTGCGGATTTACGCATGCGCATGGGACAGATGGGACAACTGAAAAACACCAGCATTGCCCGTAAATTATCATCGCTTCGATCCTTGTATCGTTATCTGAACGAATATATTGGAATGAAAGAAAATCCGTTTTTATATGTAAAAAGCCCCAAAATCAGTCGTCGTATACCCGAATTTCTTTTTTATGATGAAATGGAGACCTTTTTATCAGGATTTGATTTAAATGATCCGGTGGGGTTGCGCAATCGTGCAATGTTTGAAATCATGTATGCTTGTGGATTGCGTGTCAGTGAGGTTGTGGCTTTACAAATTGAGGATATTGATTTTAATGATAGCATTCTACATATCACCGGTAAAGGCGATAAGCAGCGCATCGTTCCTTTTTATGATTTGGCGAAGGAGCTTTTAATACGATATCTCAACGAGGTTCGCATACAATGGATGGGCAGTGAAAAGCATCGAATCGTCTTTATTAATCAAAGAGGCAAGGGCCTCACCAGTCGCGGTGTACAGTATTTAATGCAGAGACAGGCGGATGCTTTGGCGATGCCCATTCACATACATCCGCATATGTTCCGTCATTCTTTTGCGACGCATTTATTAGACAACGGCGCTGATTTGCGCTTAGTACAAGAATTGTTGGGACACAGCTCGTTATCGACGACGCAAATCTATGTTCACGTATCACAAAACCGTTTAAAGCAAGTTTATCAACAGGCACATCCGCGGGCTAAGCATCATCAATAAGCATTACCTTATAAATCAAATGATATGATAATGAATGAAAAAGGTACTTAATGTATAATTTTTGACGCGATAGCGGTTAAAGATGGAGTTTTACTTGTAAAGCGCATAAATTTCTGTTATCTTGATACTATGGAATCATGTCAAAGTAGCTTAAATTATACTTATCCATATATTGTAAAAGATCAAGGATTAACGTATTTTTTCTTAAATATTAGCGATAAGAAGGAAAGAAGACACAGAAAGTAAGATCACAGAAAAGGGGCAAGTTTATGAAATTAGGGAAGCATATTCAATCAACCACAGTCATGGGATTTGTATTCATATTGATTGTATTATCATATTTTCACGTATATGCGGCGGAGGGAACCGCAAACGTTTCTAGCCCGGATGATTTTGTTGCGGCGGTTAATGATGAAACCGTGACAACGATTCATGTACAGGCAGATATGGATTTGACGGATCAAGGTGTGCTGGATGTTGATGGTAAAACGATTGATTTGGGTGGAAATTGTATTTCATCGAATAATTTTACACTCTTTTTTCAAGGCAAGAATTTTACCATAAAAAACGGCTCTATGGATTCTAAGGGAGGCTCCTATGCGCTGTTTGTCGGAGATGAAGGAGAAACTGATAGCGTAGTAATTGAGGATATCACGGCAATGGGTGGCTTTAACATATACAATGCGACAAATGTGACTTTGCGCAATGTAGATGTTACCGGAACGCAATATTATGCGCTATGGTGTGATGAAAATGCTCATGTGACAATCGAAAGCGGTAATTTCACTTCTCATGGCGTTGCTGTTCTTGGTATGTCAATAACTGAAACCGATATGTTGATCAAAGGCGGTAACTATGTAGCCAATGGTCTCAATTTGGTATTAAAAGGAGACTATGGAAAGCCGGTTATTGCCGGCGGTAAGTTTGATAAGATGCCTGATAAGGAGTATTTAGTCGATGGTTTTGTGCCTGTAGATGATGGCAATGGTAATTTTATTGTATCTTGTGATCATAACGATACAGAAATAAAGGATGCCAAAGACCCTACGTGTACAGAGGAAGGGTATACTGGTGATGTTTACTGCAAAAACTGTCATGCCATATTACAAAATGGAACCAAGATTCCTGCGACAGGGCATCACTTCAGCACAACGTGGGAGAGTGATGAAAGCCGGCATTGGAAAGAGTGTGAATGCGGTGCGAAAGCAGAACCGGGGAATCATTCCTTTCAATGGATTATCAATAAAGAAGCTACTGCGGATGAAAAAGGGCTTAGACATAAGGAATGCAGCGTTTGCGGTTATCGTCAAAATGAGGAAGAATATGCGTTGGATAATGTGATTGATGACATCAATACAAAAGCAGATGGCGAAAGCGGATCAAGTAAACCCAAAAAGGATAATGATGATTCCATCATTCGCAATACTAGCTATGACAACATTCCAATCTTTTATGCTTTCCTGCTTATGCTTTTGGGTTCAGAAGTTTTCAGTATTTTTTATCGCCGAATCAAACAATAGCATGATGAAATTATGAAACAATGTGCAAGTGAATCATCCAATTGGTTTCTTCCTTGCGCTTTTTTTGTTTGATAAAATCATTTCGATTATAGGCAAGCACAGGCCTTGGTATGCAAACTTTGGAAATTAGGGGGTTTCTATGAGTAGAATTATGTGTTATAATACCTAACAGTGTGTAGAGTACACACAATTCACACATCATGGATACAACAGTCCGTGCCTTTTGCCGAAGCAGGCGTTGATAAGGTTACTGTTGAGCGGAAATGATGGAGGTTGAACGGAAAGCGAGGAAATATAGCATGCAAATTGTAACTATGAGAAAGCTGTTGGAATCCGGTGTTCATTTTGGACATCAGACCCGCCGCTGGAATCCGAAGATGAAACCGAACATCTATGCGAGCCGCAACGGGGTTTACATTATCAATTTGGAAAAAACCCAGGAGCAGTTAGAGGTCGCATATAACGCAATGAAGGACATTGCGGAACGCGGTGGTAAGGTTTTGTTTGTCGGTACAAAAAAACAGGCTCAGACATGCGTTGTGGAAGAGGCGCTTCGTAGCGGATCCTTCTTTGTTAATCAGCGCTGGCTAGGAGGTTTGTTAACGAACTTCAGAACGATTCAAAAGCGTGTGAAGCGACTGGTTGAAATTGAGGAAATGGAAGCCAGTGGAATTTTAGAGGTTTACCCGAAGAAAGAAATTGCACAAATCAAAAAAGAAAAGGCACGTCTGGAAAACTTCTTGGGCGGAATTAAAGAGATGAAAAAGCTGCCGAATGCATTGTTTGTGATTGACCCGAAGGAAGAACACAATGCGGTTGCGGAAGCAAAGAAATTGGGTATCCCGGTATTTGCGATGGTGGATACGAACTGCGATCCGGAAATGGTTGATTACCCAATCGCATCCAATGATGATGCCAACCGTTCCGTTAAGCTGATCACAACATTAATGGCTGATGCGATTGTGGAAGCCAAGGGTGGCTTGTTAAGTGTTGCACACAACATTGATGAAAACGAAGTCGATGTAACAATGAAGGATGTAATTCAAAACGTTGAGGAACAGATTGCGGAGAATGAGCGCCGTCGTCGTCAGCGTAATGAAGAACGCCGTAATCGTCGTAATAACTTTGATCGCAATCGTGGCGGACGCCGTGAAGGCAAGCCGTTTGTAAAGCGTGAAAACGCAGCGCCGGTGAAAGAAGAAGCAAGCAGCGAAACCAAAAAGGAAGAAGCCGCATCGGCAGACAATGCAGAAACTAAAGCTGCAGAATAAGTAATATAAGCAATAGGAGGATAAATCATGGTAACCGCAAAAGATGTAAAAGAATTGCGTGAGCGCACCGGTGCCGGAATGATGGACTGTAAAAAAGCCCTGACAGAGTGCGACGGTGATATGGATAAGGCCATTGACTGGCTGCGTGAAAAAGGAATTGCCAAAGCCGCAAAAAAATCTGACCGCATTGCGGCAGAAGGCTTGACACGAGTTGGTGTTGAAGGCAATACCGCTGTTATTTTTGAGGTCAATTCCGAAACGGACTTTGTAGCGAAAAACGAACAGTTTTTAAAGCTGTTGGATGATATTAAGGCAGCGTTGTTTGCCGCAAAGCCTGAAACGTTAGAAGATGCGATGAATGCATCCTGCAATGGCTCAACCATTGCGGATGAATTGACCAATGCGACCGCTAAGATCGGAGAGAAGATCACATTGCGCCGCTTTGCTGTTGTTGAGAAGGCTGATGATGAATTTTTTGGCAGCTATATGCACATGGGTGGAAACATTTCCGCACTCGCTGTGCTGAAAGGCAAGGCAGATGATAAGGTTGCCAAGGAATTGGCAATGCAGATCGCAAGTATGGCACCGCAGTATGTAACTCGCAATGACATGCCGGTTGAAGTGGTAGAGCATGAGCGCAAGGTACAGACGGAAATCGTGAAAAACGATGAGAAACTGGCAAGCAAGCCGGAAAAGGTTTTGGCTGGCATCATCGAAGGAAAGATTTCCAAGAATCTGAAGGATTTGTGCTTGGTTGAACAGGAATTCTTCTTGAATCCGGATCAGAAGGTTGCTCAGTACCTAAAGGAAACCGGCGTGGAAGTTGTAAGCTTTACCCGTTATTTAGTGGGTGAAGGCATTGAAAAACGCTCTGATAATTTTGCCGAAGAGGTTATGTCACAGGCGTTTGGTAAATAGCGGATAAAATGTGCTTGTTGAAAAACAGGCACTTTTTTCGTTGCTTTTAATGCATAAGAGTAGAGTGACAAGGAAATGGTAAAAGGTGTACCTTCATTAAGGCTTGTTTTGAACAGCCTTTGACATCAAAAAAACATGAGAAAATGAAAATTTTACTTTCCTTTACTGTGCTTTTTCTTTATAATGTATATGAAATCTATAAGAGGTCGCTTAATGCGAGTAAGGTGGTTGAAAATATGTATAAACGCGTGCTGTTAAAGTTGAGTGGCGAAGCATTGTCCGCAAATGGTAATTCATTTGATCCAACTGTTTTGGCCAATTTGGCAAAAGAGTTAAAAGAGGTTCATGAATTGGGAGTGGATTTAGCCATTGTCGTTGGCGGGGGAAATTTCATTCGCGGTAAGATTGCCGAACAGATGGGAATCGAACGAGTACAGGCAGATTATATGGGAATGCTGGCGACTGTCATCAATGCTTTGGCGGTGCAAAGCGCATTGGAAAAGGAAGGTGTTGCAACGCGTGTTCAAACTGCGGTGGAAATGCAGAAAGTCGCGGAGCCCTTTATTGTAAGACGTGCCTTGCGTCATTTGGAAAAGGGACGAATTGTCATCTTCGGTGCCGGTACGGGCAATCCTTACTTCTCAACCGACACGACTGCGGCATTGCGGGCCAGTGAGATTAAAGCAGATGTGATTTTAATGGCGAAAAATGGTGTAGACGGTGTTTACAATGCCGATCCGAAGACGCATCCGGATGCTGTAAAATATGACACGCTATCCTACATGGATTTGATTCGGGAAGGCTTACAGGTGATGGATACGACAGCCACCAGCATGTGTATGGATAATGAGATTGATCTGGTTGTGTTTAACATGAACGAACCCGGAAATATCATAAAAGCCGTTCGTGAGGATGTCAGCGGAACAACAATATCAAAGGAAGGTAAATAGTATGAGCTACATGGATGTAATGAATGAGAAAATGAATAAGGCGGTAGAGGCATTGGAAAGTAATTTGAAAACAATTCGTACCGGCAGAGCCAATCCGACGATCTTGGATCGAGTGGAGTTGGAGTATTACGGTTCGATGACACCGCTGAATCAGCTATCCAGCATTTCAGTGGTAGAAGGTCGCCAATTAATGGTAAAACCGTTTGATCGCAATATGCTGAAAGAAGTGGAGCGTGCGATTGCCATGGCAGATTTGGGCTTGGTTCCTCAAAACGATGGACAAGCCATTCGCATTATGATTCCGGCATTGACTGAGGATCGCCGAAAGGATTTAAGCAAGGAAGCACATAAGATGGGGGAAGACGCGAAGATTGCCGTTCGCAATATCCGCCGTGATGCCTTAAACGGCGCAAAGAAGGACAATGAATTAACGGAAGATTTGAAAAAACAGGCTCAGGAAGATATTCAAAAAGCTACTGATAAGTTTACAAAAAAAATCGATGCGATTATTGATGAGAAATGCAAGGATATTATGTCAGTATAAATCATAGCTTTTTAGAATGAATTTAGACAACCCACCTTTGTGGGTTCTCTTTTTAGGAGGAAAATGGATGGATGAGAAAAAGATTCCGGCGCATATTGCGATTATTATGGATGGCAATGGCCGCTGGGCGAAACAGCGGGGCTTGCCGCGAACAGCCGGACATAAACAGGGAGCGCAAACGATCCGAGCCATTGCTATTGCGTGCAATAAGCGAGGGGTAAAGGCACTAACGGTTTATGCTTTTTCAACGGAAAACTGGAAACGCCCGGAGGATGAGGTGGATTATTTATGTAAGCTGCCGCGGTTCTTTTTTCGCCGCTATATGGCAGAATTAATGGCAAATAATATTCAAGTGCGTTTTCTTGGTGAAATTGAGCGTTTTCCTGAGGATACAAGAAATGTGATCCTTACGGCGACAGAACAAACGAAAAACAACACCGGCCTGATCCTTTCATTGGCCGTTAATTACGGAGGTCGCAGAGAAATCACATTAGCCGCAAAACATTTTGCGGAAGATGTTCTGGCAAAGCGTGTGGATTTGGATATTGATGAAGAACAATTCGGCACTTATATGATGAGTAAAGATTTACCTGATGTGGATCTGATGATTCGCACAAGTGGCGAACTGCGTTTATCCAATTTTCTGCTTTGGCAAAATGCTTATTCGGAGTTTATTTTCACTCCTGTTGCTTGGCCGGATTTTGATGAACAGGAGTTAGATCGCGCAATTGATGAATATAACGAGCGCGAAAGACGCTATGGAGGGCTGAAATGAAAACACGGATTATCACTGCGTTGGGAATATTGGCATTTATCATTCCAGCTTTGTACTATGGCGAATGGCTATTGCTGGCACTGATTTCCTTTATTATTATATTTGGAGGTATGGAATTTTTGGGCTTGGCACCGCATGCGGGATCATGGCCGTTTTTGATCCAGCCGCTTGTGATTCTATCGACATTCACAACGATATTTTGTCCCTATGAAGGTTTAACGATTGCGATTCTGGGATGTTGGATGCTTATCTTCTTAGCTGTTCCGGTGTTTTTTGAGCATTTTGATGCCAATGATGCGCTGGTATGCATCGCATACCTTAGTTTTTTTTACATATTCGCATCAAGCTTTATGATGATTTATGATGCCAATCCCCTCTATATTTGGCTGATTATCATCGCGACATATTGTTGCGATACGGCGGCTTATTTCACCGGTTTCCTAATGGGTCGTCATAAACTTAATCCTCGTATTTCGCCTAAGAAAACGATCGAGGGAAGTGTCGGCGGCTGGTTGTTGGGGGCGCTATGTTCCTTTATCTTTGCCTATTTTTGTATTCCCGATATGATGCTTTGGGAGATGGTGGCGGCAGCGGCATTATTACCATTTAGCGGACAAATCGGTGATTTGGCGTTCAGTGCGATCAAGCGCTGTCTTGGAATCAAGGATTTCTCCAACATCCTGCCGGGACATGGCGGAGTGCTGGATCGTCTGGATTCTCTGATTTTTAATTTTATTTGTTTTCGTTTGATATTGGCGGTGATTTTATTATGAAAAAACTGTTGCTGCTGGGAGCCAGCGGTTCCATAGGTAGCCAGACCGTCGATGTGGTGCTGCATCATAAAAATGAGTTTACGATCATAGGATTGAGTGTTGGGTATCGCATCGAAAAGCTCCATGAACTATTGGCACAGCTTCCCAGCGTACAAAGAGTCTGTGTGGCAGAGGAAACGGCAAAAAGCGTTTTACAAAACCAATACCCGAGCATTCGCTTCTACAGCGGTGACGATGGCATGAGTGATCTTTGTGCCTGGTCAGAATACGATATGCTGGTGAATGCGGTGGTCGGCTTTCGCGGTCTAAGACCAACGCTAACGGCTCTAGAACATGATAAGGATGTTGCCTTGGCAAATAAAGAAAGCTTGGTCGCAGGCGGTCCCTTGGTGAAGGAAGCCTTGAAAAATCATCAGGGAAGCCTGTATCCGATTGATTCTGAACATTCTGCAATATTTCAATGTCTGCGAGGCAACGAGATGAATGAGGTGGATAAGCTGATTATCACGGCGAGCGGCGGCAGCTTTCGCGATTTGGATCGAGAAGCATTGAAACATGTAAGTGTTGAGGATGCCCTGCATCATCCGAATTGGCAGATGGGAGCGCGTATTACCATTGATTCCGCTACGATGATGAACAAAGGCTTTGAGGTGATTGAAGCACATTATCTATTTGATATTCCCTTTGAAAAAATTGAGACGATTATTCATTATGAATCATTGATTCATTCGATGGTGCAGTTTCAGGATCATGCGATACTGGCGCAACTGGGCAGTCCGGACATGCGCTTACCGATACAATACGCTTTATTGTATCCAAGCCGTGATGAAATCGGTGGCTCGCAGCCCTTGGACTTTACTAAAATTTCATCCCTGCACTTCAAACAAACCGACTTTGATCGCTATCCGCTGTTGAAACTGGCTTATGAGGTAGGAGTGCGCGGCGGAAATGGCGGGGCAATTATGAACGGTGCGGATGAAGCAGCAGTCGACCATTTTATCAAAGGCAATATATCCTTTCTGGATATTGAAACACTGGTTATGAATGCCGTTAAGCAGGTTCCCTTTAAAAAGGATGTAACGCTACCGGATTTGATCGAAGCCGATGCTATGGCACGTCAATGCGTGAACACATGGGTAGAAAGGAATTCGCTATGAGTATCATATATTTTATCCTTATTTTGAGTGTGATTGTCATCATTCACGAACTGGGTCATTTGATGACCGCAAAATATTTTCATGTGTATTGTCAGGAATTTTCCATTGGTATGGGTCCGGTCATCTTTAAACGACAGGGAAAGGAAACCGCTTTTGCGATTCGTGCGCTTCCTTTGGGTGGCTTTGTATCCATGGCTGGGGAAGAAGGTACGGATGTGGAGAATATTCCCTTTGAACGGACAATCAAGGGAATAGCATGGTGGAAGCAAATTATTATCATGGCAGCCGGGGCGATCATGAATGTAATTCTGGCTTGGTTCATATTTATTGTGATCACCATGGTTCAAGGAAAGGTGGTCTTGCCATCGGAACCGATTATTCAAGGATTTACTGAGGCCTCGGCAGCTCAGGAAGCCGGGTTTGAAATCGGCGATCGTGTGACGCAAATGCAAACGGGCAATGAAGTGACAGAGGTGAATAGCTTTGATGACATCAGTGAGCATCTTTCTTATTTTCCTAAGGAGGAAACGATCTTTACCGTAGAACGCGGTGGTGAAGCAATAGATATATCGCTGACACCACGCTGGAATGAGGCGGAAAATCGTTATTTGGCTGGCTTTCAATCCAAGCCTAATATCAAAGACATCACGCCATGGGAAAGCATTCGCTATGGCAGTGAGAAAATGTTGGATGGCTCAACAGCAATCTTTCGTTCCTTGTCGAAATTAATTCGCGGTATTGGCTTGGAAAATTTGAGCGGACCGGTTGGCATTTATCAAATTACTGCTGAAACAACCCAAAGCGGCTTATTGCCTGCCATATCGTTAATCGCTTTATTGTCGCTTAATATTGGTATCTTTAATTTATTGCCGTTGCCGATATTGGATGGTGGCAGAATCGTGTTAACCATCATCGAAAAGATTTCCGGTCGCAAGTTGAGTGAAAAAGCGGAAACGATCATTATGACAATCGGTGTGGTTTTGCTTGTATTGCTTATGGTATTTGCGACATGGCAAGACATTATGCGGTTATTTGTGTGATACCTTTGGTAACAAATATTTCTATGAATAAATCGATAGACGGCGGTTTGCGTAAATCGTCGTTTTTTTTTATGGAAAATGAATCGTAAACCAAATTGAAAAAATGATACTGATATTGAAAATAAGGGTACTTTTGATAAATCATAAGTAATAAAAAAACGGCATGTGCCGTTAGTGGATAGCTTACATGAGGAAGACGATGGCAATCATATGCATGATGCCGGCTAGATTGATAAACAAATGCCAAATCATATGAAAATAACGATGTTGCGGCTTGGCATAGAAGAAAGCGCCGATCGTATACATGATGCCGCCGATGACAATAAAGATGAGAAATGGAAGAGATGCGATATGAATCAGCTTAGGCAGGAAGAAGATAGCAGTCCATCCCATAATCATATAAATTGTCATCGATAATACCGGAAAGCTGCGTTTGGCGATCGACTTCAATAATACACCGGCAATGACCATTGCCCATTCTACAGCCAATATGACAATTGCTTCCCATCCTTGAATCAACGAGATGGCAATGGGAGTATAGCTTCCGGCAATCGCTAACAAAATACAAATGTGATCCAGCTTGCGAAAAACGTATTTCTGTTCACTGTCATAAGCCATACTGTGATATATGGTAGAGATTAAAAACATCAAAAACAGGCAGATAATGAAGATGGAAACGCCAAAGGAGCGCCAAGCATCACCAATGATATAGGAATAGACTGCCGCAAAGGGGAGGAAAAAAAGACTAAGGATTGCCATGACACCATGTGTAATGGCATTGCCCACTTCTTCACCAAAGGTTAAATGAAACATATTTCGCATGGTTTTGGTTTCTTTTGCCATGGGATCACATCCTTTTTTGATTGCTCTATTGTAACACAGTATACGCAAAACAGCAATTTTATGCTATAATAAAAAAGATTGAATTTTTAACGAAAAGGCAACGCAGGGAGGTCTGTTATGTTTCTAAAACGCATTGAATTACAGGGATTCAAATCCTTTGCGGATAAATCTGTCATCAATTTTGATTCCGATGTCATCGGAATTGTCGGACCCAACGGCTGCGGTAAAAGCAATATCAATGATGCCATTCGCTGGGTGTTGGGAGAACAAAGCGTCAAAAGTCTACGTGGTAGCAGTATGAGCGACGTCATCTTCAGCGGTTCCACACAACGCAAAGCGGTGAATACAGCGGAGGTAACGCTGGTTTTTGATAATTCACAGCACTATTTAAACGTGGACTATGAGGAAGTGGAAATCACACGTAGACTGCATCGTCAAAGCGGCGAGGGTGAATATTTTATCAACAAAACTCCTTGTCGATTGAAGGACGTATTGAATATGGTCATGGACAGCGGCTTGGGACGCGATTCACTTTCTATTATTACACAGGGTAATATCTCAGCGTTTGCGGAGGCAAAGCCGGAGGATCGCCGCGCCTTGTTTGAGGAGGCAGCCGGTGTCGCAAAGTATAAAAAGCGGAAAAATGAATCGCTGTCTAAATTAAATCGTACCCAGGAAAATCTCTTGCGTGTTGAGGATATTATTGCGGAATTGGAACGGCAGGTGAATCCGCTGAAGCGACAAGCAAAAAAAGCTGAGCAATATTTGGTAAAACGTGCGGAGCTGGAATCCATCGAGGTCAGTGTTATCACGGATGAAATTGAACGCTTAACCAATACCATTGAAACATTGAAAAAACAGGCATTTGATTTGGATACGCAAAAGGCAATGCATGAAACGACCATTCAAGTAGAGGATTTGAAAAACAGTGAATTGCGCAAGGAAATGTATCAGTTGGATCATGAAATCAATCGCTTGCAGGAAGCCTATACGAAGGTGATTAATGAAATTTCTACCTTGGAAGCCCGCAAGGTGGAATTGGATGAAAAACGCAAATATGCATTGGAGTATGCGAACCAGCAGGAAAAAGCGAAGGAGCTCAAGGCGATGCTGGATGAAGCCAATTATGAATATCGCGATCGTATGACGCGTTTACAGGATTTAATGCGTGATAGTACTTTGAAGAAAAAGCAGTTAAGTGAATTGGAAGTGACACTTAGTGAATGTAACAGCGAAAGTGCCAATGCCAATGCCTTGATGAATCGCTTGAACAATCGCCGTGAAGTGCTGGAAAATCTGGCTAAGCAGCCGTTTAATCACCAGCAGGGTGTAAAGGCTGTGATGGAGCATCAAAGCACATTGCTTGGGGTTATGGGCGTGATCTCTCAGCTGTTAAAGCCGATCATGAATTATGAGGATGCCATATCCAACGCCTTGGGCGGTGCGATGTATCATATCGTAACCGAGGATGAAGCGGCAGCACGCCATGCCATTACATTCTTAAAAAAGAACCAATCCGGGCGAGCGACCTTCTTACCGTTAACGGTATTGAAACCACGACATATGAATGAAGATCATTTGACGATAGCATGCCATACGGTAGGCTTTTTGGGCTGTGCCTGTGACTTTGTCGAAAACGATGCCGTCTTTGATATTGTAAAGCAGTCGCTGTTAGGAAATGTGTTAGTATGCGATAATCTGATTAATGCCAACGAACTTGCTAAGCTCTTAAAATACAATTATAAGATTGTCACCTTGGATGGCGATGTCGTACATAAGGGCGGCAGTATGAGCGGCGGACGGATGAAAAATGCCGGCTCTCCGTTGACGATTCAAAAGGAATTAAATCAGCTTCATCAAAGCATTGAGGGACAACAGCTAAAGGTGGATTCCTTAAGCAATCAGCTATATGCGCTGCAAGGAAAGCGCGGTCAGCTCAATGATGAGGTGGTTCAGCTACAGATTGCGATTGCCCAGTTGGAGCCGATTGTAGAAGCGAAGCGTGCCAAGGCGGATCGGCTACAGGCGGATTATGAACAAATTGCACCGGATGACGATCGTGAAAATGAAGTGTCGCTACAGGATGATCTTGTCGTGCAGCTGTCACAGCTTTATTCCAAGCGGGATGAAACGCTGTCCTTAATTCAAAACAAGCGCGAGCGGCGTATGAAGGCAGGCAGCGAGGTGGAACGCAAGGACGCCAACATTCGTCAATTACGCCGTGAATTGAACGCTTTGCAGAATGAGGAAAAAAGTGTATTAGAGAGCCGAGTTAAGGCGGAAACGCAGTTAGATAACGCTTTGGAGCGTCTCAGTACAACGTATGAGATGACATATGAATATGCATTGACGCAAAAGCAGGATATCGATATTGATGAAGCAAAGCAGCGTGTAATAACATTGCGGAAGGAAATCCAACAGCTCGGCAACGTCAATCTGGATGCGCCCAAGGAATATGAAGAGGTGAGTACACGCTTTGAGTTCTTGCAGCAGCAACGCGATGATCTCTTATCCGCAAAGGATAAAATCTTGGAAGCGATTGATGAGATGGACGAAGTCATGATCGAACAGTTTCAAACGATGTTTGATCGTATCAACGCGGAATTAAACGATGTGTTCCGCTCCTTATTTGGCGGAGGGAAAGCGCAGCTGTATATGGTTGATCCACAGGATGTATTGAATACGGGTATCGATATTGATGTACAGCCGCCGGGCAAAACGGTTCAAAATATTCGCTTGTTCTCCGGTGGTGAAAAAGCGTTGATTGCGATATGTGTATTATTTTCGATCCTGAAAGCACGGACGATGCCTCTATGTATTTTTGATGAGGTCGAGGCAGCACTGGATCAGGCCAATGTAGAGCGCTTTGCCAAATACATAGCGCGTTTCCGCGGTGAGAGTCAGTTTATCGTGGTGACACATCGCCCCGGTACGATGGCACAGTGTGATTCCCTGTATGGTGTCACCATGCAACAAAACGGTGTATCACAGCTGTTGAAGGTGCGCTTACAGGATGCGATGAATATGGTGGAAAGCGATGCCCAAGATCAGAAAGGAGTGGACGCATAATGGGGATTTTTTCAAAATTAAAGAATGCCTTTCATTCCCGTGAGGATCAGGATCGCTATTTGCGCGGATTAGATAAAAGCAAGCGCTCCTTTTCCGAACGAATTCGCCGTTTGGCATTGGGTTTCAGTGGTGTCGATGAAGCGTTTTTAGAGGAACTGATGATCGTATTGCTGGAAGCGGATATCGGCATCAATACCGCTCAGAAAATTGTCGATGCCGTAGAAACGAAAGCGATGGATCAGCATTTGAAAACCTTTGAACAGATCAGTGAATGTCTGGTGGAGGAAATGGCAAAGCTGTATCATGCGCAAAGTGATGAGCCGTTTGAATACAACGACTCAGGACCGACGGTGATTTTGATGGTCGGTGTTAACGGCAGCGGTAAAACTACCACAAGCGCCAAGCTTGCCAAGCAGTTTCTGGATGAAGGTAAATCGGTTGTGCTTGCTGCGGCGGACACGTTTCGTGCCGGTGCGGTAGATCAGTTGGCGATGTGGGCAGATCGTTTATCATTGCCTTGCATCAAGGGTCGGGAAAACGGCGATCCCAGTGCGGTATTGGTGGATGCCTGCCGCTATGCCAAGGAGCACGATATTGATGTTTTAATCGGTGATACTGCCGGACGGCTTCAAAATAAGGCCAATTTGATGAAGGAGCTATCCAAGATGAAACGGGTAGTGGAAAAGGAAATTCCCGGCGCACCGCATGAAGTATGGCTGGTGATTGATGCCACGACCGGTCAAAACGGAATCTCTCAGGCACAAATTTTTATGGAAACGAGTGATGTAACCGGAATCATATTGACAAAGATGGACGGCACTGCCAAGGGTGGCATCGTGATTGCCATACGTGATCTGTTGGGCTTGCCGGTAAAATATATCGGCTTGGGCGAAACGCTCGAAGATTTGCGCCCATTCGATATTGATACCTATCTCTATGGCTTATGCGAAGGAATTTTACAAGATGAATCCAATGGATAAAACTCAGCGCATGAATCAGCTGATGGATGCTTATGAATCACTGCTGACGGAAAAACAACGGATGATTTTAACCCAGTATTATCAAGAGGATTTCTCCTTAGCAGAGATTGGGGAAAACTGTCATATCAGCCGAGCTGCGGTGAATGATCATATCAGGCGGAGTGAAAAGCTCTTGGAAGAATACGAAAGGAAGCTAAAGCTTGTAGAATTGAAATCAGAACGAAACAGAATTTATGAACAAATCAAAGCCTTGGATAACAAGGAAGTAAATGCGTATATTAAGGTATTGGAAAATATGGATATTCAGGAGGACACTATGACTAAAATTATTTCAGTGAATGCGGGCAGTTCATCGCTTAAATTTCAGCTGTTTGAAATGCCGGAGGAAAAAGTATTAACGAGTGGTATCATCGAGCGTATCGGTATGGACAAAGGCGTTTTTACCATTAAGGTAAACGGTGAAAAGGTGAGTGAAGAATGCACGATAAAGGATCATGGTGTAGCGGTTAAGCTGTTGATGGATGCGCTGGTGAAACATCATATTGTAGCGGATTTGAATGAGATTAAGGGTATCGGCCATCGCATGGTACAGGGCGGTGATCGCTATGATCAAAGCTGTGTTATTGATGAAGAAGTCATTCAGGTAGTAAAGGATGCCTCCGATTTAGCACCGCTTCATAATCCAGCTGGCTTAGTAGGGTATCACGCGTTTAAAGAAGCGCTGCCGCGGGCTGGTCATGTGGCAGTATTTGATACGGCATTCCATCAGACGATGGGACCGGAAAGCTATTTGTATCCGGTGCCGATGAAATGGTATCGCGATTATAAGGTGCGTCGTTATGGTATGCATGGTACGAGTCATCAATACGTATCACAGCGTTGTGGCGAGCTCATGGGAAAGGATATTTCCACGTTAAAGATGATTACTTGTCACTTGGGCAACGGCGCAAGTATTACGGCGATTGACGGTGGGAAATGCATCAATACCTCGATGGGACTTACACCGTTGGCGGGAGTGATGATGGGAACGCGTTGCGGCGATATTGATCCCGCAATCATCGGCTATATCATGAAGAAAACCGGAATGAGCATTGAAGAAGTGGATCATGTGCTGAATAAGGAAAGCGGCCTGTTGGGTGTCAGTGAAGTATCCAGCGATGCCCGCGATATCGATAAGGCTTGTCAGGAAGGCAACGAAGGAGCCATTTTGGCTACCGATTTGTATGTCAACCGCATTATCAATGTGGTAGGTGGATATTTTGCGCAGCTGGGCGGCTTGGATGCACTCGTATTCACCGGTGGTATCGGTGAAAATGATCAGAAGATTCGCCGTATGGTATGCGATAAGCTCGGCGCATTGGGGGTAGCCATCGATCATGAGATCAATGCGCAAAGCCGCGGGGTAGAACGTTGCTTAAGCAGTGCGGATAGTAAGGTCGCTGTGTGGTTAATTCCAACGAATGAAGAATTAATGATCGCTCGCGATACGCATCGGTTGCTGGGAATGTAATTCATGGAGCGTGTTTTTGAACTGATCGATCGCTATGAAATTATCACCCTGTTTCGTCATCAGGCGGCTGATAGCGATGCTTTAGGATCGCAATTTGCGTTAAAACAGTGGATTATTGAGCACTATCCGCACAAAAGGGTTTATGCGTTAGGAACCTCCATCGGTTCTAAGGGAAAGCTTTTTCCGGGTATTGATAGTGTAGATGATGATACCGTTGCCCAATCACTTGCCATTATCCTTGATACGGCAAATACTTCGCGTATTGATGATGAGCGCTGGCAGTTGGCAAAGTATAAGGTGAAAATTGATCATCACATTTTAGTGGATCATTACGGCGATCTGGAGATTATTGAGGATCGCAAGGGCGCTACATGTGAGATTTTGGCATCCGCATTGGAAAAACGAGGAGAGCACTTATCGCAAACGTGCGCCGAATATTTATACAGCGGCTTGATTGCGGATACCTTGCAGTTTTCCATCAATGCCACTACAGCGGAAATGCTGAAAACCGCCGCATATCTGGTGGAACAGGGTGTGGATGTCGCTAAGGTAAATGAGATCAATTTTTCCAAAACCCTTAACGAATTTCAATTTGAAACATACATTCGCAATCATTATCAACAATATGGGCAATGCCTCGCTTATTGTAAAATCACCAAGGCGGAATATGAGCAGTTTCATTTAACCTTTAATGAAGCAAAGGAAAAGGTGTACACGCTTGGAAAGGTCAATGAATTTTGCGGTTGGGCATTGTTTGTGGAGACCGAGTGTACATCAGAAGGGGAGACGCTATATAACGGCTCGCTGCGTTCACGCAATATCCCCATTCATGATATAGCTATGCAGTTTCACGGCGGCGGTCATCGCTATGCGTGCGGGGTAAAGAATTTGAATGACGAGACGATAAAAGCGTTGTTGGAAGCGCTGGCAAAGCGTTTGGAAAACAGCAAAATGTAAGAATATGGAAGCGATGTGTATCTTTGCATAAGCAAGGAAAGCTCGCTTTTTTTTGGATACCTAAAGAATAGTGAATGTTTATTATTGTGTTGGAGGAACCATTGCACAGACATTTTTCAACTTTGATATTTTCATATGTATAGTGGAAAATGGATGTGTTATGGTATAATAACAAAAGAAAGCAGGTGAGCGGCTTGAGTGTCCATCTTCATGTCAGAAGTGCTTATACATTATTGAATTCAACGTTGCGTGTCCAAGATATTGTAGCACTGGCCAAGCAAAACGGTGATCATGCGGTGGCATTATGCGATCGCAGAGTCATGCATGGTGCTATGGCATTTTATCATGAAGCGAAAAAGCTGGGCATCCAGCCTATTTTTGGAATGGAGTGCGATTGTGTATGGGAAGAAAGCGAGCTGCGTTTCATTATGCTAGCCTGTGATGATATAGGTTATCAGAATTTGTTGGCGCTTTCCACTCGGTATAACACGCAAAAAGAATCGCTGACCTTAACACAATTACAGCCCTATAGCGAGCATTGCATCGTGATCAGCTCCGGTGATGCCTCCGCGTTAGAAACAGCGGTCATCAAGGAAGATCAGGAACAGATTCAACGCATTTTGTCTATCTGTCGTGAAGCCTTTACACAGTTTTATTGTGCAATTGCTTGTAATGACTCGGGATTATTAAAGATCAAAAACATCATTTTAAAGAAATGTGCAAAGGCTTTACAGATTCCCACCTGCGCAGTGTCACGTATTTATTACGCACATCGCGAGGATGAGGAAAGCTATAAGGTTTTATGCGCTATTGATCAAGGCGTGGCACTCAATGACAAGACATTGAATTATACACCGCGGCGTTATTATCGCAGTCAAGATGAAATGGCGGAATTATATGAGGAAGCGGATTTGATCGCTACAGAGGAAATCGCCCAAAAGTGTCAAGTGAAAATGGCATTTTCAACCTTGCATTTACCTCATTATGAAAATAAGTTACATATCTCCAGTGAAGACTATTTGCGTAAGCTCTGTTTTAAGGGGCTACAGAAGCGCATGAATTATCAGGCAATACCGATCGAATATAAAAAAAGATTGGATTATGAGCTTACCGTAATCATATCCATGAATTATGCGGATTATTTTTTAATCGTTTATGATTTTATACGCTATGCCCGTACCCAGAATATTTATGTCGGTCCGGGTCGAGGAAGCGCAGCTGGATCTCTGGTTGCGTATTGTCTTGGCATCACCCATATTGATCCCATTCATTATCAGCTGCTTTTTGAACGCTTTTTAAATCCTGAGCGCATTTCCATGCCCGACATTGATACCGATTTCCCCGATAATCGCCGCGATGAGGTGATTACCTATGTCAGAGACCGCTATGGCGAAGCACATGTAGCGCATATTATTACGTTTAACACCTTGGGCGCAAAACAGGTACTGCGCGATATCGGTCGGGTGATGAGGCTTAATCAGCGTGAAATCGATATGCTGTGTAAACAAATTCCGCGAATGCCGAAGGTAACCTTGCGTTCCGCCTATGAACAAAATCCGAAATTTAAACAGATGATCAATGCTTCGTCGCAGCTGCGGCAAGTATATGCGATGGCATGCAAGTTGGAAGGATTACCACGTCATGCATCGCTTCATGCAGGTGGTATTGTCTTTGCCCGCGAGGACATCACATCGGTTTGTCCGTTAATTGAAGTGGATGAGGGAATGTGCGCGACCCAGTTTACAATGGAGTATTTAGAAGAATTAGGTTTGATAAAAATGGACTTTCTCGGATTGCGCAATTTAACGATTATTGATGACATAGTTCATGATATTAATCGTGATCGCAAAAAGCCGCTGGAAATCATGAAAATACCGTTGGATGATCAAAAGACGTATGATTTATTGTGTCAAACGGATACGATAGGTATTTTTCAGTTGGAATCGGAAGGGATCAAGAATTTGATTCGCCAGCTTCAGCCACGCGTATTTGAAGATATTGTGGCTACTATTGCATTATATCGACCGGGACCGATGGAGAATATACCGGAATATTTGAAACGGCGCAAGCATCCGGAGTTAGTGGATTACATCCATCCATCGTTAAAAAGCATCCTTGAGCATACGTATGGTATTATGATTTATCAGGAACAGATTATGCAAATAGCGCAAAAGATGGCGGGATTCTCGTTGGCCAATGCGGATAATTTGCGTAAGGCAATCAGTAAAAAGCACAGTAATGAAATCCGTGAAATGGAAACCGCCTTTATTCACGGTGCCATTGCGCGTGGTTATAGCGATGAATTAGCAAAAAAAGTATATGGTTTGATTATGAAGTTCGCCAATTATGGCTTCAATCGCTCCCATTCTGTTGCCTATTCCTTGGTTGCTTATCAGATGGCTTATTTGAAGGCGAATTGGCCGTTGTATTTCTTCTGTTCCTTATTAAACAGCGTTATTGGTTCAGAGACGAAAACGAGTGAATATATTTTTGAGGCGAGAAAGCGGGGGATGGTGATTCTTTCTCCTTCTATCAACGCTTCTAAGGCACGCTATGTCATTGAAAATGACGCGCTGCGCTTTCCTTTGACAGCGATTAAAAACATCGGTAGTGCGGTTTGTCATGCGGTGGAAGAAGAACGAAATAAGCATGGCGCGTTTGTGGATTATTTTGACTTCATTGCGCGTATGATTACCAAAAAGGTAAATAAAAAAACGGTGGAAACGTTGATTCAAGCAGGGGCACTTGATGAATTTTCGCAAAATCGCGCTTCTTTAATTGCGACGCTGGATGATGCGTTTCGTTACGGTGAATTGGTAAAAATTGAAGATGAGAATCAAATCATGATCGATTTTAATCTGGTAAGCAAGCCGGCGCTTCGCACGATGAAGGAAAATATGTCATGGCGAGCAGAACAGGAGCGGGAAGTCATTGGCTTTTATCTCTCCAAGCATCCGATTGCCCATTTGCGCAGTGAAGTGAATTCAAACTTAGAGCCGCTGATTCACCTCATGCCAAAGCAGGGATATGTTAAGTTTTTATGCATGGTTGAGCGAACAAGGGAGCATCGCACTAAGAACAGTGAGTGGATGTTGTTTGCTAACGGCAGCGATGACAGTGGGAGAATTGATTTGGTTATTTTTCCTAAGATCTATCGACAGTATCGCGATATTCTGGTGAAGGGAAATTATCTGTTAGTGGAAGGAACCAAAAAAGAGCAGCATTCCTGTATTGTCAATAAGCTATTACTTATCGAACCCAATACGAAAAAGAACAGCGATGCTCGGAAATAGTAAGTTAAGCATGGCAATGTTATTGTCCATCGACAACCCTGAATATTAGCGTTTTTTGAATTAAAGGTTGTAATTCAGTTGCTTTTATGCTAATATACTACGTGTTGTATGTCCTTTTGGACTTACAACCGCTCATATCCGGGAACTAAGCATGAGCAATCATCTCCGGTTGTGGCGAGTCTTAAGAACAAATGAAGGAGGTGCGACAAATGTACGCAGTAATTGAAACAGGCGGAAAGCAGATCCGCGTTGAAGAAGGCGCAACCATTTTTGTGGAAAAATTGGATGTGCAGGAAGGTGAAGAAGTCGTATTTGACAAGGTCGTTGCTTATTCCAATCGCACGACTCGTGTGGGAACTCCCTATGTGAAGGGTGTTAAGGTACACGCGCAGGTCGAGAAACAAGGCAAGGGCAAAAAGATTATCATCTTCAAGTACAAGCCGAAAAAGGGTAGTACCCGCAGAAAGCAGGGTCACCGTCAACCGTATACGAAATTAACGATTACGTCAATCGAGGCGTAAAAAAATGATTCAGATTGATGTGAAGCGACACAATGATGCAATACTTGCGATGTCCATTAAGCATCATGCCGGATATGATGAAAAGGGTAAAGATCTTGTCTGTGCCGGTGTATCAAGTATTGCCATTGGGGCGCTGAATGCCATCGATCAAAGCGGAGATGTATGCGATCTGGTTATGAAAGAGGCTTATATTTCCATTGATGTAAAAAAGCAGAAGGATCATGATACGCAGGTCATGTTGGAAATGCTGCGGATACAGTTGATCACAATGCAGGAAGCATATCCGAATTATATTCAATATTGTGAGCAGGAGGTGTAATGATGAAATTCATATTAGATATTCAGTTGTTTGCATCCAAAAAGGGTGTTGGTTCCACAAAGAACGGCCGTGATTCTCACTCAAAACGTTTGGGCGCAAAGTTAGCAGATGGACAGAAATGTCATGCCGGCAGTATTATTTATCGTCAGCGCGGCACGAAAATTCATCCGGGAACCAATGTAAAGCGCGGTGGTGATGATACGCTGTTCGCAACCGTTAACGGTGTGGTAAAGTACGAGCGCTTGGGTAAGAACCGGAAAAAGGTTTCGGTATATCCACTGTAATCAACGATCCCCATATCGGGGATTTTATTTTTATGATGAAATATGAGGTGAGAATATGTTTATTGACCGGGTAAAACTGCATATCAAGGCAGGAAAGGGCGGTGACGGCATTGTTGCGTTTCGCCGTGAGAAATATGTTGCCTATGGCGGTCCCAGCGGCGGTGACGGCGGGAAAGGCGGCAGTGTGATTTTTGAAGCGGATTCCAATAAATCCACCTTGCTGGATCTGCGCTTTCAACGGCGAATGAAGGCAGAGGACGGCGGAAATGGGAAGACCAAGAAGATGCATGGTGCCGATGGCGCAGACTTTATCGTCAAGGTTCCGATCGGTACGCTGGTAAAGGATGCCCATAGCGGTCATATTCTTGCGGATTTAACGCACAACAAACAACAGGAAGTGATTGCTCAAGGTGGTAAAGGTGGCCGAGGAAACTGGCATTTTCGCACGAGTAAGAATACTGCACCGCAATACAGCGAATTGGGCGAACCGGGCATGGAACGCGATATTGAGGTGGAATTAAAACTATTGGCGGATGTCGGTCTGGTGGGCTTTCCCTCAGTCGGAAAATCAACTCTGTTATCAGTTGTCAGTAAGGCAAAACCGGAAATTGCCGAATATCATTTTACCACAATCACTCCAAATCTTGGCGTTGTTCAAGTTCCTGATGGACGCAGCTTTGTCATGGCAGATTTGCCCGGCTTAATTGAAGGCGCCAGTGAAGGAAAGGGCTTAGGTCATCAGTTTTTACGTCATATTGAGCGTTGCCGTGTTATCGTCCATGTGATTGATATGGGGGCCAATGATGGTCGTGATCCATTGGAAGATTACCGCATTATTAATGAGGAGCTTGCTCAGTATGAATATCGTCTGATGGAGCGTCCGCAAATTGTAGTGGCCAATAAAATGGATCTGGATGATGCTCAAGTCAACTTAGAGCGATTTAAGGCGGAATATCCCGATGTCAGCGTATTTCCAATCACTGCGATCATTGCCGAGGGTTTGGATCCGGTATTATATCAAATCGCTGATTTGTTGGCAGTAACGCCAACCTTCCCATTGATAGATCACAATGAAGCTGATAAGGAAAGCGAAGGGGTACTTTATCGCTTTGAGCCAAAGGAAGCGCCGTTTACCATTACGAATCTTGCGCCGCATGAGTGGGAAGTAAGCGGACCGCTTATTGAACGCAATTTCTCCGTGAGCAAGCTAACCAATGATGAAGACATCATGCGCTTTGCTCGCAGAATGAGGAAAATGAATGTTGATCAGGCATTGCGTGATGCCGGATGTGTCAATGGTGATACTGTTGTCATCTGTTCGGTTGAATTTGTCTTTGATGATGAATAAAAGCCTTAATCTTGTCGCATCATTTTAAATGGATGTGAAACAAGATCAAAGGCTTTTTTTGATACAATCACATTTAACTATAAATAGTATTTAAATGAGTAAAGATCTATGGAATTGGGAATCCTAATCATAAAGAAAGGCGTGGTATGATGAAGCTGGTATCATGGAATGTAAATGGAATACGCGCTTGTATTCGCAAGGGTTTTTATGACTTTTTTCAGCAGTGTGATGCCGATATTTTTTGTATACAGGAGACGAAAATGCAGCGAAATGATACGGAGATTATCACTCCCGGTTATTATCAATATATGGTCTGCGCCCGGCGTAAGGGCTACAGCGGTGTTATGATTTTCACCAAACAAAAGCCCTTATCCGTGATAAATGGCTTGGATATCAGTGACTTTGATCAGGAAGGAAGGCTATTGACATTAGAATACGATGCATTCTATATGGTGGGATGCTATTCTCCCAATGCGCAGCCGGAGCTGAAACGGTTGGAATATCGAATGCGATGGGAGGATGCACTACATAACTATTTGCATATGTTGAAAATGAAAAAGCCCGTAATTTTATGCGGTGATTTTAATGTGGCGCACAAAGAAATAGATCTAAAGCATCCCCAACGCCATCAAAACAGTCCCGGCTATAGTGAGTCAGAGCGAGCTAAATTGAATCAGTTGCTAGATGATGGCTTTATCGATACGTTTCGATGGTGTCATCCTCATGAAGTTGCATATTCATGGTGGGATTATCGTTTTCGTGCCCGTCAATACAATGCCGGCTGGCGCATTGATTATTTCATCGTATCGGATGATTTAAGGTCTCATATTATCGATGCACAGATTCATAGTGAAATTCTAGGCAGTGATCATTGTCCAATTTCACTAATCATTCAATGACAAAAAAATCCCTGTCACAGGGATGAATAATGGCTTGATCAGCCTCTTGTTTTATTGTTGTTATTGTTATTATCGGGGAAATAGCTTTGAAGCTCGCGCTTTGGCTCTTCTTCCAACAATAGCACTTCATCATTGAGATAAATAGCCTTGTCTACTTGCTGGTCAACATAGTCATCAATATCGAAATTTAATTCATTTTTTACCGAATTAGCTTGAAAGATTCCTGAGCTCAGCATTTTTAAATATTCTGCCTGATCGCAGTTCTGTTCATCCTCACAAATGCACATTTTAGGATAGAGCGTTTTTACTTTTAGGCGAACCTTAGAATAGGGAAGACCTCCCAATGATTCATGTGTGATTGGATCGATAACATCATCCAGCTTGCCGATCACATCAAACTTTGATTCTTTTCTGATACCATCAATCTTACCAACATTTAATAAAATCTCATATTTATTGATGATTTTAGTAACTACGATTTTTTTCATTCTTCCTCATCCTTTCGGTTATATTTACCCAATTCATCATGCTGAATTCGCGAATAGATATCCATGACTTTATTCAGGGTACGCTTCTCATTCTCATTACCATGATAGATCAGCATATTCAGATGCTCAATCAATTGTTTACTGACATGCTCGTTTTTTAAATTCAGCTGGTTTAATTTACTGTATTCACGTTTTAGCTTATCATGCTTGCGTGTGATGGTATGTAAACTCGTTGATGTTTCTTTAATATAAGCATCGCTCCATTTTGCGAACAGTTCCAGCTTGTAAAAGTAGATGATGAAACAAAGCAGTAAGAATACTATGGAACAAGTGATTTTGATCTTCCAGTCTATGTTCGGAATGGGCAGGGGGATCAAGGCGATGACAATAGCGAAAATCACATAAAATTTCAATTTTGGCTTATGCTTCGTGTCACCTTTCACTTCATCACCTTCTTTATCAGTAAAAGTATAACACAGAGAAGGGATTTCGTTAAGTAAGAATTTTCCAGAACCTTAATTTAGCGTGTATTTTATTGACCGTGTTCTAGAGAGTGACAATGGGAAGTGTTTTGCTTATGGTGAAAGAGTGAATAGATCTCATCTTTATTCAAATGTTAGTGAATAATAGTAAATTTTTGTGATTTTGTAATTGTTGTAGTATAATAATACTGGTTAAGAATAACGAAGGAAAAGCAACATCAGGATTAGATACAAGGGTTGAAAATAGCAAAAGTGCGTTTGAAAAAAACCACCCCTATGCTCTAAAAACAATGTAAATTAAAGGAGTAAATGAAGATGGCGGTTAAGAAGACGGAACTTTACAGTTCTCTATGGGCGAGTTGTGATGCATTAAGAGGTGGTATGGATGCCTCTCAGTATAAGGATTATATTCTAATATTGTTATTCATGAAGTATGTAACTGATAAATTTAAAGGAAAGAAGTATAGCGATATTCAGGTGTTTAGTAAAGCAGAAGACACTAATTCAGATAAAGAAAAGAGAGTAGGATGTTCTTTTGATGATTTTGTTGCATTAAAGAATAAGAAAAATATCGGGGAAGGAATGGATAAGATCATTGCCTGTCTTGCTGAAAATAACGATAGTTTAAAAGGTGTTATTGATATTGTGCATTTTAATGATGAGAGCAAATTTGGAAAAGGACAAGAAATGGTGGATAAGCTCACAAAGCTGATTTCTATTTTTCAGCGTCCTGAATTGGATTTCTCCAAGAATAAGGCAGAAGGAGACGATATTATTGGCGATGCCTATGAATATTTAATGCGCAATTTTGCTACAGAGAGTGGTAAAAGCAAGGGTCAATTCTATACACCGGCAGAGGTATCGCGCATTTTAGCAAAGGTTATCGGCATTGGTCACTGCACTAACCGTAACGCCGAGGTATGCGATCCTGCTTGTGGCAGCGGTTCATTATTAATTCGCGCATTGGAAGAAGCTCCGTTTGATATTTCCGGTTACGGACAAGAGAAAGAAAGCTCTACGGCAGGTCTTGCTAAGATGAACGCCGTATTGCATAACAAATCTTGGGTTACGATTAAGGCTGGAAATACATTTTCTGATCCACAGTTTACGAAAGAGAATGATCCATCACAGTTAAAACGATTTGACTATATTGTTGCGAATCCGCCATTCTCACTAAAAAATTGGTCTGATGGCTTACGGGACTTTGGTAGATTCAACGGATATGGTGATAGGCCACCAGAAAAAAATGGTGATTATGCGTGGCTCTTGCATATCCTAAAAACGCTAAAACAGGATGGCAAGGCTGCAGTTATTTTGCCACACGGTGTCCTTTTCCGTGGAAATTCAGAAAAGACAATTAGACAGACTATTGTTGATAGAGGATGGATAAAAGGTATCATTTCATTACCGGCTAATTTATTTTATGGCACAGGCATCCCAGCCTGCATTCTTGTGATTGATAAAGAAGGAGCTGAAAATCGACGTGGTATCTTTATGATTGATGCCAGTCGAGGCTATATAAAGGATGGAAATAAAAATCGTCTGCGAGAACAGGACATATATCGCATAGTAACGACTTTTAACGAGCAGATTGAAGATGATCCGAAATATGCACGTTTAGTACCCAATCAGGAAATTAAGGTACAGAACGATTATAATTTGAATATATCCCGCTACATTGATTCCTATGATCCAGAGGATACTCAAAATATCACCGCGCATATACATGGAGGTATCCCAGCGTCTGATATTAGTGCACTTTCAAAATTCTGGAATGTTTTTCCAACTTTGAAAGCTGAGCTTTTAGAAATATACAGCGAGGGATTTTATCAATTGCGAGTGGATGAGAATGAATTGTATCATACCATATATAACAATAAAGAATTTTCTCATTATGGAAACATGGTGATGAAAGCTTTTGATGACTGGAAGGCTTATGCTGATACAAAACTGAAAAAACTGAATGCGAACATGTCCGCTAAGAAACTGATTGATGAACTTGCTGATCGTATTCTGAATATCTTTGAACCACTGAAATTAATTGATAAGTATGATGTATATCAAGTTTTACTTGCTTATTGGAATGACACTCTCAGTGATGATGTATCACTAATTATTGCAGAGGAATCAGGTTATGCTGTAGCACGTGAAACAGAAAATTTGACGAAAGAAAAAAATAATACCACCAGGGTAATCGGTTGGGAAGGGCGACTTATTCCAAAAGAATTAATGAAGAAGGTACTGTTTCCCAAAGAGCTTAAAGCTATTGATAATGAGATGAAAGCTGTAGCTGCTACGGATGCTGAACTTATGGCTTTAATTGAAGAATCGGAGGATGGCTCTGCTTTGTCTGAAATTGCAGAGGGTGGAAAGGTCAAGAGTATAGATGTTTTTGATAAAATGCTTGAGATAAAGAGTAGAGAACATACGCCACAGTTAGATGCACTTATAGAATTTCAGGCAATGTTTCCCGGCATGAAAAAGAAAGATTATACAACTTATATTGATGAACATCCGCTTTGCATGGGAGCGTATACAAAAATGCACACTGTCACAAAAGCATCCATAGCAAATGCTATAGATTTTGCTCGTCTTGAAGCACCAACGCCGCAAGGATATGAAGAAGAATATGAGGAGCTTGTAAAAGCCCTAGAATTGACCACAAAATCTGAGGCAACTACGCAGCTGATAAAAAATTTAGTGAAAGAACTTGATGAGAAATGTCGTGAACGGTATAAAACACTGACAGATGATGAGATTATGGATTTGCTTGTCAATCGTAAATGGTATAATGCGATTGGCCGTGATATTACAAATTTGTATACTGCAATTTCCCATCAATTATCTGACCGCTTGATTGAGCTTTCACGTCGTTATGAAGATACGCTGCCTACTTTACTTCAGCAAATAGAAGATTATGAAGATAAGGTTAAACAGTCTCTGGAAAGAATGGGGATTACATGGTGAGTGAAATGAAACATACGGTAATTGGTGATATACCGGCAAACTGGAAGATACAGACTTTCAAAGAAACATTTCAAGTGTTGCCAAATAATACTTTCTCTCGATTTGATCTTAACAGTAGTGGTGGAATTATTCGCAATATTCATTACGGAGATATTCTTGTCCAATTTCCAGAAGTATTGGACTGTAAAAGAGAGGATATACCGTACCTCAATGATACAGCTCTGGTTACTGTGAATACACAGTTTTTGAGAGATGGTGATGTCATTATAGCAGATACGGCAGAAGATGAAACAGTTGGAAAGGCTACTGAAATTTATGATCTTGGCAACGAAAAAATGGTAGCAGGGTTACATACCATTCCATGCCGAAAAATAAAGGGAGAATTTGTGGCAAAATGGTTAGGTTATTATATGAATTCTAATGTGTTTCACAATCAAGTGCTACCTTATATTACTGGGATCAAGGTGTCCTCTATTTCAAAATTGGCGATAGCTAAAACTTATATTTTGGTACCACCCGAGAGGGAACAGGAAGAAATTGTTTCTGCTTTGTCTGATATTGATGCTCTCATTACTCATTTGGAAAAGCTGATTGAAAAATTTCAAATGATAAAACAAGGGTGCTTAGAACGAATGTTTCCACATAATGGTCAAGATGAACCGGAAATACGATTGCCAGGATTTACTGGAGTTTGGGAACAGCGTAAGCTGGGGGAGGTATGTCAAATTACAACTGGAAAACTTGATGCAAATGCAGCTAAACCAGATGGAATATATACATTCTTTACTTGTGGGCATAACACTTTAATGACTGACACATATTCCTTTGAGGGAGATGCTATTATAATTAGTGGAAATGGTGACCTTGGATTTACGAGAAAATACAGTGGAAAGTTTAACGCATACCAGAGAACCTATGTGTTGCAAGACTTTGTGGAAGATTTTGATTATTTAGAACAGGCAATTAAACGATATCTTCCGGAACGACTATTTGGGGAATCTTTGGGTGGTGCTATGCCTTATATCAAGAGGGATTCACTTTCTGACCTTGGTTTCCCTTCTCCCTCGCCACAAGAACAAAAGAAAATTGCTTCCTTCTTTTACCATCTTGACCACCTTATCAACCTGTACCAGCGCAAGTTGAATAAATATAAAATGATTAAACAAAGTATGATGGATGAATTACTCACAGGCAAGATTCGATTGATATAAAAGGAGGTGTTGCTCATATGAGTATCGGAGAAACTGAAAGAACTACACAGAATAGAGTGGTATCGTTTTTTAAGAATAGAAGCATCCTTGACTATGCTTATCTAGGAAATCTTAAGGACTGTGCAAATAAGAATATCCGAGAGGACAGATTACGCAACTATCTACAATCTTCCGGATATAGCAAAACGTTGATTGACGGCGCCGTTGCTCAACTTGTAAAAGCTGCTGGAGATATGACTAAAGGTCTCTACGATGCAAATATGGCAGTATACTCTCTATTGAAATATGGTGCTAAGGTCAAGGAAAGTTCAAAGGGAGCGGTCAAGACAGTATATTTCTTAGACGCAGAGCATCCTGCAAATAATGACTTCGCCATTGCGGAGGAAGTCACCGTTATACAAAATCAGGAGAAACGACCAGATATTGTTGTTTATTTGAATGGTATAGCTATAGCTGTGATTGAACTAAAAAAGAGCAGTGTCTCAGTTTCACAAGGAATTCGGCAGAACTTAACCAATCAGCGGCCAGAGTTTATTGCTTCCTTCTTTACAACAGTACAATTCTGCATGGCTGGTAATGAATCCGAGGGTTTGCGCTATGGTACCATTAATACTAAGGAAAAATATTACATGGAATGGAAACAGGATGGTTTCCATGAGAATGATGATGAACGTGATCCAGAAGATGTTCGGATCGAGGCATATTGTAATGGGCAAGATAATATTCTGCTCAAGCAACTATATGCTATGTTTGATAAGCATCGCTTAGTGGATTTGATTGAGAATTTTGTAGTGTTTGATAAAGGTATCAAAAAGATTTGCCGCTATAATCAGTATTATGGCATTAAGCGTACACAGAAGCGCATTGCAAAAGGGCAAGGCGGTATCATTTGGCATACTCAAGGAAGCGGTAAAACGCTGACGATGGTTTGGTTGTCTAAATGGCTGTTAACGCATGGCGGTGAAAATGCCCGTGTTTTGATTGTTACTGATCGTGATGAATTGGATGATCAGATCGAAAAAACTTATATTGGTGTAAATGAAAAAATAGCCAGAACAAAGTCTGGTGATGACCTGATTCAGAGACTAAATGAATATGACGATTCACTGATATGCTCGCTAGTGCATAAGTTTGGCAGACGAGGAGGAGAAGTCTCTGATGCTGATTATGATAAATACATCAAAGAGCTCATGAAAGCACTACCTGATCATTTTGAGGCTAAGGGAAAAATCTTTGTATTTGTTGACGAATGCCATAGAACACAATCCGGTAAACTTCATCAAGCGATGAAGGCGATTATGCCAAAAGCGATCTTTATAGGCTTTACTGGAACACCTTTGCTTGTAAAGGATAAGAAAACCAGTATTGAGGTATTTGGTTCCTATATTCACAGCTATAAATACAATGAGGCTGTACATGATGGTGTTGTCTTGGATTTGCGCTATGAGTATCGTGACATCCCTCAAGAGTTGTCCTCACAGGATCGTATTGATCAATGGTTTGATATAAAAACTCGTGGACTATCTCCACGTGCTAAGGCCAAATTGAAAGAGAAATGGGCAAACATGCAAAAAATTTACAGTTCACGTACACGACTTGAGAAAATCGCATGGGATATTATCCAGGATTTTGACATGAAGCCGCGCTTGATGGATGGTAATGGAAACGCCATACTGGTGGCTGATTCTATTTATTCTGCTTGCAAATACTATGATATATTTGTAAACCGTGGATTTAAAAAATGCGCTATCATTTCATCGTATACACCGCAGCCCAGTGATTTGCGTGTTGACACTGTTAGCGATGAAGATGATACGGAAACATTTGAAAAGTATGATATCTATTTGAAAATGCTGGGGTTTAATCCAGAAAATTTACCTGAGAAACTATCTATTCAGAAAACGGTTGAGGAATTTGAAACCATGGTAAAAGATAAGTTTGTAAAGCAGCCAGCCAATATGAAATTGCTCATTGTTGTGGATAAATTACTGACCGGTTTTGATGCACCTCCATGTACCTATTTGTACATTGATAAGAGTATGCATGACCATGGGCTTTTTCAAGCGATTTGTCGTGTAAATCGTTTAGATGGTGATACCAAAGATTTTGGCTTTATTGTAGACTATAAACAGCTCTTTGGCCATTTAAAGAAAGCGATGAATACATATACCTCTGGTGCTTTTGAAGGCTATGCTAAAGAGGATATAAATGGCTTACTGAAAGATCGCAGCGTAGAGGCCATTAAATATTTCAAAAAAAGCTATGACGAGTTGGTGGAGCTCTGCGATGGTGTCGAGCAACCAAGAAAAGACGTACAGTATTTACATTATTTCTGCGGTGAAACAGGCATGAGTGAAGAAATGGATGAAATATATGCTCGTCTTCGCGAAAAACTGTATAAGATGGTAAGCCGTCTTGTTCGTGCTTTTGCAGAAGCAAAACAGTATCTAATAGATGAATGTACCGTAGCGGAATTGAATCATTACGAAGAACGGATTAAATTTTACATTGAATTAAAGCAAACCATCGGTAATCAAAGCGGTGATTTCCTTGATTATCGAGCCTATGAACCCGATATGCGTAAGCTTATTGATAATTATATTGTGGCATCAGATAGCGTAAAAATTGGCGAGTTTGATGATCTCACTTTGCTGGATTTTATATCGGAACAAGGAAATGCTCTGACAAACGAAAATATTCCTTCAGAAAAAAAGGAGGGTGCAGCTGAGGCCATTGAGAATAATATACGTCGTAAGATTGTAGAAAGGCTCACTGTTAATCCAAAATATTATGAGCGCATATCAGAAATCTTGAATAAGCTAATTCAGGATAGGAAGCAAGGGGTAATAGACTATAAGACCTCCTTGGAAAAATATATCGAAATTGCTAAAAATATAGAACATCCAGAAGAAAGTGATCACTATCCAGCAAGTATTTCCAAGAGTAAGGCACTGATGGCGATCTATGACATTATTGGTGAGGATGAAGCACTTGCTATTAGACTGCATAAAGGAGTACTGGAATCTGTACTAAGTGGATTCCGAAATGATGAAATAAAGAAAAGAAGGATCAAGGATAAATTATTTAAAATTTTAAAAGATGATGCAAAGACCGAACAATTGTACATGATTGTTGAAAAGCAGGAGGAATACTAATAAATGCGTATTGTGATTTCTGAAATACCAATTGAAGTTCAGAAAAAACCTATCAAGAACATGCATCTTCAGGTGAAACCACCTGATGGACATGTGGTTATTTCTGCCCCTTTGGATATATCAGATAAGGCGATAGAAATTTATGTAAGGACCAATCTACAATGGGTGAAGGAATCCATTAAGAGATTTCAAGATCAGCCAAGAAACACAAAGCGACAGTATGTCTCAGGCGAGACGATGTATATCTGGGGAAAACAATATTTTATCAAATTTGTTCCTGATGAACAAAAGAATAGCTTTGATATGCAAGGCAATGTAGTTATTCTACGCATGAAGAAAAACAGTACAGTTAAACAACGAGAGAATTATGTCCGTGAACAGTATCGCTTATTGCTGAAAAGCGAAATAGAGCGTTTATTGCCTAAGTGGGAATCAATCACTGGATTACACTGTATGTCTTGGCAGACAAAATACATGATTACCAAGTGGGGAACATGCAATATTGAAAAGAAAAAGCTTTGGTTCAATCTTCAACTTGCTCAAAAACCGATCAAGTGTTTGGAATATATCATTCTTCATGAATTGAATCATTTAAGAGTGCGTCACCATAATTCAGATTTCGTAGCCTACATGGATTTATATATGCCTAATTGGAGGGAAATTAAGCAAGAGCTTAATAATTTGAAATTGGATTATTATGATGCTCATAATGACAATACGCTTTATAAGCTGATTAACCAAAGCCACTATGATGTAATCAAGGATGCTGTAGAAATTTATTTGAATGTAGAGCTTGCTAAAAACAAGAAAGACGCTAAAATAATTATTTCTAATGTTGAGATCCAGAATGTATTTAATATTGAACAAATAAAAGATAGTTCTTTGGCTTTTGATATTGTTGTCCCTGTAGATGTAAAATGGTCTTTAAAAAAGAGTAAAAAGAATAAATTTGTACAAAAATGGTTAAAGATTCATTGTCAGGTTTTACTTGGAATTGAACTGACAGAGTTTAAAATTATCAGTATAACAGAGGTGGAACAACAAGAAGATTCTGATAACGATAAGTTTTCGGGTGAGCTTCTACCTATGGGAAATAATAAAGTAGAATAAGAGATGATAGCTTTATGCTTTTATGAACCTTAAGCAAATATTTATACGCAATCTGGCAAATAAGTCAATAAAGAAATAAAGCGCCAAAAGCTTGTATATATTTCGCTGATAATGACGGATTTAGAAGTCTTTGAATTCATAGGGATATCGCCAAAAGTCTATTTTCTTAGTATTATCGTGGTATTGTTTTTCTTGAATATAGCTTAAGAGCTGACCAATGATACTATACCAGAAGATTATAGTCCATGTTAAAAAGAATTGCGTCATAGCTAGAATATTTGTTATAATGTACATCGAGGTGATTTTGTGGCTTTTGAGATAACCATTGATCAGTTTGAAGGTCCGCTGGATTTGATGCTGCATCTGATAAAAGAAAATAAATTGGATTTATTTGATTTAAATATGGATACCTTAACCGATCAATACTTGGCATATCTCAATACGATGGAAGCCATGCATCTGGAGGTTGCCAGTGAATATTTAGCAGAGTTAGCCGGTTTGATTGAATATAAGAGTAAAAAGCTGTTACCGCGAGAAAAAGTGATCATCGAGGAAGAATATGAAGAAGATCAACGCGATAAGCTGGTAAAGCGACTGTTGGAATATCAGCGCTTTAAAGAGGTTTCGCAAGTCTTTCAAAAGCAGTATGAGGAACGCCAAAAGCTCATGAGTAAACCGATGAGTCAGGAAACCGGACAGTGGATGAAGGTAATTGTGGATGAAAATGTCCAAGGCAATCCTTACGATCTCGTTAAGGCAATGAATAAGGTACTTAGACGTTTGGCATTATCACAGCCATATGAAACCAAGGTAACGGTAAAGGAAATGAGCGTAGATGAACGCAAAGCACAGATGATCCAGCGCTTACGTCATTGGAGTGGGAAAATGAACTTTGAAACGCTATGTAATGATTGTACCAATCTGCATATGGTGATTGTATCATTTCTGGCAATGCTGGATATGATACGTTTAAAGCTGATTACCTATATGATCGATGAAGAAGAAATGATTTGGATTATTAAAGGAGAAGGGGTTTATGCATAATGATAAAAAAGCCGTACTAGAAGGTTTATTATTTCTGGTTGGTGATGAGGGATTAAATGGGGATCAGCTGGCATCGGTTATGGAAATGCCACTTGAAGAATTGGAATCGCTATTGGATGAAATGATGAAGGAGTATGTGGAGGATGAAAGCCGGGGGATGGAGATTGTACATTTTGGCGGTGTTTATAAATTTGTATCCAAAGAAGCCATCCATCCTTATGCAGAAAAATTATTTGCGAGCGTGAAACTAGCAACGCTTTCTCAAGCCGCATTGGAAACACTGGCGATTATTGCTTATCGTCAGCCGATCACACGATCGGAAATTGAGGAAATCCGTGGAGTCGGCTGCGATATGATGATTCGCAAGCTATTAGCTCGCAATCTGATTCGTGAATGCGGCCGCAGTGATGCGGCAGGACGCCCTTTTCTATATGAGGTAACCGAAGCTTTTATGGATTCGTTCCAATTAAAAAGCTTAAAGGAATTACCGGAACTACCAAACAGTGATGCCAATCTCGATGAAGAACTGTTTCAGGAAGATTGATGTGAAGGAAAACAAAATAATATTGTTTTGAAACAGATGAATAAGACGTATACATGATCATCTGTTTTTTTTTGCTATAGTGTCTTACAGTGTATGCATTAATATGCGTATTTATTTAAAAGTAATAATAGGTCAGTATATAAAAAGTCACAGAAGACCAGTTTATCAATACCATTTTTTTAAATATGAAAATTGGTATTGATAAACATATCATTTTTATTCATTGATAAAGGTTTAATACCATGAATAGGCTATGATCCTTTGACCATCGTTTTAAAGAGGGCATTAGACAAAAATGAATAGGAAATTTAATTTTCTTATCATCCATACATTATAAAGATCCATATTACAATAAGTAAAAAGACCCTAAGGCCTTATGAATCATTTTATGCGACGGATGCAGGTTCCTCACCAGGAATATTTTTTAATGCGATAAATTTTTTTCGTACTGTCAAATAACAGATTCCATGGATCAACGCAGTTAAAAACCATGAGATCGGATAGGAAATATAAAGTGTAAACAAAGTATGACTAGCCGCAAAAGCGGTAAAGATCCAGATAACACGGAAAACGCAAGCGCCGCTTAAGGATACCAGCATCGGCATCATTGAATATCCTAAGCCGCGCAGACTGCCGACAAACACATCCATAATACCGCAAAGGAAATAGGGGACAGAGATATAGCTAAGACGAATTAATCCGTATTCGATGACTTCCTTACTATCGGTATAAAGCGATAATAACGGTGTTCCCAACAAATAAGCGCCGACTCCCATTACCAATCCAATGAGGGTTACGATTAATAGACATTGAAGCAGGATTTTATCAATACGCTCATATTTTTTTGCCCCGAGATTTTGTGAGGTAAAACTAAGTGCAGTTTGATATACCGCATTCATAGCGGTATAAACAAAGCCTTCAATATTGCTTGCGGCAGTATTTCCAGCCATGACAATATCGCCAAAGGAATTAACCGAAGATTGAATTAAGACATTGGAGATGGAAAAAATAGTACCTTGCAAGCCGGCAGGAAGACCGATTTTCAACATCGGAAGCAACTTATCCTTATGAATTTTCAGCTGCTTAAAATGAAGCCGCAATGCACCTTCACTTTTGTGTAAACTCAAAAGGATTAAACCGGCTGAGATGGTTTCGGAAAGGATCGTGGCTAATGCTACTCCGGCAACGCCTAAATGGCAGACAATGACAAAAAATAAATTGAAAATTACGTTGATAATACCGGAAACAAGCAGAAAGTAAAGCGGACGCTTGGTATCGCCGACCGAGCGCAGAATGGCAGCGCCAAAGTTGTAAACCATAAAAGAGGGCATGCCGATAAAATAGATGCGCATATATAATACGGATAAATCGATGACATTATCAGGAGTTCCCATCAATTCCAACATCGGCTTTGCCGCAAAGATACCGATAAAAACCATGAGGAAACCGGATACGAATGCCATGGCTATCGCGGTATGAACACTGTCTGTCATATTGTCGTAATCACGAGCGCCATAATAACGGCTTGCCAGAACATTGGCTCCAACCGAAATTCCAATAAATAAGTTTATTAATAAATTGATTAAGGAACTGGTGGATCCAACCGCTGCCAATGCATGATTGCCGCTGAAGCGACCTACAACGATGATATCTGCCGCATTGAATAATAACTGCAGGATACCGGAACATACCAGTGGGAGGGCAAATATAATGATTTTTTTAAAGATCGGTCCTTCACACATATTGATTTCATAGGAACGTTTTCGATTCAGTGACTTTATCATAAATCTTTTCCTTTCACAATGCTTTTTATTGTATCACTTTTTACCGCTTTTTCAACCTGTTTTTTATTCTTTATTTTACTCATGATTTCGTTACTGGTTTGATTCTGTTTTTATCATGTAATAAAAGGAAGAATTCATGAAAAAGCCTTGCTTTACAATTTGTATACTTTAGCGTACAATGATGCCTTGAGGTGACATATGAAACGAAACGCGAATTTGTTGGATGGTCCGATTTTTCCGGCATTGAGTGCTTTGGCATTGCCGATTATGGCGACCAGCTTTATCCAAATGGCTTATAACTTAACTGACATGATCTGGATTGGACGCATTGGCAGCGGGGCAGTGGCATCGGTAGGTGCTGCGGGAATGTTTATGTGGTTTTCCAATGGTTTGGCTACCTTGGCGAAAATGGGTGGTCAAATCAAGGTGGGGCAGGCATTGGGGGCGGATCAAAAAGAGGAAGCGCGAATTTATGCGGCCAATTCCTTTCGCATGGCAATCCTTTTTGCGCTTGCTTTTGGCTTAATTTCCATATTATGTGGCAAGATGATGATTTCCTTTTTTCATCTGAATAGTGCACAGGTTATTAGTGATGCACAGAATTATTTATTTGTGACATGCGGGTTGGTGATCTTTTCCTTTTTAAATCAAATCTATACCGGTATACTAACAGCGATGGGAAATAGTAAAGCTTCCTTTGTGGCAACGACCATCGGCTTGGTTTTAAATATCGTTCTGGATCCGCTGTTGATTTTCGGCTTTGGTGTGATACCCGCGTTAGGCGTATTGGGGGCAGGGATTGCGACGGTTGCGGCACAAGCGGTGGTTACATTGCTATTTGTATTGATTGTGCGTGGGGATACGATTTTGTTTGATCACTTTCACCTGTTGGGATCGTTGTCAAAAAAGCACAGTAAAGAAATCTTCCGCATCGGCTTGCCGACGGCGCTTCAAAGTATGTTATTTTCCTGCATTTCTATGTTCATCGCTCGCATTATTGCCGACTGGGGAGATGGGGCTGTAGCGGTACAAAAGGTGGGAAGTCAGATCGAATCGATTTCATGGATGACTTCAGAGGGCTATGCGGCGGCACTCAATAGTTTCGTGGCGCAGAATTACGGCGCTAAAAATCCTCAGCGAATTCACTATGGTTATCGATTGTCCATGACTATGATGCTAGTATGGGGACTGTTATGCAGTGCCATGCTGATTGTTTTTCCTGAATTTATTTTTCACATCTTTATTCAGGAAAGCGATGTATTGCCGATGGGAGTGGACTATTTGCGCATCCTGGGCGTCTCGCAGCTATTCATGTGCATGGAGATCACCACTGCCGGAGCCTTTGACGGCTTGGGCAAGACACTGCCGCCTAGCATCATATCCATCACGCTTACATCAGCGCGCATTCCAATGGCTTATGCTTTACAAAAGGTGTGGGGACTCAATGGTATATGGTGGTCTATTACCATTAGCTCTATATTAAAAGGGACTATATTATTCCAGTGGTTTCGGTTTGTCATACATAAAGATCCGTTTTTTCATCCAAACAGTGAGAATTAAACCACAGCTCATGTATAATCCGCTTTTATTGGCGCATACTACCAATATATGAACAAGGAGGATAATACGATGAGATCATGGAAAGCTTTAGCCGCTATGGCTTGTGCGCTGATGTTGATAATCAGTGGCTGCTCCAAGAATGATGACGGCGATAAAAAGATGGAAAGCAACGCCAATGCAACCGATACGAAAAAACCACAGAATGACGCAGCCAATACCGTTAATGAAACAATGGATAATATGATGACTTATTTTAAGGATCAGGGACTCACATTGGACGATATGAAGGATTTAACGGATATGGATTTTGCAGCACATGAAGGACGTAGCTTTTCTTATCAAGGCAATACCGCATATCTGTATCGGTTGAAAGAAAATGATGAAAGCATGAAAGCACTATTGGATTCAGCAAAGAATACCGGTACTGTGAAAGTAAATATCAATGGTGAAAAAAAGGATTATGCGGCATCTGTGAATGGAAATTATCTGTTGGTGTATCTAAAAGATGCAAAAATGGATGATTTGCTTAAGCAATTCGATTCCTACAAAGCAGGTATTGGCGGCATCAAAAATTCTGATAGCAGTAACAGTGCAACCGATAACAATGACGGCGTGAATGGCGATCAGTCAAACGGAAACACCGGCACCAATGGTAATCCAACCAAGAGTAATCAAAATAATGCTGACGATGAAGCAATGGATTAACAAGATGTAAATGAGGCAAAGAAGCATCACGCTTCTGCCTTTTTTTGTCTCATTGTATGCCATTAATGAAAGTTGTTATTGTCTTTCATCAGGAAATCATTTCCACCAAAAAAATTTAACTTTTTGTTGTAATGTTACATAAATAATGTCACAATATATGATATCGTATGGTCATCAGAAAGGATGGATTCATATGATGTTGAAATTTTTAAAGCACAATCACGAATGGGAGGGTAAATTAGCAAAGCGATTGTTAAATGCTGTTTGGGATGAAAACGTGAGTGAAGCGCGCAAGCTGATTCGCCGCGGTGCGGATCCAAATTGGATTTATAACGGTTACCCATTGTTAGTTCATGCGGTATTTACCCGTAATAAAGATATGGTGATGATGCTGATTGAGGAAGGAGCAACCCAAGCAGAAGAGGCACTTGGCTTTGCCTTAGATCGTGGCATCGGAGAACTTGTATTTCCACTGGCATTTATGGGGATTGTTCCAAAGATGGAAGAACCTATTGGCAATTTTGGACCTTATCCCTCTCGTTTCGCTCCGTTGGATGTCAATTATCCGATTTTAATCAATTAGCTAGGAGGAATAATATGAATCGTACCGCCTTGTGCATTCAAATGCTACAGCTGCTGAAAAGTAGAGGCTTTATGACACGTGAAGAAATCGCCATGGAATTGGATACCAATGTTCGTAATATTGCGGAGTTTCGCAAGGAGCTGGAAAAGGCCGGATATCGGATTGAATCAGTACCGGGCAAGTATGGGGGCTATACCTTATTGAGCGATGCGCTGTTGCCCGCAGCGGCTTTTCAAGAGCAGGAAAAACAAAGTTTGCGCGAAGTACAGAATTATTTAAAAACGCATTTAGAATTGCGCTGGGGTAAGATTGTCAATGGCGCGATTGATAAGATGCTTTCCAATGAACCATTGTCCATGCCGCACACCGATTATTATGTTGATCCTCAGCAAACGTTCCTGTCAGCGGTCATGCAGAGTTATATTGATCGCATGAAGGATGCGATCCGTTCCTGTCAGTGCGTGGAAATAACGTATCGCTCATTACAGGATCATCACGTGAAAACATTTGTTATTCACCCATACGAATTGGTTCATTACCAAGGAGCCTATTACTGCATCGCTTATTCCTTGGCGGCCAAGGATTTCCGCACATATAAATTCAGTGATCAGCGCATGAAGCAATGCAAGGTGTTGGATCGGCATTTTCATCGTGATCCATTCAATGTACATAAGCACATCGGGAAAAGTGGATTGATGAAGGGCGATGGCATAGAGGTAGAAATGCATGTATTTCATGAAAGTGCTTTGTTAATGAGTGAGCGTCAGGTTGGCGTACATCCTTATTTTGAATGGCTGAATGAGCATACGCTGTATTACCGCACTATTTTTGAAAGCCATCAGGAGGCGATGCGCTTTCTGCTTTCCTTAGGTAGTCGTGTAAAGGTTATTACGCCACAATCCCTGCGCGAAGATCTGATCGCGGAAACGCAGAAAATATTGATTTCATATCGTGAATAAGACAGCGAATTATCGCGATCTTTTTATCAAGCTTCAATTATCATCTACATATCTACAGAAATATGCTATAATTTACCCTGTTGAAGGGAATGGGAAAAGGATGCATTTGTCCGATATCAAGCATTTTGAACGCTGTTCGCGATTATTTTGGCTATGTATGCATGAACCGAAGCCGTTTGTACCGTTTGTCTATTACAACGGTTCTATGAATGATTATATTCAGGAATATTTCTCGTTGAGCGATTATTTTCAAGGTCAAGCAGGAGACGATAGCGAACAGGCACTGCAAGCGATGGAACAATATAAAGTCTTATTGAATGCGCGCTTTGAATATCAAAATCTGCGTGTAAAGGTATCCATGATGATCAAGCAGTCCGATCAATGGAATCTGTATTTTTCCTATGCGACGTGTTATCCGCGCGAAAGCGAAGCACAGAAAATTGCGGATACGATTTGTGTTTTAGAAGCTCTGGGTCTGGTGATCGGCGATGTGTCCATCATCCATCTCAATGCTGAATATGTGCGATCTCAAGAGTTAAATGTCAAGGAACTGCTGGTGGTAACACCGTATTTATATCATCGCCATAACACGATAAAGGGTACGGCACTTTCTTTGGCAAATCAAGTTCGACGTGATGTCTTTGCGCCGATATCCGGCATGCAGAAATGTTACGAAGAGGATGCTCCGATTATGGCACAGGGTCCTTATTGCATGAAGGGTGGAAAGTGTCGCTACTTTGATGACTGCTTTCCCAATCCGATTGCGGATACATGTATTACTAATCTTATGCAGACGGCACATAAATATGATTTGATCAATCAGGGCATTCACGATATAAAAGAAGTGGATCTGTCCTTGTTGGAAGGAACACGGCAACAATATGCCCAAATCATGGCAGCACATCACAATGGCTTTTACATGGATCGCTTTGCGCTGAATGCGTGGGTAAAGGAAGATATTCATTATCCGATTTCTTATTTGGATTTTGAATGGGAAACCTTTGTGTATCCACCATATGAAGGAATGAAACCTTATGATGTACTGGTTTTTCAATATTCCCTGCATGTGGAGGAAACAGAGAATGCATCCTTGATTCATCACGAATATATCGGACAGGGTGATTGTAGAACTGCTTTTATTGAGCATTTGTTAGCGCACATACCAAAATCGGGAACAATATTGGTCTTTAATATGGAAGGAGCGGAAAAGCTGCGGCTTCATCAGCTAGGCGAACAATTTCCTGCATATCGCGATGCACTGGAATCACTTTGCGATCGTATGGTAGATTTATCCTTGCCCTTTGCGACCGGTTGTATTTATGACAGCCGGATGCGCGGATTCTATTCATTGAAGAAATTGGCAGAGATTTTCTGTGGCTTGGATTATCATAAACTAGATATATCGCAAGGCCTACAGGCAGCGCATAGCTGGCGCATGATGGAGGATGATGAAGAAGCGGCAGAGAGTATTCGTTTGGCACTGTTGAAATACTGTGCCATGGATACGTATGCCGAGTATGTATTGCTTCATCATATGATTGACTTATTAAATCAAGGATGAAAATCCACAGTGATGTTATTAACTTATCTTTCCAATCCGACAAAGAGGTTAAGAATATCATCAAAAATAAGGAGAATGATGATGAAAACACGTAAAATGACTTTTGGAGCTTTATGTCTTTCCTTGGCACTGCTTTTGCCGCAACTGTTCCATTTCATCGGAATGCAACAGGCTGGACAGATCTTTTTACCGATGCATACCCCCGTATTGATCGGCGGTATGGTGCTGGGATGGCAGTATGGAGCGCTATTGGGACTGATTGCGCCGCTTGTGAATTGCTTATTGACCGGTATGCCTTCGAGTGAACGGGTGATTTTTATGATGGCGGAATTATGCAGCTATGGCTTCATCAGCGGATTGCTCTATCAGCAGCTTCATGTAAAGGATCAAATGCTGGGAGGATACATTTCATTAATTGCGGCGATGATTGCTGGACGCTTGGTTTATGGAATTGTTTTAACCTTGACTGCGGCGCTGCTGCATATGAATCTTGGCGGCTTTGCGGCAGTGGGGGCGGCTGTGATTACCGGCATTCCCGGTATTATCACACAGCTGATATTTTTACCGGCGGTGGTTCGCGTTGTGGAGAAAGGCGGTTATATGTATGAATCTCGCTCATCTGAAGCAGTGGCAAAGTGAGGCATCCTATTCGCTTGTCGCAGCCCGAAATCATTTTTACTATGTATCGCATGAACGGGGAATTGCGCCAATTATGATAATGCTGAAGCGTGATCGTAATTATTTCTATGATTGTATTGTGGTTGATAAAATCATCGGCAAGGCTGCGGCCATGATGTTGACGCTTTCTTGTGCAAAGTACATTCATGCGCAGCTGATGAGTACAAGTGCCATGCGTTATCTAGATCAGCATGGGATACCCTATTCCTATGATCAATCATGTGAGTGGATCGTGAATCGCAGCGGAACGGGAATGTGTCCAATGGAAGCTGCCGTCGCATCTTTAGAAGATGGAGAAGCAGCGTATGAAGCCTTGTATCAAAAGTTAAATCAGCTGCGTAAGGAATAGTCCATGTCATGTGTGTCATGGCATTTTTTTGTATTTCATTCGGTATATCCGTACAGTCTTTCATGGATAGCGCGCATAAGATAAAAACGAGGTGATAATATGGCAAAGCCAATAATAGATGTCAGTGAATTCAACGGTACGCTGGATTGGGACGAAATCAAGGGTCAAATCGACGGAGCGATTATTCGCTGTGGATATGGAGGCAATCTCGTATCACAGGATGATCCGCAATATGCGCGCAATGTAAAGGAATGTATACGATTACAGATTCCTTTCGGTGTCTATTTATACTCTTATGCGACAACAGCTGCAGAAGCAGAGAATGAAGCGGAGCATGTATTGCGATTGGTGAATGGCTTGAATTTGAGTCTGCCGATTTACTACGATCTGGAACAAAACGATGTGGTTGGTAATTTATCGGTAGAGGGCTATACGCAGGTTGCCAATGCTTTCTGTAAAAAAATTGAGGCAGCCGGAGGATTTGTCGGTATTTATTCCAATTTGTATCTTTGGCAAACCAAGCTGTACAATGTGAACGATTACACACGCTGGTTGGCGCAGTGGAGTGCCAATCCCACTTTCGACAAGTCTTTTAAGCTGTGGCAGTACACTAGCAACGGCGTCGTTCAGGGGAGTAGTGCACGTACCGATTTAAGCAAGTGGTACGGTGATTTTCTGACAATGGCAGGGGATCGCAATCATTTTGATAAGAATCCGGTCAAACCGCAGCCGCCGAAGCCAACATTAAAATATAAGATCGGTGATGAGGTTTCCTTTAAAGCGCTGTATCGCTCTTCCGACAGTAAGGATGCGATTACCAACATTGCCGTAACCCACGGTAAAATTACGCGCATCATTGAAGGCGCAGCGAATCCATATTTAATCAATGATGGAACCGGATGGGTTAACGATTCGATCATTATCGGTAAAACACAACCGGCGACATCGTTCAAAGTCAACGATGAAGTGAAGGTTAAACAGGGCGCAAAGGATTATAACGGTGTTTCCTTGGCACCTTTTGTCTATCAAAATGTTTATCGGGTGATAGAGGTCAACGGCGATCGCATCGTGATTGGTAAAGATAACAAGGTCACGGCTGCTATTGCCGCTAACAATTTAATCAAGGTCTAATAAAAAGCAGCTCCGGCTGCTTTTTACATCATGGAATCTCGTTTCATTTTGCGCAATTTCGTCAAGACAGGGCAAAACCTATGAAAATATTCATATACTGAATTGAAATGAGTGATATGATGCGAAAAATATTAGTAGGATTGTTAATATTTGTCAGTTTCATTGTGCCGGCTCGCGCCGAGAGCTATTGTGTTATGAATGGAAATGATGGCACAGTGATGGAAGAATCTGATATGCATAAGGCACAGAGTGTTGCCAGTATTTCTAAAATCATGACAGCGATTGTTGCGATTGAGAATGGAAATTTGGAGGATAAGTGGCAGGTCAGCGATGAAATTTTGACCGTTGATGGCTCCAGTATTTATCTTCAAGTCGGTGATCAGGTCGATTTACGTACCTTGTTATATGGATTGATGCTGCGCAGCGGCAATGATGCGGCAGTGGAAATAGCGGTTCATGTCGGCGGAAGCCAGGAAAATTTTGTTCAAATGATGAATGACAAAGCTGTGGAGCTGGGAATGAATGATACGACCTTTCATAATCCGAACGGTTTGGATGAGAAGGATGGAGGCAACATTTCCAGTGCCTACGATATGGCATTGCTCATGCGCTATGCCCTTCGCAATGATACGTTTAAAGAGATTTCCGGAAGCCCTTATTTTGATTATGCCAATCATGCTCGCTGGATGAATAAAAACAAGCTGCTTTTTTCCTATGAGCCCCTTACCGCGGGAAAAACAGGCTTTACCAAAAAGGCAGGAAGAACGTTGGTTACCAGTGCTCAGGCCAATGATTTAGAGTCCATTGTCGTCACCTTGAATATGGGCGATGATTTCAATTTTCATGAGGCCAAGCATGAACAAATGTTTGCGAATTATTCAGCCTATGTGATTATGAAAGCAGGTACTTATCATATTCAAAATTATACGTATAAGATTGAAGAAACGATCAGTATTGCTTTACAAAACGATAGCGAACATGATGTTAAAATAAACAGCCGGTGCGACAATGGTGTATTTACCATTGAAGTGATTAAAGATGGTGAACAGCTTGAATATGAGTTTGAAGGCGTTAAGGAACAAACCGCAAAGAAGGGGTGGTTCTTTTGAATATCATATGGATGATCATGATTGTCTTATCGCTCATATTGGCGTTTGTGACAGGTCAGGTTCAAGTCATCAACGATGTTTGCCTGAATATCGGTAAAGAGACATTTGACTTTGTGCTGCCGTTAGTATGCACGGTATGCTTTTGGAACGGTGTGTTGTATGTAGCGAAAGAAGCCGGGATGATCAAAGCATTGGAAAAGCTTTTTCACCCGTTTTTGCGTTGGTTATTGCCGGATTTAAAGGATGATGAGGAAACGCTGGGCTATGTCGCAACCAATATCACTGTGAATATGTTTGGCTTGGGATCAGCCGCAACTCCGGTCGGCTTAAAGGCTATGCAGGGAATGCAGGCACATAATGAAAATAAAGAAGTGGCATCGCGATCCATGATTACTTTTTTGGTTTTGAATACTGCCGGTGTTACGCTGCTGCCGACCACATTAATTGCTTTACGCAGCGAGTTTCATTCCTTACAGGTGACAGACTTTATGCCATGGGCGATATTATGTACGATGTTTGCGTCATTGGTTGGTATTACGGTAGATCGGTGGTGGAATCATCGTGATTGATAGCACATGGATATTACCGTTGTTAATCCTTTTCATTTTTGTGCTGGCACTCATCAAGCGTATACCGGCATACAGTGTCTTTTTAACCGGTGTCAAGGATGGGATGGGATTGTTTTTGGACATTTATCCAGCACTTTTGGCTATGATGTGTGCGATCGCATTGATGCGGGAAAGCGGCTTGATGAATCTTTTCTCCTCATTGTTTTTACATTTATCATCCTCCATACCACAGGACATATGGCCGATGGTATTGTTTCGTCCCATCTCCGGCAGTGCTTCTTTGGCAGTGCTGATTGATATATTTAAAAACTGCGGTGTTGATTCGCTGGCAGGACAAATGGCCAGTATTATCCAAGGCAGTACCGATACGACGGTTTATGTGATCACGCTTTATTTTTCCAGTGTAGGAATTAAAAAAATCAGAAATTCTTTATCCATCGGTTTAATTGCCGACATTGCCGGAATTGGCATGGCAATATTGTTATCCTTGTTTTTCTTTGGGTGATTTTCCGATTGTAGGATTTAATTATGAAGATTCCTTTTACTTTTTATAACACTTTGTGTAAAATAGAATACATAAAGTGAGGATGTGAGAGGATGGAACGGCTACAGAAGGTGATTGCGCAGGCAGGTATCGCTTCGCGGCGTAAGGCAGAGGAAATGATTCTCGCCGGACGGGTAGAAGTAAACGGAGAAGTGGTTAGCGTATTAGGCACAAAGGTAAAAAAAGGTGATCAAATTGCCGTTGATGGAAAAAGCATTGTAAAGGAAGATAAAGTATATTTTATCATGAACAAACCAAAGCGCTGCGTTTGTACGAATGGCGAACAGGAGGATCGCTTAAAAGCGATTGATCTGATTGATTGTCCCCAGCGCATCTTTACCATTGGACGTTTAGATTATGATACAAGCGGTGTATTGTTATTGACAAACGACGGTGAATTTGCCAATATGATCATCCATCCCCGTCATCATATACCCAAAGTGTATAATTTAACGATCAACGGCATTTTAAGCAGTGAGGAAATGCGTCAGATCCGTAGCGGCATCGTATTGGATGATGGAATAAAGACATTGCCGGCAAAAGTTAAAAATGTAATCAAGGAAAAAGATAAAAAGCAAACGACGTTTGATCTTACCATTTACGAGGGACGCAATCGACAAATCAAACGTATGATGGAAGCATTGGGCTATTCCGTACGCCGCTTACATCGCAAGCAGCTAGGATTTTTAACCGTAAGTGATTTAAGACAAGGAGAATATCGCATTTTAAAGCCGTTTGAGGTCAAAAAAATGCGAGCCTTGGCACAAGAGGGAACCTATGAGCATCTCATTATTGAGCGAAGATAGGCAATGATCGAGTTAACAAACTATAGTATCCTTAATGATGATTTTGTAAGATGAAAAGCATTCATAACGGGTGCTTTTTTAAATAGCTTCATAATAAGCATATGATTATCATGATCGCAACTGACATAAGGGATTTTCCTTTTATCTTGTACAACGTATGAAAAGTGACAATAAGCATTGTTAATGTAAATCAAGCATTTTCAAAAAATGAAAGAAATTACTTTTTACTTCACTTTAGGAAAAAAATAAGGTAAAATAAGAAAGGTGATATTTATGCAGCAGTACTTTGTAAGCGGAATGATTCGATTACAGGAGCCGGTGCTTTTGAATGATCAACAGCGCCATCATATTCAAACGGTACTGCGGATGAAAGAACACCAACAAATTCGCATGGTGGATGAATCACAACGTGCATTTCTTTGTGAATTGCACCAGCAGGGAAGTGACTTGTGCGCTATTCCCATTTGCATGCTTGAGTCAGTGATTCATCGCGTATCCATTACGTTGGCGTTGGCACTCATTAAGGGTGAGCGCTGGGATTATGCCTTGCAGAAATGCAGTGAACTCGGCGTAGATTCCATACAGCCGCTCATAACTTCTCGCTGCGTGGTAAAACTAAAAGAAGCCGATCAGTCAAAAAAGCTGCAACGCTGGAATCGCATTACCATGGAAGCTTGTGAACAGTGTCATCGCAGCGATCTGGTTACGGTGCATAAGCCATGCACCATTGCCCAAATGGTTTCCATGAATGCAGAGGCAAAGCTATTGGCATATGAAAATGCGGATGCACAAAGTGAAAGCATCGTTTCCTTTATCAACGATCATCCTCATATTCAATCAATTGTTATCGCTATCGGACCGGAGGGCGGCTTTACTAAGGATGAAGTGATGCAGTTTCATGAACTGGATTTTCGAAGCATATCACTGGGACGACGCATTTTACGAGCTGAGACTGCCGCAATGTCAGCGGTCAATATATTGTCGTTACTCTATGAGAATTAAGGGGCGTTAAGAATGAAGAGCTTAGAAGGTATTCTAAATAAAAAATATCATAAAAAGATCGGAAAACTCTCCATGTATAAAGAAAAGCTAAAGGAGATGCAACATACTTTTAAGGAATTCGGCATTGCGTGTGTCGTAAAGGATGAATGGTCTTTTTATCGTATCGAAACGATCTATGAAGGAATCAAAAACAAGAAAGCCTTTGAAGAAACCTTTTTGCATACCTATGTGGAAATGCATGATTTCTGGAATGATCTTGATTATCAGGAGCGCAAGCATCAGATGAATGTAGATATTGATCATATGCGCAAAGAGCTGAAATCATTTCCCTATGAAGGGGATGACATTTATATTCCGATGTTTGATCAGCGTATGAATCGCTTATATACCAAAGAAATCGTACTTTTGGAATTAAAGCAATATAAGCGCTTTATCACCAAATTTGATGATGTGATCATTGAAAATCAATACGGTGTATTACCGTATATTTATAACTTCACCAGCTGCTTGTTTATATGTGGTGAGGAACAGTTCTTTTGTATCTTTAATCCGGATGTGAATCGCCTCTACTTTATTGAGAATTTTCATTGCATTCATACGCTTAATTTTGATCCGGTACGCAGTGTCAATGTCAATATTGAGGAATTGCGTGATATTGCCGTGGCATATATGCATAATGATGAGAGCTTATGCGCTCAGCGAATTGTCGGCAGTATGTTAATCAGCGAGTACATGAAAAAGAAAGTGAGCAAGTTGATACGCAGACCACGAAGAAAATAGCAATTTGCTTTCTTTTTTTTGTGTAGGGTTATGCGTTTACCTAATGCTTGGTTTGTTGTATAATAATCGGCGAGGAGGGAAGGAATGACAACGTTTGCGATCGCGACCTTAGGCTGCAAGGTCAATGCCTATGAGTCGCAGGGATATGCGCAGGGATTGCGTGAATATGGGTGGGAAGAAGTAGCTTTTAAGGATTGTGCGGATGTTTATCTCATTCATTCCTGCGCGGTTACCAATACGGCAGCCGCCAAGTCACGCCAGAAAATCCACCAGGCACAGCGTCAAAATCCCGCCGCATGCATTGCGGTGGCAGGATGTTATGCGCAAATGGCACATGCTCAGCTGGCGCAGGATCCTCATATCGATTTAATTGTCGGCAGCGATCATAAGGAACAGTTGCCAAAGTTGATATATCAAACATGGCAGGATCGCGTTCACCGTGTGCTGGTGAATGATATGCGGCATGTAAATGTGTTTGAAGCGATTGCGGTAAAGCAATTTTCACATCAGACGCGGGCGTATTTAAAGATTCAGGATGGCTGTAACCAGTTTTGTAGCTACTGTATCATTCCTTATACGCGCGGGACAGAGCGTTCTTTAGCACCCGATGAGGTGATAAAAAAGGCGCAGATGTTAACGGCCAATGGCCATGTCGAAATCGTTTTAACCGGTATTCATACCGGGCGCTATGGTCGTGAATATGGCATAAGCTTGGCATCGCTGATGCAACGGCTGTGTGAAGAAGTAAGCGGCTTACAGCGCTTGCGCATTTCTTCAATTGAATGCAATGAGGTAAGTGATGAGCTAATTGCGTTAATGAAACGGGAAAAACGAATTGCCCGGCATTTGCATATTCCGATTCAAAGTGGTGATAATACCATATTGAAGGCGATGAATCGCCCGTATACACTAGCAGATTATGAACAGCGCATTCAAGCGATTCGCAAGGAATTATATCCCATCAGCATATCGAGTGATGTGATCTGCGGCTTTCCCGCGGAAAGTGAGGAACAGTTTGCTGCAGGATTAGTAGCACTGCGTAAAATGAAGTTGAGCTTTCTTCATGTCTTCCCTTATTCGCGAAGGGATGGCACAAAGGCGGCGATAATGCCCCAGCAAATTCCCAATGAAATGAAAAAGCAGCGGACGGCACGCTTAATGACATTGAGCCGAGAGCTGCATCAGGAATATTTAAAGACTTTTATGCATCATGAGGTAGAGGTGCTATGGGAACGGGAGGAAAATGGTTATATCGTGGGACATAGCAGTGAATATCTGGAAGTATGCGCACCTTATGATGCCGGAAAGCTGCATCGTATGGAAACCGTATGCATCATAGGAATACAGGATGAGCGGTTAATCGGCAAAGCGCAGGAGGTGAGAGGATGAAACTTTCGCAAATATTTGATCAGGCACCGGATTTGGAAATCCAGGGATTATCGAGTGATTCACGAACGGTCAAGCCCGGAGATATGTATTTTTGTTTAGAAGGACTGCGCACGGATGGGCATACGTATATTGCCCAGGCGATTGAAAAGGGAGCGTGCTGTATCGTACATAGCCGTTCTTTAGAACAGATGCAGGATGGTATTGCTTATATTAAGGTAAACGATGTCAATGCGACGTTGAACTTGATCGCCTCTAAGTTTTACCATTATCCCAGCCGCAGCTTAAAGATGTTTGGAATTACCGGAACCAATGGTAAATCCTCGGTTGCCAGTATTATTCAGGACACCTACTCGCATTTTGCGCCCTGCGGTTATATCGGGACGATCGCTATTCGCTATGGTGATCAGGAATTTCCACCATCCTTGACGACCCCGGATCCCATCTGCATTCATCGCACGCTGCACGATATGGTCAATGCGGGAATGAAGGCTTGTGCTTTGGAGGTCTCCTCTCATGGGTTAGAGTTGGGACGCGTCCAGTCGGTTGATTTTGATATTGCGATCTTTACCAATCTAACTTATGATCATCTGGATTTTCATGGCACCTTTGATAATTATTTCGCAGCGAAAAAGAAGCTGTTTACGAATTTGAAGGAAGATGGTGTAGCAATTCTAAATGTGGATGACGCTTACTATGAACCGTTAAGAGCAACAACAAAGGCACGCGTGATTACCTATGGAATTCAAAAGGATGCCGATTATCGCGCCGATGAGATTCACATTGGGACTGAAGGCTCTACCTTTACCTTGTATCATGAGGATATTGCTTATTGCGTGGCGACCAATCTAGTCGCGCTTTATAACATTTATAATCTGTTGGCAGCGATTGCCGGCATCTGCGAAAGTGGGATTCCATTGCGGGAGGTGCTGCCGTATTTCAACGAGCTGCATCAGATTGAAGGCAGAATGGAGCGCATTGATGAGGGACAGCCCTTTACCGTTATCGTAGATTTTGCCCATACGCCGGATGGCTTGGAAAAGGTTTTTGAATACGCGATGGATATCACCGAGACAGGTCGCAGTATCATAGCGGTGTTTGGTTCGGCCGGCAAGCGCGATACGAGAAAGCGTCGGGTCTTTGGCGAGATTGCCAGTAAATACTGTGATTTGATCATTTTAACCGAGGATGATCCCCGTGATGAAAATGCCCGCGAAATCGCCAATGAAATCAAAAGCGGCATCGTTGATACGAAAAACATTTTTATTGAAAACCGCTATGATGCAATTCGCCAAGCCATTGAATCCGCCAATGTACATGATACGGTCTTGATTCTAGGAAAAGGGGACGAGGTGTTCATGTATCGAGAGGAAGGACGTGAGCCATGGCTCGGCGATCATGTGGCGGCACGACATTGTATTCGCAAATACTACTTGGGAATCGAGGAGGAAGACGAGGGTTAGAAATTGTCGAATGATGGAAAATCACTTTAAAAAGGCAAAATTTACATAAAACATCATGGTTTGCGGTTGCAATTTCCCTTTGTTTTTTATATAATGTTAATGCAATCTTCAGAAGGGAGGTTATGTAATGCCGAAAGTAGTCTTAAAAGAGAACGAAGTTCTTGATGATGCACTGCGCCGTTTCAAACGTCAAGTATCTCGGAACGGAACCCTTGCTGAAGCTCGCAAAAGAGAGTTTTATGTAAAACCGGGCGTACGCCGCAAATTGAAATCCGAAGCGGCTCGTAAAGCACGTCGTGGGAAATAGGAGAAATGAAGCTAGTGATTAGCTTCTTTTTTTGTCCACCGCTTGAAAATCGCTAAGCAGTAGGACAGGCAGTACATGATGGCAATGCGCATAAATTCCTTTAATGAAGCGTATGATGGGGTATAGAGGTGATGAGTGCGTGATTACCATTGCTAAAAACCAGATGATGATCGAGCATTACCAAGAGGTGCTGCATGTCACTTCCAAAGCGATAACATTACGTTTAAAGCATCAGACCCTAAATATTGAGGGAGAGGAACTAAAAGTGCTGGCGCTTACCAAGGATGAGATACTTATCGAGGGTCAGTGGAAAGGAATGCAGTTTCATGAAGCGTAAGGAGTTTCGCATCGGAATGGATTTATGGGAGGTCTCAGTGCCTTTTCCAACACTGGTGCGAATGGTGAGAACCCAAGACTGGCGAGTTTATGAAATCCATAACGGTCGTCATGGACTGCGTTTTTATGCGCCGCTAACAATACGCAAACAAATCGTCCATACATGGGAACATGCACAGCTCATTACCACAACCGGAATGCTTGGCTTTTTCCTGCGGCAAATGCGCCGTCCCAGTCGCTTGCTTTGTGTTATATGCTCGATCATGGTATGGTGGACGCTCTCTCATACAATCTTTGCGGTGGTGTTAAACGGCGACAAGCAGGAAAGCAAGATACTGATATCACAAACGCTGCAAGAGATGGGCTATACGACACCTTTTTTTGATCATGATATGCAACAAGTAAAGGCGGAACTGAAAAAGCGCTTGGAAAATGAAATAGCGTGGATGGAGGTATATAAAGAGGGAAGTCGCTATCACATTCAGTTTACCACCAAGGAATTTGCCGATATTGAACAGCTTAGCCGCAATCAGTTAGTTGCTCAAAAAGATGGTGTCATCGAGCATTTTGAATTACAGCACGGCAATAAGCTGGTAGCGATCAATGATTTTGTTCATGCTGGTGATGTATTAGTCAGCGATGTATTAACCGACAGCAGTCAAGTGGATCAGGATTTATATGTTAAAGGCAAGGTTTATGCTTATACATGGAAAGACGTCCATGTGGAAATAAGAGACAGTAAGCTGCCACAGGCTTTTGCCTTCTATCAGCTGTTGTTTGAAGCACGTCGTCAAGCCAGCGAGGGATTACATGAGCCGGAGCGCATTGCGAAAGAAAATATTTTGCAATTTCACGATAATGCGGGTACAATAAGTATGGATCTTCACTATACATTGATTGAGGATATTACGACACCGAAATGAAGGAGCATATTATGAGTGAACAGGATCATGTAACATTACAGGATTATACAATGGAACAAGTTGCCCAGCTGTGTGGTCCAGGCGATAAGTATTTGGATATTCTGCGCGAATTCTTTCAATGCAAGATTGTATTGCGGGATATGCAGCTGGTTATCTTAAGCGATGATGAACATACGCAAAAACAAATCAGTGAATGTGTGAATGCGTTATTGGATATGATTGCGCATCCAATAGCAATCTGTGAATCTGATGTACTATATGCGGCAAAGCTGGCTCAGCGCTCACAGTTAGATCAGCTCGCATTAACCTATCAAAAGCCGATCGGAAAAAGTATTGACGGAAAGCTGATTTTTCCCAAAACCATCGGACAGCGCTATCTTTACCGTTGTATGGCTAACAGCGATATTGTGTTTGCCAGCGGTGTCGCAGGAACCGGTAAGACATACTTAGCGGTGGTATATGCGGCAAGTTTATTAAAAAAAGGGGAAATTCATAAGATTATCTTGACCCGTCCGGCGGTGGAGGCAGGAGAATCACTGGGCTTTTTACCGGGAGACTTAAAGGAAAAGGTCGACCCGTATTTACGTCCGCTGTATGATGCGCTTTACGATATGTTTGGACAGGAACAAGTGGAAAAAATGCTGGAAAAGGAAATTATTGAGATTGCGCCGTTGGCATATATGCGAGGACGTACGCTAAACAATGCATTTATTATTCTGGATGAAGCGCAGAATACGACCAAGGCACAAATGAAGATGTTTCTAACACGTATGGGTTTTCACTCTAAAATTGTGATTACCGGAGATGTGACACAGATCGATTTAATTAAGAAAAGCGATAGCGGCTTGCGTGATGCAAAGCAGCTGTTAAAGGGTGTAGAGGGAATTTCCTTTGTGGAATTAAGCAGTCTGGATGTCGTTCGTCACCCACTTGTTCAAAAAATCATCGAACGCTATGAGAAAGCGGCACAGGAATAGCGGAGGAGTCATTGCGGGTTTTTGTGTGAACATGATATAATAGGCGAGAAAAAGATAATGGAGTGATAGAATGATAGCGTTTGTGAGGGGCGTAGTACATAGTGTGGGGAATGATTATGTAATCATGGATCATGATGGGATCGGCTACCGCATATTTATGGCAAATCCAATGAAGCTTAAGCGAACAGAGCCGGTTACATTGTATACTTATCAGTACGTGCGCGAGGACGCCATCATGCTGTATGGTTTTTCAACGATGGAAGAGCATGATTTATTTTTGCGCCTTATTTCCGTAAAAGGTGTCGGACCGCGCAGTGCGCTTGGTATGCTTTCAATGGCCAGCGCCAAGGAAATGATCACAGCGATTGAAAACAACGATGTGAAATTCATGAAAAGTCTGCCGGGAATCGGTGCTAAAACAGCTTCGCAGATCGTATTAGACTTGAAGGGGAAGTTGGTGGAGGCAGAGACGATGAATGAGGAACCGCAAGATCATACGATTCAAGAGGCGCTTGATGCACTGCGTTCCCTAGGCTATAAGCCTGCTGAGCTGCAAGGGATTGCCAAGGAGTTGGCGCTCATCGAAAAGTGCGATGTACAAGGATACATTCGTCATGCCCTGGGGATCATGGCGAAACGAAAAGGGGTGTAATCAATGGAGGATAGGATGATGGATGGACAGGCACAGCTGCTGGATGATGATGCCAGCCTGCGGCCCCAGACATTACAGGAATATATCGGACAAAAGGAATTAAAAGAGAATTTGGCTGTGTTCATCGCTGCCGCTAAGCAGCGTCATGAGGCTCTTGACCATGTGTTGCTATATGGTCCACCGGGACTGGGAAAAACGACGCTATCCTACATACTGGCGCATGAGATGGAGGGACAAATTAAAACCGCAAGTGGTCCATCCATTGAAAAAAGCGGCGATCTTGCCGCCATCTTATCGACTCTCGATGCCGGAGATATTTTATTTATTGATGAGATTCACCGCTTACCTAAGCAAGTGGAGGAAATTTTATATCCGGCTATGGAGGATTATTGCCTTGATATTGTCGTGGGTAAGGAATCATCCGTGCGATCAATCCGCTTGGATTTACCGCCGTTTACCTTAGTTGGCGCAACGACACGAGCCGGAGATTTGAGCGCACCGCTGCGTGATCGCTTTGGCATCATCTCACAGCTAGAGTTTTATACGCTGGATGACTTATGCAAAATCGTTGCGCGCACCGCAAGAGTTATGAATACGCAAATCGCTGCGGATGCCGTTAAGGAAATCGCTTTACGATCCCGAGGTACACCGCGCATTGCTAATCGTTTGTTTCGCCGTGTGCGCGATTATGCCCAGGTCATGAATGATGGTGTGATATCGCAATCCATCGCGGATATGGCTTTGAATAAATTAAAGGTGGATGCGCTGGGCTTAGATCATGTCGATCATAAATACTTGCGCGGCATCATTGATCGTTTCCGCGGTGGACCGGTCGGCTTGGAAGCATTGGCCAGCAGTATTGGTGAGGAAGCGATGACCTTGGAAGATGTATACGAGCCTTATTTATTACAGATCGGCTTTATCAACCGGACTCCCAGGGGACGCATTGCGACGGAAAAAGCGTATCAACATCTTGGCTATACGTATCAGAATAATTTATTTACAAGCACTGCGAATGATTAATCACTGCGCTTTACCGTGATGAATAAGCATCCTAATACATAAGCAACTAACTTAGAGAGAAATTCAACGATATTGATCAACGTATATTGATCCATCAGCCAAAAGCCGAAGAGCGCCATGATGGCAATCAGTACAAAAGCGTGTAACAGCGCTTTTTTCTTTATGCCCATTCCCAAAAGTGCACCAGACACAAGAAAACTCAAAGCGGAAAATATCCAATTACCAATATGAAACATCGATTGTGAGATCCAATGAAAATAGTATAAAGCAGCGAAAATAAGCGAAAATAATATCATACAAGCACATAAAGCAGCCATTGATTTACCGATGGCAAGAAATTTGTCCTTCATGAATGTCACCTCGGTTCAGTTTATGATGGACAAGGCGATTCTAGTACAAGGAGGAAATGAAAAATGCAGGAATATTTTACACTGATCTATAAATGTGTCGTTATTTATTTTGTGATCATCATTGCCATGCGGGTGATGGGCAAGCGTGAGGTAGGGGAATTGAGCATCTTTGATATTGTTATTTATTTGGTCATGTCTGAATTATTGGCCATATCGATCAGTGAAAAGAATGAGAGCATTTTTAAGTCGCTGATTGCCATTATCACACTGGCTATCATGCAGATATTCGTTTCATGGGTACTGTTAAAAAGTAAAAAATCGCGTGATATTTTCGATGGTAAAAGCGTTATCCTGATTCACAACGGGCATATCAATCAGAAAGCAATGCGCAGAGAGCGCTATAATATTGATGATCTTATGACGCAGCTTCATGATAAAAGCATCGCATCACCACAGGAGGTGGAATTTGCGATAATGGAGACCAACGGCACACTCACGATATTGGAAAAAAATAAATGTAAGGTTAAGCATCCCAGTCCCTTGATCAGTGATGGCATCGTAAACAAGAGCGCCTTGGGGGATCTGCATTTGGATGAAGCATGGCTTCAGGAAGCCTTGTTAAAAGAAGGCGTGAATAGATTTCAAGATGTGTTTTTATGCCTTTTACAAAAGGATGGCTTATATGTGATTAAGAGGGAACTTGCTTCGGCTGATAATATTCATGAGATTAAGTCGCATCCCGCAGCGCCTTCCAAACATTAACGGCATGTAACAGCGTGGTGATCATCATGCCGACGGTAAGGCCGATGGCTAGGGAATTTTCATGAACGATTGGAGTCAACAGGGCAACGCAAAGCAATCGGCTCAAAGATCCTAAAAAGGTATCCATGACCGTTTTGCGAGAATGAGATAATGCGTGTAATAAGCTGGATAAGGGGGGCTGCAGCGCATAAAAGGCAAATGGCCATGCGAGTGATTTTAATAACGCTGCGCTGCGATCTGTATGATAAAACAGTCGCATTAGCGGCGCACTGTAGCGAAAACAAATTAGCGAACACGTAAAGCCGATGAAAAAGCAAGTGGTGATAATCACACCGAATAAACGGGCAGCGGTTTTGTGATTCTTACGCGAATAGTGGTACGTAAAGGATGGCAACAGAAAGTTGCTGAGGGTAACGGTAATAAAGGAGGGCATGGTTAAAATTGGCAGTACATAGCCGTTTAACTGGCCATAGGCATTGACCATCCCAGATGCTGCGATCGTATTTAACCCTAAAACCATGAGAATCGGCTCTAAAAAATACGTGAGTGATCCGATCAAACGACTTCCGGTCATTGGAATGGAAACCGACAGTACCTCATCAAAGGAGGAACGATGCAGATCGGCAAACAGCTTTGTTAGGCGCATACCGGAATGAAACTTCTGACGCAGTGCGATAAGCATAAACAGCGAGCTGCCAATTTCCCCGATTGTAATGGAAAGCATGGCGATGCGTGCCATATCGACGATATCGATAGGTGGATAATAAGTAAATACCACCAGCAGATAGATGATGCGCGTTCCTTCCTCAAATAGCTGACAAGCCGTAGCGGAGAGATGGCGCTGAATACCGAATAAATATCCCTTTAACAGTCCTGACAGTGTCACCATCGGAATCAATGGCAAGATCGTATACAGCACCGGTTCAATCGCATTCTGTTTTAACACATAATGTGCAAGCAAAGGAATCAATAAGAGAAACACTACACTAATGATCATATTATTGATGATGGAAATGATAATACAGCTTTTTAATGGCTCACGGGCATGATCCTTTTGTGCGATCACCTTGCTTAAAGCGGTGGGAATACCCATTTGCGCTAGGGTGATAATAAATACCATTGTTGGGGAAGCAAGTGAATAAAGGTTCATCGCATCGGCAGAAAGCGACCGTGCCAATAGAATTCTTACAAGAAAAGACATGATTTTGGCAATGACGGATACGAGTATCAAATAAAATGTTGATTTTATAATGGTTTTTTTCATGTTAATCTCCACATTTCGTTCATTTTGTTTTATAATATATGTTATGGCACAGAGGAGGATTTTATGAGCGAACCGTTTTTGATCCGTGACAAGCATATCAAATTGGCGATTGCATTAAAAACGAATCAGTTAAAACGCGAAGAATTATCATCTCTGACGTTTGAACATGTGGAAAATGCTTTAATCGGATTAAAGTGGTCAAAGCATCATCCTAGTACCATTCATGAAGCGATTAATGATATTTTTATGCTCAGTGCCAATGAAGTGGTTCAATATTTATCTTCGCAAGCGGTAATCGTAGGATCACAGATGAAATTAAATGAATTTAATGATTTGATTGGAGGAAAAAAGGAATGAAAAAGTCACGTTTAGCGATATTCGGGTTAACGATAGTCGCTATTTTGGCCGTCATTGTTGCCTTCTTTGGTGATATTAGTGATGGGATGAGGCTTGGCTTGGATCTTAAGGGCGGTTTTGAAATTTTGTATGAAGTAACGCCGTTAACGGAAACGGATGAGCTTCCGAGTATGGAAGCGGTAGTTCGTTCCATCAGTAAGCGTGTCAATACGCTTGGTGTGAATGAACCGGTCATTCAGGTAGAAGGAGATAATCGGATTCGGGTACAATTGGCAGATGTTCATGATCCCGAGGCAGCGCGTAGAATGATTTCTTCGACAGCGAATTTAACTTTCCGTGATGTCAATGATGAATTGTTAATGGATGCGAAGGTATTGCAGGAAGGCAGTGCTTCCTTAGCCTACGATGAATACGGGCGTGCGAAGGTATCGCTGAAATTGTCCGATCAGGAAGTGTTCCGTAATGTTACGGCTGATATTTCATCTCGTGGCAGCGGCAACAATCTGATTGTTGCTTGGCTGGATTTTGATGAGGCAACGGATTCCTATCGCAAGGAAAGCAGCACATCTGATCCTAAATATATATCGGCTGCGACCGTATCACAGACGATTGATTCTCCCAATGTCGAGATTTCCGGAAATTTCAGTGAGGATGAAGCGCGCGAATTGGCAGACTTAATCAACAGTGGTTCCTTGCCGGTGAAGATGAGTGAAGTTTATTCCAATGCGGTCAGCGCTGATTATGGTGTGGATGCCTTCTCTAAGACAATGCTGGCCGGAGGAATCGGTATTGCTTTGATTATGTTATTTATGATTGCGGCATATCGATTAGCCGGTTTCATATCCGCAGTGACGATTGCGGCTTATGTCTTTGTCGTATTCCTTGTTTACAATGCCATGGGGGCGGTATTCACCTTATCCGGTATTGCCGCATTGGTTCTTGGCGTTGGCATGGCCTGTGATTCCAACATTTTGACCTTTGAACGCATCAAGGATGCGATGTACAGCGGACGCAGTGTCAAGACGGCTTTCTATGAGGGCAGCTCTAAATCGTTTACGACGATTCTGGATGCGCAGTTAACGACGTTTATTTCCGCATTGATTTTGTATATGTTTGGTACCGGCAGTGTCAAGGGTTTCGCGACAATGTTAATCATATCGGTTTTTACCACGATGATCGTGATCGTATTTGTCGCAAAATTCTTGTTAAAACTGATTGTGGACAGCGGTATATGCGATGGTCATTACAGCTGGTTTGCGGTAAAATCCGGCGATGTGCCGGATGTGGCAAAAGGGGAGGAACGCCGTCAGTTCGGTCGCTTTGCATCCTTTGATTTCATTGGTAAGGCAAAATATTTCATTGCGACTTCACTTACGATTTTCGCACTTGCGGTAGTGATGATGACAGTCAATGGCGCATCAGGCAACGGCATCTTAAATCTGGGAATTGATTTTACCAGTGGAACCAAGTTGCAGATTGAAAGTGATCAGGCGATTGACAAGGCTTCACTACAGACGCAGTTAGAGGAATTAGGCATTCAGGCAAGCAGTGTGAAAATCAATGGAGAAAAGAATAATATTGCCTCCATTTTCAGTAAGGATGCAATTGATGAAGAAACCATGAGCAAGGCAAAAGCACAATTAGGTGAAGCCTATGGCGCTGAGGTCAGTGATAATATTGTACAGCCGATCATCGGTCGTGAATTGGTGCGTAATGCCGTGATCATTTCCGTGCTGGCATGGCTGGGGGTGCTGATCTATGTATCGGTACGCTTTAAATGGGATTATGCGTTATCCGGTATTGTGGCTTTGGTTCACGATGTGTTCATCATTTTGGCATTCTGCGCTATTCTGCGCATGGAAATCAATACGGATATTATTGCCGTCATGTTGGCGATCATTGGTTATTCCATCAATAATTCGATTGTCGTCTTCGATCGTATTCGTGATAATGTACGAGCGCATAAGCATGAGAAACTGGATAAGGAAATGTATCGCATGATTGTCAATGATGCGCTTCAAAGCACATTTACCCGTTCCATCTTATCGACATTCACCACCTTATTGCCGGTAGTATGTTTGTTAATCATGGGCAGCGATGCGATTACATCATTTAATTTAACGCTGTGCATCGGCTTGATTGCCGGGGCCGGATCTTCGGTATTTATCGCTTCTCAGGTTTGGTTCTACATCCGGATTCACAGTAAGCCGAAAAAGAAAAAAGCAAAACGAAAGAAAATCGATGATGTGGAAGAATTGATTGTACCAGGAGTAAATGATTAAACGGTATCCTTCGATACCGTTTTTCTTGATCAGAAACGGAAGGTGACACAAAATGAAATTTACCACGCTTTCCACAGAGGGATATGAGGAGCTGATGCGCCAATATAAAATGAATAAGCTGACTGCTAAAGTCTGTGCGGCACGCAAGTTATCACAGGAACAGATTCAAGAACTCTTCCATGCGGAAGCATTGTGCGATCCCTTGGAAGCGAAGGGGATTCGTGAGGTGATTGAACGGATTCAAAAAGCGGCGGCACAAAAGGAAAAAGTATTGGTGTGCGGAGATTATGATGCCGATGGAATCTGTGCCACTGCTATCCTTTATGATGCGCTGTGCCGTTACGGTATTCAATGCGGCTTCTATATCCCCAATCGTTTTCAAGAGGGCTATGGCCTGCATGTGCATACAGTAGAAATGGCGAAGGAGAGAGGTTATTCGCTGTTAATCACTGTCGATAACGGAGTGAAAGCACAGGAAGCATTAAAGCGCTGCAAAGAATTGGGAATGGAGAGCATCGTCACAGATCATCATACCATTGATGCGAGTGTAGATTGTGATCTGTTGCTACATCCTAGCCAAATGGGAGAGCCGTTTGTTCATTTGTGCGGAGCCGGTATCGCGTTATTGATTTCACGAGCATTGTTAAAGGAAATCAAGGAACATGTAGTATTGGCTGCCATTGCTTCCATCGCTGATGTCATGCCGCTATGGCACGAAACGAGGAAAATCGTAAGACAGGGGATATCCTATTTGCGGGAAGGATGTTGCTTGCCGATTCAGTGCTTATGCCGTGATTCCATGCCTAATTGGGATGAACGACTCATTGCCTTTCAAATCGTTCCCAAGCTAAACAGTACCGGTCGCTTGGCTGATTTAGTCAATGTAAACAATACAGTGCGATATTTACTGCTTAAGGAGCGCGCAAAGATCATACCGGTGGCATCCCAGATAGAAGCTTTGAATCAACATCGCCGCACGTTAAGTACGAAAATGGGTGAATTTGCGAAAACCCAGCTTCAATTGGATCAGCGTTTTCTTGTTTTGGCAAGCGAACAATTTCATGAGGGACTGATTGGAATCATTGCCGGTAAGCTATGCGAGGAATATCATCGTCCTGTAGCGGTGTTTGCGTTAGATAAAGGTATTGCCAAGGGCAGTGTTCGCAGTGTTGATGAAATTGATCTTCGTCCATTGTTTGCACACTGTCCATTGTCGTTGCTTGCTTATGGCGGGCACAAAGCGGCAGCGGGAATCACATTGGCGGAAGAAGATTTATCCCAGTTCAGTGATTACTTACAAACGCAGATGGAGGCTTATCCAAACAATTTTTCAGAGCCTATGGAAGCAGTAATTTCTGTTAATATGGCAGAATTGAATATGGAAGCCGTAGCGGAATTAGAGCGTTTAGCCCCATTTGGCGAAGGCTTTCGCAAGCCGTTATTCTATGTCGAGAATTTTTGCGTACAGACGATACGAGAGCTATCACAAGGCAAGCATGTGAAGTGGGAAAGTCTGGAACATGTTGAGGCATTGTATTTTAATGCCAAGGATGTTTACGCAAAGTATCGGGATGTTAAACAGCTGGCTTTTTTAGGACATCTTGCGATCAATCACTTCCGTAATGAAAAAAAAGTAAATATTTTAGTCAGTGATGTGATTTCATAATGCAATTTCATGTGGGTTTTGCTATAATAGTAAATGAATTTTAAAGGAGGAAACAACGATGGATTTCAAACAATATATTGCCGATATTCCCGATTTTCCTCAGGAGGGCATTTTGTTTCGTGATATTACACCGTTAATGGCAGATGGCAAGGCATTTCATGAGGCTTGTGCAAAGCTTGTGGACTTTGCCACAAAGGTAGGGGCAGAGGTCATTATCGGGCCGGAATCACGTGGCTTTATTTTCGGTTGTCCCGTAGCTTATGAGCTGGGAATCGGATTTGTGCCGGTGCGCAAGCCGGGCAAGCTGCCACGTGAAACGATCAGCGTTAAGTATGATCTGGAATATGGCAGTAATGAATTGCACGTTCATGCGGATGCCATTCAAAAGGGTCAAAAGGTTTTGATCATAGATGATTTGTTGGCTACCGGTGGCACGGTGGATGCGACGATTCAAATCGTAAAGCAACTCGGCGGTGAAGTGGTCGGCTGTGCCTTTTTAATCGAACTGGCAGCTTTAAAGGGTCGGGAATTGTTAAAGGATTATGAAGTGTTTACATTGATGTCTTATTAATAATGGAGCTTAACTATAAGGGGACACATCCCCTTTTTTACAAAGCGAGGTGAAGCAAATGGTAAAGGAAACGTCGGTTAGCTTTGAAACTGTACTGGCAGAGGTCAAAAAATACATCCGCAAAGCGGAAAATATTGACTTGATTACGCGCGCTTATTTGTGTGCCAAGCAACAGCATGAAGGACAATTTCGCAAAAGCGGTGAGCCATACTTGGTTCATGTCACCTCGGTTGCCTATATTTTAGCGCAGCTGAGAACCGGTCCGGCGACGATCGCAGCCGGCCTGCTTCACGATGTCATTGAGGACTGCTCGCTGACCGCTGAGGAAATGACGGCGATGTTTAACGAGGAAGTAACGATGCTTGTAGAGGCAGTCACTAAGATTTCCAATTTGAAATTCCGTGATGAAAAGGAATATCAAGCCAGCAATCATCGTAAGATTTTCATTGCGATGGCTAAGGATGTCCGCGTCATTTTGATTAAATTAGCGGATCGTTTACACAATATGCGCACCCTGCAATATATGCGAGAGGATAAACAAAAGCGCATTGCTTCAGAAACATTAGAGGTCTATGCGCCGATTGCGCACCGCTTGGGTATCAGCGAGATCAAAAACGAACTTGAGGATCTTTCCTTTATGTATCTGAATCGTGAAAAATACCATGAGATCGCTCGTTTGGTTGAAAAGCGCAAGGTGGAGCGAGACGCGCAGGTCAAGAATATGATTCGGGAAATCAGTGATATGATGGATGAGCATCATATGACCTATCGAATCTTTGGTCGCAGTAAGCATCTTTACAGCATCTACAAGAAGATGCGAACAAAACATAAGCGCTTTGAGGAAATCATGGATTTGTTGGCGATTCGCATCATCACCGATACGGATACGGCCTGTTATGAGATTCTCGGTTATATTCATGCAAAATACCGTCCGATTCCCGGACGCTTTAAGGATTATATCGCCATGCCAAAGGTGAATATGTACCAGTCACTCCATACAACGATTGTCGCCGACGGAGGCAATATTTTTGAGGTACAAATTCGCACTGAGGAAATGGATCAGATTGCCGAACAAGGTATTGCGGCGCATTGGCGCTATAAAGAGAATACCAATTATAATTCCAAAGCTCAACAAAAGGAAATTGAAGAACAGCTGCACTGGTTTCGCGATTTCAGCATTATGAGCGATGATGTTCATGATGATGCGATGGAATTCATGGACATGATGCAGCGGGATATTTTTGAGGCCAACGTCTATGTGATGTCGCCCATGGGAAGAGTTATCGCCTTGCCTAACGGCTCTACGCCGATTGATTTTGCTTATCGGATTCATACGGAAATCGGTCATCATGCGGTCGGCGCAACGGTAAATGGCGTACTAGTACCATTAAATACACCGTTAAAAACCGGTGATGTCGTTGATATTCGCACCTCCAATCAATCCAGTGGTCCCAGTGAGGATTGGCTCAAGATCGTTAAGAGCTCACATGCCCGCAATAAGATCCGCTCCTTTTTCCAGCGTCGTGAAAATGAACAACGTACCGCCGGTATTCGCAAGGGTGAGGAAATTCTGATTGAAGAATTAAAACGGCGCAATTTACCGGTAGATCAATATATGGATAAAAAACGATTGGAAGGAATCATCGGAAATCTTTCCTTTACCAATGTCAATGAACTGCTTTATGCGATCGCTGTAAAAAGCATCAGCTTGATGACGGTGATTGATCGTTTGGTGAAGCATAAGACAAGCACTCCGATGAATAATGATGAGCTCGTTGAATTGATTCAGCGTCAAGAGGCAAACCGCCGTCATGTTCCAAGTAAGAGCGGTGTTTATGTGGCTGGGGTGGATACGATGAAGGTATCGCTGGCCGCTTGTTGTACACCGGTTCCGGGTGATGAAATCATCGGCTATGTATCAAAGGGACAGGGAGTCAAGGTGCATCGTGTCGATTGCCCTAACATTAAAAAGGAAAAAGCACGACTCATCGATGTACATTGGGAAAGTGAAATCGAATCCAAGCAGTATGAAGTGAAGCTGGTTGTGTATTCGATGGATCGCAATTTTCTGCTCAGTGATATTGTGACCGTCGTATCCCAATGCAAGGCCGGGCTCAATCATGTGGATTCTAAGGTCAACGATGATCATTTAACCGCCACCACCAAAATGACAGTGGTCGTGGAAAATGCCGATCATTTAAAAACGCTGATCGCCAATTTAAGTAAAATTAACTCGGTAACCAAGGTGGAACGCGTCATTCAATAGAACCGATTGACTTATGCTTGACAAAGTGTTGATTTATCAGTAAACTATACCCATATCCGTTATCTAACGAAGGCGTATTTTCAAAGCGATGACAGAGAGGAAATGAGTGCTGGAACATTTCTATCAGCTTGTGAATACCGGACAGCGTTATGGGAGCATTTAGGAAATGAAATGCCGTGTCTTCACGTTATGAAGTAAAGCGCATAAGGTAGAAATACGTTATGAAGTAAGGTGGCACCGCGTTTGATACGTCCTTATCCATAGGGCGTTTTTTATATGTCAGGAGGAAATGAAATGAGTTATCAAGCACCGCGAGGAACACAGGATATTCTGCCTAAGGATATTCATCAGTGGCACGCATTGGAGGATTTGATTCGTCAATTCTGTTATGTCTATGATTATAAAGAAATTCGCACTCCGATTTTTGAACATACGAATGTGTTCAAACGGGGAAATGACGCCAGTGATATGGTGAATAAAGAAATGTATACATTTCAGTTGGAAAATTCATCGACATCGTTAACACTGCGCCCGGAGATGACTGCCGGGGTGGTTCGCAGCTTTGTCGAGCATAAGCTGTATGGTGAACCGGATTTGCCGGCGAAGCTGTATTATGTCGGTCCAATGTGTCGCCATGAGCGTCCTCAGAAAGGCCGCCAGCGCATTTTTCACCAGTTCGGCGTTGAGGTAATCGGTGCGAAAAACCCCTTGCTGGATGTGGAAACGATCGCCTTGGGCTGGTCTTTTGTATCTGCCTTAGGACTAAAGGACATGAAGGTCTTAATCAATACTTTAGGGGATGAGGAATCACGCAATCATTATCGAGAAGCACTGAAACAGCACTTTCAAAAGGATATTGATTCCATGTGTGGGGATTGTCGTCGCCGTTATGAACAAAATCCACTCCGGATTCTTGATTGTAAGGTCGATCATGATTTGCCGATCATGAAATCAGCACCACGAATGAAGGATTATTTAAATGCAGAATCACATACTTATTTTGAACAGGTACTACAGGGTCTCGATGCCTTGGGAATTCCTTATGAAATTGATGATCGTTTGGTACGCGGTTTGGATTATTACAGCCATACGGTATTTGAGGTTGTCTCCGTAAACAAGGAAATGGGAGCGCAGGCAACGGTATTCGCCGGTGGACGCTATGATGGCTTGGTTGAATATTTCGGTGGACCGCAGATGAGCGGCATCGGTTGGGCGATGGGCTTAGAGCGGCTCCTCATTGCCTGTGAAGGGGAAGGCATTGCCTTGGGAGAAAAGGAGACACTGGATGCCTATGTGGTAAATTTAAGCCAGGAAACGGCTTTATATGCGTTTAACATCACCACGATGCTGCGCTCTGCCGGTTATAAAACCGATTGCGATTATCAAAACCGCTCCTTCAAGGCGCAGTTTAAAACGGTCGAGCGCAAGGGTGCCAAGGTCGTTTTGATCATTGGTGAAACAGAAATGGAAAATCAGCAGGTGAGTGTGAAACGTTTGCGTGATCAGCATCAGAAAGTGGTCGCTGTAGATGCGTTGATTGATACGATGGATGCTTTGTTTGCGGATAACGAAACCAAGCATCATCATGAATAGAAAAGAGGATCTTATGAAACGAACACATCATAATGGGGAATTGCGTTTATCAGATGCGGGAAAGAGCGTGACATTAATTGGCTGGGTAGCCAAGCGACGCAATTTCGGTGCGTTGGTCTTTATTGATCTGCGTGATCGGGAAGGCATTACCCAGCTTGTCTTCAATGAAACGATGAGTCACTTGATCAGTGAGGTGCGCAATGAATATGTTTTACAAATTAGCGGAAAAGTTGTAGAGCGTCAGGATAAAAATCCCAAGCTGCCGACCGGGGATATTGAAGTATTGGTAGAGGAAGTCACGATAGTTAATCGGGCGAAAACTACACCGATCATCATCGCCGATGAAACTGATGCGCTGGAGGATACTCGCTTAAAGTATCGCTATTTGGATCTGCGCCGTTCTTGTCTACAAAAGAATTTGAAATTGCGTCATCAGGTAACACTCATCACCCGTAATTTCTTGTCTGAAAAAGGCTTTATTGAGGTTGAAACACCGATTTTGTGTAAATCCACCCCGGAGGGAGCCCGCGATTATTTGGTGCCAAGCCGCTTGTATCCCGGTGAATTTTATGCATTACCGCAATCACCTCAGATCTATAAACAGCTGCTAATGGTAGGAGGAATAGAGAAATATTTTCAGATTGCCCGCTGCTTTCGCGATGAGGATTTACGTGCCGATCGTCAGCCGGAATTCACCCAGATTGATATCGAAATGAGCTTTGTGGAGGAAGAAGACGTTTGGAATATGACCGAAGGCTTAATGCAAAAGATATTTCAATCCGTTAAAGGGATTGATTTGCCACCGTTTTTACGCCTGCGTTATGATGAATGTATGGAACGCTATGGCAGTGATAAGCCGGATCTGCGCTTTGCGATGGAATGTCATAATATCACAGATATATTCCAAAGCACTGATTTTCAAATGTTTGCGAACATCTTGGCACAGGGGGGGATTGTCCAATCGATGGTGGTTGAGCAAGGGGCAAATCGGTTCTCCCGTAAGCAGCTCGATCAGCTGCAGGAATACGTGAAGGTATATGGAGCCAAGGCATTGGCTTATTTGAAATACAGCGATGAGGGCGTTAGTGGCTCGATCGCTAAGGTATTGAGCGATGAAGAAAAACAGACGATAAAAGAAACGCTTTCAGTTCAATCCGGTGATCTTGTTTTTATGATCGCTGATCAAAAGCGCACTGCGCAGACAGCATTGGGAGCACTGCGTCAAAAATTAGGACATGAATTGGCGCTAATTAATGAAAATGAGTATAAATTCTTATGGGTTACCAATTTTCCAATGTTTGAATACAGCGAAAGCGAAGATCGTTATGTGGCGGCACATCACCCCTTTACCGCACCCAATGAGGAGGATGTGGACAAGCTGATGAGTGATCCTGCCCACTGTTATTCGCGTGCTTATGATTTAGTCGTCAATGGCTATGAGCTGTTAAGCGGTTCCATAAGAATTCATGATCAAGAGCTGCAGGAAAAAGTGTTTGAAGCCATTGGCATGAGTATGGAGGAAGCCCATAACAAGTTCGGCTTTTTCCTCGACGCCTTCCAATACGGAACACCACCGCACGGTGGTGTGGGTATCGGCTTGGAGCGTTTAGTTATGTTATTGGCACAAACGGATAACATTCGAGACGTCGTTGCATTCCCTAAAACCGCAAGTGCCGCAGATCTTATGAGTGAAGCGCCTAGTCCGGTCTATGAGCAGCAATTGGATGAATTGGGACTGGCTATAAAAAAGAATGAGTAATCAATAAATTAAAAATCCTGCGTATATTCTTTCCATAGCTGGAAGGTAGGCAGGATTTTTATTATGAAAACAAACTGTGTACAAAAAAAGTCCAGAGCGGAGAGATCTTTCCCTGTAGGTACAGGTGGGTGACCTGTATGGCCCCATCAGGATCCCTGCTCGTAACAGGTCTTCAACACCGGGGCATAACATCCGGTCTCCCTTATCTCTAAATGTAGGAAAAATTTATACCTCTCTGGACAACTTTAGTATAACATGAATCCAGTGAATGTATACTCTTGACTTTTTTAATTTTCTCGTTCCATTTTTTTGGACTAAGGATTCGAATAGAAATGTAGCTTGTAAATCATATCACTTTTATTGATCATGTGAACAATGTGAAATGATAATATTTTATCCTCATACTGAAACAAAATATTAGCATGAGGTGATAATGTATTAATGAGATAAAGAATTTTAAAGATTCACTGATTGAACATTGAGAATCAGGATGTCTATGTATGAGGATTAAAAAATGTATTTTGAAGCAGATAAAAATGATGTCATTCCCTTAATTAAAGATACAAGTGCTTTGGATATATGGTCAAAGGAATTTATTATCGGTATAACTTTGGTATTACAGCACAGAGAATCGTAATGGAAACAGCATTTCCCTATCTTGTTTTACTATTTGTGCTTTCCTTTTTCATGCAAGTGCGTTAAAATAATATCGTTGCGAAAGGAAATTTCATGTTTGGATATGTTATCGTCAATAAGCCCGAGTTAAAAATAAAGGATTTTGAATGCTATCAATCATTTTACTGTGGCTTATGCCAAGCGTTGAAGGATGGCTATGGACGCATCGGACAGCTTTCTCTCAATTATGATTTGACCTTTGTCGCATTGGTGCTCAGCGCTCTTTATGAGGTGGAAAACAGCGTAGTGGATGCGCGATGTCTTTTGCATCCGCAAAAGAAACACCACAGGATTATGAATGAGTTTTCCGGCTATTGTGCAGATATGACAATACTGCTTACTTATTTGAAATGTTGCGATGATTGTGATGATGAGCATCATATCCGTTCCAAGGTCATGAAACGATTTTTACAGCCGTATTACGATATGTTAAAAGCCAAATATCCGGAAAAGACATTACGCATCGAAACAGCGTTACAGGAAAATCATGAGCTGGAACACAGTAATTGTGATGATTTGGATCGCTTAGCATCTCTAAGTGGTGTGTTAATGGGGGAAGTATTGGCAGTGCGTGACGATGAATGGCACGATTCATTATATGAAATGGGAGATTACTTGGGGCGCTTTATCTATATTATGGATGCGTTTGATGATCGGGAAGATGACGAAAAGCAACAGCGTTTTAATCCGCTGATTCAATATGCAAAACAAATAGATTTTGATCAGCGTATTTATGAGATATTGGAATTAATGATGGCAAATAGTGCCCGTGCCTTTGAAAAGCTGCCGATTCTGCTTTATGTGGATTTGATCAGAAACATCCTATATAGCGGTGTATGGGCAAAATTTGAAACCATTAAAAAGAAAAGAACAGGTGATGATCATGCAGGATCCATATAGAATATTGGGTGTCGATCGAAATGCCAGTGATGAAGAAGTCAAAAGGGCATATCGAAAATTAAGCAAAAAATACCATCCGGATGCCAATGTCGGTAGTCCGCATTTGGATGAATATACAGAGATGTTCAAACAGGTTCAAAATGCGTATGATCAGATTATGGAACAGCGAAAGGGTGGCGGAGATCCCTTTGCGCAAGCATTTGGTTACCAACAAAACAGCGATTTTTCTGATTCGATGGAGCTGCAGGCAGCCATGCAAATGATCCATACCGGTCGCTATGAGGAAGCATATCAGCTGTTACAGCGGATTGCAGTAGAAGAAAGAAATGCCCAGTGGTATTTTCTGTTTGGTTTGAGTCTTTGGGGGAAGAACAATCCGATTGCGGCAGTAGAAAATATTAAGAAAGCCTGTGAAATGGATCCAACCAATCAGCAGTATCGTCAGACACTGGCACAGATGGAAATGGGACGGGCTCAATATCAAAGAATGCGCGGACCGTTTACCTCCGCCCCTTATTCATGCGGATCAATGTGCTGTTGTGAATTGATGCTGTGTACGCTGTGCAGCCGCGGTATCTTTTTCCCGTTTCTATGTTGTTATTAATGATGATAAATACACCCTTTGTTCAGTGATATAATAAACAAATATAATGAAAATGATGATTAATGCTCATCGTTTTTTTCATTCACGATTTGCTTCCTCATATGATAATATTCATGTGATTTACCTTCGATACTTTGTTGGAATGTATCATAAATCATATAGCCGCAATGCTCGCAAAATTTGACCGCCTGTTGATGAGATATGGCAATGGTGAGCTGTATGAAGTGGGGATGGAAGTGATAAAACATAAAGGCTTCTACATCATTCATAAATGTGCTTCCTAATCCCATGCCACATAAATTGGGATGCAATCCTCCTTGAATTTCTATACCTTCTTCAATGGCTTGAAAGGTAAAAAATCCGATGATTTCTTCTTGAGCAAGCGCTACATAGCCTGTTTTTAAATTCGTTTGGCATGTACCTGGATCATAGAGGGAATGAGGAAAGGGATATTGCCAAGCGGAAATATAATCCCACTGTTCCTTTGTCATGGGCATAATTTCATAATCGATAGCCTGAGGACGCCATAAATCCAATTGCTTTTGATTGCTAAGCATAGATAAAAAATTTCCTTTAGCTTCCGGATATTTTCGATACAATGCGTTGAGCAGTTCCTTCATCTCCTGTCGCTTGGTATACCCGTCGTTGGGACAGGTGTTTTTCACTTCCGGTATCGCATTGATATGATGGGCAGATAATATCTCCTGTTCATAACAGTAAATCAGTGGCCGAACAAACATCATTTTCGTATTGGTCAAATACATTTTCGGCTTAAATGTGGCGATACGTCCCCCGTAAATGGCATTCAAAAGCAGCGTTTCCACTGCATCATCACCGTGATGGCCAAATGCGGTCTTATTACAATGGTATTTTTTAGCGGCTTCGATTACTGTAGCTTTTTTAAACTTGGAACAAAGACTGCATTGAATCTTACCATTTTTATCAGGATTTTTTTTCAATATCTCATATACCGGTGAAGGCTCGTGATAAAATTCAATGCCATGCTTGGCACAGAATTTATCCACTTCATGAAAGTTCATGTTGGAAAAGCCAAGGTCGATATGAATGCCGACTACAGTAAAATCACAGTGTGGATATTTGGAATACATGTACAGTGCCGTAAGCAAAACCATGGAATCCTTACCACCCGATACACCAACGGCGATGCGATCACCATTTTGGATCATATGATAATCCTCATCAGCTTTTTTTATTTTACGCAGGATGTCCTGTAGTTTCATAAAATCATCTCCATGCCGAAATTGTAACATATCAAAAGGGGAAAGAAAAGCCAACCTGATGATTCAATCATCGTTAACTTTTTCGCTCAAACAAGTTGCGTTATGGTATAATAGGAAAGGTGATGCTATGGATGGAATTTTACCGATTTACAAAGAAGCCGGAATGACTTCACATGATGTGGTCATGCAGTTACGGCGAATATTACGAATCAAAAAAATCGGTCACAGCGGTACTTTAGATCCGGATGCACAAGGTGTTTTACTGGTGCTGATCGGCAAAGCAACCAAAACCTTGCCGTTTCTGGAGGATACCGATAAGGAATATATAGCAACGATGAAATTAGGGATACAAACCTTTAGTGATGATACTAGCGGTGCTGTGCTGAAGGAAGCGCCAATTGTTCCGATTACGGATTTCAACGCATTGCTAAAGCAGTTTTGTGGAGTTCAAACACAGCTTCCGCCCATGGTTTCCAGTGTTCGCATGAATGGGAGAAAGTTGTATGAATATGCCCGCAATAATGAAAGCGTGGAACGCATACCGCGCGATATTCACATTTATGAAATCGAAGCCTTGGATGATAAGCAGTTGAAGTTTCGCGTCGCCTGTTCCTCAGGAACCTATATTCGTTCGTTGTGCGTGGATATTGCTGCTAAAAGCGGAAATTTAGGCTGCATGGATACGCTGATTCGCACGCGAGTCGGACGCTTTACGCTAGATGATTGTGTCGGATTGGATGCTGTTGCCAACGGCAATTTCTCGCTGGTACCGATACGCAAAGCCTTGGCACACTATCCCCAGTTTGCTTATGAGCCGATCAGTGATATTGTACAGGGGAAAAAGATTACATTATCCTGTGAGGCGAATGAGGTGGCCATTTTAGATCGCGATGAGGTCATGGCTATTTATTGCCGTGAACAGGGAGATCAATTTCGCTGTGTTAGAGGATTATGGTAGGAGATTTTATGAAGGAAATACATATATCAATGGATCATACCCCCACGTTTTCAAAACCAATATCGGCATGTATCGGTTATTTTGACGGCATACATCAGGGACATCAAAAATTAATTCAAGCCGTGTGCAAATGTGCGGCAGAAAACGGCAGCACACCTTCCTTGATCACCTTTGATCCCGATCCATGGGAAGTAATTAAGGATCAGCATGACTTGGCTCATTTAATGAGTATGGAGGATCGAAAAAGGGTAGCCGCTTCCTTAGGCATTGAATTGTGGATCATTCTTGATTTTACCAAAGAAATGGCGGCACTGTCGGTGGAACAATTTCATGAGCGAATCTTATTTCCGTTGCCGCTGCGTCATTTGGTTTGCGGTTATGATTTTCATTATGCGCATTATGGAAAAGGAAATTGTGAAACCCTGCATATACCATCGCGCTTTTCATTAACAGTCATTGATGAAATCAGTAACGAACGGGAAAAGATTTCTTCTACACGCATTGAAACACTGATTCAAAATGGTAAGATGGAAAAAGCCACGGAGTTGTTGACACGACCGTATCAAATGAGCGGCAAGATTGAACATGGATTAAAAAACGGTCATCGCCTCGGTTTTCCCACTGCCAATTTGCATTGCGCTACTCGCTATGTACTTCCCAAAGAAGGTGTGTACGTCGGAGAAGTTGAGGTCAGAGGAGAAACGTATCCGGCCATGATTAACGTTGGAAAAAATCCAACCTTTGATGATCACAATGTATGCACCGTTGAAGCTCATCTTGTAAATTTTCATGGCGACCTCTATGGTCAATCGGCACACTTCCGCTTTCTTCATTATTTGCGGGAAGATAAAAAGTTTGCCGATATGGATGCCTTAAAGCAACAGTTGAAACACGATCGTCAAGCAACCATAGCTTATTTTCAACGATGAAAGGAGCGTAGAAATGCGTTTACAAATATTTAATCTGATTGATGAAACGCTCCAGCTTCTTGAACAAAACGATGCGTTTTATCATGAGGCGGAGCAGGAAATCCGTAATATCATTCACACTTTGTTTGAAACTGATCGCGAATATCTGCTGGATTTAAATTCGCGGGTAAAAAGTAAGGAAAGTCTTCGTGAAAAAATCATTCGCAATCGTTTCTATAAAGAATGTGATCATGCTCAAGATATTTTAGATCAGCTATCTGATTTAATCGGTGTTACGATCGAATGCCGCTTTATCGAGGAAGAATATAAGGCTCTCAGCGTATTGCGTCAAAAGCTGAATCATCAGGATGAACATGGTACTTACACATGCGAAGCATTTCCGATGTTTCATTTGGATGTCGCTTCCCAGCAGCCGCAGATTCAAAAAAACGGCTTTGCGATATATCGCATTGACGGCTGGTATGAAAAAGATCATAAGACCGTTAACTTTGAATTACAAATAAAAGCGCTGGTTCATTCTTTTTGGGGTGAAATTGAGCATAAACTCGTATATAAAAATACCAATTATTATGTATACGATGAATTCATGAAGGATTTACTGGCCAGCATTAATGCTACATTGACGATTACCGATCGCCAGCTCAGCATTGTCTACAAGCAAATGCAGGATTTATCATCAAGCAATTCCGGTCTGAATGAGGACAGCTTTGAAAAACAGATTGCCAAAGCGATCAATGATCTTTTTGCTCAGCGAATGATGGAATCTCTAGGATTCACACTGAATATAAAAAACACCTCTACTATTTTGGGACATTATATATTTATTAAGGACATACGTTATGATGGGGGAAACAACGATCGTATCGCAACACTATTTCAAACGTTTAAGAAGCTTAGCCGAACACAAATTGATTTTGTTAATGAAATTCATCTGGATCCGGCTTTTACCTCCAATGACATCTTCATTGATCAGCTTGGTCATTACTTGATTTCGATCATTAATGAAGATTATGATTGGTTTGTATTTTTTAAGATGCTGTTTGCGGTGGAGCCGGGCAACGATATGCAGGATTTCTGTTTGTTCCTGAGTGTCATTAAAAATTATCTTGTCGATCATTATTGGCTGAACACCCGCTTTTTAAAACTGCCGTTATCGGAAGCGGAGCTCTTGCATCAGGAATGTGCGCGGATGCTGAGTGAATCGTTAATTGAAATCGGTACGATAAAGATCATTTATGATGATCATATGATTGCGATCAATCGTTCCTTTGTGCTATTTATCGAAGCGCTGGAACAGCGGGTGCTGTCCTATAAAGACTTTATGGAATATCGCAAAGGGTATTACGAAGAATGGATGAAACAGGTACGTTCAATCTTTGCTTCATGATGAATAAATGCGTTCCTTCTTGCATAGGTTTATAACAGGCAAGGAGGACGTTTTTATGAATAGACAGGCACTCGCTTTTTTGACGATGTTTTCCCTGATTCTCATGTTATCGGTTTATTATGTTACTTTACCGTACGATACAACATCGGTGATGAGCACGCAGGATGGGGAAAAGCTGGATGATGACAAACAGGGAAAAGAACAGGTCAATGATGCGGAGAAATTACAGGACGAAATTACATCAAAACAGGAAAGTGAGGTAAAGAAGAATTCTGACGTCGTATCGGATTCACAATCCAGCGATGCTCAAAAGCAGGAGGCGTTGGAAACCATCGATACGCTGAAAGGCGATCAAGCCGTGATGGAGAACGTAAAGCAGGAACTGGAAAAAGCCGGATTTATGAGTGCGATTGAAATTACCGAAGGTACCTGTAAAATAAGCATATTCGACAGTGAAGACAATGCGGAAAATGCTAAAAAAGTAATGAAAATTGCCAGTGATGCGACAGAAAATAAATATTTGATTGAAGTGACGTTTAAGTAATGCATTTGTGATTGAAATCTGTTATAATGATACCAAGAAGGTGAAATTATGGCACAAGAGTATATCGAAGTAAAGCAGAAGCATGAATTGGGTGTGATTGCATTAAGCAAATCGGTGTTTAAAACCATTGCCCAGATTGCGGTGGAAGAAGCGGAAGGTTTGACTTTGAATGATCCGTTTAATCCCTTTAAGAATTCCATTGAATGTAAGATTCAAAATGATCAGTTGATACTCACCGTCAATGTGAAAGTGAATTATGATGTCAATGTCAAGGCAGCCTGTGCAAAGCTACAGAATACCATTCATGATAACATTGCGCATATGAGTGATTATACGCCGGATATCATTGATATTCGCGTCAGTGGATTTGTGTTTTAGGTACAGTTAGCTGTACCTTTTTTATGTGGTTCTATGGACGTCAGCTTTATCTGTCAAAGCAGATGTTATCTCACTGTTACTTTATTTTCTTTTATAAAGGATTGAAAGAGAATATGACCAATGCTTCACAAAGTGAAAATCGCGCATACATTATACTTGTTTATTGTTTTGTGAAGTCGCGTGGAAAAATCTAGTAAAAAGGTACGGAAATATGGTAAAATAATAAAGATGAACGGAGGGATTCCTATGAGCAGTCGCCATAAATTGCGCGAGATGGGAATGCGTGCTTTATATCAGGCTTTTTTATTGAACAAGGATATCAAGCAATGTGTCTATGATAACTGCGAAGTCAATGAAATTGATCCTTTTTTATATACGATAACGATCGATGCGATGAAATATCGAGATGTTTATATCACTAAGATCAATGAGGCGCTGCGCGATGATTGGACGTTTACGAGATTGGGCTATGTGGAACAGGCAATTTTGATTATGGCGTGCTGTGAATTGGATTTGGAAGTTTCACCGCGAGCGATTGTCATTGATGAAGCCATCACATTGGCTAAAAAATATTGTGATGAGGAAACCTATAAACTCATCAACGGAGTTTTGGATCATTTATGAGTCGATCCATTTACAGTGTTTCTTCGCTGGTGCACTATTTGAAGGAAACTATTGATCATGATATGCGGGTTCAGGCGATATTGGTACAGGGTGAAATCTCCAATTTTACCAATCATCGCAGCGGGCATTGGTATTTTACTTTAAAGGATGCGAAAGCACGCATCTCCTGTGTGATGTTTGCCTCCTATGCATCCCGTTGCCGCATTTTGCCAACGGAAGGGATGAGGGTGATTGTTAAGGCTTCCTTATCTATGTATGAGGCATCCGGTCAAGTACAGCTCTATGTCAATCAGCTGCAAAGCGATGGTCTAGGCGATTATTATTTGCAATTGGAACAACTGAAACAGAAACTAAATGCAGAAGGGTTGTTTGATCCTCAACATAAAAAACCACTTCCTGCTTACCCAGAGCATATCGTATTGATTTCTGCGAAGGAAGGAGCGGCAGTGGAGGATATGCGCCATACGCTGGCACGGCGCTGGCCGCTTGCTAAGGTAACGTTTTTACCTTCCTTGGTTCAAGGAAAAAGTGCTGTTGGCGATTTGATTGAAAAATTAAAGCAGGGCGATTCGCTGCATCCGGATGTGATTTTATTGGGACGCGGCGGCGGCTCGATCGAAGATCTATGGTGCTTTAATGATGAACGGCTGGCACGTTGCATCTATGCCTGTGAAAGCGTTGTGGTCAGCGGTGTCGGTCATGAAACGGATACGACCTTGGTTGATTATGTCAGTGATGCGAGAGCCGCAACACCAACCGCAGCGGCAGAACTTGTTACACCGGATATTACCGTGATCCAACACAGCTTACAGGTTCAGCGTCAAAGGATGTATCAAAGCTTAAATCATCGCTTAACAAACGCGAAACGAGCTTTGAAGCAATGTCAGGAATATCGCTACTTGCAGGATCCGATGCTGTATGTCAAGGATGAACAGCTGCGCTTGGCTATGATGACTCGTCAGCTTGAGCAAATAACAACAAGCTTAGCGATGCAGCGACAACACTTACAAGACCAATCACGGCGCTTATCACACAGTGTTCAAGGCTATGAAAAGACATTGCGTGAACATTATCATCAAATGGTGTGGCGCTGGCGGCAGGGAATCGAAAGCTATGGAGTGAATCGGCGCAAACAGCTCGCGGCTATGGCAGGACTATTAGATGCCTACAGTCCCTTGAAGATATTAAGCCGTGGTTATAGCGTTGTTTACAAGCAAAATCAAATGGTGAAATCGGTAAATCAAATTGAACCGGGAGCACACATCAATATACGGATGCATGATGGTATCCTGCATACTAAAGTCAATGATAAGGAGGAATTTTAAATGCCAAAGAAACCATCCTTTCAACAATCCATGAATCGCTTAGAGGATATTGTGACCCAGCTGGAAAAAAATGAATTGGAATTAGAGGATGCCATTCAATTATTTGAAGAAGGCTTGCAGCTGGTCAATCAATGTGATCAACAACTGAAGGGCTTTGAGGAAAAAGTAAATACCTTGATGAAGGGGGAGGAAGCAGGTGAATAAAATGGATGAATTTGAAACATATTTGACATCGCTCTTTGACGATCGATCACCTTCACAGGTTTTGGATGCGATGCGTTATTCGCTGTTAAATAAAGGAAAGCGAATTCGTCCGCGGCTATTATTTGCGGTACTACGAGCCTATGGTGTGGAGGTATGCAGAGGATATGAAGCGGCAGCGGCGATTGAGATGTTACACACGTATTCGCTGATCCATGATGATTTACCGGCAATGGATGATGATACGCTGCGGCGTGGTCAACCTACTTGTCATGTGGCGTTTGATGAGGCGACTGCCATTCTTGCCGGGGATGGCTTATTGACAATGGCCTTTGAAACGGCTGCTCATGCAGGAAATGATGCCAAAACAAGCTTGGCAATCGTATCAGAATGTGCAAAATGCGCTGGCTTTGAAGGAATGATTCTCGGTCAAGCAAAGGATTTAGAGGCGGAGAAAAAAAGCATTGCGAGCGAACAGGAATTACAGGAAATCCATATTTATAAAACAGGAAAGCTGTTAACACTGCCGTTAGTATGCGGCGCATTAATAGCCGGTAAGCACGGCGATATCAAAAACTGGCAAACCATTGGCAAGCTACTTGGACTTTCTTTTCAGATTCAGGATGATGTATTGGATGTGACCGCTACCAGTGAGGAGCTTGGTAAAAATGCCGGCAGCGATGCCAAACAGCATAAGGCAACCTATGTAACATTACTGGGAATTCAAGAAGCCAATCATAAGGTGGAAGTTTTGTTTCAGGAAGCACAGGATTGCCTGAATCAAATGAATATTCATAAAGAGTGGATCGAGGAAATTTTCACGTCTTTAATCCATCGCAAAAAATAATCGAGGTGTGATCAGAATGAATCTCTATGATATAAAAAGTCCGGCGGACATTCAAAAGATGTCCCTGTCACAGCTCAATGAACTGGCAGCGGATATTCGCAGCTTTCTAATTGAAAGTATCGCGAAAACAGGCGGACATTTATCGAGTAATCTGGGGGTAGTGGAGTTAACATTGGCGCTACATTACGTTTTTCGCTCACCAAGCGACAAGCTGATTTTTGATGTGGGACATCAAAGCTATGTGCATAAAATCTTAACGGGACGCTTAAATGAATTTCCCACGCTGCGCCAGTATCACGGTCTCTGCGGCTTTCAAAAGCGGCGGGAAAGTGAACATGATGTGTGGGAAGCAGGACATTCCTCCACTTCGTTGTCAGCTGCGCTGGGAATGGCGATCGCTCGTGATTTGCATCATGAGGATTATCAAGTCGCAGCGATTATCGGTGACGGTGCCTTAAGCAGTGGTATGGCAATGGAGGCATTGAACCAAATCGGCAGTGAAAATCGCAACATGGTAATCATTTTTAATGATAATCATATGTCCATATCGAAAAACGTCGGTGCGATGGATGAAGCATTTACCCGCCTGCGTGCTTCTAAGCCTTACAATACATTTAAAAGCGATCTTACGGTTGTGTTGTCACAAAGCAAGGCAGGAGCTCAGCTTTTACAGGGGATGCGCAACATCAAAAATACATTGAAGGAAAATGTGGTTGATAATTCTATTTTTGGAGAATTCAACCTCGATTATATCGGGCCGGTGGATGGACATGATTTAAAGCTCATGATCAAGGTGCTACAAATTGCCAAACGGCATAAGGGTCCGATTGTCGTTCACGTCATTACCAAAAAGGGTAAGGGATATTCCTTTGCGGAATCGGATAAAGAAGGGAAATGGCACGGCGTATCACAATTTGATCCGAAAACCGGACAATCGTTAGCGAAAATGCCGCCGCAGCATGCTTCCTGGAGTGAAATTATCGCAGAAAGCTTAATGTCACTGGCAAAGCAGGATGATCGGATTTTAGCTATGACTCCAGCCATGATTTCCGGCTCCAAGCTTGAAAAATTCTTTGCGACGTTCCCTGAGCGATCCTTTGATTGCGGTATTGCGGAGGAACATAGCGTGACATTGGCAGCCGCATTGGCATTAAGTGGGATGCGTCCGTTCCTATCCATCTATTCTTCGTTTATGCAGAGAGCTTATGATCAAATTCAGCAAGATGTCGCCCGCATGGATTTGCCGGTTGTTTTCGGGATTGATCGCTGTGGCCTGGTCGGTGAGGATGGGCCAACGCATCATGGGGTTTTTGACATTGCGATGTTGAGAGCAATGCCCAATCTCATCCTTTCTCAACCGAAGGATGCACAAGAGGCTCAACGCCTGTTAAAAACGGCATTCTCGCAAGATCATCCCTTTGCACTGCGCTATCCCCGCGGCAATATGCCATTTCAACCGCTGGATGAGATAGAACCGATTGCGATCGGCAGCTGGGCAATGATACAGGTAGGAGTAAAGCCGCAATGCATTGTCATCACCTATGGCAGTGATGTGGATAAGGTGATTGCCAAGGCAGAGACTAACAGCATTCCACTCATTGTCATCAATGCCCGCTTCTTTAAGCCATTGGATGAGACGATGTTGGAACAGCTGGCACAGCGCAAGCTGAACATCATTGTATATGAAACGGACATGCTGGCCGGAGGACTTTCCTCTTCCATCTTGGAATTCTACAATGATCACAACATCTCCGTTCATTTGCGACGTATCGGACTGGGTGATCACTTTGTCGAGCACGGCTCTTTACCACAACTACGTAAGGCAGAACACATCGATATTAACTCACTGTTTAAAGTGATTAAGGAATGTAGCAATGCGGCTTGATAAAGCCTTGGTAGAGCGTAATTTGGTTTCCACCCGCGCCAAAGCGCAGGATGCGATCGCTGCAGGACGAGTATGGGTCGATGCTCAAATGGTGACCAAAAACAGCTTTATTGTCACAGATGATATGAACATAGAGGTTCAAAGTATAGATGTTTCCTTTGTATCACGAGCAGGATTTAAGCTTTATCATGTCTTACAACCTTTCCAAATTAACTTGAAAGGGCGCACGGTAATGGATGTCGGAGCCTCTACCGGCGGATTCAGCGATGTGTGTTTACAGGCACAAGCAGCCTGCGTATATGCGATTGATGTCGGACATGATCAGCTGGATCCCAGCCTGTTAAAGGATCCGCGGCTGCACAATATGGAACATACAAACTGTCGTTATTTAAAGCGTTCGATGTTTGAGCGACCGATTGATTTTGCCTGTATCGATGTATCCTTTATCTCACTTAAGCTGATTTTGCCGGCGGTAATTTCATGTATGGAAAAAATCGAGATTGTAGCTCTTATCAAGCCGCAGTTTGAAGCAGGAAAAGCTCAGATTGGCAAGCATGGATTGATCAAGGATGCAAAGGTTCACGCTGCTGTATTAAAGGATATGCATGATTATGTTACATTACTGGGATGCTACGTTCACCACATTGCTCCCAGCAGTGTCATCGGTCGTGACGGCAATCAGGAATTTGTCTTTCATATCAGCGACCAGCCCTGTCACAAAAGCTATAATATGAAACGCATCAGTAAACAAGCAATGGAAATGAGGTGAAGTGATGCTAATCAGTATGTATGTAAAGGACTTTATCTTAATCGATCAAATCAACTTGGACTTTTGTGAAGGTTTGTCGGCCTTTACCGGTGAAACAGGAGCCGGCAAATCATTGCTGATTGATGCTATCGGTATTCTATGCGGAGATCGCATCAATACATCAATGATCAAACAGGGTAAGGAAAAAGCTATGATCGAAGGCGTTTTCCGCATTCCTCAAAATCATCCTGCACGAATCCTATTGGCTGAGTCCGGTTATGATATGGATGAAGATACGATTGTGATTCAGCGTACATGGACACACGATGGAAAAAGCATCGCTCGCTTAAATTATCGCACGACTACAATCAGTCTGTTAAAAAAAGTGCTTTCCACCTTAGTGGATATTCATTCTCAGCACGATAATCAATATCTGCTCAATAACAAATATCATTTATCGCTTTTGGATCATTATTTAAATGCACAAACGCTGTCACATGAGGTAACGGAGCGTTATCATGTGTATCAAAGCATTACGCGTGAATTAAACGAATCGTTATCGAATGATTATAATGAAGATGACTTGGAATTTTTAACCTATCAGCTGAATGAAATAGCGGATGCGGACTTAAAGGAAGGAGAGCTTGAAACCTTGGAAGAAGAAGCCAAGCGCTATATGGCGTTTGAGAAAATTTCGAGTGCACTCAGCCAGTGCGTGTCACTGTTAAATGGTGACCAGGGCGCAAATCCAGCTATTTATGAAGCATGTCGATTGTTGGAAAATTTGAATGAGGATGAAACGCTGATCCAAAGTCATGATAAGCTATTGGAATTGTACTATGCCTTGGATGAGCAGTATCAGTTGTTATACGATTATTTTGATCATATGGAATACGATGAGCAACAGGTAAACACTATTAATGATAGAATATTTACAATTCGTAAGATTATGCGAAAATATGGTGGTGATGTAAAAAGCGTCATGATGAAACATGAGGAACTGGAACGTAAGATTGATTTGATTCTGCATCGCAGTGACTTTATCCGTAAGCAAGAGATTAAGCAAAAAGAAGCTTATGATGCTTTCTATGAAAAAGCAAAGCTACTGCATGATCTGCGGGTGGAAAAAGCACAGGAATTAGAGATGGCGATTGTGAAACAGCTACGTGATCTCCAACTGGAACATGCCCGTTTTCACGTTTCTTTTAAGGAAATTGAAGGAAATGCGCATGGCATTGATGCGGTAGAGTTTTTGATTTCCATGAACAATGGTGAGAATTTAAAGCCTTTACAGACTACCGCATCCGGAGGCGAGCTGTCTCGCTTAATGCTGGGACTAAAAACCATATTTACGTCCTTACAGGGGATTGAAACGGTCATCTTTGATGAAATTGATACGGGAGTCAGCGGCAGTGTTGCTTTTGCGATCGGCAAAAAAATGCAGCAGCTGAGTCGCAATACACAAGTATTCTGTGTAACCCATCTACCACAGGTAGCGGCATGTGCGAAGCATCATTATCTTGTCGAAAAGCAACAAAATCAAACTTCCGCCATCACCCAAATCCATGAATTGGACGAACCGGAGAGGATTCGGGAATTGGCTATGATCGCCAGTGATTCCATCTCACCATCCGCATTATCTGCGGCACAAGAACTGTATCAAAAGGCACAGGTTTAATTTATATCAAAAGCTTAGTTTATAAACTTTTTCATAAAAAAAGCGCGTCTTTAAAATGATGCGCTATTTTTAATGAAGGCATTTACACTCGTTTTTGAAATAATTTTTTATATGATTTTTGCCCACTTCACACTTGTGCTGACAAACTTATTTCTGTACATTGAGATATCTCTACATCGTTAATGAACTTTTATTCATCCACAGGTAACATTTACCGAAGTAATTATTGAACTACTTGGGTATACTATTTTTCAGGAGGTGATAATATGTATCGTAAATTTGCGGCATTGGGAATCGTGCTTTCTTTATTATTTCCAATTGCCGTTAAAGCTTCTGAGGAAGTATATCTAGGTGGAGACAGCATTGGCATTGAAGTTTCCTATGATGGTGTCATGGTAAGTGGCACATATTCCATTAAGGTGAACGGTGAACTATATGATCCTAAGGATCACGGTATCGCGATTGGTGATATCATCGTCGCTGTGAACAATGTACCCATTACTTCCATGAAGGAGCTTTATCAAGAGGTATCCAAGTTTCAGGCGCCGATCAATGAAGTGCCGTTGACGCTGCGCCATAACCAAAAGGAAATGAATGTGACGCTCACGACGCTATACAGCACCGCCGATCAAATGTTTCAAAGCGGATTGTATATTAAGGATAACATTACCGGTGTCGGTACTATGACCTTCTATAATCCCGGCAATCACACGTTTGGCGCACTTGGACATGAAATCATGGATAGTGATTTAAAAATGATTGCGGACGTGCATAAAGGAAGTATTTATCCAGCCGAAGTCACATCCATCACTCGAGCTCAAGATCAAGTACCGGGGGAAAAGCACGCAAGTATTGATTTTGATACAAAGCTTGGTGATATTAAAGAGAACAGCAATCTTGGTATTTATGGCACGTATAACCAAATGGCTCAGGAACAACCCATTTCCATTCCATGGGCAAGCCAAGCCGAGGTAAAAGAGGGAAAGGCACAAATCTATACGGTTTTAAACGGCTCTGATATTCAATCCTATGAGATTACCATCACTAAGCTGCATCATCAAAACAGTATGGATGTAAAGGGGATTGAGTTTGTGGTGAGTGATCCAAAGCTTTTGGAACAGACAAATGGCATCATTCAAGGAATGAGCGGGTCACCGATTGTACAAGATGGCAAATTGATCGGCGCGATCACCCATGTCATTACTTCCGATCCCATCAGTGGTTATGGTGTATATATCGAATGGATGCTGGAAAAAGCAGATCAATACAAATAAATTAAAAACGACTTTTTTCGACTTTCTGATGGCTTTTGTAAGCAATAGAAAATCAAAAAAGTCGTTTTATATTATTTTAACCTAAGAATTTACAAACTTTAACAACAAAATGACATGATACGACACCATGCGCTAGAAAAAACATTATAATAAATGCGTAGGAGGAAGGTTAAATTATGAAAGAGGATCTAAAGGTTTACATAGCCGATGACAGCATGGACATGATCCATGCGATGAAAGATGAGCTACGTAAACACAGCGTGTATCATGTCATTGGCAGTGCCTGTAACGGAGAGCAGTTGCTGCGAGAACTTCATGGTAAACAAGTGGATATTTTGGTAATCGATTTGATCATGTCTAAAAAAGATGGTATTAGCGTATTAAGGGAATTGAAGGAAAATCAAATCAGTGTGAATCATATTATTTGTACCACCGCATTTATCAATGAACTAATTATTTCACAAATCCAGAATTTTAAAGTGGATTATCTGATGATGAAACCTTTTCAAATGTCCCAACTGGTTGAAAAGCTCAATATTATCAATGGTTTACAGGTTGTCAATAAGTCCAATGATTCATTCGCAGCAGTTTCATTAAATGATGATGAAAAAGAGCGCCTGTTAAAGCTGGAGCTGGAAAGTGAAATCACTTCGCTATTGCATGAAATCGGTATTCCAGCCCACATCAAAGGCTATATGTATCTAAGAACCGCCATTCTGGAAACCTATTTGAATGTCGATTTTTTAGGTCAGATTACCAAAGTACTATATCCGGAAATCGCCCGCAAGTATTCTACGACTTCATCAAGAGTGGAACGAGCCATTCGCCATGCGATTGAGGTCGCGTGGAACCGTGGCAATATTGATGCGATTGACGATATTTTCGGATATACAATTTCAGCTTCCAAGGCAAAACCAACCAATTCGGAATTCATCGCTATGATTTCCGATAAGCTGAGATTAGAGCATCGCTTAAAGAATAAAAATGTTGTGAATTCCTATCGTTAGACTGGAAAGCCGACTCCATATCCTTTATAATTATGCTTGGATAAGGAGTTTTTTTATGGCTGGACGTGTATTGTTTCATATTGATCTCAATTCCTTTTATGCCAGTGCGGAGGTGCTGAAGAATTCCGCCTTGGAAGGTCTGCCGGTAGTGGTTGCTGGTTTACATCGACGCAGTGTCGTTTCCACTGCCAGCTATGAAGCTCGCCGCTATGGGGTTCACAGCGCCATGCCCTTATTAATGGCGCAGGAAAAGTGTCCTCAATTAGTCGTCGTACAGGGCGATTTCAGTTGGTATGAGGAATTAAGCGAGCGCTTTTTTCGATTTATTCGCCAATTCACCCCTTATGTGGAGCCGGCAAGCATTGATGAGTGCTATGTGGATGTGACTGAGGTGATTGCGCATTATAAGCGTCCTTTGGATCTGGCATGGGAAATCCAGCAGCGCATTTATGATGAATTGCGCTTACCCTGCAGTATCGGGGTCGGCCCCAATAAGTTTTTGGCAAAAATGGCCAGTGATATGCGCAAGCCGATGGGCATCACCGTCTTACGCAAGCATGAGATCGCGCGCAAGCTTTGGCCGCTGCCGATAACTGAAATGTGGGGGATCGGTAAGAAAAGCCAGCCGCTGTTACAGGCGAATGGCATAACAACGATCGGTGATCTGGCAAATCCGGAAAACGAAAGCAAAATATTAACGTTGTTGGGAAAACATTCCTATACGCAAATTCAAAATGCCCGCGGCAACGATACGAATCGACTTTCCTATAACAATACCGTTCAATCCATATCACAAGGCACCACATTGGATCGTGATATTGAAGAATATGATGAAATCAAAACGGTATTGCGCCGTTTAGCCAAATCATTAGCACATCGTGCACAAAGTGAGGATTTAAAAGGATCCCTGATTTCTGTAAGCATTCGTTATTACGATTTTACCAATGCGGTACGTTCCATGAGCCTTTCGCATTACACTAATGAGGAACATGTCCTCTTTGAACAGGCACTGTTATTATTTGACCGCAACCAAAACGGCAAACCGATCCGCCATCTCGGGATTGGATTAGGCTCGCTGTTTTCCCAAAGCAAGTCGATTGATCAATTATATTTCACCTTGGATCAAAAGGAGGACACTTCCTCGATTGATCATGTACTGGCACAATTAAACAAGCAGCTTCCCGGTGCAAAGCTCACCACAGCCGCTAAAATGAAAAAACACTAGAATTAAGTCGAACGAAAATCAGCACGATTCTAGGCAAAAGCCCATACACTCTATTAGGAGTGATCGTATGAAAAAGTATTTGTATCATGGGTTTTTGCGCAAATATAAGAATGTTTACATTTTTATTGGCATCTTGATTCTGTTCGGCTTTTTAATGGGCATTTTTCTTTCCCGCTTTATCGATAACAACGATATACATTCACTATCCGCTTATTTAACCACCATCAATCAAAGTGAAGATGCATATACTGCCTTTGTCAGTCAATTCTTTACCGGTATTTTATTTGTTTTGTTGGTATTCTTTCTTGGCACAAGTATTATCGGTATACCCTTTATTGCATTTATCATTTTCACCAAGGGGTTACAGATCGGCTTTTCCTGCGCTTTATTTTTAGCCAGCTATCAACTAAAGGGGATTGTCGGTATTATTATGACATTAGCGCCGCAGGTGTTGTTAGATCTGGTGTCGACGTGCTTGATTGCGGCCAGTGCGATTCAATTATCCATGTATTTAATCTACAGCACTTCCAATCGCGATCGTTTGAATTTTAAAATGTTGACAAACAGTATCTTAAACGATTTGTGCATATGCTTTTTGTTTGTACTCATTGCGGCATATGCAAAATCAACCTTGTTAGTAGAGCTAATTAAACTGTTTAATTTGATTTAATAAATCAGAGTTGATTGCGGTTTTATTTCCGTTAAATAAAATGTATAATAATGGGGGAAAGGAGTCCGTTATGAATTTGGATTCGTGTACTTATGATTATTTACCGGGCACAGATATTTATTTTTATCAGCATCCCGATATGTTTCATGTTAATACCGATACGATGCTTTTGGGGCAGTTTATGGATGTGCGCCATAAAGATGTCGTAATGGATATCGGAACGAATAACGGGGCATTGTTATTATATGCCATGGCCAAAAAGCCTAAAGCGTACATCGGAGTGGAAATTGACTCCAAAGCTTGTGAACTGGCACGTTACAACTGTAATGAACTGCATCAGTTATCTGCCACTTTCTATCATGAGGATATTCTTACCTTGCGTCACGATCCCGTATCGTGTATCGTCTGTAATCCTCCATACTTCAAGCGCCATGTTGCCAATCCTGTCAATCGTAATGAGCATTTATCCAGAGCCCGACATGAAATGTATCTGACCTTGGAGGATTTGATTCCCAAAATCAGCAGCTTGTTACAGGAACGAGGCAGACTCTATATGATACATCGCAGTGAACGATTGATTGATCTGGCGTTGTTATGCCGTGCTAATCACATGGAAATTAAGAAACTGCAGTTTGTGTATGATGAATCAAAAACTGAAGCAAACAGCGTCTTAATTGAGGCAATGAAGCAGGGAAAAGCACATTGTCGTATTTTACCGCCAAAAATCATCCACAGGTAATATTAACGAGAAAAGCCATGATCAAAACGGTCATGGTTTCTTACCATTCTCCGATTACATACAGGTAAAATGTGGTATAATAGAAACGGTGATGGAAGTGTTGATACAGGATGCGATTCATGATTATCTTCATCATATCAGTGTGGTGGATCAAAAGGCGGTAACCAGCGTTCAGGCATATGAGCGCGATTTACGCATTTATCAGGAGTATTTAAGCCGAAATCAAAAGCAGAATATCGCAGATATATCCTATCTGGACGTTCAGAACTTTATCAGTGAACAGCGGCAAATAAAAAAAAGCAATTCGGTGAATCGCATGATTTCCACTTTGCACAATTTCCATCATTTTATTTCTTATACGTATCCTGATGAGCCCGATCCCAGTGTCTTTGCGAAGTCACAAAAGGATGGACAAAAATTACCAAGATACTTCAATGAACATGATATATTAATGATGCTGGACCATTTTGGCAACAGCGATCAGGAATTGTTTGAACATGCGATATTGGAATTGTTATATAGCTGTGGTTTGCGAGTCAGTGAATGCTGTAGCTTAACGATGAATCAGCTGCATCTTGATCAAGGATTTTTACGGGTGATTGGAAAAGGGGATAAGGAGCGCATGATTCCGATGCATGAGCGAGCGGTAACAGTGCTGCGCGATTATATAGAGCTTGTAAGACCACAGTGGCAAAAAAAGCGTCTACCTAACGTGTTTATCAATCATTTGGGACATCCCCTGACGCGGCAATATGTTCATACGCTCATTAAAACGCAGTTAAAGGAACTGCACTTGGATGAATCCTTATCCGCGCACAGCTTCCGGCATAGCTTCGCGACTCATTTATTAGATGGCGGTGCAGATCTGCGCGTTGTTCAGGAGCTGTTAGGGCATAGCGATATAAAGACAACCCAGATTTATACGCATATTCAAAATAAACGGCTGAAGGAGGCTTATGCTTCCTTTCATCCCCGCGCCAACAAAGGGAAACAGGAGGAATCAGAATGAAATACAAACGCATATTTACCATTGTCATTGATTCATTGGGAGTGGGAGCTGCGCCCAATGCGAAGGATTATGATGATGAGGGAACAGATACGCTGGGTCATATTGATGAGCATATGCCTGCCTTTCACATTCCGAATTTAGCGCGTTTAGGCTTGGCAAACCTACATCCGCTTACCCATGTCAAAGCTGTATCACAACCCTTGGCTTATTATACGAAAATGCTGGAAACATCGGTTGGCAAGGATACGATGACAGGACATTGGGAAATGATGGGCTTACATATTACAAAGCCTTTCATCACCTTTACCGAAACGGGTTTCCCGCAGGAATTGCTGGATGAATTGGAAAAGCGCACCGGACATCACTGCATCGGTAATAAATCGGCGAGCGGTACAGCCATTTTGGATGAATTGGCAGAGGAAGAAATCGCTACCGGCAATATGATCGTTTATACCTCAGCCGATTCGGTATTGCAGATTTGCGGCAATGAAGAAACGTTTGGTCTGGATGAATTATATCGCTGTTGTGAAATAGCCCGTGAATTAACAATGAAGGATGAATGGAAGGTAGGGCGTGTCATTGCACGTCCTTATATAGGCAAGAAAAAAGGGGAATTTATCCGCACTGCCAATCGTCATGATTATGCCTTAAAGCCTTATGGCCGTACAGTCTTAAACGAATTGGATGAACATGGCTATGCCGTTATCTCTATCGGTAAAATTAAGGATATCTTTGATGGGGAAGGAATCAATGAAGCTTATAAATCAAAAAGCAGTGTTCATGGCATGGAACAGACCATCGAGGTCATGGATCATGACTTTACCGGTTTGTGCTTTGTGAATCTGGTGGATTTTGATGCTTTGTGGGGGCATCGCCGCAATCCTATCGGCTATGGTGAGGAACTGGAACGATTTGATGTTTTATTAGGTAGTGTTTTGGAAAAACTGAATGATGACGATCTATTGTTTATTACAGCGGATCACGGCAACGATCCAACGTATAAAGGCAGTGATCATACAAGGGAAATGGTGCCGCTGCTGGCATATTCACCAAGTATGAAGGGACATGGCTTATTGCCGATTCAGGATAGCTTTGCGACAATCGGTGCGACCATTGCGGATAACTTTAATCTTCCTGCACCCAAGCTTGGCAAATCGCTGCTAGATCGTCTGAAATAGGCGCGGTTGAGCAAACTTAAGATAAAGAGACTATATAGGAAAAAGGAGTATTTTAAATGAGTAATTGTAATTCCTGTCCCAGTAAGGGATCATGTCAGAAAAATTCGGAAACGTGCGGCGTTACTAACAACCCAAACAATCATATTAAGCAAGTAATTGCCGTAATGAGCGGCAAGGGGGGCGTCGGTAAGTCCAGCTGCACGGTTTTACTAGCCAAAGAGCTGCGAAAACGAGGACTTGAGGTCGGCATAATGGATGCGGATATCACTGGCCCCAGCATACCACGTTTGATGAATGAAGTAAAAGCAAAGGCCTATGGCACCAATGACGCTATCGAGCCTGTTGTAGATAAAGATGGCATTAAGCTGATGTCACTTAATTTTCTAATGGAAGATGAGAATCAGCCGGTGATCTGGCGTGGACCAATCGTTGCCAATGCGGTAAAGCAGTTCTGGAGCGATGTTATATGGGGCGACTTGGATTATTTATTGATTGATATGCCCCCGGGTACTGGCGATGTAGCACTCACCATCATGCAAAGTATGCCAATTAGCGGTGTGGTGATGGTATCCACACCACAGCCAATGGTTTCAATGATTGTATCCAAAGCCATCAATATGTGCAAGCAGATGAATATTCCGGTATTCGGTGTCATTGAAAACATGAGTTATGTGCGTTGTCCTGACTGCGGTAAGCAAATCAAGCTTTATCACAATGATGATACAGCTGCTTTCCTGAAAAATAATGGATTATGCTTGTTACAAGAATTGCCAATGATGGAAAGTGTCGCCATGATCCATAAGGATGATGACTTTGATGCCGCTCAACAGGCTATGATTGATGATTTCATGAAGCCCTGTGTTGACCGATTACTCGAGCTAGTCAACAGCTGATGACAACTATATAGGAGGTAACAATGAAAATACCGATATTGTTTCTCACCAAAACGATTTCCTATCTTTTATCCAAGCTGGGACGTGGCGGCTCTTTTCCCGGTCAGGTAGCTTTAAAGCTGAATCAGAACATTTTTCACGCTTTTCAATATCAATGTCCGATTATTTTAGTGACCGGAACCAATGGTAAAACCTCTACCTGCAACATGATTGCGAATGTATTCACACAGGCTGGACAAAAGGTCGTCACCAATCGTAAAGGAGATAATTTAAAGGAGGGCATTGCGACAGCCTTAATCAATGCATCAGGAATAAACGGACGTATTCACGCTGATGTAATGGTACTGGAGGTTGATGAGTTAAACATTCCTTACATAATGAAGCATTTACATATATCAATGTTGGTCATCACAAACTTTTTTCGCGATCAACTGGATCGTTCACAGGAAATGGAACAGCTTATTCAAAAAATCGAACAAACGGTGGAAAACTACAGCACAGCCTTAGTATTAAACGGCAATGATCCTAATGTCGTCAGGATCAAGGATCATGCGCCCAATGCGGAGGTATTATATTTTGGTGCGCAAAGCTGCAGCGCTTCTTCCAAGAGAACCCAAGAAGCGAGCGAGGGTAAATTCTGTCCCCGCTGTAACCACACATTGAAATATTCTTTTTATCAGTATTCACATATCGGCGAATTTCACTGTACGCATTGTGATTTTGGTACTCCGGATTTGGATGTATGTGCCAGTGAGATAGACATTGCGCAGGGAAGTTTTCATTTTGATGAAAAGGTGTATCATGCGCCAATTCCTTCCCTGTATTCAGTATATAATAGTTTGGCTGTTATTAGCGTTGCCAAGCATTTTCATATTCCCCTTAATACTTGTGAAACAGTGTTTCGCCACACAAAGCAGCCGGCTGGGCGCAATGAAACCTTTCACTGGCAGGGCAATGCATATACCCTTAATTTGGTAAAGAATCCCACTGGAGCCAATGAAGTGCTGAAAACGATTGAACTTGATAAACAAGAAAAAGCATTGATGATTATTTTAAACGATAATGCCCAGGATGGAACCGATGTTTCTTGGATTTATGATGCACAGTTTGAGCGTGTTCTACAACTGTCTACGCAGCGAATCATCTGTACAGGCAAAAGAGCCTACGATATGGCACTCAGAATCAAATATGCGGATTATCCCGGTGAAATCATTGTTATCGAAGATGAGAAACAGGCTTTGGATACGTTGTATCAATACCATATGCGCAGTTACATTATTGCGACGTATACTGCTTTGGCACCAATCCGTGCACTGATGAGAAAGGATGAAGCTCATGCAGCATAGAAAAATACGCGTTTGTTGGATGTATCATAATATTATGGATCTTTATGGTGATAAAGGCAATATGATGGTGCTTTCACAACGCTGTAAGAAAAGAGGCATCGAATGTGATATTGAAACGCTGGAAATTGATCAGACATTGGACCTGACCACCTTTGATTTATTGTTCCTGGGTGGTGGTGCTGATCGCGAGCAGGTGCTGTTAATGCAGGATTTATTAAATCGCAAAGAACAGATTGCGAAAGCGATGGAGCAGGGGACTTTTGTCGTGCTTATTTGCGGCGGCTATCAGCTATTCGGTCAATATTACATTGCGGCAGATGGCACTAAAATTGAGGGATTGAAATTTTTTGATTACTACACCGAGGCCGGCAGCAATTACAAGCGCTGTATTGGCAATATTGCGATACAAGCCCATGTGGATGATCGAGACATTGTTTTGGTCGGCTTTGAAAATCACGGCGGTCAGACGCGTAATGTTGAAAAGCCACTTGGTCATGTTTTATCCGGCTTTGGCAATAACAATGATGACCATATGGAAGGCTTTTATAACGGTCAAGTGCTTGGCACTTATATGCATGGACCCTTGTTTCCGAAAAACCCTGAGATTGCCGATTTTGTCATCTATAAATGCCTCAAGCGCAATGATCCGGTTATAAGCTTTACGGATTTGGAGCCCTTAGATGATTCATTGGAACAAAAAGCGCGTGACGTGATTCTAAAGAGATTGCACATCGCTGTGTAGCTTTCAAGCTATGCGGTGTTTTTTTTATAGTGTGATGAAGGGATACGTGATAAGGGTAAAGACAATGTGTAAGGGATGTGAGTACCATATTTTTTAATCCGATTAGCTATGAAATCGTATCAATGTGTTTAGTAAAACTATTATGAATGCGAAATGAAAATAATTGATTCATTATCATGAACGGCAGATTGATGATTATAAATAATCAATATCATTTGTAACAGGCTCAAATGATGATAATGTTATAATTCTTGATAAGCTATTAAACTCTATAAATAACCAGTGTTTTTATATTACATAAGATACATTATGCGAAGTAATGTGTTTTGACGATTATGGATGTAAAGGCTATTGGTTGTTTCATTCTCTCCGTATGCCGGTTTATTCTATAGTTTAAGATTAATATATATTATCTTGAGAAAAAACAAGAAAATGATCACCACAATTTATTATGATGGTATTTTCATTTGTCGGATCAATATAGATGCTTGCTCCTACGTTGTTACTGTTAAATTTTGATGTATGACATTCTTCTGAAGGTACGGTTGCCTCATTTGTTTCACTTGTGATTATTTTGTCACCGGAACTATGATAAGAATTAGGCAATTCATTTATATCCTTTATAATCCAATATAAGTTCCCATGATAATAAATGACAGGCTTGATACCATATGGTGTTGGCGGTTTTTCATTGCTATCACCTTTTGATTCTGTTTTACCACAAGCTGTTATTATACATAAAAGTAACATGAATAATATGATTTTTTTCATAAATTCTTGACTCCTATTACATCATATATTAATAAAGCGTTTGCCCTTAAATACACGATACGTCACCCACGCTTTGTTTATATAGTTTAATAAAAAAGAACATATGACAGAAAATCCATCATACATTCTTCATTTACCTTGCTTTTACTATTTTACTGCTTCTTTCAGAGCTTTAGCAGCTTTGAATGCCGGTACTTTCGTTGCAGCAATCTGAATCGGCTCTTTGGTTGCCGGATTGATACCTTGACGAGCAGAACGCTCTTTCACCTCGAATTTACCGAATCCGCTGATGTCTACCTTGTTTCCTTTAGCCATTGCTTCCATAATGGTTTCAAAGGTTGCCTCAACTGCTAACGCAGCATCTTTTTTGGTCATTTCCAACTTTTCTGCAACGATTTCAGACAAAGCTTTTTTATTCAAAATTTCACTCATGTTTTTTACCTCCAACATGGTTATATCATACCATTCATGCACTTTTATTTCAATAGTTTTTGGTATTTTATAAGTGAAATTCTAAAATTTTATGTTTTACAGAACGATAGCGATGACGTTTCCCTTTCCTTTATTTACCAATTTTGTTAATATATCCTGTAAGCGAGCTCGCGCTGCTTCGGGAATCATTGATAATTTGGCATTGAGACCGTCACGAATCAAATCACTTAATTTACGTCCGAAAATATCGGAATCCCAAATGGTTTCATCATTACTGCCATCCTCCCGCAACAGATAATGGATTAATTCTTCACTTTGTTCTTTACTGCCGATAATCGGTTCAAATGAGCTCTCTACATCAACCTTAATCATGTGAATACTTGGTGCGATTGCTTTCAGTTTCACACCATAACGATTCCCCTGCTTAATGATTTCCGGCTTGCTTAACTGAATATCCGATAAGGAAGCGCTGGCAAAGCCATATCCCGTTTGTTTCACCATTTTTAAGGCGCTGGAGACTGCATCGTATTCTTTTTTCGCTTTGGTAAATTCCTGCATCAGGGAAATCAGCTGTGCTTTATCGTTGATTTCTTCTCCGATAATCTCTTTCAATATCTCATTAAATAAACCGCTTGCGACGCTGATATCGACATTTACAACACCGCTTCCGGCATCAATTGTCGCAATATTACTGCTTTCAATATGCTCGTTTTCATCGAGCACTTGGGTAATATTGGCAACCTCACGCAGCTTATCTACCGACGACATACTTTCCTGAATGGTTTCATTGAAACTCTTTTTCAACCAATGATCATCACTCAGCACAGCAATCCATTGCGGCATATTGATATTAATTTCCGATACTGGGAATTCGTATAGCGCTTCCCGTAAAATGCTATGAACATCATTTTCGCTCATATTATTTACACTCATCGCCAATACCGGAACCTCATATTTCTCTTTTAATTTCTCAACCACATTGGCACAAGAAGGGCTATTCGTGTTGGCAGTATTAACAACTACGATAAACGGCTTGCCGATTTCTTTTAATTCATCGATAACTTCTGCCTCTGCCTCAATATAGGCTTCTCTTGATAAATCGGTAATCGTTCCATCGGTAGTAACCACAATACCGATCGTAGAATGATCCTGTATCACTTTCTGCGTTCCCATTTTTGCCGCTTCATTAAATGGCATGGCCTCTTCACTCCATGGTGTACGCACCATACGAATGCCATCCTCATCCTTATAACCCTTCGCTTCGGGAATCACATAGCCGACACAATCAACTAAGCGTACATTCACCGTAAAGCCATCTTCTAATTCAATACAAGCCGCATTATTTGGTACAAATTTCGGTTCGGTAGTCATGATGGTCTTACCTACTCCAGCTTGCGGCAGTTCATCTACCATACGTGCTTTTTCATATTCATCATTGACATAAGGAATCACTGCTTTTTCCATAAAGCCCTTGATAAATGTAGATTTCCCCACACGTACCGGTCCTACGATACCTAAGTAAATGTCACCGCCGCAGCGCTGTGCGATATTTTTCAGTATTTCAGGTGTATTCATAGAAATAAATCCTCCCTTGATCACTTCAATCTATGTGGAAGAATTTTTAATTATACCTGTTTTATGCTATTTTATGATCAGAATGACTGATTTTCCATTCCATGAGTTTCATCACCCGTGCAAGCAGTTTCATTTCATCAAATAAGAAGTCATATAAAATATCGTAGAGATCTTCAAAAAAATCATCGGTAATGACTTCCTGCCCCATCTGTTCCATAACAAGATCATATTGATCTTCATAACGAGCGAATAGCTGATTCAACTGTTGTAAAACCTCACAGCGCTGTTCAATATCCATGTTAACACCACCTGTTTTAAGCAATACAAAACTTCTTGGCTACTACTGATGCTTTTGTCCTTAACAGTATGGATCGCTTCCTTTTGTTTATACTTGTTTGGAGGATGTTAACCACTGATCTTTCTATTCATCTCCCCTTTTGTTTGCACTCAGTCGGTCATTTCTTGCGGACAGAGTCAGACATGAGCCCTTTTCCTTTCACAACGTCTTGATTTAATATCTTGGTTTTACGTTTACCTTTTGAACTTCGGTTTGTTTGGAAACCTTATCCACCATTTAGCCTCATCAAGTTTCTGGTCGTACACTCAAAAAAGAGCCACTACCCCACTTCCTTTACCCATAACATCACTGTTAACGGCATGTGGTTCATTCTGTTATATAGAGATTGTACTTCTACTTTCATGGAGAGAAGTACCGTTGCACTGGCAGGGACTTTTTTTAACAGGCTTCCTGCCTATTTTTGATGTGCTATATATAAAATTTACTTCGTATGTACAGATGGATAACCGCCCGAAAAAAATATTTCTTTTAGGTCATAGCAATGCCGCTCACCACACGCCGTTTTTTTATATGGTGGGCGTTCGCCTTAAAACCTTATGAAATGAAACAGAGCCAATGAACTGTGATTGCTCACTTGATCATTGGCTCAGCGATAACGGTCATCTTTAAATTGCTTATTTCAATCAATGTTTCCTGCTTACATTTGGGATAGTAAAGGGGATAATTCTTCAAGACCATCTCTATCCTAATTCTTTCACGGGTTTATTTCCGCAAACAGGACAATATATCCATTCGGTTTCATATTTCATAACATGAACCTTCCCAAAAACATCAAATTAAAAGCAAGCAAATATTCTTCATATCGTTATCTTTCAGACATACTAACAACTTCAACTGCAACACTTCCTCCTCTCGCAATCTCTATCCTTTTTACATACCTTCTTTTCAGCAAAGCAATTAAATCATCATTTTTCTTTCCTGTCTGTGTACACTCCAAAAGAACCGTTGAACCATCATAATCAATTATGGAAACGCCAAATACCTTTGAAATCCGAAAAAGTTCCGCAATGTCTGCATCTGAACAATGATTCACTCTGACAAATAAAATTTCTTTCATGTGGATAGGTATATCTG
>CANDJN010000002.1 GCA_947385085.1 uncultured Erysipelotrichaceae bacterium | reverse complement strand
AATTATATTTTCAAACTTTTTCATAAAATTGCTTGACTTTTATATAGTTAGCTTTAATATGCATTTGCCCGGTGTTTTGATCCAACATCCAAAACAGCCGATACAGCTTTTGATATTGCCGGTATCTGAAATAATATGAGTGTTCTCATCAAGATTGTGAAATAGATTATTAAATTCTTCCTTACTTAAATCATGTATCATTAAATTCATTTTTACTTCTCCTTCGCTGTCTGATACGGTATGGAAATAGATTGAATGATTTCCTCTATCCGCAATTCCCACTTGTCATCATATTCTGTATTAGGCAATATAACGATAGCCGCTAAGCCGTGTACCAGTGCCCACATGGCGATAATTTTATTCTGGATCACTTTCTTCGGTAAATCTGCCCTTTGAAAAACAGAAACGGCTGCTTTTTGAAGAATGGCAAGGGGTGGATTATCTATTTCACTAGAATGATCCATTGACAGATTTATACGAATATTTTTGCGTGAAAACAAGAAATCATAATAAAAGGGATTTTGATAAAAAAACATAACGTAAGCTTTTCCAAGCATGGATAGTAAGGAATTCGTATTCTTGTGTTCCTCGTAAACTTCTTCTAATGAAACAGTAAATAGATTCATAATGTGTTGTTGTATCGCCATAAGAAATTCATCTTTATTTTTAAAATGGGCATAAGGCGCCGCATTACTCACACCGCATTTCGCCGCAACCTTGCGTAAAGATAGCGTTTCTTCACCATCTTGTTTAATTACCTCAATTCCCATTTCAATGAGTGAACGGCGCAAATCACCATGATGATATGCCTTTCCTTCCATAATAGTTCCTCCTATCTTACCGCTGTAAAGATTGTATTACACGATCTTATCACTGTAAAGATTCGATTTTGAAATATCCGATTTCAATATAGATACGTAAGATTAAGAGATAAGAAGAAACACAACATTCTTTACGTTTTAAAATTATCCTCTTAAGAGAAGCCAATATCTGCATAAAATTATGAAATTTATTTTTATATCTTACTTCTAATAATTCATTAATATCTCTATCAATATACGTCGCACCATAACGGGCATAAAACATTTCACTCGTTAAATTCGGATTACTGTATAATTCAGGATATAAGCCTTGACTAATCTGTTCATATAGGTCCTTTACACTCAACGGATGATTCATCATTTGCTTTATTGAACCTTCATTGGGAATAAACGGTACCTCCGCCTCGCCATGAATTTCTTTCATACTTAAAGGCTCCATATAAAAAATTGCCGCACGTCCTGTCATGGATTGCGATACATTTTTCATTGATTGAAAGGTCTGCGATCCTGTTAAGATAAATAAACCTTTATCTTTTTTTGTTCTTGTTCACAATTTCTTCTATTACTCCCATCAATATCGGCGCATATCGGAGTTCATCAATAATAAGCGGATAGCGGTGTCTTTTTATAAAATATTTCGAATCGGCCTGGGCAAGGTTACGTTCATCAATGTTATAGACATATATTGATAGCCCTTTTCAACAAATCGGTATACTTCTGTAGATTTACCGTTTTGTCTTGCGCCGATTATTATAATGACAGGATATGTCTTTAATGCTTCTTTAATTTTAGCGTTGATTGTTCTGTTAATCACTTGCAATTTAAAGTAGTATTATAAATCTGCATAAAAATTGAATTTATATACTCCATGAATCAGGAATGCATCGACATCAATTTCATGAGGAAGGCATCAGAATTAAGATATAGAAAAACAGTGTCATCATATGACAACACTGCTTCTGTGAATTCTGCTTATTTACCCAAACCGTATTTCTTATTAAACTTCTCAATTCTACCCTGAGCTGCCGCAAAACGCTGACGACCGGTATAGAAAGGATGGCAGTTAGAACAAGTATCCACACGCAATTCCTTTGATGTAGAACCTGTTTCAAACTCATTACCGCAAGAAGTACATTTTACCATAATACGATGGTATTCCGGATGAATTCCTTTTTTCATATTCTTTTCTCCTTCCGCCTTAGATTTCATGCGAATCTAAAGTAAGTGCTATAACATTATAGCATAGCTTTTTGAAATCGCAAGAGAATTTTTTGTTTTTGATCAAAACTTTTTTCATCAAGGGTATGCTCTATGATGAATATGAGTGAGAAATTCTTCCATCGTGATAAAGAATGGCTTTTATTTGCTTTTCTATCACATTTCTCTTCCTCTTTAAATCATAACAAACTTAACCCATTATAATCAATCTTCATTCCCGTCATGATCAATATAATCATGTGATGATATATAATCACAGATCGCATTCAACTGATCAAGAAACGCCGCGTCAACGACATAATAGCGATGAATCATTTTTTGATTGGAGAGCTTATAATGAATATCGATGCTAGCCATTGATGTTTCCTTATAATCACTGTCCTTAGACAGATCCTTTTGTAATGCATAGACATGATCCAGCAGCCATTCATCAGTACTCCAATCATTCATCATCAAATACGTAGGCTCGGTTGTTGGCGGTATTGGCGCATTTGTTTCTTCTTCATCATCTCTTTCAATAAAGCTGATATCCAAATATACACTCTGTAATTCACTTCGATCATATAGATCCTTTACCATGCCAAAGCCATCGGTTTGAATTAACGACTGTGAAAATACCTGAGCGACAGCTACCAATACGATAAAGCGAATCACCATTTCCGGACGAACGGCAATTTTACGCTGAGCCACAAAATTCATAATGAAATATAGGATCACTGTAAAGATAAAATAATTCAGCGATAAGATATTTTCGAAAATCAAACAGCCGCTGACAATTGTGATGAGTGATGGATAAATCCATTTTGAAGTGGTCTTTTGTTCACTGTCTTCGCCTTTGCTTTTTTCATAAGTGCGCATGGCAAAATAAATGATAACGATTGCCAGCACTGCATATAAAGCGATATGCAGGGGATGAATATCACAATATTGTGTCCACGTCGCAAAACCGTGCATGATTTCATCACTTACCATCACATGGATAGCCTCCGTGGCGCGAATCGCACAAATCACCGGTGATAAAAACATATATAGATCCATGGAAAAGAATTCATATGCGGAGCCTCCGCCGGGTAATATCTTAGACACGGCATTATTTAACAGGCTATCAATCGCCGCAACCAATAAAAGCTGCGCAACCAGAAAGCCAACCACCGCAAAGATCGCATCCGCCAGATTATGACAACGCAACACCAAAAATGTGTTGAAGCAGTATAACACAAAGCTGAATAACAGTAACATAAGCATTAGGAAGGTATACCCCTTCCAATACGATCTTCCTGCCGTACTGCCCAAGACGGCAATCTCATAAATCAGATTGGGCAATGCCAACAGGAGCGCTCCGATGCCAAACTGCATGAAAAACATGTGCTTGCGGGAGATCGGCAGCGGCAAATACAAATCACAGGCACGCTGATTCATCTGATAACGAAACTGCAAAATCGGCAAAATCAATGCGCCTAACGTATTCAATGCCAATAAACAATAGGCAACCGCTATGACCATCTCCATCTGATCCTTGGCAGCACAGTTCCAAATCGGAATGATCATGCTTACAAGCAGGAAAGCTGCCGCCATGATGATTTTTTTGTGATTTCTACCGAAATACCATTGCAGATAAGCACGCTGATAATTCATCACACGAGTCCCTCCTTATCATGCAAAACCTCCTGAATAAACATTTCTTCCAAGTTTACCGGTAAAATTTCCATCACCAGCGGATTTAACGTCTGTAAATACGCTTCGATTTTTTCCACCTCACCGCGCACATATAGATTGACGACGCGTGAGCGTATCTGCATCGTCACAATATCCATATCATGAAATAATTCAGGCTCTACCACCTTGTCAAAAGCCAGCTGGATGCGGTGTACCTTTGCCAGCTCATGATCCAAAGCGCCGCTGGTGCGAACCGTGCCCTTTTCCAGCATCGCAAACGTATCGCACAGCGCCTCCATTTCCTTTAAATCATGAGAGGCGATAATCACACTCATCTTTTGATCGGCGATGCGTTCACTGATCACATTTTTAAAATGATGACGCATCATCGGATCCAGCCCGTCAAAGGCTTCATCCAATAACAAATAACGCGGTGATGCCGCAAGTCCCAGTAAAATAAACGCCTGTCGTTTCATGCCCTTGGAAAAATTCTTCAGCGGCTTATTTTCATCGAGATGAAACAGCTCTAAATAATGATGATATAAACGCTCGTCTACCGGATACCAGTCCTGATAAAATTCTTTCATATCCTTTAATGACGCATGAAAAAACTGGAATGGTTCATCGCTGATAAACAGAATTTGTCGCTTGGAATCGGGATGATCAAAAATGCGCTCATTATCCAATACGATCTGACCGCCGTCACATTGATAAATCCCTGCCAGCATCCGCAATAACGTAGACTTTCCGGCGCCGTTAGGGCCGATCAAGCCAAAGATCGTACCATCCTGAATTTCCAGATTCACATCCTGTAGCACTTGCTTTTTCCCTAGAAATTTATACACATTTCGACACTCAATCATGGGGATCACCTGCTTCCTCATATACTTCCTTTACTGCGGTAATGACCTCATCTTCCCCGATTTGATGCCGTTTTAGCTCCCCGACAGATTCTTTAAACTCTTTTAGCTTGACCTGTTTGATTTGATCATCCAGATGATTATCCAAAATAAAGCATCCCTTTCCCGCAACCGTATATAAATAACCCTGTAGTTCCAATTCCTGATATGCCTTGGCAACGGTATTCGGGTTGATTGCCAGTTCGGCAGCCAGCGAACGAACCGAGGGAAGCTTGTCATCCGGTGCCAATATTCCCAATGCGATAAATTCCAATATTTGTGCTTTTAACTGTTCAAATATCGGCAGTCGGCTCTGTGGTTTAATGATGAACATTACATTCCCTCCTATTCCATATCCGCATCAATACTGTCAAAATATTCCGGATTCGTCAAATAATTTTTCTTCTGCCATTTTGAAATCATTTGATCAATCATTTCTTGATCCTTTGAGCCTTTGCGGCATTCATAGCACAACGCATCAACGGTGCCTTGGGAATGATAATAGAAGGTAACGGATGCTATACATGGTTCATCATCGGTCCTTTTCTCATGATGTTTCGCTAATATTTCTTGATCCTGTATGAATTCTTGAATCACTTTTGGATCGCTTATCGCCTCACTTATCTTGTAATCAAATTCATTCGCCTCGCTGCGGAACTGAATCTCCACATTCATATATTCCACTTCATCCACTTCCGGTATTTCCTTCACCGTTTGAAACCAGTGATTGATGCCGATAAGATGGTAGAGAGCGCTGCTACATAAGACAATCGCAACATAGACAAGCAGATTGCGATAATCAAAGGTAAGCTTACGCTGAGCGAAACAATAGGCAAGCAGGTAAACTGCCAAGATCATGAAAATCGAAAATGATATTATTTCACCGCCGCCAAATGCCATCACAAAGATCAGCGCCAATATGGGAATCAACAGCGGATACGTAAGTAAAGACTGGGTTGGCTGACCACTTGTTTCACTGCGCATACGGATCATCTTGTCTCGTGCATGAAGATAGCACAGGATTGCGACAATCATCCACGCAATCAGCGCTGCCACTAAAAACGAAGAGGACGCGCCTGGCTCACAATATGCCACATCCAGCCAGCAATTCATCTGCCATGGTATCGATAACAATGCCGCAAACATAAAGACGATGTCGCGATATTGTATCACACTTTCATTCGTAAAGTAGCGATAAAAGGTATCAGCATGCATGGCATCGCACTGTGCCTGATGTAGGAATGTGCCCAGCGAATAATAGATCAATAGCGGCAGAATAGTATAGATGATGCAGATCAGCACACCATCCAAAATCCGATGGCAATGCATGATCAGCGCTACAAAAAACGTATAGAGACAAACTCCCAGTACAATATAGATACCGCAAACAAAGCGCGTATTGAGACTCAGATCGTTTAAGCCATTGCCTGTCGATCCCACAAAGCATAACATGACGAGCAGTTCGATCAGCGCACATGCGATGAGAAACACCAAGCCAATGCCGTAATGAATATAAAACAGCCGTTTGCGCTCAATCGGCAAAGATAAATACAAGTCACTGCCCGATCGCTGCATCAAAAAGCGAAACTGAAAGAGCGGCAATAAATATGCCAATATACAAATACTGATAAAAAACATGGACAGCCCCTCGCCGCCAACAACGCCGTTTAAACTGCCGTCAAATATTGACAGTGGAATATAGATTAGGGAATCCGGTATGAGCAAATGCAGCACAAACAGACATAAAACGATGACCACGACGATTGCCAAACGCATATGCGTCTTCATATAATGCTTGGCATATTGTTGTTCCTGAGGGGTTAAACGCAGACCCTCAAGCTTTAGACTTTTCATGCTTACGCTCCTCTCTTTGTTTCATCACATAGAAGAACACTTCCTCCAGCGTTACCGGCAACGTTTCCATCATCAGCGGATGCAAATTATGAAGCTTTTCCTCCAAGTATTTCAAAGTCCCCTCCGCTACAAGGTTGACAATACGCGAATCAATCTGAATCGATAACAGCGGCAAATCCGCAAACATATCCTCATTGACATTATCCGCAAAGGCAAGCTGAAAGCGATGTACCTCGTTCAGCCGTTCGCTCATCGAACCGGAGGTAATCAAATGCCCATCCTCCAATATACCGAAATGATCGCATATTTCCTCCATCTCACGAAGATTGTGCGAGGATATGATAACGCTCATTTGCCGTTCCTCCAAACGCTGAGCAATTTCCTTTTTCATCGTCATTCGCATATGCGGATCCAAGCCGTCAAAGGCTTCATCTAATAACAAATAACGCGGAGCCGCACATAAGCCGAGAATGAGAAAGCCCTGGCGCTTCATTCCCTTAGAATATTTATCCAACGGCTGATGATCATCCAGATCAAACAGCTTAATCAAACGATGATAATACGCATCATCCCAATTCGGATGCGCAATCTGATAGAATTTTTTCATGTCAAACAATGTCGCATTATGGAAATAAAAGGGTGAATCTCCAATCAGAAGCAGCTGTGATCGCTGTTCCACTTCTTTATGAATATTATGTTCATCAATACAGACACAGCCTAAATCAGGCTCATAAACACCGGAAAGAACTCTTAACAGCGTTGATTTTCCTGCCCCATTCGGTCCGATCAAGCCGTAAATACAGCCATCATCCACATCCATATCCAAATCCTGTAACACCAAATGATCCTGTAATCGCTTTTCCAGTTTTCTGACCTTAAGCATCCTGTCACCTCCGACTGTACTACCTGTATTAATACAATATACCATAGGAGTTAGTAAGTCAAGTGTTTTTTAAGAATCCCTTTTATATTATATATAATTCTTCTAAGCCTGCTTTGCGGCTTTTTTTTATCAATTATGGCATCCTTTTCCATATGCTGGGAAAGGATCCATGTATTTGTTGTTTCTATGCAATTCCTCATTACTCTTAACAATCTGCTTAATACATTTTCACTTACTCATGTTATAATGATACCATTCAGGAACACATAATAAGAATTCAAAATGATGTGTGTGAAGAAAGTGTACTTGTTGTATCAGATGATTCAGAAAGGCTATGAAAACGATGGACAAAGAACAAAGTGAAAAAAAACATAATTCATTAACTACCCTAATCATATTGGCTGTGATCCTTTGCGTCTCTGTCGGTATGGAGCTATGGGTCATCCATCGCGTCCAATCAAGCAGCGAACCGGAAGATTTGATTACGGATAAGGATCAACAGGAACGTGATGTCACACCAATCATCGCATCGATGCATGATCGTGCAACAACCGTCGCAAAGGAATATCAGGAGTTATTTTCAAACTATTATGGACAAGCGGAAGCCTTATTACAAAGCATGACCTTAAACGAAAAAATCGGTCAGCTGTTTCTCGTTCGCTTCCATGATGATGGAGCGATGGAGGAAATTAAAAACGATCATCCCGGTGGATATATTTTATTCAGCAAGGATTTTGCCAATGAAACCAAAGGCTCGATACTGGAAAAATTACAGCGCCTTCAAAATGCCAGTAAGCTTGGCTTAATCCTGGCAGTTGATGAAGAAGGGGGCAGTGTTGTTCGTGTCAGCGCTTATCCTGAATTTCGTGCTGACCGTTTCGCATCACCGCGAACAATCTATGATAGCGGACAGCTACCGGCTATATTAACAGATAGCGCAGAAAAATCCGCATTATTAAAAAGCATCGGCTTAAATATGAATCTTGCGCCAGTTGCGGATATTTCCATTGACCCTATGGCTTTTATGTATGATCGATCTTTAGGTCAAGATGCACAAACCACTGCCGCATATGTATCTCAACTGATTCGCGCTATGAATGATGATGGCATGATTTCCGTCATGAAACACTTTCCCGGCTATGGCGATAATGCGGATACCCATACGGGAATCGCGGTAGATGAGCGAAGCTATGAAACATTTCAAACGGCGGATTTCCTTCCCTTTATCAGTGGGATTCAGGCCGATGCCCCCTGTATTCTGGTGAGTCATACCATCGTGACCTCCATGGATCCAAATCATCCCGCTTCCCTTTCCAAACAGGTTCATAACATCCTGCGTGAAAATCTGCATTTCTCCGGCATCATCATGACCGACGATTTAAATATGGATGCGGTAAAGACATATGTCGATAACGGTGAAGCCGCAGTACAAGCGATATTAGCCGGCAATGATATGATTATCACCTCTGATTTTCAAGCTAATAAAAAGGAAATACTCAATGCGGTTAATGAAGGCAGAATCAGTGAAGCACAAATTGATCAAGCGGTGAAAAGACTGTTGGCCTGGAAATACAGCTATCATATCATTGAGTAATGAATCATTTTTGATCATATTTACTAGGAAATGATTTCAATATTATGGATGAAATCATATTCAATATTAAATTGAGTGCATTTTCATGAGAAGATGCACTCGCTTTTATCTATTAAGATGCTTTCTGTTCAAGCAATTCGCTAACCTCCGCAAACGCATAGCGCTGTCCCATTATCTTTTTTACGGCATGAAGCTTGTTACGATCATTGCTTAATGCGAATACGGTAGAACCGCTGCCGCTCATTAACACCAACGGAAAATGAAACGCCATTAATTCCTGTTTCACCTGCGCCACTTCCTTCACCAAGGCAAAGGCACTTGTTTCCAAACTGTTTTGGGCCAGAGCACAAAAACGATCAAAATCACCGTTCATCAATGCCGCTTGACACGCTTTGGCACTGGGATGCGGACATTGATCAATATCTAATGATTGAAACGCCGCTTTGGTGCTCACACCCTGTTGGGGTTTCACCAATAACACGCCAAAATCACAACGGTTTTCAAAGGGAATGATACGTTCTCCGATCCCGCCTACCCGTGCGCATGTATTGTGAATACAAAAGGGCACATCCGCTCCGATCTGTTTGCCTAAATCAGCGAGTTCTGCTAATGTACAAGGCAGGGAATAATGTTCCCAAAGTCCGCGCATGAGCGCCGCCGCATCCCCGCTGCCGCCTGCCAGGCCTGCCTGCATCGGAATGCGCTTTTGACATTGGATATGAAAATGATCATTGATCGCAAAGGTTTTGCGCATCAAGGCTGCCGCTCTCACTAACGTATTGGAGGAATCCATCGGCAAGCTCTTGTCATCACATACAAAAGCATCCTCATCCGCCACTTCCCACAACAACGTATCATGTAGCTGGAGCGGAACCATGATCATATTCAGCTCATGATAGCCGTTCTCATAACGTCCTGCGACATCCAGGCACAGGTTGATTTTGGCATTCGCATACCATTCCTTCATAGGCTCACCTCATATAATCTTAAGAATTGTTCCAGCGTGATATTCTGCGGCCGCATCTTCGCATCAATTTCCGCTTTCTCCAGTATTTCCCTAGCTTTTTCTTTATTATTTCCCAAATATTCACCCAAGTTATTTAAAATTGTTTTGCGCCGTTGACGAAAGCATGCCTTAATCAAGGCAAACAATTTATCCTCATCCACAAGCGGCGATACTTCCTTAAAGCGAAACTGCACTACAGCACTGTCCACCTTTGGCTTAGGCATAAACACATTGCGCGGTACATTCATAATCGGCGTCACCTCACAGCGATACTGCGTGATGATGCTTAACGCATTATAATCAGCACTGTTCACTTTGGCATGAAAGCGATCCGCCACTTCCTTCTGCATCATGACGGTAATCGCCCGGATCGGTGAACGGCTTTCAAACAGCTGAAACAAGATCGGCGTTGTAATATAGTACGGCAAATTGGCAGCCACCACTACATCATAACCCTTTTGCGTCAATTCATTAACCACGCATGTCACATCGACATTTAAAAAGTCCTCCATGATTAAGGTGAAATTATCGCAATCCGCTAAGCTGTCTTCTAACACACGGGGCAGGCGTTCATCCACCTCATAAGCGATAACCCGCTTCGCATAGCGACATAAAAACTGCGTCAATGCGCCAATACCCGGTCCGATTTCCAAAACAGCGCAATGATCGGAAATCACCGCGTGACGGGCAATTTTATCGACAATGCCCGGTTCGATCAAAAAATTCTGGCCATATCCCTTCTTCGCCATACATTGATATTTTGTTAAATATTCCTTCGTTGCGGAAGGAGTAGCGATAATCGCTTTCATACAATTCTCCTTTATTATTGATCAAGGCATTGCGCTGCCTTTAACAGCTGCGCTACCTGCTCACAAGAAAGTCCCAGCATATTCAATCGTTTCCATAGTGTTTTACCATTGCATTTGCCGATAAACAGCGTATTTCCCAGCTTTTCCCGCATATCCTGACTATTTGGCTTGCCACTCAATCCCAATGACATAAATTCACGCCATGATATTGTTTGGAGCGGATTCCTTTCATAGCTCATCAAATGCGTTAATGCTTCTAAAAGATCTTTGCCTGCCGCATGTTCTACACCGACCTTGCGTGCGGTTTTAGCCTTATCCCGTGCAATAAAGGCATTTTTACATCCGGGCACCGCATCATTGATCGTACGACGAATCTTCTCTCCGGGACCATCAGGATCCGTGAAAATAATCACACCGCGTTCCTTTTGTAATAAGCGAATGAGTTCCAGCTTGGACGAATCAAAGCATAAACCGCCGGTTTCTAACGTATCGCATTCTACAAACTTCTGTAATCGCTGGGTATCATGCTTTCCCTCGACCACAATAATTTCTTTTACTTTCATTACGCTACAACCTTTCCCCTTTATTTTATCATAACGGCCAGCGTAAAAAAACCGCAAATGAAAAAAGCATAAAAAGCCTTTGCGCTAAATTTGGTCATGCATTGACCAAGGCAAAGGCATCATATACTCATAAATAAAAGATATGAAAGTCAGATATGGGTAAACATGAAACGAGCGATTCATTTCCCGAAACTATTTCCCATAAATATTCCTGTTTTTTGCGTATTAAAAAAGTATTCCACCCCAATGATTTTTTTAAATGATCGTTTTTCCTATGCAAAAGAGCTAACTGCCATAACGTAAGATGCGTGCCACCGCCTGTGAGCCGTCATAATGAATCTGATTCACATCTTGTTCACTGCCTATATACAAATCAATATGATTATCGTAAATCGCACCACCGCGATCCAATACCATGCATTTTATCGGTACATCAGGAGAGAATCCCATGCCGCTTAAGCCGTGATTGGAAATCTCCACAATGGAATAGAAGGGGATGGAAGGATCCATCGCAATGATATAATAGCCATCATAAGTCAAACCGCTGAGCCAAGTACCATCGCTCTGCATCACCCCTACATTGGGATTCAGCTGAACGCCGATTGCCGTGTTGCCGCTGCCATCCTCGCGGACATTGCATCCGTAGCAATCCACGCCATATAAAGTCGTATACACCTCAAATGCATCGCTGGCTGCGACCTGCGTGCTGTCATCAGGGACTTTTACTTCCGGCTCAGGTTCCGGTTTTTCCACCTTATACTGTTCTGCCTCGCTGAGCGCCATAATATTCTTTAATGATTCCTGTACCGGTTCTTGATCCACCAGCTTTTTCGTTAACGTTTTAGAAACGGCATACTGCTTAACTTCCTGCTTTAAGGAAGTCTTCATCTTGCCATCCATGTTGTAAGCAAGCTGTCGGTTATCTCGTGAGGTCAACTGTGACAGCTGCGCATTGGTTACCTGCCGATCACCCTCCATCGTCGTGTCGAATGTATCACTGGCACAGCCGGAGAGATAGAAAACCATGATTAGAAAAGCACATATTCTTTTCAGCTTCATAAATTTCCTCCTTTAGGGTCGTTGCTTATTCTAGCATACGAAAATCAACTTGTCAAACTTGCCTTAATTTGCACACGCTGATAACACTATTTTATACCGATCCTTTCCAGTTTATACATAACAAGGCCGTTTCGCAACGGAGATTGCCCATCAAAACTGTAAAAATTCTCCAATTTTTTCACAAGTCATTTGTTTGTATTAATCAATTACTAACAAGTGTTTTTTCCTTTCATTCTATCATTACTTTTTGCTTATGATTAATGAAGGTAAAAAACCTTATCTATATTATATAGTAAAATGCGCTTGCTTGCACTGGTAATCTTTGTATTTTATATTTAAAGTATGATGAGCATGATGAAAACCGGTTGACTTGCCTCAAAATAACTTGTGTACAACCGGTGATTTTAACGCAATAACCATCAATCTTCGGCATAGATCAACATCGTTCGCGCTTTTATTTCCGCCATAATTTTTTTATTTTCTGTTTCATGATGATTGGTGATCAATGCGGTGATATCGTTCCACGGACATATTTGAAATTGACTCGTGTGATGAAATTTTGTATGATCTGCCATTATAATTGTTTGTTGAGCCTGTTTTACAACGAGCTGTTTTAACTGCGTTTCTTCATAATTGGTGCACGATGGCCCATGAAACCCTTCAAAACAGTTTGTCCCTATAAAGGCAACATCAATGCGCAGTTGCGTAATCGCATCCGTAGCCCAAAAGCCAATTACCGCTTTACTGGAATTGCGCAGCTGTCCGCCGATACAAAACACCTGGTTTTGCGAATGGGATAACAGCGCTACGATATTAATCGCATTGGAGATGATGATTAAATCATCGCGCATCATTAACTGCTTTGCCAAGATGGTATTCGTACTTCCGGAATCAATATAGATTGTTCCCTGCTTCGGAATCCATGGCAGTGCTGCTTGGGCAAGCTTGGTTTTGATTTCTACATGCTCCGTTTCCTTTTGCGAAAACGGACGCTCCAGCATTCCTTCTGATATGATTGCGCCGCCATAGCTCTTTTGCGCAATCCCCTGTTGTTCCAGATAGATTAAATCCTTGCGGATCGTTTCTGTGGATACTTGATACTCCTTAGCCAAATCCGCTATATGAATATTGCCGTTTTGAAATAGCCGCTGAGCAATTTCATTGCGGCGCTGTGCACTTAATTTTTTAGTCATATGAATCACCAACTGCATTATAGCAAAAATTCCAATATATCACAAGGTAAAATATTGGAATTAATTTGTTTGTATACGCTTACATTTCTTGACAACAACCTTTCCCAATAATATAATGAACATGATGAAAAGGATAAAGAAAGGAGACTGTTATGAAACCAAAATTACAGATTGCTTTAGATGATGTCACCTTAACAGAAACCATGACCCTGTTGGAAAAGGTAAAGGATGTTATTGATATTATAGAGGTAGGAACTCCCTTTATGATGCAATATGGCATGGAGGCTGTGAAAACGATTAAAGCGGCTTATCCATCGCTAGAGGTGCTGTGCGATGCTAAAATCATGGATGGCGGTGCATTGGAAGCGGATATTACATTTCAAGCCGGTGCCGATTATGTGACGGTGCTTGGCGTTACCGATGATCTAACGATACAGGATTGTGTCAAGAGTGCCAAACAGGCAGGACGCAAAGTCGTTGTGGATATGATCTGCGTATCGGATTTGCGAAAGCGCGTGGAAACAATGGAAGCATTGGGCGTGGATGTCATAGCGATCCACACCGGCTTGGATCAACAGGCTGTGGGTCGTACTCCGCTTGATGATTTAAAGGAAACACGCCAATATGTAAAGCATACCGCGTTGGCGGTAGCCGGAGGGATCAATCTTGACACCATTGAAGAATATATGAAATATGAACCGGAGATCATCATTGTCGGCGGCGGCATCGTAAGAGCTGATGACCCGGTTGCCGCAGCGACGGCTTTAGCTGCTAAGATGCACGCATAGGAGGAACGAATATGAGCGTAAAAGTTTACAGTGAAAAAATTCTAAACGAACTGTTACACAATTTACAATATGCCAAGGATAATGAATTTGACGCTTTCGTTAGAGAAATTCTCAATGCCAAGCATATCTTTACTGCCGGTGCAGGACGTTCCGGAGTAGCGATTCGCGCCTTTACCAATCGCTTGATGCATTTAGGCTTGTCGGTTAGTATGGTCGGTGAAATTACCAATCCCCATACGCATGAAGGCGATCTGTTAATCATCGGCTCAGGCTCAGGGGAAACGGACAGCTTGGTGGCAATGGCGCGCAAAGCAAAGAAAAACGGCGTTAAAATCGCATTGATTACGATGGATGCTAAATCCACTATTGGCTTAATGGCAGATGTGGTCGTCGTATTGCCGGGTGTATCACCAAAGCTGAAGAATGCGGGTATCGACATTACCTCCATTCAGCCAATGGGCAATGCCTTCGAACAGATGCAGCTCATCACCTATGATGCCACTGTTATGGAGCTGATGGATCACATGAAGGAAACGGCAGAAACGATGTTTCAGCGTCATGCCGATCTGGAATAATGTACAAAAAAGCCTCAATATTCGAGGTTTTTTGATTGACTGTAATCTCATCATGGCATAGGTAAAAAAAGCCTTTGCTAAATATCGTAGAAACATTGATTGTGATCTCTATTTGTCTGTGATACAATTTTTTATATTAGGAAAAAGGTTCTAGTATGATTCGATATGCCGATAAAAACGATTTTGTAATACTGCGTAAATGGGATAAGCATATTACGGAAGCGGAGCTGATGAACGCTATCTATCAAAAAAGAGTGATCATCCTATTTGATCATGATCATATCGTCGGATGGTTACGATTTCATTTGTTTTGGGATCATATTCCGTTTATCAATATGTTGTACATTTTGCCATATGATATAAGAAAAGGATATGGAAAGAAACTGATTGATTTCTGGGAAAAAGAAATGTTAAAAAAGGAATACACTATGGTTTTAACCTCGACATTATCAACGGAACAGGCACAATTCTTTTATCGCAAAAGCGGTTACGTGGATTGTGGTTCATTATTACTGCCAAACGAGCCTTTGGAAATCTTCTTGTTAAAAGATTTCCGGCGATAGAAAACAATTTCAGAATCTATTGTTCGTCGTTGCATAACTTTTGATTTCTTATGGAGGTGTTAAACCCATTTCGTTTCAAATTTTCTTTTCATATAACTTCGCGTATTGACCTCCGCCAAATCGATAAAACTCCTCAATATTTGAGGTTTTCTTATGCTTGTTTATCACCACGGTATGATGGAAGACAGCCATTGTTGGAATTCATGGAAACGCTGAGATAAGTCAATCTGCGGCAACAGTGCCTCGCGATATTCCATCACCATCGTAACGATCAATGCTCCCAGTAACACAAAAACCAGCAAGTACACAAGGAAGATGAGTGCTCGTGTGCTTTTTTTATATTGTACAAGATCTTTAAAGCGATTCCTTCTTCTTGTGGTCATAAAATCATAAAAAATATACAGAATCAAAAAGGTAAACAGCACCAATAGGATCATCTGATCCATCATGCGATAAATTCCATAAGCCAAAAGCGGTATGAAGCACAAGGGGAAGAACTTAAATGTTCCCGCAATGACCTTACCGCCATCAAACGGATTCAGCGGCAATAGATTCAATGCGGATACCACTGCGCCAAAGAAGCTGAGCCATAAGAAGGTGTAATCCTTTAGAAAATAAAACAGAAACAAATATAGAATCGTTGCCAACAAACCGCATAACGGACCGCTGATTGCGATAATCGCATTCTCCTTGATTGAGGTTTTATTGATAATTTCAATATAAGCGCCGAAGGGCGTAAAGCCGCCAAAACGAACAATCGCATCATAGGCTCGTGCCGCAATGATATGTCCCATTTCATGAATCAGCAGCATAGCGACATAACCAACGGCAAAAATCGGATTGACGAAATAAGACAAGAAAAAAATTGTCAGTATCATTATGGCTCCGTTCAACAGCCATTTTAAAAAGCTCCACCCGCTGAAAATTGATCTTAACATCTTATCACCTATTGCTTTCTGTAGCATTATAACATCTTTTTAGCTATTTTGATACCGTATCGCCTTTTTGTTTTTATACTTATTTAATCCCGACTTTGAAATTACCCACCGAAGAAGAACGGACATTAGGCATCTGGGGACAGCGGCATTTAGTTTATCTGAAACAGACCTAAAAAGTTACAAACACCAATCTTCTCTCAAGCGGCAGGCTTAACGCTTATCTTGCCGACAGTTACAGACATACACAGGAACGCTTTGTGCGGCTCATAGAGGGCATGAATCAGGAACGATACATAACAAAGGGCTAAAGGAAGAAAACGCCTTAGAATGGATAAGACGGCTAGGTAACATAAGAGCGTGCGCAGAATCGTCATCACCGAGCCACACGCAAAAACACAGAACAGATGAGCTTGTGAGATACCTCATAAACTCATCTGCTCTTTTATACCGCTATACTAATCGGTTTTACTACAGCTGTCAAGCAAACGATTCGTTCCTGATATTTCAGCGTCTACCAAATCAATCATTCGTTTTACATTCGCTGAATGTATGGCAGGAACTTCACTTTCCCACAAGGGATTGACTTGCTTTTCAATTCCATCACGATATTTTTGCAAAATACTAAGGCGTTTTTGCATAAGTTCCCGCTGTTCATAAGGAGGGAAAATATTTAGGAAGAAAGCTGCAATAGAAAAAATGTTTGTATCATAATTGAATTGCAGGATGGATGCACGCAGTGTAGCTATAAATTCATCTTTCCCCTTATCAGAAAGGCTATAAACAGTACGGTCTGGCATATTTCCGACCTTTTCAGTTGTGCCTGTTATATATTCCTTTTTTTCAAGGTTTTTCAAAGTAGAATACACGGTGGAATCAGCAACATTAAACCACCATTTTACATTCATATAGTTTAAGAGTTTGATTATTTCGTATGCGTTAAGTGGTTTTTCGTAAATTAGTCCTAAAAGCATAGTTGCGGGCTTTGATAACACTTGTATTCCTCCTTGACATTTCTTTGTGTTTGTACTACTATATATATGAAGTAATATTTATTGATATTACTATTATACCATATCTAAACTAAAAATGGAATAGCGACAAAGGAGGGTTTTTATGCCGCAACTTAACAAAGGAGGTAAATTCATATTTGGACTTTCTGTTGTGAGGGACGATTTAAAAATACATATTCCTCCGCAGGCATTGTCTGAATATGATGCTACACGGGATGATAAGGTTATTATTTTCACAGGAAGCAAAATAACGGGAGGATTTTGCGTTACGACTTTCTCGCTTCTGTCGGATTCAAAGTTAAAACATATTTTAGAGGATTGCCCTGCATTAAGAGATTGCCAGCTTTCAGCGGGTGAATTTATTCAATATAAAGGGCGTAAATACGCTTGGTTAGGCATTGACAGCAACGGAGTTATAAAATTGCCGCAGAGCACTTTGAAAGCTTTGGAATTACAGCCTGGAATGGAACTGTTATCTATCCGCAGCAGCGATATTGCTTTTACAATGGGAGCAAAAGGACCGCTGTTGGAAAAAGCACACAACTTTCAAGGAAATATAGCAAAGTTTTAGAAGAATCATGAGATGAGGAACATAATGGACAATCGGTTATTTAATATTATTTTGTTATTTACCATCATAGGGGAGTTTTTTATCCCGTTGGTATTGGAACAATTTTATGCTGAATATAACGGGAAAATAATGGTTATGAGTGCTTTAGGAAACCCCCGAAGTCCTGTCCGGCTTATTTATAATTTATGGCTTATCTGGCTTGGAGGTTTCCTTGCATTTTCAGCAATTGTATAATTCCTATCTATAAGAGTAAGGTTTCCTGTTTTGGCAGTTTTTGTGCTGCTTTCGATTGGCATTTTTGCTATTGGAGCAGGGCTTATTTCTGAATTTTTCAGTGTAAATGAAAGCAAAAATATAGTTACTGCTGCCTCAAAGATACACGGATTAAGTGCGGCATTAGGATTTATGATATTTTTGTTTTTCCCTCTGTTAAATGGAATTTTGGCATTTAAGCAGAATGATTTTATTTTTGGTGTTGTGTCGATTATCGCCTTTATCTTAGCATTGGTTTTCTTTATCTGCTTTATCTTGGGAGATAAAGAGCAATTTCAAAACACGATGCTGAGATATGAGGGAATATGGGAACGGCTGACTTTGCTTTGTATGTATATTCCTTTTGTTTACAGGGCAGTTCATAATCTTCTGTCCTAAGATAGCGAGGTGGTCAAATGAAAAACACAGAATGGGTGCGCTGTCCTGTTTGCGGAAATAAAACCCGTAATCAAATTAGAGAAGATACTGTCCTGCTGAATTTTCCACTTTATTGCCCAAAATGTAAGCAGGAAATGGTGATTGAAGCGGAAAAATTCCTAGTAACGGTTATCAAAGATTTTAATAAAAAGAGGGAGAACAAAGCAAAATGAATAAGATAAAAATAATTTTTATAGCATCAACATTAGAGGTACTATTAGTGCTTTGTGTCGGCTGTGCAAATTTGCTTCTTAAACCGATATATTACTTTTGTTTCTATAATGTCCTGTATGGCATATTGTTTAGCTTTTTAGTCCCCCTTTTCTTATTATGGAAAGAGGCAAATGTATTCGACTTCCTTGGGATTAAGAAACTTGGGAAAAAGCAAATTTTTATTTTAGTAGTATTTGTTGCTTTTTCGATTGGAGGACAGATTATTCCTATAGTGGCTAAAGGTGGATTTATGCCATTGAACTTGCTTCCTATGGGGATTGTGCCGCTGATTATGACAACCTTTTTTGAAGAGTTTTTATTCCGTGGTTTTTTCCAAAATAAGTTCGAGAAAGAATTTGGCACAATAACCGCAATTCTGGTTTCTGGATTGATGTTTTCGTTCTACCATCTGGGTTATCCGAGATTTCGTACCTTTGAGGATATTCTTTTGTTGTTCGCCGTTGGAATTGGGTTTGCTACTGCTTACAAATTTTCTGGAAACAACTTGATTGTCGCATATTTTGTGAATCTCCCCAATGCTTTTGTGACCTATATGTTGAAATTTGAACAGTTCCCCAAAATGACAATGTCGTCAACAATAGCAAGTATCATTACATTGTGCATAATTGTTGTAGGATTATTATGCCTGCGAGAGAAAAGAGAAAAGAAAGGTAAAAACAGCGCTTATGGATGAAAAGTTATATCGTGAACTCGGTCAACTGACAAAAGATAAAACTATTTGGAAACAAAATATTCCTTATGTAGCTTCCTTGCTTGAAAATCAATCTCCTAATATAACGGCCAAAGCAATGTGGCTTTTAGGAGAGATGGGATTGATGTATCCGCAGGAAATCGCACCATATACAAAAGATATTGCTGCTTTTATCGTTTCAGAAAATGATTTATTATGAGAGCGTACCGCTAATGCTTTAGGACGTATTGGCAGAGCAGATTACAGCCTTGTTGCCCCTTATTTTAAGGAACTATTTATCTTGGCAAAAGATAAAAACCCTAATGTACGGTTGAGTTTTATATGGGCTTCTGAAAACATTGCAACAAATACACCAGCAGTGTATGAAGATTGTTTGCCAATATTTGCAGAGCTTCTTAACGATAAAAACGAAAGAGTCCGAATAGAAGCACCAGAAATGTTTCGGGTATTAGGGAAAAGAAAGCCAGATTTTGTTCGACCATATTTAGAGAAACTGACTTATATGGCAACACACGATGAAGTTAGCGTTGTTCGCATTCATGCCAAAGGCGCAATTAAAGCCACATTATCTAAAGCAATCAAATGAAAAGAGGAAAAACAGCCATTCCATTTAAGAATAGTTCACACTATCATTTTCAATGAAGAACGACATTTTAAGCAACTATATTATGGTTTCATAGCACTACGAAATCCGTGGGTACGAAAACGAAGAAGAACGCTATCACATCAGCGTTCTTCTTTAAATCTCATTTTGTTATAAACTTGCAATTATGAAACAGTATGGTTATGATGCATTGCGTTTTTTACGAAAGAAGAATACTCCGCCGATGATTTCTATAGTACAAATCATGATCCATAACATCGGATTGCTTGCATCGCCGGTATTGATGCCTCCTGTATCGCCGCTATTCGCTTTATTTGACAGCTTTTCATCCTTGTTTTCATCTACTTTAGCATGATCAGATTCATTAATATCTGTCGCGGTTTCTTTCCAACCAATCACAAATGTTCCCGTATTGGTGATAACACAGTGAATGCCATCCGCTTCGGCAGTATAGTTTACGTTTTGATATGCTTCTAATTCACCATTGACAAATTGATACAGAACAAATTCATCCTTGGCAGCGGCACCGCTTGGATAAGGCAGTATCAATTCGTAAGAACCATCCGGCTGAACTTCTACATCTCCTGCAAGCAGCTTTACATCTAAGAAATTCACATGATCGGAAGTAATGTATTTAAATTCCGGGAAATCCTTGATCACTGCCTCATACTCTGCGTATTCATCCATCGCATCTATTTGTAATTTCACTTCATCGTTGGTGTAGATATTGTCATCTTCATCCTTATAAGTTAAATCCTTATTAGGATCGTCCTTTTCTACCGGATCATCACCGGGATTTTCAGGATTGTTATCATCCGCAAAACTGATTACTCGGCAAAGGCGCATTGACTCTGTTCCACCAACCGCTGTTTCATCCGCATACGCGCAGATTGTCGTATTTTCGCTGATTTCCAGCACCCCATGATAAGCTTCATAATTCGCTACACCATCCGCATCTGACGTTGTGCTGTAGCCATAATAGATGGTACCATCTGGGTACGTAGCGGGAAGTGTCAACTCTAAGCGAGCTGTTTCCCCTTTTGGAAGGGTCACCTTTTGTGTCGCCGCAAACGCTTCATTTTCCGCTTCGCTCTTACCGACCAGTGTAAATCCCACGCCTTCCTCAGTCGTATCCAGATCCATCCGCGTCAAAATATATTCACTGTGCACATTTGCCGGATCAATCATTATTCTGGTAGGATTATATTCCACATACATCACCGGTGTCGGCTCAATCAGCACAAAACCATTGCTCAAATCCACCATCAGGGAAACTACACCGCTGCTATCGGGAGTATAAATTCTCTCCACGCCGTTGACCTTTAACAAGATCGGATCGCCCATCACCGCACCATCGGGTCCGGTATGAATCAATATGCGTATTTCCGTATCGCTGCTTAAGGGCTGTATTTTTGCTTCACTGTTTTCATTCGTCATCGTCACCATGTTGCTTTCTTGGGCATCACCGGTATACGCAGGATCAGCGCTTTGCGCATTGACAAGATGATCACCGATCACAAAGCAGCCGGTTAATATGGCGGTAATGGCAATCATGCATAAAGAGCCTGTCCATAACTTTTTCATGTTTCTTCCTCTTCTCTAAAACTCATTCTTTACAATTACCATTATACAAATAATTTTTTCCAGAATCAACCATCATTTCGATGACTTTCTACCGAAATATCGGCATGATGAAATTCATTAATGCTTAAAATGACGCACTCCGGTATATACCATGGCAATGCCATGACGATCGCACTCATCTACTGAGAGCTGATCTTTAATGGAACCGCCCGGCTGAATAATCGCTGTGACACCGGCTGCGGCTGCGGCTTCCACCGTATCGCTCATCGGGAAGAAGGCATCCGATCCCATAACTGAACCCTGCGCTTTATCCTGCGCTTGTTCAATCGCAATTTTAGCGGCGCCAACTCGATTCATCTGTCCGGCACCTACACCAACGGTCATGTTATCCTTTACCAATACGATCGCATTGGATTTGACATGCTTCACTACTTTCCATGCCAGTAAGAGCTGTTCTAATTCCGCTTCACTCGGCTGACGCTTCGTCACACATGTTAAATCGGCAGCCGTAATGCGCTTATCATCAATATCCTGTACCAGTAAGCCATCATTAACATACGTGATCTTTTTCTTTGCGCTTGGCTCCAGATCGGTATCCAGAACCATGAGTCGAATATTCTTTTTCTTGGTTAAAATCGCTAATGCCGCATCGGTAAATGACGGCGCGATGATAATTTCCAGGAAGATCTTTGACAGCTTTTCGGCAACGCTTTCGCTTACTTCGCCGTTCATTGCGACAATACCACCAAAGATAGAAACCGGGTCTGCTTCATATGCCTTATCCCATGCTTCCTCGATCGTCTTGCCGATACCGACGCCGCACGGATTCATGTGCTTTAAGCCGACAACCGCACATTGTCCCTGTAAATCCTTTAAGATTTCAATCGCCGCATTGCCATCTTGAATATTATTATACGATAATTCCTTGCCATGAAGCTGCTTGGCATTGGCTAAGGAATACTGCGGATTCATATTTTTATAGAAGGACGCTGCCTGATGCGGATTTTCACCATAGCGCAAATCCTGTACTTTATCATATGTAACGGTATAGCTTTCCGGGAATTTCACATCGGTGCGTGCTGTTAAGTATTCGGCTATCATCGCATCGTAGCGCGCTGTATGACGGAATACCTTCGCCGCTAAATACTCTCTTGTGACAGGGCATGTCTCCTGATGCTCGCGCAGCTCGTTTAATACCGCATCATAATCTTTCGGGTCACAGATCACCGGGATATAGCGATAATTTTTCGCAGCGCTTCTTAACATGGACGGACCACCGATGTCAATGTTTTCAATCACTTCCTCATGTGTCACCCCCGCCTTTTGAACCGTTTCCTTAAACGGATACAGGTTAACGCAAACAAGATCAATGTAATCAATATTGTGCTCTTTCAGCTGCTTTACATGGCTTTCATTATCACGAACACATAATAAAGCGCCGTGTACGTTAGGGTGCAGTGTCTTCACGCGACCATCCATGATTTCGGGAAAATGTGTAATCTCACTGATGGAGATTGTAGAAATACCGGCTGCCTCCAATGCCTTTTTGGTTCCTCCGGTGGAAATGATCTCATAGCCCAGTTTTGTTAAGCCCATTACGAATTCCACCAAATTGGTTTTATCAGATACGCTTACCAATGCTCTTTTCATCGTTTTTCCTCCTCTATTTGATCGACTACCCGCTGAATGATTTGCGGAAATAATTCATATTCTAAAGCATGAACATGCTGTTCCAGCTCGTCAAGTGACCAGCTTGGATCAATCGCCAATTTGCACTGATCAATGATTTCTCCGGTGTCTACTCCCTCATCCACATAGTGTACCGTCACACCGGTATAGGATACCTTTGCCTCATAAGCATCACGGATGCCATGGGCCCCGGGAAAGGATGGCAAATAGGCGGGATGAATATTGATAATGCGCCGGGGATAGGCGTTAAGCAACACCGTGCCGATATAGCGCATATACCCTGCCAATACGATCAATTCGACGTTGTATTCACGCAAGATGTGGTGAATTTCTATTTCATAGCCTTCTTTGTTCGCATATGCTTTTGGATTCACAAAGTGATAGGGAATATTTGCTCTTTTTGCCCGTTCGATTGCTTTGGCATCCTCATGATCAACGATCAAAACGGCGCATGTGACATCGCGTAATGAATGATCCTTGATGCGGTTAACGATATTTTCAAAATTCGTACCGCTGCCGCTGGCAAAAATGGCGATGTTTACCATACCAACTCCACCTGTCCGCTGTCTGTCACCTCGCCGATGACATAAGCCGGTTCGTTGATTTCTTTCAAATGTTTCAAGGTTTCCTTGACATCCGCCTGATCTACCGCGAGGATAAAGCCAATGCCCATATTGAATACATTCGCCATTTCGCTCATTTCAATATTTCCTGTTTTCGCAATCAGATCAAAAATTTTCGGACGTGGGAACGATTTCATATTAATTTTCACGCCCTGTCCTTCTTTTAACATCCGCGGCACATTCTCATAAAAGCCGCCACCGGTAATATGGCACATCCCCTTGATTTTTTCATCAGGAAGTAAGTGCTTGATCGCTTTGACATAAATTTTTGTGGGCGTTAATAAAACATCACCCAACACCTGACCATCCAATTCCTCATAGGCTTGATGAATGTCCAGCTTAGCATCCTTGAACAGCACCTTCCGAATTAAGGAAAAGCCGTTGGAATGAGCGCCGCTGCTTGGCAGTCCGATTAACACCTGACCCGCAGCGATGCTTTGTCCATCGAGCAGCTTTTGTTTTTCCACTGCGCCGACGCAGAATCCCGCAATATCATAATGCTTGGGATCATACATATCCGGCATTTCCGCCGTTTCTCCGCCGATCAGGGCGCATTCTGACTGTACGCAGCCATCCGCAACACCCTTCACCAGCTGTTCGATTTTCGCCGGTTCGTTTTTTCCGACCGCCAAGTAGTCAAGAAAGAAAATCGGCTGTGCGCCTTGAACAAGCACATCATTCACACACATTGCCACGGCATCAACGCCCACCGTATCGTGACGATCCATCGCAAAGGCAATCATTAATTTTGTGCCGACGCCATCGGTTCCCGATACGAGTACCGGCTCTTTCATTCCTAATGTGCTTAAATCAAACATGCCGCCAAAGGCACCGATGGAATCCATTGCGCCTTTGACCTTGGTACGTGCGACATGGCTTTGAATGCGGCGGACACTTTCATATCCCGCTTCCAAGTCCACGCCGGCCTTACGATATTGATCACTCATAAATTCACTCCTACCCTTTCTTTATCGGCGATGACGGAAATAATTGATTCCGTTTTCAAAGATGTTTTGATCCTTGTCACCGCTGATATTTTGAAATAATCCTTCTTCATAACGTTCACTGTGTCCCATTTTACCTAAGATGTGCCCATCCGCACTCGTGATTCCTTCGATCGCAAAGCAGCTGCCGTTGATATTGTATAAGCCGTTCATCGTTGGATCTCCATCCAAATCGACATACTGGGTTGCGACCTGACCGTTTTCCATTAACATTTGAGCTGTCGCATCATCACAGACAAATTTACCCTCGCCATGGCTCATTGCCACGCTATGTACGGTTTTGGGTTCATAGGATGCCAGCCACGGCGAACGATTCGAGGTTATACGCGTATATGCAATATGGGATACGTGGCGGTTGATGTCATTGCGAAATAGTGTCGGTTCATTGCCGTTTAACTGACGAATATCGCCATAAGGCAATAGACCGCTTTTAATCAATGCCTGGAAACCATTACAGATTCCTAAAATCAAGCCGTCGTTGTCTAACAGCGTTTGTACTGCGGCGCGTATCTGCGCGTTGCTTAATACATTCGCAATAAATTTACCGCTGCCATCCGGTTCATCACCGGCGGAAAAACCGCCACTTAGCATCAAAATCTGCGCCTTGGCAATTTTCTCGCTCAAGCCGGTTAAGCTGTGCTGAATGGATTCCACGTTCAAATTGTTAAATACAGCGATTTCCACATCACCGCCGGCGCGTTTAAATTGCTGGGCGGTGTCGTATTCGCAGTTTTGTCCCGGAAATACCGGAATGATAACCTTCGGATGTTCAATCTGTTTTGTGGAAAAGCGCGGCTTGTCACTAACATAGATCGGTGTTGTGATTTTCTTTCGATCCGTATTGACCGCTGCCGGATAAATGGCTGCATAGCGCTCGCTCCATGTGGCTATTGCCGTATTAATCTTTACGCAGACACCGTTGATTTTCAATGTTTCCGCTGCCGTAGTTTTACCCAAAAGCGCAAATGATGGATCGTTGATTTCCTCGCATGTTTCTACTACAATCGAACCAATTGAGCGATCATACAGCGATTCCTTCGTGTTTACCTCCACACCGATATGATTACCAAAGCTCATTTTAGCTAGTGTTTCTGCCAAACCACCGAATTTCACGGTAGCCGCTGAACAGATTTTTCCATCCTTGATATATTGATGAATTTTGTCGAAATTGTGACGACATTCTTCATAATCCGGTGTATAGTCAGCCTTGTTATGATGCTTGATATAATAGATATAGCTGCCGCTATGCTTGAATGCGGCGGATGTAATATGCTTACTTTGTTCTGTAGTAACCGCAAAGGTGATTAGTGTCGGAGGAACGCTGATGTCATTGAAGGTTCCCGACATGGAATCCTTTCCACCAATCGCCGGGGTTTCAAATGCCATTTGTGCTTCGATGAGTCCCAGCATTGCCTGGGTCACGTTGCCCCATTTATCAGGATCATCGCCTAAGCGTTCAAAATATTCCTGATTGCTTAAGCGACACGTTTTGTAATCTGCGCCCAGTGCAGTAATCCTTGCCAATGCTTCCACTACGGAATAAGCCGCGCCCAAATACGGAGAATATTCCGCCAGTTCGGGATGATAGCCATAGGTCATCAAGGAACATGTATTGGTAAAGCCGATTACCGGCAGCTTTTGTACAGATCCTTCTTCTTCACTCAATTGATATTTACCGCCCCATGGCATCAATACCGTTGATTTGCCGATGGAAGCGTCAAACATTTCTGATAATCCGATTTGGCTTGCGACATTGGGCAGCTTTAGCATTTCCACAAAGCCATCGTTGCCGGATGCGCTGATGTCAGACGCAAACGGATTTTTTGCCGTTTTCGGTGATTGCATCGTTACGGCATTGTTGCCGCGCACACCGTTTGTATCCAAGAAAGCACGGGATAGATTAACGATTTCTTCACCGTGATAGGTCATGACTAAACGCGGTTCTTCACTGACCTGCGCTACGATGCATGCATCCAGATTTTCTTCATAGGCAAGCTGCTTAAAGGTTTCAAATTTATCCGCCTCAATCAGCACTGCCATACGTTCCTGTGATTCGGAGATAGCCAGCTCGGTACCGTTCAAGCCGCTGTATTTTACCGGTACCTGATCTAAGTCAATACGCAAGCCATCCGCAATTTCGCCAACGGCTACACTGACGCCGCCCGCACCGAAGTCGTTGGCTTTTTTGATCAGCCGCGTTGCCTTAGGATTGCGGAATAAACGCTGCAGCTTTCGTTCCATCAAAGCGTTGCCCTTTTGTACCTCGCTGGAGCATTGACTTAAGGATGTGTCGTTATGTTCCTTACTGGAGCCGGTCGCACCGCCAATACCATCACGTCCCGTTGCCCCGCCGATCAATACGACAATATCACCCGGCTGTGGTTTTTTGCGCATAACGTTTGCCTTGGGGGCAGCTCCGACAACGGCGCCGACCTCCATGCGCTTTGCCACATAGCCATCATGATATAATTCCTTTACATATGTCGTAGCCAAGCCGATCTGGTTGCCGTAGGAAGAATAACCGGCTGCCGCTCCCTTTGATATGCGCTGCTGGGGCAGTTTGTGGGCAAGTGTTTCACTTAACGGTTTGGTAATATCGCCCGCACCGGTAATGCGCATTGCCTGATAAACATAGCTTCTGCCGGACAACGGATCGCGGATCGCGCCGCCAATACATGTAGAAGCGCCGCCAAACGGTTCAATTTCCGTTGGGTGATTATGCGTTTCATTTTTGAACATCAACAGCCAATCCTCTAGCTGCCCATCGACATCTACCTTGATTTCAACACTGCACGCATTGATTTCATCGCTGATTTCCAGATCATTGAGCTTCCCGTCTTGTCGCAGCGCCTTGCCCGCAATCGTTGCCATATCCATTAATGTCATGACCTTGCGGTTATCATGTACGCGTTTTCTTAATGCTAAATAGTTCTCATATGCCTTTTGAATTTGTTCATGGAAGATTCCGGCATCAATAACCACATCGTTTAAGATCGTCTCAAAGGTCGTATGACGGCAGTGATCAGACCAATACGTATCCAGCACCTTTAATTCGGTCAGCGTCAAATCGCGCCGTTCTTCGTTTTTGAAATAATTTTGGATATGCTTGACATCCGCCAGGCTCATCGCCAAGCCCTGATCTAAGCGCAGTTTGCCTAATGCTTCATCATCCATAACGCAGAAGCCTTCCAGTATCGATACCGGTTCTGCCTTGGCATCCGCTTCGGGTTGAAGCAGGGATAAATCTTTTTCACGCATTTCCACTGGATTAATCAAGTAATGCTTGACCGCATCAATCTGTTTGGGAAGGATCGTTCCTTCTAAAATTACGAGTCGTCCGCTTTTGATGATGACATCCTGCTTATTATTTAACAGCATCAAGCACTGCTGGGCACTGTCGGCCCGTTGATCGTATTGTCCGGGTAGGCATTCATACGCCACATAACAGGCGTCCTCTAATGAAACTTCATCGAACACTTCGTCCGTAACTGCTTCACTCAGCACTTTGGTTTTTAACAGCTCCAAGTCCTGTTCATCCGCATGATAAATATCGTATATATTATATAGAATGATATGGTTTAATCCGGTCAGATTCAAATTGGTTTTGAGATCGTGACATAATGACTCTGCCTCTACGGTAAAGGCTGCTTTCTTTTTTACAAACAGTCGTTGATTCATAGCTTATCCTCTTTTCCTTTTCTGTATCAAACTAGCATTCCCAATGGGAATCCGCCAATACTTTTTCAGCCTGTACTTTTTTAAAGGCGGTCAGTTTTTCTGCCAGCGCTTCATCACTCAATGCCATGATCTGTACAGCCAGAATCGCCGCGTTTTTCGCTCCGGCATTGCCGATAGCTGTAGTCGCAACCGGTACGCCCTGCGGCATTTGTACGATACTGAGCAAGGAATCCATTCCCCCCAAGGCACTCGTCTGCATCGGTACGCCGATGACCGGCAATATGGTACTGCTCGCAATCACACCGGCCAAGTGCGCCGCTCCGCCGGCGCCGGCAATGAATACCTTGATGCCGCGCTTCACCGCATCTTCGCTAAGTTGTAAGGTTTCCTTCGGCGTACGATGAGCCGATAGAATCCTTACTTCATATGGAACATCAAATTCTTTCAGTATCGCCATCGTATTTTCCATCGTTGGCAGATCACTTTTACTTCCCATTACAATACATACACTAGGTTTTCTTTCCATGACATTTCCTCCTTATGAATAAAAAAACAGAACAGTGTGTAAAAAAACACACTATTCTGTGTCATTCCCATACCAGTTTTTGTTTGAAGCTGCTCCACGAAAGACCATTCGCTAACCTCCTCAAAATGTAAAAGTGCGCGTATCTACACAAGTAAATACTCGCACCAAAGAAAAAAGGGGCAAACATTTACTTGTAGTCCATATATTTACGGTATATGGGTAGAGACTTGCCGACCGAATCACGGCATTTATACAAGCAAAAGTGTATTATAAGAAATACATTAATATTCTACAAGATTTTTTCTTATGAATCAAGGGAAAGTTGAAAAAGTTGCGGTGAGTTTTTTGACACTGAAGTGAAAAGTTTATTTCCACATTGAAGTCTATCCATGACTTTCTCATTTTGTTATCTAGGTTAAATAAGTATAACATTAAACATTTAACAGTATAACAGCACGAATCATAGAACATGGCAATCTTTATCAAAGAACGCAAAACCTATACACATGAAAAAGAAAAACAGGTCATTAATATTCTGCCTGTCTTATACGAATCATTCTATTTATTGATACAATTCATTACTCATCAATTTTCTCTCTTAATTTTTCAATACACCATTCTGCCCACTTGATCTCATTTTGATAATACATAAAGCCATAGGTCATCGTCATCCCCCAGTAAAAGGACGCGTCTTCACTTTGAAACTGTTCTTCATAACCGGGAATATTGCGCGTATCCTCATTCATTGACGCAATGATGTTATTACATTCCGTAATGTATTTCTCCAATAAGCGCATAGTGGAACCCAAATCGATATTGCCGGAGAAAAAAATTTTTACCAATAGCGGGTTTTTATACTTCATGATTTCCGTTAAATCCGCATCACCCAGCCAGCGGGTTAATTCAATTCTGCCCTCATCGGTAATGGAAAACACTTTACGATTCGGTTTTCCCTCCTGCACCTCAATATGACATTCCACCCAATGATGATTCATGATGACATTTAATTCTTTATATACCTGTGAGGTCTGCGCATGCCAGAAAAATGAAATCGGCTTTTGAAGCCAGCGATCAATGTCATATCCCGTCATATCTTGATAATTTAACAATCCCAAAATCATATGTTTTAATGGCATGGCATATTCCTCCTAATCCTTTTCAATAAATAGAATACTACAAATTATGCTATTTTTCAAGTTATTCATACAAAATATTTACGTATGTGCGGTTTATAAGATTTAAAAAGTATAAAAATTCCTTTGTTGCACTATTATTTATGCTTACTGTTTCAAGGTGTTTGAACTACACCGCGTATATAACTGCATTTTATTCTTAATCATTTCTTGTGACAACTACCGTTCATATTGGTCTGAAAAAACGTTTCGAAATCCTTTAAATATTCTTCCACCCCTATTTGTTCAGCATAGCTTTGCTGGAGAACCAGATCATAGGAGATACCGCTGGTAAAATAACCATTAATGGTATTATCATCATAAAGCAAAGTAATATTACCAATTTCAGCTTCTCAAACAAAATGTTTTGATGTTTTATATTGATATAAGATAATGCCTCCTACACATACTATGATTGCCACAATGGTACCGCCGATATTCATCAATGATTTTTTTCATTCTCTGTCCCTCCTACTTTATCTTATCACAATCACTGAAAAATGGATACAAAAGAATTCATCCTTATTAACCATATTTCATGAAAAAGAAAGATGAATTTTTCTATTCATATTTTATTCATCCGCAATTTCATGTAAAATATAGATGAGGTTATTATGGCACAGACAAAAAAGAAAAAAACAACACGTAAGAAACGTCAATATACAAAAAGAGCACAGCGGCTACAGAAGGAAGTCGTCTTTTCCGCATGGTTGATTGTTCTGGCAATTATTTTCATTGTGAATTTTCATACTTCACCGAAGCATTATCAGCTTGTGATTTTCCATTCCGATCAAACGATGGAAACCGTGCGCTATGATACGAGCTTTAAAAATGCCAAGCGGGAGCTTCAAAAGCTGATTGATGCCGATCATGACAATCCGGCGATTTTGGATGAGCAGGGAAATATCATGGCAATTCGCTATGGGATTGTGAATTTTCGCACGAAAACCTGTGGTGAAAATACGACCTATCGCGAGGAACTTACCGGAAATAACGGTTATACCAATGGTTGTTACGGTGCTGATGGCGCTTATTTGGATACCGATGAACGCGGTGAATCAGTACGTTTTCGCTTAAGCGGAGTAACCGGATGGGTCAAACGCGGTGATGTGGAAATCTTGAATCTTTATGATAAAAAAAAGGTACAATCCATCAGTCACTATTTATTAAAGGATGAGGAGATCGTTCATTATGGCACCACCGACATCACTAAGGCTGATTATGCCTTTTCACTTAAGATCGGTGAAACGGATTTGGATTTGGGCAAGGAAACCTTATATAGCTATGACGGACATTATTTTTACAATACCTACGAATCCATGATTGATGATTTACGTAATGACACTGTCAGCCATAGTGTGAATGCGACATCTCCCCATTATAACTATTATCAGTTTTTAACGCATCGGGCAAAGACCTCGTATGTGTCTAAGGATATTAATTGGTATATCACTTCCTATCTTGGCTTTCAGCGCAAGCCCACCCAATATCCCGGATCGGCAAGTGACAGCCAGCTTTTTGAAGAAGGATATTCATTTATCAATGCACAAAATACATACGGTGTGAATGCGTTGATGATGTTGGCGCTTGCTATCAACGAAAGTGATTATGGTCGCAGTGAAATTGCGATTACCAAGAATAATTTATTCGGTCATGCGGCATACGATAATGCGCCCGGTGAAAATGCGAACGGCTATGAGGATGTGGGAGCGGGCATAGCCACGCATGCGTCCATCTTTCTGAATCGCGGCTATATGAATCCATGCGATCAAAGCGATGAAGATACGATTGGCAGTCCCAATACATGCTATTCCAATGAAAAGAGTCGTTACCGCGGCGGTTATTTTGGTGATAAGGGCAGCGGCATGAATGTAAAATATGCCTCGGATCCATACTGGGGAGAAAAGGCTGCCCAATATTATCGCAATATAGATGAGGTTCTGGGTGGTAAAGATAAGACGCGTTACACGATCAAAGTTTTACAAAATCAGCGGAAAACACCGCTTTATGCGCAGCCGGATACCTCAAGCAAGATCATCTTTTATTCCCCGCCGGTGGAACACTATGCCATGATTATTGTCGGCGAGGTTCAAGGTGAAGAAGTAAACAATAATACAACTTGGTATAAGGTACAGAGTGACGGTGTGATGAACAATGCGCGTAATACATTGATTGTAGCACCGAACAATTATAATCACCATAGTGACATAGTCTATATCCCTGCCGCATATTTCCAATAACCATGACATCAAAAATTGTAATCATAGGATTAACCATACAAAAAGCCCATCCGTATTGTTTATAACAACGTCAAGATGGGTTTTTATTAAGCCTATTTTTCCTTTTGACTCAGTATTTTCATAAATTCATCACCAGTGATCGTCTCTTTTTCATACAGATATTTCGCCAGTTCATGTAGCTGCTCTTTGTTTGCTTCCAAAATAGTCTTAGCTTGTGCATAAGCTTCCTTAATCATGCGCATCACTGCGTCATCTACCTTGGCTGCGGTTTCATCAGAACACATCAGTGAGGTATCTTGACTGAGATATTTATTATTAACAGTCTCTAATGCGACCATACCGAATTCCTCACTCATTCCCAGACGGGTGATCATCGCCCTGGCAATACGGGTGGCCTGTTCAATATCGTTGGATGCGCCACTGGTGATGCTTTGGAAAACCAGTTCCTCCGCTGCGCGACCACCGCAGAATGTCACTATTTTTTCAAATGCTTCCTCTTTGCTCATTAAATTGCTTTCCTGTTCCTCAACCTGCATTGTATAGCCAAGTGCTCCCGAGGTTCGTGGGATAATGGTAATTTTATGAACCGGAGCAGTATTTTTCAATTTCGCCGCCACAAGAGCATGACCGATTTCATGATAGGAAACGATCAGCTTTTCGCGGGTTGAAATCACCGCGCCCTTACGCTGATAACCGGCAATGACTGTTTCCACCGCTTCATCAAAATCTGTTTGTGATACGACACTGCGCTGATCCTTGACCGCTAACAAAGCCGCCTCATTCACGATATTAGCCAGTTCTGCACCACTGGCTCCTGCGGTTGAGCGGGCAACGGCATTAAAATCGATATTCGTTCCGATTTTGACATTTTTGGCATGAACCTTCAAAATATCTTCACGACCCTTTAAATCAGGAAGCTCAACGGGAATGCGGCGATCAAAGCGTCCCGGCCGAAGCAGCGCGGCATCCAAGGAATCGGGGCGGTTTGTGGCTGCTAAAATGACCACGCCCTTTGATCCATCAAAGCCATCCATTTCTGCCAATAGCTGATTGAGTGTCTGTTCACGCTCATCGTTGCCGCTAAAGCCACTGCCATCACGCTTCTTGCCAATCGTATCGATCTCATCAATAAAAACAATACACGGTGCTTTTTCTCTTGCCTGTTTAAATAAATCACGCACCCGTGCCGCACCGCGTCCAACAAACATTTCGACAAATTCCGATCCGGAAATGGAGAAAAAAGGAACATCCGCTTCTCCGGCAACCGCTTTTGCCAATAGTGTTTTACCTGTACCGGGCGGACCAACCAACAAAGCGCCCTTAGGCATTTGTGCACCTATCTTTTCATACTTTGTAGGATTCTTCAAGAAATTCACCATTTCCAATAATGCTTCCTTGGCTTCGTTTTGTCCAGCAACATCACTGAAACGTTTGCCGCTTTGCGCCTCTACGTACACCTGTGCATTTGACTTCCCTAAACTGCCAAAACCACTGCCTCCTCCAAACGTCATGCCATCATTACCCATCTTTTTCTGAATCCACTTAAACATCAAATTACCCAATCCCCATAATAGTAATACCGGCAATAGGAATGTCACAAGTAAATTTACAAATGGATTGACTTCTCGGGGATAGATGCGGTTGTATTTCACCTTCGCCTCATTCAGCTGTTGGGTTAGATTAGGATCCTGCATATTACCGGTCACATACTGCTTTTTCTTCTCATCCTGTTTTAATGTATAAGTAATGACTTCATTTTCCACCTGTACCTCATCAATTTTCTTATCGCTCAGCGCTGTCTGAAATTCATTATAGCTTACCTTCTCTTGACGAGGAATCAATAAATCAGATAAAAAGCTGTTCAATAATATGATCACGATCAGGATACAGAGATAATAAAGATACAATGGTTTCTTTTTCTTATTCATTTGGAAAACACTCCTTTGTCTGCCTGTGAATATTCTTTTGAAATTCTTTATAATAAAGTTTTTATATGATTACATACACTTAAAAACATCCAAGCAGGGTAATTTTTGCCTTTTGATTTTATCATTTAGGAATGGCTTGCGTATACTATATGCTTATTTTGCTTCTTTTTCAAGCTATTTATGAATAAACATTTCAGAAAAAACAGAGGTAAAAGCGGTGAAAATGCTAATCTGAACTCAAGTTGAAATGAAAAAAGGCGAACTATTCGCCTTTTTTCGATTCGACTTGAGTTGGCAAAAAAAATATTGATAATTTATGTAATCATGGTTAAAATATAGGTGTTGATGTCGCAAAATGGTCTGACAGTCTTCCCCCACCCATATTGTCAGATCACCGTATCTCCCCCGGATACGCGCATCAACATTTTTTTATCTTCTTATTTCGATGAAAAAGGAAGATCATATTATTTATTTAATTTCTTTGTTTATTTTACCCCACTTAAAAGGTAAGCCGATTATTTGCGCTCATGGCTTACCTTTTTTTTGCGTCATTTTACTGTTTTTGACATTCCATCTGTTGAGTTTGTTCCAGTATTTCAATCACAACGGACAGCCAGCTGCGATTTTTTGGCATCATCATGGTGATTCTTTGATTAGCATACCGAATTTTTGCTTCTCGACAAAGCGTTGTCATCATTTCAAACAGCTTGATACCATCGATCTGATTGGACCACGCTTGGGTGAATACGAGTTGTATTTGTTGGGGAAGTTCCTTAAAATCCTCCACATGCGGTTCATTGATTAAAATATCAAGCCGCTTCTTTTCAAACAATAGCTGTACCGCATGGGGCAGGCGGCCGTAGTTGTCTTGTATTTCCTCCATAAAGGATCGCAGCTCTGCCTTGGTGGATATTCTTTCAATTTGTTGGTACAGCTTGATTTTTTCATAATCCTGCGGCGCAAATTGAGTAGGAATATACGCATCCACCTTCGTATTGGCGCGCTTTGACAGAAGTGCTTCGTTTTTCGTTGGTTTATTTTCTTCGCTACCTGTATTACCTTTGCGCTGGGCAATCGCTTCATTTAACATTTCAATGTACATATCCATACCGACCGTATCAATAAAGCCTGCCTGTTGGGGACCTAACATGTCTCCGGCGCCACGAATTGCCAAATCGCGCATCGCTATTTTATAGCCACTGCCCAGCTGAGCAAATTCCTTGATCGATTTTAAACGTTTCATGGCGACTTCGCTCAGCTGCTTATCGGAGGAATACATTAAATAAGCATACGCCAAACGATCACTGCGACCCACGCGTCCCTTAATTTGATAAAGCTGTGCTAAGCCAAAGCAATCTGCCTGATCAATAATAATCGTATTGGCATTGGGAATATCGATGCCCGTTTCTATGATTGTTGTACATACGAGTACCTGATATTCATTTTCGGTAAAGCGAATCATGACATCCTCTATTTCCTCGCGATTCATTTTTCCGTGCGCCACAGCTATATCGGCATCGCGCAATGCTTCCCGCAGTCTTGCCGCAACCTGATAAATTTCATTCACATTGTTAAACAGATAAAATACCTGCCCGCCGCGTGCCAATTCTCTTTGAATGATTTCCTTGATCATGCCGAAATCCTTTTCAATGACATAGGTTTGAACCGGCAAACGGTTTAGCGGCGGCGTTTCAAGCTGAGAAAGTGATCGCACACCGATTAATGACATCTGTAAAGTACGAGGAATCGGCGTGGCGCTCATGGATAATACATCAATTTCCGTTCTTAGCTCTTTAATCTTTTCCTTATGTTCCACTCCAAAGCGCTGTTCTTCATCAATGACCAGAAAACCAAGATCATGAAATTCAATATCCTTTGATAGAATTCGATGCGTTCCGATTAAAATATCAATTTTTCCTGTCTTTAATTTTTCTTTGATTTGTTTGGCTGCGGCAGGCGTCACAAAGCGATTCAATACGGCAATATTGACGGGATAATTCGCAAAGCGATCTTGAAAGGTACGAAAATGCTGGAGCGATAATATCGTTGTCGGACAGAGGAATGCCACTTGTTTTTGATCCATGATTGCCTTAAACGCCGCTCGTATGGCGACCTCTGTTTTACCGAAGCCAACATCGCCGCATAACAGGCGATCCATTGGTTTACTACTCTCCATATCCTGCTTGATCTCCGCAATCGCCCGTTTTTGATCCTGCGTCAATTCATAATTAAAGTCATCCTCAAACTGTTTTTGAAACGGTGTATCCTTGGAAAAGGCAAAGCCACTACGTTCCTCTCGCAAGGAATATAAGGCAATTAAACGTTCTGCCAGCTGCGCTATTTTTCCACTTACCTTCTTCTTGGTCTTTTCCCAATCGCCGCTGCCCAGCTGATTTAACTTTGGCACGGCACCTTCCTTGGACATAAACTTACGGATGAAGCGGAATTGTTCCAGCGGCACCAATAATATATCATTGCCCTTATATGCGATATTTAAAAAATCCTTGTGCACACCGTCAACCTCTTTATTGACGATCCCCATATATTGACCAACTCCGTATTGATGATGGACGATATAATCACCCGGTGTTAATTCCATATAATCATGTAAAACCTCAGCTTCTTTAAATTTATTCGCAAACCGCATTGTTTTTTCTTTACTGTGGAATAATTCCCTTGAAGTATAAACAATGATTTTTTCCTTGGTAGCTATAAATCCTTCCTTTAAGTTTCCTTCAATAATAGAAATGCCATTAGGTAAGGAAGACATGGAATCCAATAGTGTATAAGCAATCGCATGCTCATTCAAATAATCACATACGATGCGTATTTCCTTTTTGGTTAAGCTTAATAATATATCATTGGTCTGTGCTTCCTTGATGATTTGATCCATAATTTGGACAAAGGATAAATCTGACACAGTATGAGTCAAAATTTTTAATGACTCGCTATGATTAAAATCTGCGAACATCCCGATCATCAAGTGATCCGTATGCATAACCTCTTGAAATGGATCCGCAAAAAGGGTAAACTTAGCCAATGCCAAGCCTTCCTGGCTCATTTCCTGGATATATTGAATCGTTTCCTCTTGGATATGATGAATGGATTGGCGTATTTCTTCTTCACTGGAAAAGATGACGTATGGATGATCCATATAATCTAGCAATGTGTAATGATTAGGCAATAAGGCAAAATATTTATATAGATTGCCATGAGAACGATGGGCGCGCAGATCTTCCAGATCTTGTTCGACCGTCGCTTTCAGCGTTGTCAAATGGTCTCGTTTTGAGGTCTTTGCCAAGCTTTTTTCACATTCGTCGCTGATCACATTCAGTTCGTCTTGAGTAAATAAATATTCACTGGCAGGGATCATATTCACCGATGATATGACTTTCACCGTTCGCTGTGTTGCGATATCAAAGAAACGGATGCTTTCGATTTCATTATCAAAAAATTCAATGCGGATTGGCAGATCATAATTCATGGAATATACATCGATGATCCCGCCGCGGGACGCAAAACAAAGCGGCTGATCGACACGCGATATCGGATCATAGCCTGCTTTTAAAAGATCATTTTTTAACTGATCCAAGGGATATTCCTGATTGGTTTCCAAATGAATCGTATGTCTTTGAAATTGCTTTGGATCACAGAGATAACGCATTACACCAGCACTATGCGTAATACAGATTTTCGGTTGATTGGTTTGAAGCTGGGCGAGTGTTTCCATCTGTGCCGCCCGCATTTCCGGTGAACGCGCAATCGCCTCCATGCGTAATGATTCTTCCACGCCAAAAAGCAGCACTTGCGCTTTTATCAGGGGGATCAGACGTTCGGCTAAGCGCTGTGCTGTATAGTAATTAGACTTTACAATTAATAATGGCTGGGGCTTTTTCGCAAAGGCAGCGGCGATCATGATAGCTTCTTCAATGAGCGATAAATTACCAAGCTTTGCGCTATGATCTAAAAAATGCTCAATCGTTTCATTTTCGTAGAATCGCTTCAACAGTTCCATTATTTTTTCCTCTGATTGAAGCGATTCATTGTTTCCATAAAGGGATGGGTAATACTGTAAATAGCCGCATCCTTTGCCAGACTGAGCGCCTGTTGATGTAAAGGTATTTCTTCCTTGTGAAAGCTGCCCAGCACCCAGTCCACCATGTCAATGTTGGGATTCTTGCCAATTCCCACACGAATGCGATTCCACTGTTCACTACCCAGATGCGCAATAATATTTTTTACGCCGTTTTGGCCTCCGGAACTGCCTTTTTCCCGCAAGCGTATACTCCCTACTTCGATATCCTTATCATCATAAATCACTAACAGATCATTTAAGGAAAGCTGATAGAAACGTACCGCTGCCCCCACCGCTTCTCCCGATAGATTCATAAAGGTCTGTGGTTTCATACAGATAACTTTTTCACCTTGTACTTGGGTCGTACCGATCAATGCCTGAAATTTTTTCTGTGTGATATCCACATGTAGTTCCTGTGCTATTTCATCCATTACCTGAAAACCTGTATTATGTCGTGTATTTTCATATTTTTTTCCCGGATTGCCCAAGCCTACAATCAATTTCATTTTTTCACCGCCTTTACTTTTTCCGCAAATCTTTATGATTCTGCTTTTGTAATTGCCTCTTGCGATACTGCGTCTTTCGTTCCTTTAATTCTTGTTTTTGCTTCTTTTTATCTTGTTCCATTTTTTCTTTGATCAAAGAAAGCTCAATTAATTTATCGTATAGTTTATCCGGATATTCCTGCCAGTATTCATAGATATAATTTTCATAACCAAACAAGGCATTATGGCAATGATCAAATACCTTCTGTAATACTTTTTCTGCTTTTTTCTGATCCGCTGAACAATATAGAATGATTTTATGTCCCTTTTTATCATAGGCACATACTTCAAAATTACGTTTCATTTTATGGTATATTTCCTTTTGATATATCCAGATAAACGTTTCATAATCATAGACGCGCCACGTCCATCGCTCTCTTACATATAACAAATAATCACCGATTTTTAATGGTTCCTGAGTCACTGCTTTTTTATAATCGTCATCCAGAATACGCTTAAGTGATTCCGGTAGTTTATCAATATCACGATCCAATGTTTTCATACAGATACCGCTAAAATATAATATGGTCAATAAAACAAGAACGAGCGCAATCAATATCCATAAGATTAATAAAATCCAAAGGCTGGATGTAGAAATAGAATCAATTTGATCAATCACAATCGCATAAGGACTTAATACCTTTAATACATCCGCTTCGGTTTTAATTGCTTCATCATAGCCTTGAAAATAATCTAAAGCATAGGTAAGCTCTTCCTTCTGTAATTTTTTAAATCCGCCCTTGATCATAATCGGATCGGGATAGCTTTTAATTTCATGGCCGATGGAATTGTAAAAGGCATTTTCCATTTCATCCAGAGTTTCAATAATTTTACCATTGGCGATAATAGTGATAAATTGTTCTCCTCGTTCCGTTGGCATTAAATAATAAACCGTTTGATTTTCTACTTGTTCTTCTTTCACTTTGCCATATTGGGCATAGGAACCGGTAATCATCATAATTTCTTTATCGAAATAAGCATGATCCAGCTTTGTTTGAGCATTAGATTCAAATAAATAAGGTTCATATTGTTCAAATTCTACACTTCCTTTTAATAAGGAAGCGATACTGTTTCCCCATGTCAATGCACTGCATAACAGAACGGCAACACAAATCAGGCATACAATGCCGATTTTTTTCATGATAATTTTTTTTCCGTCTTGATACAATGTATTCATTTTATCACCAGCCAATTTCTTTCATAGTGTACCATTTTTTCCGTAAAAAGAAAACTGTCGTATGACAGTTTTTATTAATCAACTTCTTTTCCCGGATTGTATACAATTTTTATGCGGCGTTCTTTTCCTTCACCCTCGCTGAAGGTGGAAACTCCTGCCATGTTCGTCAAGCAATTATGTATCACTTTTCGCTCATCTGCCGGCATTGGATCCAATGTTACATCCACCTTGGTACGGCGGACACTTTTTGCGGATCTTATCGCAATAGAACGCAGCTTATGATAACGATCTTCCTTATAGCCGTTAATGTCCGCCATCACACCGATGCGTTTTTTAAATTCACCGGATACGGCAGCGCGCAGCACTGTGTTGAACGCCTGTAGTGTCTGTCCATTTTTGCCTATCATAATCGCATTGTTTTGCGTATCCAAATCAATGTGATAATAGCCGTCGCTATCACGATTGATTTCGATATAAGATTCCATTTCAATATTATCAAAATAAGTTTGAAGATAATCTCGGATAAATTCTTCGATATCCTTTTCACAATAGATTTCAGCGCTTACTTCTTTGCCGATGCCTAAAAAGCCGTTTTTTTCTTCTTTAATTTCATATGTGAGATCACTGACATCACATTGCTTTTCATTTGCGGCTTCTGCCAGAATTTCATCTATCGTTTTACCGGTGTATACTTTTTTCATAACAGCTCTTCCTTTCCTTATTGTTGTTCCTTAATAAAGTATTTATTGATCACAAGATTTTGAATAATACGTGCGATGGAAGAAACCAACCAGTAAAATGACATGGAGAGCGGCCAATTAATAGCGAGGATAGCGATCATACCCAAGCTCACATACATCATCATATTCATCGAACCCGCCATATTGTTCTTGTTTGTTTTCGGATTGGCGTATTCCTTGCGTTTTACATGATTGTTTTTTTCCCGCTGCTTTTGAAGCCATTGCGGAAATTTAAACGATGCGAACTGGAACACCACCATTAATAAGAAGATGAAAATATATATCCATTTTCCATTTTCCAATCCCCAGATCGGTGTTTCGGTTAATTTAATATTTAAGAATGAACCTTGTACGACGGCTTCTGCCCGCTGGGTTGCCTGATAAACACCTAAGATCAGCGGAAATTGCAGGAATGTGACCAACAGTGTTCCAAAAGGATTGATATTGTTTTTAGCATAGATTTGTTGGAGTTCCTGCGCCTGCATCATACGAGAGCGATCATCCGTTTTCCCGGCATATTTATTTTGAATGCGATTGATTTCCGGTTGCAGCATCTGCATCCGCTGTGCCGATACTTGTGATTTGATCGAAAACGCCGCGGTCGCAAATTGTAATAATAACGTTACTACGATAATACTGATACCGGCGTCCGTTGCCTGTGCAACTAGATTAATCAGCTGGGCAATTGGCCATACGATGATACCGTCAAACCATCCTTGACTCATCTGCGATCCGATGCTTGTATTCAAGCCGATCAATTTTTCCGGATATACTTGACCGGTACTGGGATCGCGCGGACTTGAACAAGCCGCCAGTACAACCAGTATAAATATGGTAAATATCATTAATTTTCTTTTGTCTTTAAAAAATTGCTTCATGTTTATTCTCCTCGCTCATTTGGCTTACCTATATATTTTAACTTTTTTATGCAGCGTTTCCAAGAGTTTTTTGTTGTTTCGATAATTTTCTTTTAAATAAAGCGGTCGAACTAAGATTACCGAATCATATTCCTCTTGAAAATCAAATACTTCCTGACACATCATACGCACTTGCCTCTTAATTTTATTCCTTACGTGCGCCTTACCTAATTTTTTTGATACCGATAAGCCGATGCGCGCATGATTCTCCTTGCGTGGCTTAATATACAATGTAAAGGAAGCGCAGACATAAAAATTTTTATTGTTCATAATATCAAGAAATTCTTCACTCTTACGAATTCTTAATGTTTTATTCATATGTCATCCTCCTTTACTATTCATCCGATAAAAAAATCACCCGCAGGTGGATGATTTTTAAGCTGATAACACTTTTCTACCTTTACTGCGGCGACGAGCCAATACTCGACGGCCTCCTACAGTAGCCATTCTGGCTCTGAATCCATGAGTTTTTTGGTGTTTTCTTTTGCTCGGTTGATATGTTCTTTTCACAAGATACACCTCCTCTGTTCATTCTTTATACATAATTTGAGCATTGCTCGTAAATTATACATAACTTATATGGATAAGTCAATAAAAGCCAAGAAAATTTATGATACAAAAATGAAAAAAAAGAAATGCTAGTATTCATTTAATCATTTTAAATAATTTTATTTTTCATCTATTTCATTGATGCTTTTATGGTCTCAGGAAAAACAATTAATATAATAATCTATCGCATGTGAGTGTGAAGAAAACGGGAAATATCATCACTATATTATATAAGGATAGAAGAAATTAAGCTATCCAAAATGTGGAAAACTGCCCTTTATCATTTTTTATGATCATTTATAATCGTCAACTCCCACTTTTCCACCATGTTATGATCCATATTTTTAAGGTAGTTTTCCACTATATGTTAATATTAGGAAATATGATGATTATCCCTGTGCAATAAGGCTAAAATACGCCTTTTCACTGTGGATAATTTATCCTCTCTCTTTATGATTTTCACCTTTTCCACCATCATGATAATCCACAACATGATTTTACACCTTGTGTTTTCCACATTTTTATTATGATTGTGGATAAATTTCCATCATTTCCCAATTTTGTCGTTTTTGTTTTTCTTTCAATCTTAACATCTTTTATTAATATTTCATGAATTGATCATAGCGTTTTCCACCGTTTTGTAGTAAAATAAGTAAAGTACACAAAAGGAGTTTTTTATGTCGGAATTTGCAAAAAAACAATTAGAAAATATATGGCAGACCACATTAAATTTGATTGAAAATAGTGGTCACTTTGATCCTACGGTTTTTAATACTTGGATCAAAGAATCCGAATTATATGATCTGGATGAGGATTTTGCGACCATCTTAGTGCCATATAAGATTAATAAACATATTATGATGGGTTCAATTGATTATATCCAACAAATATTATCCGGTGTGATTGAACATGATATTGCCTGTCAAATCTTTTTAAAGGAGGAAATGGATCGCATTTCCAACAGCTCGGTCGCCAAAGCGCGCAATGAGATCATGTTTGAAAATAAAATTAAAGAGGATTATACATTTGATAATTTCATTGTCGGTAAAAGCAATCGGGAAGCACAAGCAGCGGCACTTAGCTGTTGTTATTACCCGGGAAAATTCAATAATCCGCTATTTATCTACGGTAATTCCGGATTAGGAAAGACACATCTATTACATGCGATCGGTAATTATATTCTTTCCAATAAGCCGGATGCGAAGGTTTTATACATATACAGCGAAGATTTTGTGACCTTATTGATTGAATCTATGAAAAACAAGACGGTGGAAGAAGTGAAGGAGCGTATCGCGGAGGTTGATTATCTGTTAATTGATGATATTCAGCGCTTAACGCAAAGTGCATCACAGGAAGTATTCTTCAACCTCTATAATAAACTGATCTCCAATCATAAACAGATTGTCATTACCAGCGACATTCATCCCAATGATTTAAAAGGCATTGAAAATCGCTTGATTTCACGCTTTTCCAGCGGCTTATCGGTTGCGATCGGCGCTCCGGAATTTGAAACGGCAAAGGCCATTTTATCTAAGAAAATCGAAGGTCGCGAGGATGCGATCATGATTGATGATGAAGTACTTGACTATCTGGCAACTAAATTTTCCAGCGATGTGCGTAAATTGGAAGGAACATTAAATGAATTATTCTTTAAAGCGATTCTCTATAATCCCAAACGTATTGATTTAGCTTTTGCCAAGGAAATTTTCAAAGAGGATCCGGTGATGCTTAGAGAACGCAGCGATTTGACCGTAAAACAGATCAAACAGGCAGTATGCGATTTTTATGGCTTAACTCGTCATCAGATTGAATCCAAATCACGAACCAAAAATATCTCAACCGCTCGACATATCGCTATGTATTTATGCCGCAAGCATTTAGAAATGCCTTATGTGAAAATCGGCTTGGAATTCGGCGGGCGCGATCATTCTACAGTGATGTCCAGCTATGAAAAAATGGTTAAACTATTAAAAGAAAATGATGTCATGATGCAGGCAGTCATTCGAATTGAACATCAGCTGGGACTTTCTTGACTTATCCATAGTCATCCACTTTTCATCCCCATTAAAATCTGTTAAAATGATAAGGAATATAAAGCGGAAACAGAGTTTTCCACATTTATACACAGCCTTATTATTATAGTATTTAAAAAAGTAATAAAGAAGGGAGAATTACCCATGTATTTCAAAGTATCGAAACGAAGTTTCTTACAGGCGTTATCCACATCAGCTCGTGCCATATCCAATTACAGTCCATTACCGGCATTTTCCGGCATTAAAATTGAGGCAAAAGAAAATCAGCTGATCTTAACCGGTAGTGATTCCGATATTTCCATTCAAACCGTATTGATAAAATCTGAGGAATGTCCTTTGGATATTCATGATATGGGTGCAGTGGTTTTAGAAGCCAAATATATATTAGAAATCATCCGTAAAATTGATGCCGATATGATTGAAGTGGAAATGATTGATGGTTCCTTAACCAAAATCAGCGGTAAAAGCGCAGAGTTTAAAATTAACGGAATGAATGCACAGGAATATCCTAAGATTGATTTTGAAAAGCCAAAGGAAATATTTACGATGCCAAAGGATTTGTTAAAGAAAATCATCAATCAAACTTCCTTTGCGGTCAGTGATAAAGAGACAAGACCGGTATTAACCGGCGTCAATTTTTCCTGTGACGGCAAGACGCTTCAATGTGTTGCGACGGATTCCTACCGCTTGGCAAGAAAGAATATTGCGATCAATACACCGGTGAAATTCAATATTACCATTCCCGGTAAGAGTTTGGCAGAGGTCTATAAAACATTAGAAGGGGAAGGCGATGTGGAAATTGCGGTTAACGAGCGCAAAGCACAGTTTATATTAGATGATACGATCATTCAGACGAGATTGATTGACGGCGCATATCCGGAGACCAACCGGCTCATTCCTTTATCGTTTGATTATACGTTAACCATGGATATGAAGGATATTTTGAATGCGATTGATCGTGCCAGTTTTATTAAGAGCGATGGCGTATCAGTGATCAAATTTTCATTGTCTGAAGACGAATGTATTTTATCCAGCAAATCATTAGAAGTGGGATCCTCTACCGAAACGCTCAGCTCCGCAAGCTTTGTCGGCAATAAGTTAGAAATCAGTTGTAACGGTAAATATGTCTTTGATGCGATTCGTTCCCTGGATGGGGATCTGGTAAAATTTTCTTTATGCGGAGAAATGAAGCCGTTTATCATTCAATCAGTGAGTGATGAAAGCGTATTACAGCTTGTACTTCCGGTACGTACTTACGATTAATGGGCATTGCCCATTTTTTTTATCGGATTATAGCGAAAAAGATATGATTTCAGCGATAAAATAAGCAATGAAAGAAATGAAAAAAAGTCTAAAAAATGGCAGAAATACCCCAAAATAAAGCATTTTTATGGTATAATAAATAGGCGTGAAAGAGGGCTTTTGATGGATATAAAGGTAAACGGTGATTTCATAACGTTAGGACAATTTTTAAAGCTTACGAACTTTGTTTCTACCGGTGGTGAAGCAAAATTTGCGGTAAAGAAATACCATATTATCGTAAACGGCGAGATTGAAAATCGTCGCGGTCGAAAGCTACGGGTGAATGATGAGGTCGTAATTGACGGTAAGAGCTTTCATCTTATATGATTCTTACTTCATTGACATTGCGTAATTTTCGCAATTATCAAAATGCCCAAATGGAATTGGATCATGGAATTCATTTGATTACCGGAATCAATGCGCAGGGTAAAACGAATTTACTGGAAGCCATTTATTTTCTATCCACAACACGTTCACATCGCACCGGTGATGATCATGATTTGATTATGGAATCACAGGAGCTGGCGGTGTTAAAAGGAAGAATCCAAAAACAGTCGCGAAATATCGATCTGCGGATTGCCTTGAGTCCTCAGGGAAAAAATTTGTTTTTGTATCAGACATCCATCAAGCGCGTCAGTGATTTTATCGGTGAGTTGAACGCGATTTTATTTTGTCCCGATGATATGGCGCTGTTTCAGGCATCTCCACGAGCCAGAAGAAGATTTATTGATATGGAATTGTCTAAGCTGTCAAAATCGTACACACGCGTCTTAAATGAAGCCGGAAGGCTGTTAAAGGAACGCAATGCCTGTTTAAAGCAGGAGCACATTGATATGACGTATTTGGATGTGTTAAGTGAACGGTTGATGGAACAACAGGTGATCATCATCAAGCAGCGTCAACATTTTCTCGAAGATCTGTTAAAAAACTGTCAATCGTTTTATGAACGGCTCACTCAGGATCATACAAAGCTGCGCTTTGATTATCTGTGTTGTGTTCCTTACAGTGAGGCGGAAGGCGAGCTGAAGGATCAACTGATGAAAAAGTTTGAGAAGAACAAGGAGCGCGATTGCTTATATCGTCAAACAACTGTAGGAATTCATAAAGAGGATTTTGCCTTTATGATTAACGATCGCAATGTAAGCTCCTATGCTTCGCAGGGACAAAAGCGCAGTGTACTGTTGGCGATGAAGGTAGGATTAGTAAAGATGATTTATCAATTAACTCACGAATATCCTATATTACTGCTAGATGATGTATTTTCAGAGCTGGATGAGCATCGCAAACAGATGTTATTACAGGAATTGCCAAAGGAAGTACAGACATTGATAACGACTACGGATTTAAAGGAAATTCCCTTATCAGATCAAAGAACGTATCATATCTGGCAGGTGGAAAGCGGCAATATTAAAAAAATAGAATAAAGGAGGATGAAGTATGGATGAAATCAGAGAATATCGCAATGAACAGGAAGCGGAATTAGAAAAAGTCGATCATTCTTATACCGCTGATGATATTCAGGTTTTGGAAGGCTTGGAAGCAGTTCGTAAGCGTCCCGGTATGTATATTGGTTCTACCAGCGGTAGGGGACTTCATCATCTCGTTTGGGAAATTGTCGATAATTCGATTGATGAGGCGTTGGCCGGTTTTGCGAGTGATATTATTGTGACAATTGAAAAAGGTAATGTTATTCGCGTTGAGGATAATGGCCGCGGTATGCCGGTCGGCATTCATAAAAAAACCGGTGTTTCTACCGTAGAAACAATTTTTACCGTATTACATGCCGGCGGTAAATTTGGCGGTGGTGCCTATAAGGTATCCGGTGGTTTACATGGTGTCGGCGCCAGCGTCGTTAATGCGTTGTCAACGTGGCTGGAAGTTAATGTCCATCAGGATGGCAAGGAATATATCATGCGCTTTGAAAACGGCGGTAAACCGGTAGAAGCGTTAAAGGTAATCGGTGATACGGATAAGCATGGTTCGATCGTGCGTTTTAAAGCCGATGCCGCTATTTTTCAGGAAACGCAGGAATATGATTTTGATACATTGAATTCGCGAATTCGTCAGCTGGCTTTTTTGAATCGCAATATCCGTCTTGTATTGGTTGATGAACGCGGTGAAAGCGAACGGCGCGAGGAATATAAGTATGAGGGTGGTATTAAAGAATATGTGACGTATTTGAATCAAAATAAAACGCTGATTCATGAAGAAGTCGTTTATGTGGAAGGAATTGAAAATGGTATTCTGGCAGAAATAGCAATGCAGTATAATGATGGATTTATGCCTAATATTTACTCTTTCTGTAATAATATCAATACGCAGGAGGGTGGAACTCATGAGGATGGCTTCCGTATGGCGTTGACGCGTATTATCAATGCTTATGCCCGTGAGAGCGGCGCAATTAAAAAGGATGAAACGTTAGCCGGTGACGATGTGCGCGAGGGTTTAACAGCCATCATCTCTGTAAAGCATCCCGATCCTCAATATGAAGGACAGACAAAGACCAAGCTGGGCAACAGCGAGGTACGCAAAATTATATCGACCATTCTCGGCACGCAGCTGGAACGATTCTTTTTGGAAAATCCCGATACTGCCAAGGCAATTGTGGATAAAGCTATTTTAGCATCCAAGGCGCGTTTGGCTGCTAAAAAAGCCCGTGAATTGACTAGAAGAAAGAATGCATTGGAAATTACTTCTTTGCCGGGTAAGCTCGCAGATTGTTCATCAAAGGATGCCAGTGAATGTGAAATTTATATTGTCGAGGGTGATTCTGCCGGCGGTTCTGCCAAGATGGGCCGCAATTCCAAGTATCAGGCGATTTTGCCATTGCGCGGTAAAATCTTGAATGTGGAAAAGGCACGGTTACAGCGCATTTTTGAAAATGCGGAGATTCGTTCGATGATCACGGCATTTGGATGCGGAATCGGTGAGGAAATGGATATTTCCAAGCTGCGCTATCATAAGATCATCATTATGACCGATGCCGATGTCGACGGCGCTCATATCTGTACGCTGTTATTGACGTTCTTCTATCGCTTCTTGCGCGAGGTGATTGAAGGCGGTTATGTTTATATCGCGCAGCCGCCTTTGTTTAAAATCGCAAAGGGCAATAAGGTGACGTATGTCTATCGTGAAGAAGAACGCGATGAAGTGTTGAAGGAATACGGTGACAGTTCAAATATCAATATTCAGCGTTACAAAGGTTTAGGTGAAATGAATCCGGAACAGTTGTGGGAAACAACAATGGATCCTTCGGTGCGAATGATGAAACAAGTCACAATCGAGGATGCGATGGATGCGGATGCGGTATTTGAAATGTTAATGGGAGAGGAAGTTGAGCCAAGACGTAATTTTATTCAGGATAATGCGATATATGCAAAACTGGATATTTAATGAGGAGGTTGAAATATGTATCAAGATGAAGAACGTTTAGAAATTGTCGATATATCCAAAACAATGCGTGAATCGTTTCTTGACTATTCAATGTCCGTCATTGTTCAGCGTGCCTTGCCGGATGTGCGTGATGGTTTAAAGCCGGTTCATCGTCGTATTTTATATGCGATGAATGATATGGGAATCGTCGCCAGCAAGCCGTTCAAGAAATCAGCACGTATCGTCGGTGAGGTTATCGGTAAGTATCATCCGCATGGTGATACAGCGGTTTATGATGCGATGGTGCGCATGGCACAGGATTTCTCTTATCGATATGAATTGGTTCAAGGTCATGGTAATTTTGGTTCGATGGATGGAGATGGAGCCGCAGCGATGCGTTATACCGAAGCCAGAATGTCCAAAATTGCCATGGAGATGATGAAGGATATTAACAAGGATACGGTTGATTTTGATCCAAACTATGATAATGAAGAAACCGAGCCAAGCGTTTTGCCGGCACGTTTTCCCAATTTATTAGTTAACGGCGCTGTGGGTATTGCGGTTGGTATGGCAACCAATATTCCTCCGCATAATTTAACTGAAACCATCAATGCGGTACTGGCTGTAATGGATGATCCGGATATTACAATTATTGAATTGATGGATAATTATATAACAGGACCCGACTTTCCTACCGGCGCACTGATTTTAGGACGGGCAGGCATCAAGCAGGCATATGAAACAGGTCGCGGTGCGATTATTATGCGTGCTAAGCATAAGCTGGAGGAAATGGATAACGGTAAGACGCGGATCGTATTTTATGAAATTCCCTATCAGGTCAATAAAGCCAATTTGATTTCTAAGATTGCGGATTTGGTTCGGGATAAGGTCATTGACGGCATTACGTATTTGAATGATGAGAGTAATCGTGACGGTGTGCGTATTGTCGTAGAACTGCGCAAGGATGTACAGAGTGATGTCGTTTTGAATCAGTTGTATCGAACTACGGCGTTACAGACAAGCTTTGGCGTAAATATGTTGGCACTGCACAACGGCGCACCAAAACTGATGAATTTGAAAGAGGTCTTACAGTATTATGTCGATCATCAGATAGATGTGACCGTAAGGCGCACAAAGTATGATTTAAAAAAGGCCGAGGATCGCGCTCATATTTTAGAGGGATTGCGAATTGCTTTAGATCACATTGATGAAATTATTCATATTATCCGCAGCAGTGAAACCGATGCGATTGCGCGAACTACCTTAATGGAAAGCTTTGAACTGAGTGAAATTCAAGCCAATGCGATTTTGGATATGCGCTTGAAGCGGTTAACCGGCTTAGAGCGAGATAAGATTGAAAAGGAGTATCAGGAATTGATGGAGCTGATCGCGGATCTGCGTGATATTTTGGCAAATCATTCCAGGGTGCTGGACATCATTCGCAGTGAATTGAATGAAGTGAAGGAACGTTATGGTGATGAGCGCCGCACGGAAATCAGCGATGCGGAAATTGATATGCAGGATGAGGATTTAATCCCGCAAGAGGATGTTGTAATTACGATGACTACCAACGGCTATATCAAGCGTATCGCAAGTGATACATACCGGACGCAGAATCGCGGTGGCCGCGGTGTTAAGGGTATGACGATGAATGAGGATGATATCATCGAATTGATGATTACAATGTCAACGCATGATCATTTGTTGTTATTCAGTAATTTTGGCAAGGTTTATCGAATGAAGGGCTTCCATATTCCCAATGCTTCTCGTACCGCAAAGGGATTGCCGGTGGTAAACTTATTAAATTTAGATAAAAATGAAAGAATTGAAGCACTGGTACCGGTAGAGCGGGAAAGCGATGCGAAGTATTTGTTCTTTGTGACAAAGAACGGTGTTGTTAAGCGCGTCGCGATCACTGAATTTGAATCCATTCGTCAAAATGGTAAAATAGCGATTACTTTGCGTGATGATGATGAATTGGTAGGTGTGAAACCAACCAGCGGCAATGATGAAATCATTATTGCGGGCTCTAATGGAAAAGCCGTTCGTTTCCATGAAGAAGATGTCCGTCCGATGGGACGCAGTGCTAGCGGTGTCAAGGGCTTTAATACCGATGGTTCCATTGTGGTAGGCGTTGCGACTTCAAATGAAGGCAGCGAATTGTTATCAGTAAGTGAAAAAGGCTATGGAAAGCGCAGTCTGATTGGTGATTATCGTTTAACCAAACGTGGAACCAAGGGTGTTAAGACAATCAATGTCACTGAAAAGACCGGTTCTTTGGTTGCGGTTCGGGCTGTTCACGGTGATGAAGATGTGATGATTATGACAAGTGATGGAATTATTATTCGCATTGCTGTAGATCATGTCGGTGTGTATGGACGCAACACACAGGGGGTGAAGCTGATCCATGTCAGTGAGGATACCGGTGTAGCAAAGGTTGCGATTGTGACAGCGCAGGAATCATCCAATGATGATGAAAATAAGAGCGATGATAATACCGGAAATGCATCGGAATCAAGTGTAAAAGTGTAAGCGCTGTTGACACAAAAGCGGAAGTATAATATAATTTTGAAAACGTAGATAAGGAATAGTACCAAAGCGGATAAGAGGTAGAGAAACAGCGGTTGGTGTAAGCTGTGGTTATCCATTTTGGAAATCCGCCTTGGAGTGAGTCGGTGAATAAAGTAGTCGGCTACGGTCGCGCCGTTATCGCATGAATGAGGTCAATGGAAGCATTGATAAAGAAGGGTGGCAACACGAAGCATTCGTCCCTTTAGGGGCAATGCTTTTTTTATGAATAAGGAGGTAATATTATGTTGGATATGAAATTTTTAAGAGAGAATAGCGAAGAAGTAAAAGAGAATATTCGTAAGAAGTTTCAGGATAGTAAGCTACCGCTGGTAGATGAGGTCATCGCCTTGGATAAAGAAAATCGTGCCTTAAAGCAGCACGGTGATGATCTGCGTTCTCAGCGCAATTCATTAAGCAAACAAATCGGTGGATTGATGAAGGAAGGAAACCGTGAAGCGGCTGAGCAGTTGAAGCAAAAGGTTTCTTCCATGGCATTGGAAATGAAACAAGTGGAAGAAAAGGAAGCAGAAGTAGCTAATAAAATTGAAAAAATTATGATGATCATTCCCAATATGATTGATCCTTCAGTGCCGATCGGCAAGGATGATTCTCAAAATGTGGAAGTAGAGCGTTATGGCGAACCGGTAGTACCTGATTTTGAAATTCCTTATCATACTGAAATCATGGAGCATTTTGATGGCATTGATTTGGATAGCGCCAGAAAGGTAGCCGGTAATGGTTTCTATTATTTGATGGGGGATATCGCACGGCTTCATTCTGCCATTATCACCTATGCACGTGATTTTATGATTGATCGAGGATTTACCTATGTCGTTCCGCCATTCATGATCCGCAGTAATGTCGTCAGCGGTGTTATGAGCTTTGCGGAAATGGATAGCATGATGTATAAAATTGAAGGTGAGGATTTATTTCTGATCGGTACCAGTGAGCATTCCATGATCGGTAAGTTTATTGATACGATATTGGATGAAAAGAAGCTGCCTTATACTTATACTAGTTATTCTCCATGTTTCCGTAAGGAAAAGGGTGCGCATGGCATTGAAGAACGCGGGGTATATCGAATTCATCAATTTGAAAAGCAGGAAATGATTGTAGTTTGTAAGCCGGAAGAAAGTGCAATGTGGTTTGAAAAGCTATATCATAATACGGTGGATTTCTTCCGCAGTCTTGATATTCCGGTGCGTACTCTGGAATGTTGTAGCGGTGATTTAGCAGATTTAAAAACTAAGTCAGTGGATGTAGAGGCATGGAGTCCACGTCAAAAGAAATATTTTGAAGTAGGAAGCTGTTCTAATTTGACTGATGCGCAGGCACGAAGATTGAAAATAAGAGTAAACGGAGAAAACGGCAAGTATTTTGCGCATACGTTGAATAATACGGTCGTAGCGCCGCCGCGTATGTTAATTGCCTTTTTAGAAAATAATTTAAATTCGGATGGCAGTGTTAATATTCCGGATGTATTACAGGGTTATATGGGTGGCAAGAAAAAGCTGGAAGTTAAGAAATGAATTTAAAGATATCTTATCAAATAGATAAAGTCACGTTTGCGCGTATTTATCGTGCACATTGTCATTATAAATTTCATTTACGGCGATCGTTTATTCTCAGCTGTTGCCTGTTAGTATTTGTAGTATTCATGAAGTTTGTATATGAAACAGAATTTGATGGCATGGAATACATAATCGGTATTTTAGTAATAGCGAGTGGCTTGTGTAATCTCATATGTGATTTTATCATTCCAAAGGTAGCATATAAAAATTTAGTTGAGCAACAGGCAGCTCATGGTAATATGACCATTCAAGATGAAGGATTACAATTTCATAATGAATTAGGTGATATTTTTCGCAGTTGGGATCAATATAACAAATGTATTGAGACGGAAGATGCCTTTCTCCTTTATCAAAGAGATTTGTTCACTATTATTATGAAGAAAGATTGTAAGGAAGAATGGAAAAATATAAGAGTGTTATTAAAAGAAAGAGTAAATCAAGGAAAAGAGATAAAACAGAAAAAGTGACGTGTTCACTTTTTTTTTGTATCTATGTTTCACGTGAAACGTTGTGTGAATAATTTATTTAAGATAATAGATGAATATAAAATAAATAAAATTTAAAGTATGATCTGGCATACATGATAATAGACATAAGTCAAAGAAAAATATATTGGATGTTTCACGTGAAACATGATTGCTTGATAATGATTATAAATAATAAAAAAATCTATCCGCTTACGTTGTATTTCTGAATGAAATATGTTAATATAAGAAAGCTATCACAATGGTATCTACTGAATCTGGTCAGGTCGGGAACGAAGCAGCCATAAGGGAGCTCTATCATGTGTGATAGCACTTTTATTTTAAGGAGATTTTATGAATATAGATGAAAAGTTTATGTGGGAAGCCATACAGGAAGCAAAAAAAGCTCAAATTCTTGATGAGGTACCGATTGGCTGTGTCATTGTAAAGGATAATCAAATTATTGCGAGAGCTCACAACTTACGTGAAAGCAGACAGAAATCAATTGATCATGCAGAAATATTGGCAATCGAAAAAGCAAATGAATACGTAGGATCATGGAGACTTGAAAATTGTACTTTATATGTGACGCTGGAGCCTTGCCCTATGTGTGCCGGTGCTATATTATTATCCAGAATAGAAAGGATTGTTTATGGAACAAGTGATCCTAAGGGCGGAAGTATAGAAAGTCGCATGAAAATGTATGAAATATCGGGATGGAATCACTATCCGAATGTAACTGGTGGAATTCTGAAAGAAGATTGTTCAACACTATTAACAGACTTTTTTATAAATAAGCGTAAGCAGAAAAAGCAGCGTAAATCATAAATAATAATAAAAATAAAATTACAGCGGAATATCCGCTTTTTTTCATAGTGTTTCGATTGTATTTTTGGTATAATAGGAACAGAAAGCAGGTGACTTTGTGGCATATAAAGCATTGTATCGAACATATCGTCCCAATACCTTTGAAGAAGTCGCCGGACAGAAACATATTGTACAAACATTAAAGAATGCAGTGGAACAAAAAAAGACTGCACATGCTTATTTATTTTGTGGACCACGCGGAACGGGAAAAACATCGATTGCGAAAATATTTGCCAAAGCAATGAATTGTACTGGTGAAGGAACAATACGACCGTGTATGAAATGTGAGAATTGCTTGGCAATTACAGAGGGAACACATCCGGATATTGTGGAAATTGATGCCGCCAGTAATAACGGCGTAGAGGAAGTAAGAAATTTAATTGAAAAAGTAAAGTATGCGCCGATCAAAGGAAAGTATAAAGTCTATATCATTGATGAGGTTCATATGATGTCAGCCGGGGCTTTTAATGCTTTATTAAAAACAATTGAGGAACCACCGGAACATATTATTTTTATATTGGCAACAACTGAACCTCAGAAGGTATTACCTACAATTATATCACGCTGTCAGCGCTATGATTTTATGAAAGTTCCTAATGTGGACATCATAAAAAAATGTAAAAGTGGCTTGAAAAAGGAAGGTATTCGCTGTGAAGATGAAGTGTTGGAAATGATTGCACAGCTGAGCGACGGAGGAATGCGTGATGCTTGGAGTATATTGGATCAATGCATTGCCTATGCGCAAAATGATATCCAGGCTCATCATATTAATGAAATCTATGGCTTACTTACGATTCAGGAAAAGTTATCTTTATTAGATATGGTGGTTCATCAAAATGCCGGACAATGTATGAAGATGGCAGAAACTTTTTCTGAAAAAGGTATTGATATGAAACGCTTAACAATGGATTTGATCGAAATATTAAAGGAGTCCATTATTTATGATTATACGGAAGATGAATCCTTGTTACATATTTTATCGGTTGACGATGCGAAACAAATAAAAAAATATTTGAGCACGACACAACGTCACTTCATGATTGATACATTGATGGAAACCAATGAAAAATATAAGAGTGCCACAGATATTCGTTCTTATTTTGAAATTTGTTTATTAAAAATGATGAAAGAACCACAATCATCATCCACACAGGTAGTGAGGAAAATGGTGACTCAACCATCACAAGAAAAAAATGTTTCACGTGAAACAAAAGTAGAGGAACCATTCGAATTAATCGAACCGGAAATGAATGAAGAATCAATACCTGTAGAACAGGATATAAAACAAGAATCTTCTATAACGAATGAACTCCATGAAATAAAACAAAATGAAACAACAAAATCAAATATAATACAACCATTAAAGGATGATTTCATTTTGCAGTTATTAGCGGGTGCGAATAAAACTGAAAAACAGACTGATATGGCATGTTTCCAAAGTATTCATGATTATGCTATGGATTTGGAATGGATAAAGGAAGCTAATTTATTAAGTCATGGTAAAATCTTTGCAAGTGGGAAAAATTATACTGTATTTACCGTAGAGAGCCAGGCAGAGGCCAATGAAATCAATGAGATGGAAAATAAAAATGAATTATCGGCATTCACTGCCATACTCTTTCATAAACGGAAAAAAATATTTGCTATTACTCATAAGGAATCACTGAGAATCACAGGAATTTTTAAAACAAAAATGGCCGAGGGAACCTTACCGCCGCCATTGAATTTTACCTTAAGTGAAATATCAGATGAAAAACCGGTAGAACCAACCGAGGAAGAATTGGTTATGGATTTGTTTGGTAAAGAAAATATATTAATAACGGAGGATTGAAATTATGAATATGCAGGCATTATTAAGACAGGCACAGAAGATGCAAAAGGAAATGAATCAGGCGGAAGCAAAATGTAATGAACAAATTTATGAATCCAGTATGGGAGGGGGAAGCGTCAAGGTAACGGTAAAAGGATCCATGGAGGTCTTATCAATTGAAATACAAGATGATTTATTAAAAGAAACAGATAAGGAAACACTTCAAGATTTGCTTGTGTCTACGGTAAACGATGCGTTGAAAAAAGCAGAGAGCGAAAAAGCAGCGGTTATGAAAAAATTAACCGGCGGGGTAAAAATGCCCGGAGGCTTTTAATGTATCCAAAGGCTTTTACGGCATTGGTAGAACAGCTTCAGCACTTGCCTGGAGTGGGTGCGAAAACTGCCGAACGCTATGCGTTTCATATTCTGGATTGGGATGAAGAACAGCTAAATGCTTTTGTGAAAAGCTTTGCGGCGATTAGAACCGGCATTCATATTTGTCAAATATGTGGGAATCTGGCAGAGTCAGATCAATGCGCTATCTGTAGGGATCATGCAAGAGATAACGGAGTGATCTGTGTCGTGCAAAGCGCGCGCGATGTGATTGCGATGGAAAAAACTCAGGAATACCATGGTGTTTATCACATATTGAACGGTGTAATATCAACCACAAAAGGAATCTTACCGGATGATCTCAACATACAATCACTGATAGATCGTATCGATGAAAGCACCAAAGAAATTATTATTGCGACAAATCCAACGGTAGAAGGGGAAACCACTGCACTCTATTTGGCAAAATTACTCGAGCCGTATTCCTTAACAATTACGAGGATTGCCCATGGCTTACCGATGGGCGGTCATTTGGATTATGCGGATGAGCTTACCTTAATAAAGGCATTGGAAGGCAGAAAGAAAATGTAAGGGAAGTACAGAATGGTACTTCTTTTTTATTATACTGGAAATAAAAAAGGTACACTTTATGATATTCTGTGATACAATGAAAGAAACAAGGGAGTGATGTTCATGTCATCAATAGCCTATATCACTGATTGGGATATGATTGAATATCATCGCCTAAACGGAAATAATCAAATTGTATTCTGGCGACCATCAGGACAAAAGAAATTCCAATACTTTCACCACGGTGATTATTTATTTTTCTTAACGAAGGGTACGGAAAAGGGAACACAGCGTGAAAAAGGTATCATCGGCTATGGTCGATATGAAAAAGATGATCGCTGTAAAATTCATGAGATGTGGAAAAAATACGGTGCGCAATGCGGATATGCGGATGAAGAACATCTTGAAAATGCTATTATAAGGATGAATAAAAACCATAAGCTACCCCAACAAATACAGTGCTTGATCTTATCCAATGTGATCTTTTTTCAAACACCGATTTATTTGAGCAAATTAGAAATGACAATATCCAAACAGATTGAAAGCTATATTTATCTTGATGCAGATTTAAGCTGGAGAATTCTAGAACATGCGGATAGAGCGGGGATTGATCTATGGACGCGTTTTGTTGAACAGCGGGAACATCCGATCAGCTATGATCAGGATATTATAGTAATCCAACATATGATGGAACAATTATCTACACATTCATTGACTACATATGAAAAAAAGAAAACGATTGCCTTTGCAAAAACGATGGCTAGCCAAAAGCATGGCAGTTTTCTTGCCAAGGACACGATTGATTTTGCCTGTTGGAAAAAGGACGCTTCCTGTTTTTATCTTCCTTGTTTACTATCCTTAAAAGCATGGAAACGCAATCTGTTAATAACCATTGCGAAAGCTCGCATATACCAAACCTCATTAAAAGAAAAAAATCGTCCGCAATCATACGGATTCTGTTTGATGAGTCATTAGAAGAAGCAGAGCGATTATGCCGTTATGCCGAAGTGTTCTATGAAATTAAAGATTAAACTATTATCCACAAAGCTTGTCTAATAAATAAAAAAAGTGAAAAAAGTGAATAATTAAAAATATACTGCACTTGGAATGATTACTCCAGAAAATAAACTATCTACGAACCTAGCCTTAATTATTTCTGATCAATGTGAGCATACAACAAAAATAGCTGTATTTTGGGATGATGCAAATACAACATTTAAGGATAGTAAAGAATTTAAGGGCTCTGTTTTTAAGCAGCTTGATCATGCGTTTGACAATTTAATGCTTTGTAACAGAACAAAATCAAACTTTAAAGGACTTGAGCGGATTGAAAAATGGGATTACCCTCAGGAATCTTTACGAGAAGCATCACTCAATGCATGAATTCAACGTGATTATGGGTTTAGCGGCAGTATAATCATAAATGTAAATGACAAACAAATGGAGTTTATATCCATTGGAGGTTTACTTTCCAGTCTTTCTCCTGAAGATATTCGAAGTGGTATTTCGCAACCGAGAAACAAAAAATTGGCAGAAGTATTTCATCGTTTGCATTTGATTGAATCTTATGGAACAGGTATACGTAAAATTTATAAACTTTATGCTACATGTCAAAATCAACCGCGTATCGAGGTTACACCGAATACGTTTAAAATTATTTTACCTAATATGAATACCACAGAAATCCAAAATTCTACAGGTATGCAGGAAAGCGTTACTCCTCAAATGAAAAAAAATATTGGATTTTATAGATAAAAATGGAAAAATAACAGATACACAGGTACAAGAGCTTTTAATCTGATAAAAGAAATGACCGATAAAGGTTATCTATCTATTATTGGCAGAGGAAAAGATAAATATTATACGAATAATTAATTTGGCTTAATTTAATCAAAAAGTACCAAAGCACTCAAAGACTGCTTAAGCAGTGAATAAATGAATGTATTAAAAATGTACTGAGTAGGCTGTGTTTTCCTATGTAGGTATGCACTGGTTGAATTAATTTTAAAATGGATAAATCGTATGTAAACGATAATATCCATTTTGAATAAAGGTTCTAATTCATTTTTACATGTGATGATAGCACATTAAAATCAACATCATTACTTGAAACAAAAATAAGCAAGGAACCGTTATATAAAACAGCGGTTTCTTTGTTTTATGATGAGCTGTATGCATTCCCAGCCATATGCCGCCGGCACCACCTAATAATGCGATAATTATCAATGATCGCTCAGAAATTCGCCAGTGATGATGCTTGGCACGATATTTATCGCGAAGCATTTGAAACCAGCCAATAAAACATACAAACAGTAAATAACAACTATAAATAACTGAAAATGGAATTGATGATGGATGAATCATTCATGGGTTTCCTTATCTTTACATGAAGAATAATAAGCATCAAAGGCACGCTTTATTTTTGATGGACAGTTCTTTGTATAAACCAAATCCACTCTTGCCAGTATTTCATTCCATATAATTAAACCATCATGATTTTTTTTATATTCATATTCCAATTCAAAATCTTCACAAGAACCATAGTGGTTTTCATCAAAGCATAGTTCGGCATCACCGGTATAGATCATAGCACGATACGTTGTTAGCTCGGTAATCCTCTTTATTTCACCACAAATGGATAAGCTTTTTAATAACGAGGAAATTTCCGGATCATCAAATATAGTAGGATCATTTTTCTCCACATATTTTTCGTACTCCTCTACCCCTAACTTTGTATGTCGCTTCAGGGTAAATAAATAGCGATCATTAATGGTACGAATTCGCATTGCTCCATGCGCATGGCGTATGGAAAGCGTATCCGTATCATAATACGTGTTGACTTGCTTTTTAAATCTTGCGTGTGGATAATCTTGTAATAAACGATGAAACTGTTCCTTAGTCACAAGTATTTTATATTCCTTTTCAATATTACAATTCATATTTCATCACCGCCGCTGTTATGATACAATAGATGTTAGGGAAAAGGAAGTGTTTTCATGAATAAATTTGCGGTTGTCGCGAAGAAAGATGAAAAATCAAGTCTGATTGAACGATTGGTAAAAAAAAGACTCATCACTGATAATTGGATTATGGATAAAGAACATCCGCAGCTGATTATCTGTGTTGGCGGAGATGGAACGCAGTTATATGCGGTTCATAAATATATCGATCGATTAGAAAGTGTCTGCTTTGTGGGTATTCATACTGGAACACTAGGCTTTTTTACCGATTATACCGTAGCGGAATTAGACACGTTTTTCCTTGATATACTTCATCATGAACCTAATATATTTTGTTCATATTTATTAGATATTCATGTAGATGAAAAGCATTTATACGCACTTAACGAATTGCGAATTGAAAATGTCAAGCGAACCCAAGAAGTGAAAATCAGTGTAGATGGTGAATCCTTTGAGACATGCCGCGGATCGGGTATTTGTTTGAGCACGCAAGCCGGATCAACGGCGTACAATCGCAGTTTGGGTGGAGCTGTTATTGATAATGGGTTGAATATTATGCAGCTGGCAGAGATTACGGCGATTCAACATCGAAAACAGCGGTCGTTAGGCAATCCCTATATATTAAAAATGGATCGCAAAGTCACATTGACAAGTGATGATTTCTCCGATGCTTTGTTATGCTATGATCATTTGCATCAATCATTAGACGGAATAAAACAAATAGTAGCTACGATGTCAGAACGCTGTGTTCGTTTTGCCCGTTATCGAGAATATAGCTATTTACAGCGGTTGAAAAACTTGTATTAGACTTTGTATAAAACAATTGTTACTAATAAAAATATTATGAATGAAAAATAATAAAAAAAGAAAAAGCTGTCGATCATGTCAATCTAAGCTTATGATTCATAGACATAATCAGATAGCCTTTTTGCTTTTGAGCTTGTATTCATAATCAGCCCTAATGCAATAAAATAGGATAACAATGAGGATCCGCCGTATGAGATAAAGGGAAGGGTAATACCAGTAATCGGCAGTAAACCAATGATCATGCCAATATTTTGAAATTGCTGGAACAACAGCATACCCAATACACCGGTAATGTAATATTTGTCACGCGTCGTTTTTGTTAATGTCGCGATTCGTAACAATTTCATATCCAATGCCAGACAAAGCACTACAACAAATAAGGTGCCGATCAAGCCAAAGCTTTGACCGATGACCGCAAAGATAAAGTCTGTTTGTGCTTCCGGTATTTTTACTAAATACTGTTGAATACCATGACCGCTTAGCCCGGCAGAGCCCATTGCCATCAAAGCGGTATACAGCTGATTTCCAGTATGTAAAATATCTGCCTCAGGATCCAGCCATCCTTTAATACGATCTAGCTTATACAAGCTGCCTTCCCCAAACAACGATACAAGTAAAGTATTGTTATAAAAATATAGATAAAAGAAACCTACCAGAACAAACAATACAATACCACCACCGGCAATGATCCATAGATTCTTGATTCCGGAGCACATCAACATCACCGCCAAGGAAATAAATATGATAATACAAATACCGGTATCAGGCTGAATCAAAATTAATAACAGCGGTGGAAAAGCCCAGCGAATCACCTTTAAAAATAGCTGAATATCACTTTCATAGGTATCTATCACCTTGCCTGCATTATGCTCATCAATGATTCCCGCTGTGATGATAATCAATATGACCTTCATGAATTCACTTGGCTGGAACGAACCAATGCCGGGAAATTGAAACCACGATGTGGCCCCGTTGATTGGTGTCACAAAGGGCAGATTATGATCATAGCCAAAAAAGCGACTCACTACATATTTACTAATAAACAAATATAACAATGCGGCTAACATCACCCAATATGCCTTTTTTGCATAGGAATAGATTAAATCATTGCCCATATACATGACTATAGCTATCATGATAAAGCCCAATACATACCACATGATCTGTTTCATTAACAATAATGAAGGACTCTCACTGGTGATGAGTTCAAAGGCACTATAAATTGCGACAAAGCTGGTAATTGCCATGAATCCGAGAATTGCTAATAAAATAAAATCAAAATGCTTTGGTTCTTTTACCTGAAATAATTCCTGCTTCATCACAATCCCTCCTTGCTCGCATCGCTACTATTATAACATGATCATAAAGGTTTTGTAATTCAGTAGGGATAAAAGTCAAAAATATTTGAAGTAACCATATCAAAATGGTATCATTATACCGTGAGGTGATTCTATGACAAGGTGGCATGCCATGTTAGAATATATTCAATTTCCACTAAAGGTGCTGTTTGTCGCAACCATTCTGTTGGGAATCGGCAATGCGATCATTAATCCCAATGTAGCATATCTATGGGAAGTAAAAAATGAAATCGTAATCATTATATGTGAAATCATGCGATATAGCGGTGGTTTTCTTATTCGAATTTTTCCGTTATTGGTTTTTGTGGTCGTGTTAACAAGAAGATATGAGGATTCCGTACCGGTATTCATTGGATTGGTAAGCTATATCGTGATTAGTTTAATGATCCTATTTTTAAATAATAATGATGCGCCGAGTTATTTTTACGGCAATATGTTAGGAATGCAGATCAGCTTTGACAGCGAAAGTGTATTTGGTGAGGTTGTTAAAATTCCATACAATACCGGTATTTTCTCTTTGCTGGCAGCGTATGGCATTACCGCATACAGCTATCGCAAATCACGTCATTATACGATGCATGGAACGTTGTCGTTTATTGATCATGATGCGTGGGCGATGTTGCTGAGCATAATACTTAGTGTTGTGGCAGGAATCATTTTTGCCTATGGCTGGATGCTGGTTATCCTTATAATTAATTATCTCCATCAATTTCTGGCAAAGGATTTAATCAATCCGATGAATCTATTCATCTATGGTATAACGGAGCGAATATCCGCGATATTCGGATTACAGGATATATCACGAGAAGCGTTCTGGTTCACAGAGCTTGGCGGCAGTGCGACCGATAGCTTTGGAGTTTTGTATCCCGGTGATGTCAACGCCTGGTATGCGATGCAAAATCTTCAAATTGTGACGACCAATGCGGGACATTTAATTACGCCGTATTATGTCATCAATATCTTTCTGATTCCCGGATTTTTGCTTGGCTACTTATCTATGGTTAAAGAGAAAAAGGATCGCAAGCGCTATTACTTATTCTTTATTATTGCCATACTGTTATCCATTATTTGTGGCAACGCCTTACCGATGGAGATTTTTATGCTGGCGCTGGCACCGATGCTTTATGTTATCTACCTATTAACCGTAGGCTTTCTGTTTGCCGGATTTCAAATGCTGGAAGTGGCAGTTGGCTATTGGTTTAAAGGATCGCTGATGGTCGCAAATCCCGGATCCATGCTTGATCTGTTGTTGTATTTCCGAAATCCGGAAATGTCCTACGCATTTTCTATGATGGCAACGGTGGGTATTATCGTTATGGTATTATTCTTCTTCGCTACACGGGTTTATTTCAGTCATTATGCGATCGGTTTGTTTAATTTCAGTAATCGTCATGAGATATGTAAACGCGTTGTGGAAGCGCTGGGTGGTATAGGCAACATTCGTTCCGTCACCTCAACACCTGATAAAATGACAGTAGCGCTGAATTATCGCGATAAGGTAAATTTTAAACAGCTACGTCAGGAAGGAGCATATTTGATTTTGGAATCCAAAGAGGGCTATTTGATTCGCTTGGGCAATCTCTCTACAATTATTGCCAAGGAAATAAAAAAAGAATTGAAAAGAAACGGTATTAAAGAATAAGGACTTCGCGGTGAGGTTCTTTTTTTACAAGGAATCAGAATGATTCATGAAAGGCTAGGTATTTGTCATGGGATTTTATGACAAAAATCTGCATTTTTTGATATAATATAGTTCTGAATGGAGGGATCGCTTTGGTTGCGGAAAAGGGAAAATATACACCAATGATGAATCATTATTTAGAGGTGAAAGAGAAGCATCCCGATGCGATTGTCTTTTATCGTCTCGGTGATTTTTATGAGATGTTTTTTGAAGACGCAAAAACGGCATCGGCTGAGCTTGATCTTGTATTAACCGGCAGAAATGCCGGTGTTGAAGAACGCGTTCCAATGTGCGGCATTCCTTTTCATGCGGCAAACGGTTATATTCAGCGATTAATCCAAAAGGGCTATAAGGTGGCGATTGTTGAACAGCTGGAGGATCCGGCTCTGGCTAAGGGATTGGTAAAAAGAGACGTCATCAAGATCATCACTCCGGGAACGATTATGGACGAGGTTCAGGATGAAAAAAACGCGGTATACATTGCGTCGCTCTACGATTTTCAATATGGCTTGGCCGCGGTTTATTGTGAAATGACAACCGGTGAAATTCAAGCACAACTTATTGATAAGCAGGTTATGGCGATTCAGAAGCTCTTATTGGGAAACAATGTGGCAGAGGTAGTTGTGGAACCGCATTTTGATAAAAAAGTGCGCAAGATGATGGAAGAAATGGAGAGTATCACGATCTCTCAGGAAGTAAATCACACGTGTAAAAGTGAGTATGAGCATTTATTGAACGGCATTGATGATGAAAGGATACGCCGCTGCTTTGCGACATTGACTAATTACTTGGATGAGACACAAAAACGGAATATGACACATTTAAGTCCGGTTCAGTGGATTCATGAGGCAGATTTCCTCCAGATGGATTTTCATACGCGTCAGAACTTAGAATTGACGCGCCCGTTAAGGACCAATACGAAAAGTCAAACGCTGTGGAGTTTTATGGATAAGTGTCAAAGTGCGATGGGCTCCAGAATGTTGAAAAAGTGGATTGAATATCCGCTGGTCGATATCGATGAAATCAATCGGCGATTGGATGCGGTAGAATTTCTGAATGAAAATTTTATCACCAAGGATGAACTGCGCGAGCATTTGGTAGGTGTTTATGATTTAGAGCGATTGAGCGCCAGAGTAGCGTATGGCAATGCCAACCCGCGTGACATTCAGCGTTTTGTGAAAACACTGGAACATGTGCCGGCGATTTTTTCCTTATTTCAAGATTGTCCCAGCTACCGAGAATTTAAAAAGATTGACCATTGTCAAGCTCTCTATGAACAGCTGAATGGAGCGATTGTCGAAAATCCACCGCTCAATTTAAAGGAGGGCGGTATCTTTGTGGAAGGATATCATGAGGAATTAGATCAGCTGCGCAAGATCGGTCAAAGCGGTAAACAGTGGATTTTAGATCTGGAAGCCAAGGAACGAGAACGGACGAAGGTGAAATCCCTGAAAATCGGATATAACCGTGTTTTCGGGTATTATATCGAAGTCACAAAAGCCAATTTGAATCAAATCAAGGAGGAATTCGGCTATTTGCGTAAGCAGACCTTGACCAATGCGGAGCGCTTTGTGACAGAAGAGTTAAAGGAAAAAGAGGATGCGATCGTTCATGCCCAGGAGCGCAGTATACGATTGGAAAGCGAATTATTTACTCAGTTACTGGAATTGGTAAAGCAGTACATACCCAAGCTTCATGATCTGGCGAATGCCTTGGCTACTATTGATACATTATATGCGTTGGCAGAGATTTCCAGTGAAAACGGGTATACGCGGCCCAAGTTTCATGAGGAAGCCATCGTGGAATTAGAGGAAGCGCGTCATCCGATTTTGGAAAAGATGATGAAACAAACAAGCCGGTATGTATCCAATCATTTATATATGGGTGAAAACGATTCCATACTTATGATCACCGGACCGAACATGGGCGGTAAGTCTACTTATATGCGCCAGACAGCGCTCATTGTCATCATGGCACAGCTGGGCTGTTTTGTTCCGGCGCGCAAAGCGGAACTGCCGTTGTTTGATCAAATCTTTACCCGTATCGGGGCCAGTGATGACATCATGTCGGGACAATCAACGTTTATGGTGGAAATGATGGAAGCCAATCAGGCGTTACAAAACGCTACGGCGCAGTCGCTGATTCTATTCGATGAAATCGGACGAGGAACCTCTACCTATGACGGCATGGCATTGGCTCAGTCCATGATTGAATATATTGAACAAAATATTCATGCGAAAACACTGTTTTCCACACACTATCATGAATTGACGGATCTTGCCGATCATCATGAAGGAATCCGCAATGTCCATGTTGAGGTTCATGAAGAAAATGATGATGTGACCTTTCTGTATCGGGTTAGTGAGGGTAAGGCGGATAAGTCATACGGCATCAATGTCGCAAGACTGGCAAAGCTTCCAGAGCCGGTATTGAATCGGGCAAAGCATATTCTATCATATCTGGAAGTTCAGGATCATGGCGGTAATGGTAGTACAGCGTTATTACAACAACCGATCGAAATGGCAAAATCTGATCCACAGCTCATCGAAATCAAAGAAAAGCTGATGCAGATAGAAGCGGATCGTATGACGCCGATGGAAGCATTGATCCTGATTCATGACTTGAAAAAGATCATTTCCTGATAATTGATGATGGGAAAGTGAGGATTAAGGACAATGGGAAAAATTAATCGTTTGGATGAGCATCTTTGTAATATGATCGCCGCAGGTGAAGTGGTAGAACGACCCTCCGGTGTCGTAAAGGAACTGGTGGAAAATGCGCTGGATGCCGAGGCAAAATCCATTGAAATTCAAATTACTCAAGGTGGAATCGGTTCCATAACCATTACCGACGATGGAATCGGGATGGATCGTGAGGATGCGACTACGGCGTTTGAACGTCATGCGACAAGCAAACTGAAAGAGGAAGTCGATTTATGGAACATCCATACGATGGGCTTCCGCGGTGAAGCGCTTCCGTCGATTGCGGCAGTTTCACAAGTGCGGCTGCGAACCAATAACGGCAAGGAAAGCACTGAAGTACAGCTATATTATGGGACGCTTCAGGATGTCCATGCGACGGCAACCCCACAGGGCACTAGTATTGAAGTGAATAATCTGTTTCAGAAAACTCCGGCGCGTTTTAAGCATTTGAAAAGTCCGCAATATGAGTTTTCCTTGATCTTGGATATCGTTCAGAAATTCGCATTGGCACGTCCTGATATTGCTTTTTATTTATCCCATGATGGAAAACAAGTATTTCAAACAAAAGGCACGAATCAGCTCCAAGAAGTAATCATGCAAATATATGGACGTGATATAGCGAAAAGTGCCATTGCGATTAGAAACAGCGATTTTGATTATCAAATTGATGGATATATTGCTCAACCGCAACATAATCGCTCAACAAAATATTATATGATTTTATTTGTGAATCACCGGATGATTCGCAATTATCATTTACAGAAAGCAATTATTGATGCTTTTCATGACTATATGCCCAAGGATCGTTATCCGATTGCGGTATTGAATATTAATATGGAGGCACAGCTGGTGGATGTCAATGTGCATCCATCCAAATGGGAAATTCGTTTATCCAAGGAAAAGCAATTAGAAAAACTGCTTTATCAAAGCATAGAGACGGCGTTGAAGGAGCACCTGCAGATTAGTGAAGTGTCATTGAAAAAGCAGGAATCGAAGCCGGAAATAATGGAACTGGATCTTAGCTATGAGCGTGATCCAAAACTAAAAAAGCTCCATCAGGAAGTGAATGAAGGATTTCAAAATCCCGAATCACTGCCATCATTGGATTTTGAAGCGCTGCGTAAAACGATGATGGAGCCGATATTGGAAACAGCACAGGAAAACACAGAAAAACACGCAGATTCGACACGTGATAACATTGTAGAGGATAGCGGCATTTCTTATCCGCAACGTTCGCGCCCGATGATCCCAAAAGCGAACACGAAAAGTGCAAAAGCACCTATTTCCCAAGCGGAAACGGATATTTCCCAAACAGAAAAAAAGACGCAGGAACACTTGTTGAGCAGAGAAGACCAACAGGAAAAGGAACCGCAGGCCCAGGAAAAAGGCACACAGCCAAAAAATCCATCACTACCGCAGCTGGAGGTGATCGGACAATTTCATCAATCGTATATTCTTGCCCAGGGAGAGGGCGGGTTATATATTATCGATCAGCACGCCGCAGCCGAGCGTTATCATTTTGAACAGATTCGCAAGCAGATTTTTTCGGGAAATAATGAAAGTCAGCCGATGTTAATACCAATATCCATTGATGTGGAACCGGCACTTATGGCACAACTGGAGGAATGCAACGAGGCGTTAAAAGCATTAGGAATTACCTTGGAGCGTTTCGGAGATCAAACCGTAGTGGTGCGTGATTTGCCAATCTGGATGCAAAATACGGAAGAAACGGCATTTCTTCAAGATTTGATGGATGGATGGATGAAGGAGCGTGAAGTGGATGAGGCAAAGATCCGCCATCTTGCGATAGCGACAATGGCATGTCACAGTTCCATTCGCTTTCATCGCACGCTAACCATGGACGAAATGAAACAGGTCATAGCGGATTTGGGCAAATGCGAGCAGCCCTTTCATTGTCCACATGGACGACCGACCTTTATCTGTATGAGTGATGAGCAACTGGTGAAACAATTTTTAAGGGGATAGTCATGAAAGAAAAAGTATTGGTGATTGCGGGAGCGACCGCAGTCGGAAAAACATCCTGTAGTATTGCCTTAGCCAAGCATTTTAGCGGGGAGATCATAAACGGCGATGCTATGCAGGTATATCAAGGACTTGACATCGGTACAGCTAAGATTACCAAGGCAGAAATGGAATCGATTCCACACCATTTGATTGATACCCATAAAATAGAAGATCACTATGATGTGAAAAGCTTTCAAGCAGAAGGTCGCGATTGGATCAAAGAAATATCAAATCATGGTCATTTACCAATCGTCTGCGGCGGTACCGGTTTGTACATCAAGTCGCTACTATATGATTACACGTTTCATGAACAAGCGCGAGATGAAGAATTTATCGCTTTTCTGGATACGCTATCCAATGAGCAATTATATGCGTTGTTAAAACAAGTTGATCCTAAAGCGTGCAATACCATTCATCCACATAATCGTAAGCGCCAAATTCGCGCCTTGGAGATGGCTCATGCAGGAAATAAGAAAAGTGATATCATTGATAAACAGGAACATATTATGTGCTATGATGCGTATCTCATTGGTTTGACAATGCCACGAGAACTGCTTTATGAACGGATTGAACAGCGTTTTGACATCATGATGAAACAAGGTCTATTGGAAGAAGTATTGGCATTGGTAAAGAAGAATCCTCATATTTGGGAGTATCAGTGCTTTCAAGCAATCGGATATAAGGAATGGAAACAGTATATGGACGGCACTGCGACGATGGCGCAATGTCGAGATCAAATTATTAAGAACACAAAGAATTTTGCGAAGCGACAGGATACGTGGTTTCGCAATCAGCTGCCAATGCATTGGTATGACACGCAAACAGAAGCATGGCAGGAACAGATTATTAAGGATGTAGAGAATTGGCTTTAAATAAAAGGGGAATGAAAACATGGATGAATTTTTTGATGAAGCTCGTCGATGTAAGCAATGTCATGTCGTCACTTATTGTGATCGCTGTCCTTTATGCGGCAGCATCTTGCCACGATCCAAATCACGGCGGCGCAGTCAAGTAGCCGGTGAGGAAATGGTGGAACAGCCGCGTCATACAGGAATGCATCGCGAGTTGTTGCATAAGCAGCGAGCCGTTGATCATGGAATCGAAGGCAATCCTTCCGCAAAGCCCATTAAGCATGTGAATTATTCAAAGCGCAGCATATCAAAAAGGCAAGCTTTAGATGAACCGGGCAGGCTGGATCATCAATCAAACAAGCGAATGCATACGGCATCGGCAAGGAGCAAGAATTACATTAACACTTTCGCAAAGGCGAATATTTCCCAAGGAGCCATTCCCATTGAAAATGTGAAAATGGCGATTTGTATTTTCGTAGTTATGGTAATTTGGATCACGATTTTCTTACTTCTTTTATTCTCCGATTGAGGTGATGACATGAGAACCAATCAATGTGCTTACTCTATAGGTCACTATGATAAAGCTAAAAAAACAAGCGATCGGAAAGGTGAAAAGGGATAGGTTGAATCAGGAAATAATCACACTGTAATGTTGGAATGATCGATAATAAAAGAAAAAAGATTGTGTGATTCATGAAGACAACGATTTAGATCAGGCATGAAAACTGACACAGAAATGCGTAGAAGCGAACGCACAAAAAGCATGCAGGTACGAAGATGATGGCAGAATTTATAATCACTTTAAAACGATTCACAGAAAATGACGTAAAACGCTTACGTTTTATATAACTAGTAGAATATAATAAAATTATAATATGAAATAAAATTTATTATATATCGCTTGTTTTAGGGCTTTTATTGAATTGATGATATAAAAGGACAGCGGCATGAATCGCTAAATAGTAAAAACTTTATGAAATAAAACAAGCAGAAAGACACATGAATCACATCAAAATGAGGTATCATATTGATTATAATAAGAATTTGTGGAAACGGTTTCATAAATGGGCAATGTAAGCGAATGAATTTTTATGGAAAATGAAGAAAGGATGAATGACGATGAAGGAAACCACGTTACAGCGAATGGAACTGTTGTTGGGAAATAATCAGTTAAGTGTATTGAAAAAATCGTGTGTTCTTGTGGTTGGAATCGGCGGTGTCGGCTCCTATTGTGCGGAAGCTTTAGCGCGCAGCGGCATCGGTAAAATCATTTTGGTGGATCACGATGTGATCACTCCCGGTAATCTCAATCGTCAAATTCATGCGACGTATCAAACGATTAATCAAATTAAAACGACTGCGATGCAAGAGCGTATTCGCTCTTTCAATGATGACTGCGAGGTTATTTCCTACCCACAATTTTACAGCACAGAGCTCAATGATGATCTGTTTGCGCATGCCGTTGATTTTGCGGTGGATGCGATTGACACGGTGAGCAGTAAGCTGGAATTGATCAGCACTTGCTTGAATAGAAAGGTGTCTTTTATCTCCAGCATGGGTATGGCAAATCGCTTAGATCCTACGGCATTGAAAATCGGTGAGTTAATGCAGACGAGCTATGATCCATTGGCAAAGGTTATTCGATCACAAGTGCGTAAGCGTAATATCAAAAAGCCGATCACGGTTGTGTACTCAACAGAAATACCACATAAGCAAAGCAAAGTAATCAATGAAGCAGGGAAAACGCGTAAGGAACAGATGCCGCCTGCTAGTTCGCCCTTTGTGCCGGCTGCCGCAGGTTTGGCGTGCGCCTCCTATGCGGTGAAGTCAATCCTTGAACGAAGATCAGCGGAAAAGATAAGTTTGGAATAGGCATACCTTATAAGATAGCGTTGATATGATTAGGAAGAAGTCATCAAAGTATCGGTCGATAAAGAGTAGCGAAACGAAAAAATGCATCTTTGCTCATTATGAGTGTCGATGCATTTTTTTTGTTTAAGTTGTCTATTCATTACAGCCTTTTTGATTTAGGTAGCCTAATTATTTTGTTTTTGCCTATCTTTAGATGAAGAGAAGATCGCAAATCCTAAGAATATGAAAATAGCGATGACTGGTAAAGCATTAGCAGTTTGTTTTGTTTTGCTTGTATCTTTAATAATGTCAGTTTTTACATTAGACTTGTTATTTTCGTTAGGTTTATTTTCATTAGGTTTGTTATTTTCAACAGGACTGTTTTGATCATTAACTGTTGTATCGCCTTTAACCAAGATAACCGGAGATAATTGATCAGCGGTAAAGGTAACAGTGATATTGCCATCTTGATCTACAGCATATGTTCCAATCTTTAACCATTTCTGATTATGATAACTCCATACCACTACAGTGTTTCCTTTATTCATGCCTGTGCTAAATACCCATGTACCTGCGCCAGCTTCTCCGGAGGGTACATCCCATACGCTCAATACATCTTTTTTCGCGGCAGGCATAGTTGCTTGTGCTTCCTGCGACAGTAATTTTTCGATTGTGCTTTGCGCAGCAGTGCCGACAATTACCTTTGACATGACACGGCGACCGTCACTAAGCGTTTCATCAATATCATAAACACCCGCTTTTGATGTATCGATTTTTTTGATTAGCTCTTGGGGCAAGGATTTGTATTCAGACGGCTCAGCAGCCCCTCTACCTATTTCATTTTGATACATATCCCATATATTTCCACTTTCATCAATAGTATAGGGATTATAGAATACAGATACATTATTTAAATCTGCATTGATTGGAACAGTAATTGGACTTGGCATAACCTTAGAATTAGTGAAATCAGGTGAAAGTATATAAATCTTATCGTATTTATGAAATTCGACTTCTAAGGTTGTAGTCATACCAAGATAGGAGATAGGATATGATTTCTTTCCTATTTGTGTATTGTCAAAATTAGGAATATCCTGTGTAAATAAATACACTGCATAAATTCGCTGTCCTAGATCATCTAAAACTTCAATGGTTCCTGGATATCCAAATTCACTGTTTATTGACAATATATTTTTGCCTTGACCATAGAGAGCGGCGCGGATGGAAACAGGCTTTCCAACATGACTCATGTCGGATTGTGCTACGACTTCTATATCAACACTAAATTTTTCATTCCCGGTATTTAAATAAAAAGTTTTCTTACCGATAGTACTGCTGTCGAATCCTTCTATCATATCACCGGTTAAAGGAATTAGTCCATTTGCATGACTAGCCTCCATGTTGTTGAAACCATTTCCCATTTCAATAAAACCAATTTGAGTTTCAGCTGATGTATTCACCGCGACCGGATAAGTATAAATCCTACAAGAGTAAATAGTACATTCGCTTAATTTTTCTTTACCCCAAATTGGAGGTTCTTCCAAATTTCTATCCGCTATATTTTGCGTCGCAGTTTCTTGCGCATGAATGGTGGATGGCATGAATGATAGTGTCAATAACATAGCCATCATAGTAAATAAAATACGTTTTCGTTTCATGATGTTTCTCCTTTTCTGTAAGCTGATTTTACTGTATAACTCATAAAAAAATCCCTGTTGTTTTAAATAACGAATATCGCCTCCCCATTTTGTTCATAAAGGTGTACTTTAATGGATAGGAGTTAGTTTGTTAAAAATGTAAGTTTAAAGTAAAAAAAAGCAGCACTTTTTATACAAAAAGCGCTATCTCAAAAGGTACACATTTATATACGAATAACATATAATTTGTATGTAAGATTGAATAAGCATACGGATAAGCTTTCTCGTTTCTAACGTTGATTATATGTTATTACGCCTTGATTATAGCACAGTTGTAGGATAATAAAAATGCTTATTTCAGAAAATTCCATTTATTGGCAGTCAAAACAGTTCTGCGACAAGTAAAATCCGGAAATTTAAAATCATTTCATATTGAAATCACCCATGTTTATTATATAATAAGGATGGCTGCTGGAAGTGGTAGGTGGTTACTCTTGTGACAGGGAGATCCGTTGTTCTTCTTAAACAAGAAGTTTGTTCAAAGCCTTTGTTTACATATTTTTGATAAACAAAGGAGTTATATCTATGTTAGAAATTATTATTGACTTTGGAGTCTGATAATATCATCAATTCAGTTACTACTGAATTTGTACGATAGATTCAAGGAAAACAAACAAAAACAGTAATCACCGCATCTCACAAATGTAGATTACTGTCTTTGTTTCATTAAATAAATTCAAAAATCAACATTTCAGAGTAACCACTGCTTTCCAGCAGCCACCTTTTTTATTGTACTTCAAGTACATCTATATTATACTCACAATGTATTGATATGTAAATAGATACGCAGATAATACCTCTTAGCGATTCCTTCCATATCTATTCATATATATAACATCAATCACCCAAACCCAAGATACCGTAATCCAAAGTAAGAGACAATAACGAGAACAGATAAACTTCAAAGCGAAGAATGATCTATTTCATTACTGCCTCCTATAACAATGCGGTAAATACCGCTATATGAGAAAGGGAGAAACACTCCCTATTGATTATTCTATGCAGATGTTCAGATTTTATACACATAAGTGTAGAAAAATAGATACTGGAAGACATTTCATTTAGCAGTAAAGGGAAAAGCATGATATAATGTTGACGTTATGAGGAGCGATTTTATGCGAAAAGGCTTATTCATTACCTTTGAGGGAAATGATGGATGCGGGAAGACAACCATTTCCACCAAAGTGTACGAAGCATTAAAGGAAAAAGGTGAACCTGTTATCTATACACGAGAACCGGGTGGAATTGATATTGCCGAACAAATTCGGACGATTATCCTTGATCCAAACAATACGGCGATGGATGCACGGACTGAGGCATTGTTATATGCAGCGAGTCGCCGACAACATCTAATGGAAAAAATGCTGCCGGCATTGGCAGAGGGGAAAATCGTTCTTTGTGATCGGTTTTTGGACAGTTCATTAGCATATCAGGGCATCGGCAGAGGTATCGGCATAGATGAGGTATTAAAAATTAATGAATTTGCGATTGAAAACCATATGCCCGATGCGACGATTTTTTTAAGTGTATCACTGGAAACGGGATGGAAACGAGTGAGTCAGCGTGGAGAACTGGATCGTTTAGATCAGGAAAGCCATGCCTTTCACCAGCTTGTTGCGAATGGATATGAGGAAGTAAAGCGGCGTTTTGCTCAGCGCATGATTGTGATCGATGCAGAAGCGGACATTGATACGGTATTTGCGCAGGCATTAAATCAAACGCAGGAAATTATTAAAAATCATGATAAAGCAACAGCTCGTTCATGAACAGCCGATCGCATGGCAGACGCTGTGTCATGCTTTGAAAAATAATCAGCTGGCGCACGCCTATTTATTTCATGGGCCAAAGGGGACAAGTAAACTGGAATGTGCGATGCTGGTCGCGCAAAGTCTGGTCTGTCCAAACAAGGACGAGCATGGATTTGCCTGTGAAGAATGTGAGGAATGCAAGCGAATTGCACACCATCAATTTGCGGATCTCATCTATCTGGATGGATCAGAAACATCCATCAAAAAAGAGAATATTCTAAAATTACAACATGAATTTGCGAAGACTGGATTAGAACATACAGGACACAAGATTTATGTCGTCAACCAAGCAGAAAACGCCACAACCGAGGCGTTAAACGCATTATTGAAATTTCTGGAAGAGCCTTCCAGTACACAGATGACCGCGATTCTGATCTGTGATCAAATGGATCGGTTATTACCGACGATCGTATCACGCTGTCAGCTTATTCCGTTTCGTCCATTATCGTCAGCGCAGTGCTATGAGCGATGCAAAAATGAAATGAATCCGCTGGATGCGTATTTGTTAAGCGGGATGATCCATCATCCTCAGGAAATGCTTGCGGTAGCGGAAAGTGATGAATATCAACACGCATTTTATTTATTTGAAAATTTCACCAAGGCCTTTAGCCAATCACCGTATTACGGCTTGGATTTATTATTAAAGGCAGGAACGGAGCGAAAGAAAGCAGATGGGAAATTATGGATGCGATATTTCCTGGAAATGCTGATGGTTTTCTATCGTGATTTGATGAAAGGGACAGGTAATCATGACAATGCTTGGTATCAGTCAATGCTGGATATGTATCGCATGAAGCATATCCGTTATGATCAAATGCTGGAAATATTACTAACGACACGGGACAAGTTGTGGAAGTCGGTCAATTTGACACTGTTATGTGATCAGATGGTATATCAAATGAAGGAGGCGCTAGGATGAATACCCAAAATCCAAAAGATAAAGAACAAAAGGAGCATGAAGGAAAGCGCGAACAGCGCCGCACAAACAGCACAACGCATCGCTATTCGTATGTAGCCTTTGTTTCCTTTAAAGAATCGAAAAAGATTTATACCTTCGGTTGTGATAACAATCATCTCAAGGTAGGAGACCATGTGGTGGTAGAAACTATTCGCGGGGTAGAGCTTGGAAAGATCGTTAAGGAATGTGAACCATTCATTGCGAATTCCAACGGCATGGAGATCAAACCAATTCTGCGCAAAGCTCGACCCAAGGATTTTGAGGATGCTAAGGTCAATGTGGAGAAAGCAAAAAGCGCAATGAAAATCTGTGATCAGCATATTAAAAAGCTGAATCTGAACATGAACTTGATTGAAGCGGAATATACCTTGGATCGCAATAAATTAATCTTTGTTTATGTGGCAGAGGAGCGAGTAGATTTCCGTGAGCTGTTAAAGGAATTGGCGGCCGAATTCAAATGCCGCATTGAATTGAGGCAGATCGGACCGCGCAATAAATCAAAAATCATCGGCGGTATGGGAATGTGCGGCATGGAAACGTGCTGCAGCCGGTTTCTTAATGATTTTGATGTGGTATCGATCAATATGGCAAAGAATCAGCTGCTGGCATTGAATATTCAGAAATTGAGCGGACAGTGCGGTAAGCTGATGTGCTGCCTGAAATATGAAGATAGCCAGTATAAAAAACTGCGGGAAGGCTTACCGAAGCTGAATGCGCAGATTGAGTATAAAGGAAAAAAATATCGGGTAACCAGTATGAATGTACTGCTTCAACAAGCTAAGATCGAGAATAAGGAAGATGTACAATTTCTGGATTTCAAAGAACTATGGCCGGATATTGACTTTTCTAAGCGCTAGGATGAGCCTATGAAACGACAAAAAAGTTTTGAAACATCCAAGCCGGCTTTGTATTTGGTCGCAACGCCGATCGGCAATTTAGATGAAATGACACCGCGGGCTGTGGAGATATTAAAACAAGTGGATGTGATAGCCGCAGAGGATACCCGTAATACGCGTAAGTTGTTAACGCACTTTGATATTCATACGCACTTGATTGCGCATCATAAATATAATGAAACAGCCAGTACCAAGGGATTGCTGGAATTGCTTGGGGAAGGCAAAAGCATCGCGCTTGTCAGTGATGCCGGTTATCCGCTCATCTGCGATCCCGGTGAAACAATAAGTCGGTCTGTGATTGATGCCGGCTATCCGCTGATACCGATCTCCGGAGCCAATGCGATGTTAAATGCGTTGGTTGCCAGCGGTTTACCAACCCAGCCATTTCTGTTTTATGGTTTTTTGAACGCTCATTCCAAGGAACAGCGAAAGGAATTACAAGCACTGCGCGAATATCCGCAAACCTTGATTTTTTATGAAGCGCCGCATCGTATTGAGAAAACATTAGCCAATATGCTCGATGTGCTTGGTGATCGAAAGTGTTGTCTGGCACGGGAACTCACCAAGCTTCACGAGGAATTTCTGCGCGGGAACATCAGTGAAATTCGTGATGTGTGTGAAACGTGCCGGGGAGAAATGGTTCTGGTGGTTGCCGGTTACAAAAAAGAGGATGATGTGGCATTGGATATGCCTGCCATCTATGCACGGGTTGATCGCTATGTGAAGGATGGATGTAGCAGTAAAGAAGCTATCAAAAGGGTTGCCGGTGAATGCGGCATTTCCAAAAATGAATTGTATAAGCAATATCATGAACAACTGAACTGATCAGAATACAGGTGTTGATTCAGTGGAGATCACGACTTGAATCATTCATAAAACAACAAGTGCCTGCGTTATCACAAGGGCACTTTTTCAATGACTGAAAATGACGGGATGACGTAATTACGATATGATAGAATGCGTGGAAGAACAAGAAAGAAGTATTTTTTCCCCACTTAGAATAGATGAAAAAAGGATATGAGATGGAATCGATTCCACATCTAAACGATATCTAGTTATTTCCCGTTTATTGAAGTGCATGAATATATTGAGCTTAATGGGTGTTCTACAAAGAATGAATGTAGAAAAAACTCATAATATAAGTATTTCCCAAATGTGACAGACATCAAAAAAAAGACGACAATCTATCTGCTTTGAATCAAATCATCTTAACATACATATTAAATAAAACAAGTAACTACATAATGATACACATAAGGGAATGGACTTGCCGTTATTCCTGTGAAATTCATATGATTTGATTATTCAGCCAAGTAATGATGTGTATAAAGGTCATGTTTTTTATCATAAAGAGCTTATTCGCTATTCATATTATAAAAATAATATATTATAATATGGTAATATAAATGTGATAGACATGTGAAAATACCGTTGTTTTTTTTCATATTCTTTCCACACATTTTAAACGAATGTACGTTATAATAGAGATAGAAGTTCTGAGGTGATGGCATGGCGAAATTGTTAATTGTGGATGATGAAGTAAAGATTCGTGATATGATTCGAAAGTATGCGCTCTTTGAAGGCTATGAGGTTGCGGAGGCAGAGGATGGTATGGCAGCGGTAGCGTGCTGCCGCAATGATGATTTTGATTTGATTATCATGGATGTGATGATGCCGAATCTTGATGGCTTTTCCGCCTGTAAGGAAATTCAGAAGTTGAAGAATATTCCGGTGATTATGTTGTCGGCACGCGGTGAAGAATATGACAAGCTTCATGGCTTTGAGATCGGTGTGGATGATTATGTCGTAAAGCCGTTTTCTCCTAAGGAGTTAATGATGCGCGTACAGGCGGTGTTGAAACGAACGATGGGGCATCATCAGACAGAATCAAAGAAGGAAACCTTTACCTATCGCGGTTTATGTCTGGATTTTACTGCACGCGTGGTTACCATTGATGGTGAACGCATCGATATGACTCCAAAGGAATATGCTCTGTTTGCATATTTGGTGAAGAATGAAGGAATCGCCTTGACGAGAGAACAGCTCATTCGTGATGTTTGGGGATATGATTTTTTCGGTGATGATCGTACCTTGGATACGCATATGAAGCTGTTACGCAAAAGCATTCGGGAATATGGTCGTTTGATTGTGACACTTCGGGGAGTAGGTTATCGTTTTGAAACCATTTAAGAAAAAGCTGCGCTTGCATAGCGTCAAGGCAAAGATTTTTTTCGCCTTTATGATCTTCGGTGGTTTGATGTTACTGCTGCTGTGGATTTTCCAAGTGGAGTTTTTGGATCAGTTTTATCAGATGAGCAAAAAGCATTCTGTGAAATCGGCAGCCAATCAAATTAATACTGCTTTGACTGAGGGAGCATTCAGCGAGCGCATTGATGAAATTGCCCGGAAAAACGATCTCTGTGTTTCCATCCTCAATGAGAATTATCGTGAATTGTATACTAGTAATCGTCATGATCCCCGCTGCATGATAGATAGGATGAAACAGGATGAATTGGAAGCGCTATACGAGGAAGCCCGTGCTAATCATGGCAGCGCATCGCAACTGATTACAACGGATGAGCAGCGAACACAGTGGGTCATCGGGATGCCGCAGGATGGCAGTGAAGCCCAAATTTCATTGGAAAAGGGAAAAGCCATACAAAATATAACCTATGCAAGTATTTTAAATGTTTATGATGATGCGTCGCTGATTGTGCTGGTAAACGCAGAAATCTCACCGGTGAATGCGACGGTAGAGGCAATCCGAATGCAGCTGGTGATCATTACGGTGATCTTGTTTCTGCTGGCAATGGTACTGGCTTATTATTCCGCACAGAAAATCGCTCGTCCGATCGTTACGGTGAATGATCATGCAAAACAACTGGCGATTGGAAATTATGATGTGGTATTTGATGGTGATGGGTATGATGAAATTAATGAATTGAATCAGACGCTGAACTACGCGGCGAAAGAATTAAACAAGGTAGCACAGTATCAGCGTGAATTGATTGCCAATATGAGTCATGATTTGCGCACTCCTCTCACAATGATCAGCGGTTATGGTGAAATGATTCGCGACATTCCAGGCGAAAACACACCGGATAATGTTCAGGTTATCATCGATGAAGCCAATCGATTGACAGGCTTGGTAAATGATATATTGGATTTGTCGAAGCTACAGGCAGGGGTTCAAACGCTGAATATTGGATCATGTGATATTACAAAAATGATTCAACGCTTAACCGAGCGATTCAAAAAAATGCTGGAGGCACAGGATTATCATATTGAATTTACATATGATCATGAATGTGTGATCGAGGGTGATGAGATTAAGCTGAATCAAGTATTGTATAATTTGATGAATAACGCTGTTACGTATAGCGGAGAAGATCGAGCGGTAATGGTTAAGCAGGAAAAGATAACCAATGGTGTTCGGATAGCTATCACAGATCATGGAGCGGGCATCCCGAAAGCGGAATTACCATATGTGTGGGATCGTTATTATAAGAGTAAGCAGCATCATGTTCGCTCTGCCCTCGGCAGTGGCTTGGGACTGAGTATTGTTAAAAGTGTCTTGGATTTGCATCATGCTCGCTACGGGGTGGAAAGTGAACTTGGCAAAGGCACGACCTTTTGGATAGAACTGAATGATACGATCGATAAAAAGGATAATAAAACATAGGAAGATGACTTCATTGATATTTAGCATAACAATTTAACTAACCAGGAAATACTTAATTCCTATGAGGATATTTCTGTTGGATCAACGTCAATGAGGTTTGAATGGTGAGAGTTGTATAACCGCTTTTACGATTGGGCTCGCCTCGTTCTGACAAGGCACAGGGCATAACAGAACAGCTATAGAAAGAAACCACTTAAGAATGGACATGAAACTCAATAATATAAGGGATTGTGCGAGGGAGATTGTGGCGAAATTATCTTAGTTAATATATTGACAAACTAACACTGATAGTTTATACTGACTAACGGCGTTAGTTTTTTTTAAGAGGAGGAAAAGAGCATAAATATGTCACGAAAAGGATTATCAACAGACATCATTATAGAAGCAGCCGCAGAAATAATTTCCGAAAGAGGTTTTGATAAATTCTCACTTCGAGAGTTAGCAGACAAATTGGGAGTAAAAGCGGCTTCTCTTTACAATCATATCAATAACTTATCAGAATTGACTTCTAATATTGGACAACTGACGCTAAAAAAAATGGCTGAACAATTATATGAGGGGTTAGAAGGGAAATCTCCCCAAGATATGATTTATCATATTGCGATTGGTTATAGAAAATTCGCAAAAGAAAATCCAGAATTGTACAAGACCATCATTAATATCCCTACCACGGGGAATTTAGAATTGATTGAGGAAGGACAGAATATTGTTCATAAGATATATCCAATACTAAATTCTTATGGCTTATCAGAGAAAGAAATCATCCATTTTAGCCGGGCAATCCGTAGTTCTATGCATGGTTTTATAACATTAGAAGAAGCAGGATTCTTTAGCAACGAGACTGATATTGATGAAAGCTATGCGAAAATGATTCAGTCAGTTATTGCTTTATTGGAGCTAAAAAAGAATAAATAAGAAGCTAAAAATATGGATAATACATAATGTGTAAGGGGTGAGAAATATGGAAATACAGAGAATTCGTTGTGGTAATGTAAACTGCTATATTGTTTCCAATGGAAAGGATGCTGTATTGGTGGATACAGGACGGGAAGAATATTGTCAAAAAGTGCTTAATGCCTGCAAATCATTTCATATGCATTTGCTTGTATTAACACATGGGCATATCGATCATGTCCAGAATGCTGCTTTTTTAGCAAACGCTCTACATATCCCTGTCGCAATAAATCAAGAGGATATACCTCTGTTAAAAGATAATATGCTGCAAAAGTTATCTTCAAAAGGGATACTTGGAAAAATTGTCTTATCCGCATCGCTGAAAAGTTTTAAAAAGGATAGAATCCCCACTATAGTTCCAACGATTTTATTAAATGATAATGATGTACTTGATTCTTATGGGATTTCGGCAAAAGTGATTGCATTGCCGGGTCATACAAAAGGATCTATTGGGCTGGATATAGATCAAAGAAATTTACTTGTTGGAGATGCATTGATGAATATGTTTTATCCTGCACCTTCCATGTTATACAATGATAAAATGGCTATGGTTCATAGTGCTGAAAAAATCAGCCGTTTGGGAAATAGGACCATTTATTTTGGGCATGGGAAGCCAACGCATAATAGAAAATGGGTATAACGGAAAGAAGCAGAACTGTTTATTATGTTCAATATGTTCAACCAAGACCCGATTAAAAAAATGGTTTGATACTGATATACAGAAACTTCCCTCGTTTTGACCAAAATGTAAATAAGAGATTCTAATCAACGGTAAAGAACTAACTGTATCAGTTTTAAAAGAGCCAGACACATTAGACGCAGAGTGGATAAATTTGTGAGCAATTGCAGTTTATCGGCTCTTTTTGTTATTGAAGATGGCGAAAGGCTCGTTACCCTTGAGTACTTTGTATAAGGTATAAGAGTAAAGGCTTTGCGAATGGTGTTCCTAAAGTCATCTCATTCATTTTGTATCATGAAGTGCTGATATTTTTTTTGCTTCCTCCAGAAAAAGGAAAAGAAGTATATTCATACGCAAGCTGTCCATACTAATGCTAGTAATCTTAAAGGAGTGCATGCGTGTGAAGGCAACTGGAATTGTGCGAAGGTTAGATGATTTAGGACGACTTGTTATTCCAAAGGAAATAAGAAAACAGTATCGTTTAAAAGAGGGCGATTCGATTGAATTTTTCATTGAAAATGATCGCATCGTCATACAGAAGTTTGATATTTTAAGTAAGCATTTGGAGGAAATCAATCTTATGGTGGATGCGTTAACAACCATGTATCATGAACCGGTGATATTTTTACAGGAAGAATGGCTGCGTCATCATCAAAGAGTCATTGATGAGCAATTTTGGAAGGAAATGCAAACGCATCATGTGACAAAGTTTCAAAAGGCCCAGGTTTTTCAGGATGAGGAATGTCTTTATAATGGCATTGTTTTTCCGGTGGTGGCATTTGGCGACTGGCTGGGTGCTTTCGTAATGCTGTTTGAAAATCAATCTTATGAAGCTGAGGATTTAAGTGCGATCGAGGCATATTGTGAACTTTTAACTCGCCAACAGGCACAATAATGTGGTAAACTTATTGCCGTGAGGTGATCCGATGCGGTTGGATAAGTACTTAAAAACAGCGAGAATTTTAAAAAGACGAACGGTTTCTAAAGAATTGGCTGATCAGCAGCGCGTTTATGTGAACGGCAGGGTCGCAAAGCCCAGTACAGATGTTAAGGTCGGCGATTTGATTAAGGTCTTGTTTGGACATCGGGAGCTCACCGTTAGAGTACTGTTATTACAAAAGCAGGCGAATAAGAATGATGCTGCCTTGATGTTTGAAGTCGTGGAAGAAAAGCTCTTGAAAAATACCGCGGTAAATGCAGAGGAATGCGAATCACCGGCGGATCGCTTGTTTTAAATGCTTTTGGTGTGTATGTAGAATGGTATTCGTTTATATACAGGTACCATAGCATCGAATTAATGCATTCAGCAATAGTCATAAGATAATAATAAAAAGGGACTTGTGCATTTTGACATCTCCCTTATTTTTATGGTTATTTTATATGATAGGTAAAATGTCGGTAACCTTTATATAAAGGGCTGCCTTTCCATCAATTCATTTTGGCTTGTAATCTTAAGCAATGTTTATCGTTCTATCTGTGGATAATGAATCATATATTTAGAAGGAACAGGAGGGATATTGATGGAGGATGCTAATAATCCACTGCGTTTTGAAACCAATCCCTATCATAATGTGATTTTAAAGGATCGCAAGGTTTTAGAGGTTACGGGAGTAAAACAAATCGACAGTTTTGACGCAAATGAGTTTTTAATGGAAACCGCTCAAGGATGGATGGTTGTGCAAGGAAAAGATTTAACTTTGGGCAAATTAGATACGGATCGCGGTGATGTCATTATCCGCGGTCTGGTTGAATCGATTTCTTACGTGTCAAGTAACAAGAACGGCGGCAAGGAATCGGTGATTTCAAAGATTTTTAAATAAGTATGCTTTTGCCCCAACAGATTCAGGCCATCCTGTATCATTTTATTTGTGGCTGGATTTATGGCTGTACATTTTCCTTTTTGTGCAGCCTTATTGTTTATTTGCGCTTTCCCGTAATAAAGGGCTGTTCGGAAATTCTTTATCATATTGGGTTTACATTGCTTATGTTTTTTGGGCTATATCAGATTAATGGCGGTGTGACCAATTATTATTTGATTGCTTTTTTTATCGTTGGGATCATGGTTTATTATAAGTGGTATTTGCCTGTATTTCAGCCATTTTTTACTTGGTTTATTCGTTTGTTTCGTCCATTGCGTATAAAAGTTTCGCTTGCCAAAAAGAAAATAGTTGGTATAATAAAAGTACGACGCAAGAAAAGGAAACAGAGGAGGGCCGCGAATGGCAAACGCAAAAAACAGGAGCGTAAAGAAAAAGAAAAAAAATCGGCCGATGCAGAAGTTCGTTAGCGTATTTCTGATTCTGTTTGCTTGCTTTTTCACTTATCAATCCGCAAAGGAAATAATTACAACGATACAGTTGAAACAGGAGATCGATGAAAATAAGCAAAAAATAGAAGAATTGAAGGAACAACAGGCAAAGCTTGAGGAACAGAAAAAGAAGTTCTCTGATGAAGAATATGTTAAGCGCTATGCACGCGGTAAATATCTGTTGTCTAAGGATGGGGAAACGCTGTATAAGCTGAATGAAAATGAAACCGATAGCGAGAGCAATGAGAGTGAGGATATGAAATAAAGGTATCTTCACTTTTTTATTTTACCGATCTAAGTTTGGATGAAGTCAAAGGTACTTGACCAATTATTGAACAAAAAAAGACCAAAATTTGAGTGTGTCATGAAGGAGAGAAAGTGCTATAATGGTAATATCTCAGAACAGGCACCAAATAGGCAATAAGAATTGCGATAATTTGGTATTGAATGGGAAGATCAATAAAACCGCTGATTAATTTAAAGAGTGATAGCGGATGGAGGGAGATCATGAAAAAATTCGGATTTATTTTGATGACAGTGTTTATACTTTGCGCGTGTTCTTCTTTGACGGTAACAGTAAAAGAAGATATAACGATTGAATACGGGTCAGAATTAAAAATCGAGGATTTGACGGATCAGGAAGGCATCAAGCTGAAGGAAGTCAAAGAATATGATGCAAAGAAGATTGGTGAACAAACGATCACAGCAGTTTTCACGGATGCTAGTGATAAAGAAATTGAGCAGGAAGTCATATTGACTGTGAAAGATACGAAGAAACCGGAGATCACTTTAAATAAAGATAAAGTGGAAATCACTGCCGGAGATAAGTTTGATGCAAAATCAAATGTGAAATCAGTGAAAGACCCTGTTGATGGTGATCTGAAGTACAGTGATAAGAAAGATCTTGTCAAAGACGGCTATCAGATCACCGGAAGCGTAGACACAAAGAAAGCCGGAAACTATAAGCTGAAGGTTGTTGCCTATGATAAAAACGGCAATAAGGTGGAAAAAGAATTTACCGTAAAGGTAAAGGAGAAACCAAAAGAAGAAACTGCACAGCCAAGCAATCAACCTAGTGGTAATGCCTATTCTAATAATAGCGGAAGCACGACAAGCAATAAACCTACTGTTTCCGGTGGAAATGCAGGGGCAAGCAGTAAACCTGTACAGGCTAAACCGCAACAAACCTGCAGTGGATATGGAAAAAATGCGATAGGTAATTCCGGTAAGGTATTTAATAGTGAGCAGGAAGCGATTGATTATGGATATCAGATGCAGGATAATGATGAAAAGATACTTAGCTTTGGGTATGGACAAGTCTATGATAAATGTGATAATATTCTGAATCAATGGACTGTAGATTTTAATTATGGAGGAAATTTTACTGAAAATCCTTAATAATAAGAACTGAAATTGTAAAATCTAATTTAGCAATTAAAAGTCGATATAAAAATATCGGCTTTTCTTTTTTATACCTTTGTTAAATTTCTAAATTATAGATAATTCACAGGGGAGAAAATCCCTTAATAGTTAGGAGCGGAGCGTTATGAATTATTATAAAGTGGTTGATACTTAGCGGCATTTGCCGCTAATATGTCAAGTTTTGAATATCGTTAATAGAAAGGAAAAGACTAATTTATGCTTAAATTTAAAAATACGATAAAACAATTATCTATACTACTATGTACATTGTTTATTACAATAACGAATATGTATTTGCCTGTATATGCTGCAAATAAAGTTACTGTAAGCAAACAGATTCCTTATTCTTATCGCGGAGTGAATACAACATCACCTTATTATTCGTATTGGGGCGAAATAGTAAGAAAAATCAATGCTGACGGACAGATTGCGTTCTGCGTTCAGCCGGAACAGGAATTGATACCAAGTAGTCATTTTACTGTACATGATTTTAGCTCTGCGCAAAAAACACAAATAGAAAATATTGCTTATGCCGGTTGGCATTTATCTAACAAATCAGATGATGACTATGCGGCGACTCAATTTATGATATGGGAATCGATGGGAATGAAAATTGAGTCTACCTCGTTCAGTAATTATGCTAATAAAAAGGCGGAAATAAATAAAAGATTACAATTATTTGATAAATTTCCTTCTTTTAAAAACGAATCGCTTACTTTAAAAGTAGGAGAAGCAATAACACTGACTGATAGTAACGGTGTATTTGAAAATTATTATTTCACTTCAAGCAGCGGTGGGGTAACAGCTACTAAAGCAGGAAATAAATTGACAATTACTGCGAATGCTTCTGCCCCCGAAAAAGCGGAAGTAACATATCAATTGGTAAAAAAGGATTGTGTAGGTACATCTATTATCTATGCTTCGGATAATTCACAAGATGTTGCCGTATTTAAACGACATGACCCAAAACAAATAAAGATTAATATTGATGTTCAAAAATATGGAAAAGTTCAGATCACAAAACGTGATGAATCAAGCAACAAAATTGTACAGCGTGAAGGTGTTGAATATGAAATTCATAAAGCAGCTGATAACTCTTTGGTTTCTACGATTACCTCTAATGATAAGGGTATTGCGGAAAGCGGCTTACTGTTATTTGGTGATTATTACTATATCGAAACAAAAGCACCGGAGAAATATCTTGTAAATTCTACACCGCATTCCTTCACCATCTCAAAAGCATTTGTGACGGATGAATATACGGATTCCAGTATCAGCGATGTTCCGGTAAAGGCAAAATCAACCATTACTAAGGAAGATAAGGAAACTGGTGATTCTGCTCAAGGTGATGCCACATTAGAGGGGGCAGTGTATGGTTTCTACGCGGGTGAGGATATTGAAGACCCAGCTCATGATGGCACGATCATTTACCATAAGGATGAATTGGTAAGCAGCCATACGATTAAAAACGGTAAGGCAACCGCCACAACTGATTATTTAGGAAAATATTATTGGTTGGAAGATCCGGAAAATGCCAGTAAAGGTTATTTACCCGATCCGCAAAAGCATGAAGTGAATTTGCTTTATCAAGATCAGGTTACCCCGACAATAATCGCGAATACGGTATCGCATGAACAGGTAAAGAGACAAGCATTTCAGATTGAAAAACTGGAATCCTCCGGAACATCCGGTGAATTGCCGCCATTAGCCGATGCAGAGTTTACCTATATTCTGAAATCCTATGTAGAGAAGTATGGCAGCTTTGACAATGCCTTGAATGTCGCATATGCAAATGATGGCCGCATTAAACCATCAGAATGGGGTCGTATGGTAACGGATGACAATGGCTATGCAAAATCCAAGGAATTGCCTTTTGGTAAGTATGTTGTTAAAGAAACCGTCGTACCGAAGGATCACAATCGTGTTGATGATTTTGAGATCAATATTAGTGAAGATAATCGTCAACCACAGCGTATGAGATTTTTCGAGGATAAAACCTTTAACACAAAATTAGCAGTAGTGAAACAGGATAAAGAAACCGGCAATACGGTCGCTTTATCCGGTATGCGTTTTAAAGTAAAGGCATTAACAAAGACCGCAGACTTTGAAGCCGGTGAGTATGTCGGATACTGGGCATGGAATCCATTGCCGCATTATGTCAATGAATGGACGACAAGTGAAGATGGTACGGTGATGTTGGAAATGTCCTTGAAAGCCGGGACGTATCAAATCGAAGAAATCGAAACCCCGGAAGGCTACTTGATGAATCATGAGCCGTTGATCTTTAAGATCACTGCCGGATGGCATCAACAAGTCGGACCGGATGACATGACGATGATTACCACAGTCATATTCAAGGATCAGCCAGTAAAAGGTCAAGTTAAGGTTGACAAGCAAGCGGAATTATTCAAAGGCTATCAATCAGAAATGACGGAATACGGTGAACTGTTTACACCAATCTATGAAAAAGGCTTGTTGGCTGGCGCAAAATTTGAGATTACAGCTAAAACCGATATTATCGGTGTAGATGGCACAGTATGGTATCATGCTGGTGACACGGTAGAAACCTTGTTAAGCGATGGTGAAGACGTTACGGTTTCACCTTTACTACCGATCGGCAGTGAAGGAAATAACATCTATTCCTTACAGGAAGTAGAAACGGCAGAAGGATATGTTGTGGATCCTACCGTGCGTGATTTCCGCTTTGACTATGTGGATGATGAAACCGAAGTCGTTACTCCGACATGGTTGGATGAAAACGGAAATGAGATAGAAATTGAAGATACCCTCACCCTAAACAACGAAAAGCAAACGGCGATCGCAATAAGCTCGAAAGTGATGGAAACATCTGTCTTTGATCATGAGGATGCGTATCAGAATGTCATGTTTGGAGTCTATGCCGATGAAGTAGAAGGACTGAAAACGGATAGCTTAGTAGGCTTATCTGGGGTTGATGATGAAGGCAATATCGATGCCACATTATCACAAGCAGGTTCTTACTACTTACAAGAGGTAGCCACGGATAAGGATTATGTGCTTGACAATACAAAGTATCCGTTTACCTATAAATACAAAGGCGATAAGGTTCAGACAATCACCGTAAATGACGTCGTGATTAAGAACAAATTGAAACGCGCGACCTTGGAGATTATCAAATACACAGAGGATGAACTCATTTACAGTGAAGCGGAGAAAGCAGAGCTTGGCGAGGATAACAGTAACCTGTTACGAAACGATTTACTGAAAGATGAGCGCAATTATTTAGCATTTAGTGAATTTGAATTGTCCGTCGATGAGGCATTCACGAATGTGATCGCAACGGGCGTTACCGATCGTGATGGACGACTCGTATTTGATGGCCTGGAGCTGGGCACTTACTTTGTGCGTGAAAAGAACAGCGCGGAATTTTACGAAATCAATGATGAAATCTTTTCCATAACCTTAAGCAGGGAACACCAGGTGGAAACAATCGAAGTGAAAAATGATTTAAAGCCTTCATATGTAGAAATAATGAAAGTGGATTATTACCAGCCCGACCATGTACTGCCGTTAACCGGCTTTACTATGTACGAGGATGAGGCATGTACAAAGGAACTTGAGACGATTATGACCAATGACGATGGTATTTCTCATTTTGATTCCCTTGAATTTGGCACAACGGTATATATTAAAGAGAGTGAAGCTCCCAAAGGGTATGAAATTTCCGATGAAGTCGTGAAGGTAGAAGTGAATGAAGATTGGGTTAAAGGAGATAAAGCAGCCAAAGTAATTCACTATGCGGATCGCCCGATCACGCCAAAAAGGGTCAATACCGGAGATCATAACAATATGCGCAGCTTAATGAGTCTGGGGTGGATGAGTCTGGCAGTAATGATTCTACTGGGTAAAAAGGAACGCAAAAGCAAAGAAAAAAAGGATGATCAGTAACCTACAAAAACGTGGTGATCTGTGTCATTTCATACTGTAATAATGAGAAATTAATGAAGTTAAAAAAGCAAAAAGCTGACATATGGGGAACACATAATAGCGAATTCCAGGTAATCTAGCATTATCAACGAAAAAAAGCACATGCGCCTTCCTTGAAATGGCTACCCTTTAAAAATATGTTGGCGATGATAATCTAAAAATAAGCGACGTGAATTGGTCAAATATTGCCTTGGTAAAACAAAATTAGGTGGGAGGTGATATGGAGTTAAGCTATCGTTGCCACTGAAATCACGGTTCATGATTAAGGCTCCTTGATCGGAAAAAGAAATATACCCTTGATCAAACAGATAATCATGATTGCGACATAACAATATACCGTTATGATGATCAATGGCTTCATATATATGAGCGCATTCACGGAAAGGCTTGATGTGTGAAGCGATTAACATATGAGGCAGATCGATTCCGCAGATTGGACAGACATGTTCATATTCATGGAAAAGTGTATCCTTGTAAAATGACTGAAGCTTTCTTGTTTCATCACGGTCACAGGGAACACCGCGGCGAGGGATTGCGGCAAGAATCATCGATAAATCAGGATAGGGAACCAGTGAAAGATCTTCGTTCTTATATAATATTCCCGGCTTTTGATGATCGACAATTGTGCTTGCATAGGCGCAGCATAATGTGATTGACAATAGCGGTGCTTCTCCGCAATCTACCTCCTCCATGATCTTACAAAGCTCATGAAAATAACGATCACTGATCCAATACTGATGCTTGTGATCATAAATCAATGCCGTTTCCATTAACAGCTTGTATGAAAATGGATCTGTGTTCATAAGCAGTGAATTGATTGAACACTTTTGATGAACTGCATTTTTCCATACCTCACGCGTTTTTTCATGACGATAAAAACACTCAAAAATCGCCAGAGACTCTAGACGGCTGTAAGATTCAGCCCGGGCAAATATGGTGGCTGAGGGTGAAAGATCAATGCCACAGTTAGTATTTTTGATCAATCCAAAACGCAGTAAGTACGAGATAAAGGCAGCTAAATCAGCGCTGTCACATGAGATTCCTTTATCCTTTACTGCTTGTGCCAGATTGTCATATAATTGCGCAACTTGAATGTTTTGCGTTTCTATTTCATCAAGAATATTGAGTGTTTTTTTCCATAAAAGCTTTTTCATACACGCCTTCTTTTCTCTTATTATTATACTCTAAAAAGAAGAAATGAGTAAAAAGAATGCATGCCATTTTGTGGCGAAACAAAAAAATTTTTTACGATGACATCGTTTGCGGGAATTCGACAATATGAAACATTTACAATGTAGACAATACATAAGGAGGATGAAAAAATGAAAGGACCGGGCATAAAAGATTATTTAAAAATAATACAAGAGAAGAAGGAAAAAGCACGTATATCAGGGCTTTCCAGTATAGAAATGAACTCGAAGGAGCTGCATGGTGAAGTGTCTCCGAATCACGCTACCATGCCTACGTGCTGTCAAGCTATTTACAAGCTCATGCTGGAGGGAGACGAGATTTTACAAAGACCCAAAGGATCAACGGGGTTTGGAAGTCATTTGACGGTACGTTTCCAACTTCATGATTTGGAAACACGACCACAGATGTTCCCAAGCAAGAAACGCGGTCGTCCCGCAAAGAGTGATGAAGAAAAGCTGGCTGCGCGCAAGGCGAAAATGAAGCGCAATACCGAGGATTTGACGAATTTGATCAAATCATGGCTGGATGAACATGGCTGGACTTATGAAGAAAACAAAGGGTTCCTAGAGGCTAGCAATGGTGAAAAGAAGTGGATCATCAATGTTCAGGGAATTCGCCGCGGTAGAAAACAAACGCTTCCGGTGAAAATGAGCGAGGTGCTGAAACACATTAATGATGTCAATGCGCGCTACAGCATGGCATTCAATGATTCCATTACCTATCGTCGTCAATGGAATGAAATCCCCGGCAATGTAAAAGAACGCCTAAATATGAGCGTGATTCTAGCCGATAAAAAAGGAAATATTACTGAAATTTAATAACGAAAAAACTCCGCTTGCTGGACTTATCCATGAGCGGAGTTTTCTATTTGGTTTCAGAAAAAATTAAGATCATCACTTTATTCTCAACATAGATGCACATTTGAAAGGAGAATTAGGACGTGAGGGAAAAGCACACTGAAGCTAGTAAAATGACACCATACTTACAAGATAAAAAAATCAAAGACAACATCTTTACTGATTTATTTCAAGACAAAAATATCTACTTCAACTATACAAGACGCTTCATCCAGAGATTGTGAATGTAAATGAGAATGATGCAGTAAACTATAGCGATAATAACAAGCGGAACCTCAGTAAATTTAATCAATGAAGCGAATATAAACAAATAAGTATGTATAACAGGCACATGGAAACATATGGAATCCATGTGCTTTTTTTCTTATGGCAGAATTACCGCTTACCGAATCTGTTTCATGATGATTATGCCAATACATACAATTTTTTAAACTATTACAATCCTTTAAAAAGAGAGAAGAATGTTAGTGACAAACATAGCTTGAGATACCTCAAAAATTATTTGACATTTCCAAAACTTACCTTTATAATGAGAATGATTCTCAATTTAGGAGGCTTCAGATGATCAGAAAGCACTCAAAACAGCGTGATCGGATTTTGGCATACATGAAACAAATATCCACTCATGTCACACCGGAAAAGGTGTATGCGGATTTGAATCAAGAGGGTGAGCCAATCGCTTTGGCAACGGTATATCGCAATTTAGATTACCTTGCGCAGATGAATGAAATTAAGAAAATTGCCCATCCTATTAACGGTTATGTATATGATCGCAGCGCTAAGCCGCACTATCATCTGCACTGTGCTGTATGTGATGAATTATATGATATGCCCCTTGCCTATCAAAACAATATCAACGAGGAAGCTCGGCGAAAAAGCGGCTGGGACATTCATTCACACAGCATCACTTTTGAGGGAATATGTCCTAAATGTGCTAAATTGGACAAAACAATAGACCCGTCGAACAAGGTCTAAAGCAGAAAGAAAATGGAGGATAAGCACATGGAATTAAAAGGCAGTAAAACAGAACAAAACTTAATGGCAGCGTTTGCCGGAGAGTCACAGGCACGTAACAAGTATACGTACTACGCACAGAAAGCACGCGAAGAAGGCATGGAACAAATCGCTGACATTTTTGAAGAAACAGCACGCAATGAACAGGAACACGCAAAACTTTGGTATAAGGCTTTGCATGGCGATAGTATTGCTGATACGGCAACCAATTTAGCCGATGCGGCAGCCGGTGAAAACTACGAATGGACCGATATGTACAAGGGCTTTGCCGAAACGGCCAAAGAAGAAGGCTTCCAGCGCATCGCATTCCAGATGGAACAGGTAGCGAAAATTGAAAAGCATCATGAAGAACGATATTTGACATTATTGGAAAACGTAAAAAACGGTAAAGTATTTGAAAAAGAAGAACCAACCGTGTGGGTATGTGATATTTGCGGTTATCGTCATGAAGGCGTAAAAGCACCGGGAGCTTGTCCGGTATGCGGATACAGCGGTGCTCATTTTGCCGAAGAAGCAAAAAATTATTAAGAAATAAATAAACATAAAATTTAAGGCACATTTTTTCTTTTCACAAGGCAGAAAGTGTGCTTTTTTTATTTTATGTTAAATATAGGCTAGACAATATGATACATTTTATTGTATATTAAAAAAGAAGGGTCATGAATTCTGTAAAGTGCGATAATCATTTCAAGTAAAAGAGGATGAAAAAAATGGAAAACCTAAAAGATTGTGTTATAAAAGCGCAGGCTGGAGATGAAACAAGCTTTCAGCTACTTTATCAGGCTTATCATAAAAAAGCCTTTTATGTGGCGTTAAAAATCAGTAATTACTGTGAAGCAGATGCACAGGATATTGTTCAGGATACCTTCATGGAAATTCATCAATCCATCAAGAATCTACAAAAGCCGGAGAATTTTAAAGCATGGATGATTAAAATCTTGATTTCAAAATGTTCGCATAAATTTCGTGACAACCGAGACCTATTTGTGGAACCGGAAAAGCTCGGTAAGATGGAGGGCTTTGTGGAACACCGCAATTATATGATACCGGAAAATGAATTAAATAATGAAGAAGAAAAGAAGGTATTATTGCGGTTAGTGGATCAGCTAAAGCCAAAACAAAAAGAAGTGTTGTTATTACAGTATTTTGAACATATGTCGATAAAGGAAATGGCTGATGTACTGGATATTCCCGAAGGTACGGTAAAAACAAGAATCATGTATGCCAAAAGTCAGTTAAAAGAACTGGTGGAAGCTTATGAAGCAAGAGAAGGAAGGCGATTAGGATTTCAGGCAGATACCCTAGGAGCTGTATTAACCGCCGCATTTTTAAGCGAATACAGTAAATACAGCGGTGGTATAGTCACAATAAAGCCGAAGCGGTTCTCTCAGATAGCGATCCATGGTGTATATGCCGGATGTATTGCGGTGGCATCTGCTTTTGTGATTGCGGCAGGGGTTGATTACTATTCTATGCATAATGAATCAAGCGGTAATACGAATATTGTGGAAAAGCAGCGATTCCAAGCCGTTATTTACCGCGGTGTTGAAATAACAAACTGTCGTGATGCCTATTACACATTAAAGGAATGGGCGCAGAATCCGGAACGCATGGCATTAAGACCGCTAGCGGAAAAAGAAGAAATACGTCCGGTTTATGAATCATTAAAAATGTACCAGGGTGTTTATTATGAGAAATTAAAGGAAGATCACTGGGTTGAGGCATTTGAAAATCACTGATGCCTCGTTTTTATTTGTGTGAGAAAATCTCCGAATAGTGAGGAGGACAAATAACGAATAACAATGCATTAGATGGCGCACATACATTATCATTTACCACATGGAACTGCAAGAATCATGCGGCGTTTGTGTCGAAGAACAAAATAAAAGGTTACTGCTCAGCGATAGAGTACATGTTATCAGGTGAAAAATGCATGGATAGACAAGCAGTCTAATGCTCATCAATAGTAATGAAGTGTCTGTGTTTTAGAAAAGATGTTGTTTCGATCATTACCATTCGCTGAATCGCAATAAATCATAAGCAGGGCTATTGAACTGCATGGATTCTGAATAACTCGTTTACAAAAAAAGTTTATTTTAAGTATAAGTCAAGCTATAAAACTTGAATAAAGTGTGGTAAAATATTCATGTAAGCGATAGTGTTAAAAAGTCAAAATAAACTTCCTTTCCAATCTTTAAGGGTTAAGAAAGGAGTGCGGTCATGATGATAAAAAAAATCATCTATTTTATAAAATTATATCTGTACTGCCTGCTAATCCAAACATTAGAGGAAGTCATAGATTTGATTGAAAAAAAATAATCGCCCTCTGATCTTCACCTCAAGAAGGGCGATTATTTTGCAAAACACTATCGCTTACACTTATATTATACTCAATTTCAGTGATTTGACAAGATTTATTTGTTGTCTATTCACTGCTAGAATACAAGTTATAATAAAGTTTCTGCATCTTAGAAATATCTGCTGTTTGGTGTAAAAAGCAATAGATATGCAGGAGTCGAACCGTATTATGGTTCTGGTGAGCACAGTTTTTCCATAACAACACCGACTAGGCTTGCGGATATTGCTTCATATCTATAAAAACTTCCAAATATTACCGATGGAGCAGCAACCTTATTATATGATATATTTAATTATGTACATTATCGTCATAAAATAATTTAATTGTTTATTTTTTTATCAGTATACCAATTTATAAAACTGAAAAAAGTAACGAAAAGAAAGTTTAAAAGAAATTATCAACTTTTTTTGAAATAAATTGAACTTTTAAAATCGAACTGGCTCTAATGTACACCTAGGGGATAGTATACCCTCTTTTCGTACCCCAATAAAAGATAGGATGATGAGTATGTGGAAGAAATTTTTGGCAGTAAGTTGCATCTTCGTTGGTATTCTTTCTTTTGGTTATGCTTACGGTGATAACTTTTTGAATGCAGCTAATCTTTCTTATTATGCCGGTGGTAATATATCAGGAAGAATTGTTACGCAGCCAACGAATATAAATAAAGCATCTAATGTCGCTTATGGATTTCAACAATATGATGTGCTGGAATTTAATACGATGAATACCCATATGAATAAACCTTTAGCTTTTAAATTTATTGAAAAAGAAACTTATACAGACTATGCGACTGCATCTTGTACACCGACAGATACAAAAAGATGTAATAATACGGCGATAACCGCATGGTACTCTTTGAGTAATGATCCGATTGATTATCTTAGTATGGGGATGAGCAAAGCGGATTTTGTGGGTTATATAAGCGGTCTGCCGAACAGGCAGTATGGTCTTTACAATAGAACAGCAGCATACTCTTCCATGAAAGCAATGAATGATAAAATAGATACTAATACAAAAGATCAAGCCTATTTAACATCAAGGAATTTGACTCATTTTCACGATGTTTTCGATAGATGGCGATTAGCTGGGGGTATGGAAGAGCTACCGGGTAAGCCATCTCGAGCTACTGTATACGGAGTCCCGCTTTATAATCAGGTACTTTCAAATGAAACTAAAGAGGAGTGGCTAGGAACGGGTCATGTGTATATGCCTTCCGCATGTTTTGCGGCTGCTTCGGGAAACATTTTATATGTAGATAAAGGTTATGCGTTTGGTAGTATTTATTGGTCTTCCTATAATTATAGTGATGATTCAAGCGTATTGTCGCAATCATATTATAATTGGGCTTATGATGTAACGGGTGAATATTATTGGCTTGCGCACAATACTTGGGAATATGGCGGTGCTTTAACATCCAGTGGTATTAAACATGATTTGCGTGCAGCTGCATATATCGATCAAACCAAGTTAGATCAAGTTGTATTTGCGGTTTCAGCGGGATTGGCAAATGGCAAAGGCAAAATTATAAATGATACAAGTGCCGTATTACAGCCAAGAGTTTATAATAGCGCTTACAGTGTTTCTTTAAGTAAGTTGGCAAGAGATACATCGGGTACCACATTGGTGAATAATAAAATTGTGAAGGATGGTACAATGTATTTGAATGGTACGGCTTCAACGGGTAATTCGGTTATTTCCGCATTAATCTTTGATCGTAATGGTAATTTTTTGTATTATGAACCTTTAGACAGCTCAGCTAATTTTAATGGTAATGGTTACGTTGCCTTTGATACAAGTGGTTTAACGACAGGCACTTATCAGATAGCAATAGTAAATGAAGAATATGATGAAAGTATTCCAGGAGAAATGCAGTCATCGAAATTATCTAATGTGCAGACATTTGAAATAGTAGATCCTGTAAGTATCACAGCTAGTGCCAAAACAGGCTTAGAGGTTTATAAAAATGTAAAACAAAGTGATACGATAGCTACCTATACAACAAGTAACGGAGTGAATCCGATAACAGTAACCGTAGTCAGTGATACAACAGTAAATGGGCATGAAAATGATTATCAGCGCTTCTCAGTATCGAACGGCAATGTGATTGTAAATGACCCTGATGGGTTAAATGCCGGTGATTATTATTTTAAGCTGAATGCGGCAGATGCGAACGGTGATCCGATAGGTGGTGTTAATTCGACTATTGTTCATATTGTGGTGAGTAAAACAAATCTTGCGGTGGCTTTTAATGATCCCAATCAAACCAAGAAAAGCATAACAGAGGCAACGGCGGGTTGGAGTGAAACCGCAACGGCGACTCCAAGCACCGGAACGAAAGTGACCTATGCGACAAGTGGGGGAACTGTAGGATTAATTGATTATGATAAAGACAGCGGAGCGATTTCTTATAAAGGCGGTACTGGTTTTGGTAAAATAACCTTAAAGGCTACTGCGGATGATGATCCCAATACCGGAAATGATAATTATAATCCTGCCAGTACGACAAAAGAGATTGTGATTTATCGTGAAGTCGATGGCTATATAACGCCTCATAAAGATTCTTCCAGTAAGACATCGCCATCCTTTCAAACGAGTCAAGCCAATGTGAAACAGGGTGGAGAAATCGGAACGATTACCGGAACACTGGGTACAACGGATGATGCATCGACAACCGGAAAAACGACATACACATATGGATTAAAGAATGACGGTGATGATTATAACTATTTCAGTGTGAATGCCAGTACCGGGAAAATCTATACGATAGCGGACTTATCCACAACCACAGGAAGTTACAATATTATCGTAACGGTGAGTGATAAGTGGAGCACTAAGGAAATACCGGTTACGATTGATGTGGGATTGGCATCGGCAGAGAACTTGCAGTTTTATGAGAACAGTACTTCCAATACGGTGATCAATACAAAAACAGTGAATTTCACAGATACCAATGTCAATGTGTATGCGACAGTAAAAGGAAGCAGTAATACGAATCCGGTGACCTATAAGGTGAAGGATGGAAGCACCAATGTGATTACCATTAATCAAAACAGCGGTGCGGTAACGATTACAGGTACCGGAACTGTCACAATCGTGGCAGAGAAACAAGGCGCAAGCGGACAAGCCGATGCCAAAGCGGAGTTAACCTTCACGGTAACCGCAGGAGCACAGACCTTCATCTATACAACGGATTCGACCTTATCTAAAGAAATGCCGAAAGGAAGTAATGGCAAGTATAACGCTTATGAAAAAGTGTATGAACCAAACGGAACCTTTAACGTTTATACGACAGGCAATCCGGCAGGAAGCACGGTGACCTATAAGCTTAAGGATACAAGCCCTACCGATGTGATTTCGGTGGATAGCGATGGAACAATTCATATTCTGAATGCGAGTATGAGCACGCAGATTGGCAAGGTGATTGTCGAAGCGACCAGTCATGATCCAAACGGTAATTATGAGGATAAAACGATTGAATTGCCAATTACCATTACAAAAGCCAAACAAAGCGTATCCTTTGCGGAGGATCCAATCTATGTGACAAGCGGCAAGGGCAGTGTAACTCCGGTGATTGATGCACAGGATATATCAAGCAATGCCGGTGGGGCGAATGTCGAAGATACAAAAACACTGATCAGTGTAAGCAGTTCGATTGATAAGAAAATCGCTAAGACAACCGATGGAGCGACGATCACTTATGATTATGATAAGGATGGCGGCATTGATATTCCAATCCATGTGGTAAAACAGGGCAATCGAAACTATGAGAAAGGCGAAGCCGATGGCACCCTGCATATCTTAGGTCCCGATGAAAACATCCTAGAGGTTAGTGATGTCGGAGAGGTGGAGTATGGAGAACGCTTTACCATCGAAAGCCTACAAGATGATAGTGCCTCTACCAATGTACAGTATACCTTTACAGTCGATGATACGACTTATATAACAAGTCCAACGGTGAATGGCAACGTCGCAGAATTTGATGCGATCAAGATCACCGGGAAAAAGAAAATAACAGTAACGATCACAAGAACGGCGGATAGTGAAAAACCGTTAAGTGTGAAGAAACAGATTACAGTGGTGCCAAAAGAAATTGAGATTACGATTGAAGATAAAGAGAAGTACAAAGGAGAAACGAATCCACCATTAACCTTTGAGGATTTCAGTGATCAACTGGTGGTGTGGAATGGCACAAAGGACATCATTCAAGCAAGTGATGTCAAGCTAAGCACAACAGCACAAATGACAAGTCCGGCAGGAGATTATCCAATCAAAGGAGACAGTGCTTATTTAAATAAGACGTATCCGAATTATAGCTTTACCTTTGAGGAAGGAACGCTGGCCATCTTGGAAGAAAACATCGAGGATGACTGGTATCATATGGAAACGGATGATGGCCAGCCATACAAGAGCGATTGGACAAACCAAGATGTGCATATTATATCGGATCATAATGAATACGTGAATCTATCCAAGGATCAAAGCAGCTGGAACAAGTGCTTTGTATCAGTAACCCAAGAAGGAAACAATGAACAGAGCTTCTGGATGAAGAAGGACAGCGGAGCGATTACTTCCGAAAAGAAAGAAACGATCAAGATTGATAAAACAGCTTCAAAGGTAAAGAACATCAAGGCAAAGGATTCCAACAATAAGCTACAGGATATTATTAATAAGCTAAGCGGTGGTATCTTCTTCAAACCGGGAACGACGTTTGAAATAACAACGGATGATAAAAACGGTCAGATGGATGTATCAGGTACAGAAAGTATTGCTTATAAGATTTACAAGCAGGACAGCGATAAGACGTATGGAACTCCGATGAAGCAGGATACCTTAACGGTTACGGATGAAAAAGCCAGCATCACGATCAGTGAAACAACAGGAACCTATAAGGTATGCGTTATTCCAACTGACAAAGCAGGAAATGAAGGAACAGAAAGCTGTCATGAAGTTATACTCAAAAAGATTGATGTGGATGAAGATGGGGACGGGAAGCCAGACTTTAATGATCCGGATGGCGATGGATGTCCTGATCTGAACATTGTCTTAGGCAAAGATGATGATGGAAAATGGATCAAATTAAATGTTGATGTGAATGGGGATGGCAAACCGGATCTGAATATCGACAGTGATGGAGATGGTGTTGCGGATATTAACATTGATCAGGATGACGATGGCAAGCCAGATTTGAATATTGTCAAGGTCACCAAATGGAAGCCTACTGTTTGTGTCAGTGATCAGGCAGAAGAATACTGCACAGATTCCTCATTGATTCCTAATATCAATGTTGATTTGGATCATGACGGCAGACCGGATATCAACATTGACCTGAACCATAATGGAATACCGGATATTGATATTGACAGCGATGGCGATGGAATATCGGACATCAATGTGGATGAAGACAAGGATGGGAAGGCTGACACCCATATCAAGAAAATGGATCGGTGGGAAATTGATGATACGGTGTTTGAAGCAAACGGAACCAAATTCCAAACGATGACAGGATTAAAGCCGGATGTGAATAATGAATTGGTGGACAATGGTGTTAAGGTAGAATATCCGGATGGAGAATTCAGTAACGATACGATATTGAAAGTAACGGACATTACTAAGGATAAAAAAGCAGAAGTAACCGAGAAAGCAAAAGACTTAATGAAAGATCAAAGGGTGATTCAAGTCTTTGATGTCAAGCTGTTAAAGAACGGCACAGAGATACAACCGGAAGGAATATTAAAAGTTAAATTGCCGGTGAAATCCAACATTAAGAATCCAGGTTTATTGATTCTAAATGAAAACGGTGGATATGAAAAGGTAAACGCAACCTTTGAAGATGGTTACTTAATCTATGAGACAAATCAATTAGGACAGTTTACGATCATCGGTGATGTGGATGAACAAGAACCGATTGATACGGATGTCAAAGGAGCTTATTATCCGGGAGCTAACATGGGTGGCGCGTTAACGGGAGATACGACAAATATGATGATGTATATGGGTTTGGGATGTATATCAATCGGAATGATGTTACTAATCCTATACAAAAGAAAACAAGAAGAATAGGTATACTGAAAGATACATTTTAATATCAAAATGGCTATCAAAGTAGACTTATTGAGACAGGGTGAATCATAATGATTTTCCCTGTTTTTCTACGCTGAACCCCATACGTTAATAGCTTTTTTTCGTTACCTTCTGGCATATATGGCAAAGGGAAAATCTCCGAACTGCATACTCCATTAACACTCGTGAAACGTAACCGGGCAAAGAGTCTAAAGGTCTATATGGAAACTTACAAACCCGATTATGCGATCAAGCTCTCGTCCAAGAACTTCGGCCTTGAGGATAATAAAAAGATGGTTCCTCTTTATGCCGTATTTTGTATTTGAAATGGAAACAAATCACGCAATCAGCAACGCTCACCTTTGCAAGGCGAGCTTATTTTATTTCATAAATCAATATCAAGCCATCATGGATTACTGCTTCTGTTCAATTCCTTTAGCCTTTCATTAATCATTTTCGCTTCATTGCGGTTAAACAAATAGAAACATAGCCATATGATCATGAAAATTCCACAGGAACCTAGAAACTGCAAGACAGTATAAATGATTTGATCAGGATGAAAAGGAATCCAGCCTAAAGAGATCGCCGTGGGATAAAAAACTACCATACCAACACTAAAATGTATGATGGTTTTTACCATCGCACTGGGCTTGTCAAACTGATAGATAATAGCGGTTCCGCCACAGGCGATTCCTATCACCATAGCGCCGATGGACTGTCTGGCAAATTCTTCAAAAATCATTGCCAAAAAGGCTTCACCACCAAAGAGATGAAAGGATAAACACATCAATACAAAGGAAGTACAACCAAGGGAAATACCATAAAAAATATATTTACTGACGAGTTTAATCATTTGTTTCATAATAACCCCAGCCTTTCCTTAAAACTCTTTCGATAGCTTCTGGAAATATAGTCCATGATTCCGTTTTTCATGACCAGCTCCATTGTGCCGTTGAAACTTGCCTCCACATGACTGATATGATGCATGTTGACAATCGTTGATTTAGAAATTCTAACAAAGGGAACACCGAGAATCCGTTCCCATTCATAAAGCGGTTTATCCAATACATAGCGGTTTTTTTGCTGGTCATAACAGACAATTTCCCTGCCTTCACTGCGCACCAGCGATAGCTCCTCCGATTTGATAAAATACGTTTTCCGCTCTTTTGTCATCGTCAGCGGCTGTGTTTGCGATGATTCATTCTCCAAAATAGAAATAATTTCAGTGATCGCAGGAGTGATCTTATTAATATGCAGAATCGCATAGGGTTCTTTATAATCATCACTGATCTTGCATTCAACTTTCATAAACATGCCTCTTTTCCTAAATATTATACCATGACCTTGCCTTACATAAGTGCATTTTGTACATGGAAATCGACCACTTATACATGATTCAGTACGGCTTCCTTGTATTTCATTGTTTCTTATTTATAAGCATTATAAAATGAAATCAGGAGGAATCAATATGGCAGAAACAATAGTACAAGTAGAAAATCTAAATCTTTTCTATAATAGCTTACATGCGGTTCATAATGTAACCTTTACACTGAAAGCCGGTGAAATATTAGCGATCATCGGACAGAATGGATCGGGCAAAACCTCTAGTGTGGAGTGTATCGAAGGATTAAGGAAACCAAGCAGCGGTGTTATTAAAGTGTTTGGACAAGATCCGTGGCTGCATCGAAGTACTATCTATAAAAAAATGGGCGTTCAGCTTCAGGAAGCGGAATACTTCTCAAAAATCAAGGTGGCTGAACTATGTGAGCTGTTTGCGAGCTTTTATGAGAAGAGTGCGGACTGGACATTGTTGTTAAAACAGCTGGGACTATATGAAAAAAGAAAGCGATATGTTAATAAATTATCCGGTGGAGAAAAACAACGCTTAGCGATATTACTATCGCTTATAGGACGTCCCAGGCTTCTGGTATTAGATGAATTGACGACGGGATTGGATCCGGAGGTAAGAGCGAATCTTTGGACTGGCCTTAATGCCATCAAAAGCAGTGGGGTAGCGATGATAATGGTTTCACATTATCTTGATGAAGTAGAAGCCCTTGCGGATAAAATGCTCTATTTAGAAAAAGGCAAGCAGCTGTTTTATGGAACGAAGCTGGAATTCCGCGAATATGTAAAAATGCGCATTCCCCGTGATCAATGGGCGGATAATCTCACATTAGAACAGCTTTATTTAAGGATTGCGCCGAAAACGGCAGGACTTACGATGGAGGGATTGTTATGAAGGCATTTGCGATGTTGTGTAAGGTTGAAACGCGACTGTTTATACGCGATTTTTTCAGCTGTTTCTTTACCCTGGTATTTCCATTATTGATGCTGGTGCTGTTTGGCGGCATCTTTGGCAATATGCCTATTTATGAAGGGGCGGCCATGAATATGATGGATGTATCCGTACCGGCATATACGGTTATGGTAATCGGTGTCACTGGATTGATGTCGTTGCCCCTGACGTTATCCGGCTATCAAGAGAAAAAAATCTATAAGCGTTTTGATGCTTCACCGGCTGGAAAAAGAAACGTTATGCTGGCACAGGTTGTCATTAACCTTATCATGACGCTGATTGGTATCGCTATTTTGTTGATTGCGGGAAGACTGTTTTACGATATTCAGATAAAAGGTGACTTCATAGCGATATGCGTGTGCCTATTCATATCCATCACGTCATTATTCTCCATGGGCTTTCTTTTTTCAGCGATCGGACAAGATTCAAAAACTACTACCCTATTGTGCTATCTATGCTATTTTATTATGTTGTTTTTATCCGGAGCGACGATGCCGGATATGATGTTTCCCGATGCGATAAAAAGAATATCCGACCTTTTGCCAATGAGCTATGCGGTTGACTTGATGCAGGGAGTCTTTGCCGGTGATACCCTTGTCATGCATCAAAGGGAACTCATCATTTTAGGAATCGTCGCGTTTGTTTGCATCACGATTGGAGCAGCTATCTATAAAAGAAAAGACTGGACATAAGCTAACGAAAAAATATTATATGTAAGTGCAAGCAGAAGCATCATTTATCATGGATGAAAAAGCTGCTTGCTTTTTTGCCGTTTGCTCATTTTGACAGAAATGGATAAAATGATCACAGCATGAAAACGCAAGACGAATTGAGAAGCGAGGGGAAATATGGTACACTATACATAATATATAGGAAAGAATAAGGAAAGCGGGATACCATGAATCGAATACTCGTATTGATGTCGACATATAACGGAGAAGCCTATCTTCGAGAACAACTCGACAGCATTCTTTACCAAAGTGAACCAGCGGATATATTAGTACGTGATGATGGTTCCATTGATTTGACATTATCGATACTGGATGCCTATGCGAAACACTATCCGCAGATTACCGTGATCCGTGGTGAAAATGTCGGCGTTGTCCGAAGCTTTTTTTCGCTGTTAGAACGGGCACAGGGCTATGAATACTATGCGTTTGCGGATCAGGATGATATTTGGCTCAAAGAAAAGCTGGCATGTGCTGTTCGTTCGCTGGATCAAATGGATCAAGAACGTCCGGCACTTTATGCATCGTGTTCTCAGCTTGTCGATAACAACATGAAAGCGCTGGGTACAACTCAGAAATGTTTAAAAGAGTTGTCCTTTTATAACGTGTTGATTCAAAACATTATGCCCGGACATGCGCAGGTATTCAATCAGGCAATGGTTGACTTTGTGAATGAGCATCCGGTCAATGTCAATAACATCGTTGTCCATGATTTTTGGTTGGCGCTGCTTGCGATCACATTCGGCCAGGTTGCCTTTGATAATGAGCCGCATACATACTATCGCCAGCATACGACCAATGAAATCGGATATGGGCATGGCGCATTCGGTTGGTTTACGGAGCGGATCCGCCGTGTGATGAAGGCGAAGGCAAAGGAAATCACGCGGCAAGATCAGGAATTCTATGATCATTTCGCATACGAGCTGCCGGATGATCAGCTGGAAGAGCTCACAAACTTATTGGAGTCACAGCGGAATGTATTTACACGCTTCTACTATTTATGTCATGCGAATGTATATCGACAGAAAAAGGTTGAAACGATGCTATTCTATGTCCTGTATCTATTAGGCGGCTATCACATATAAGCGAAAGGAGAGGATGTGAATGAAACAGCGTATCAGTGTTGTCATGGCAACCTATAACGGCACACGATTTTTGTCCGAGCAGCTGGATTCGTTGTTTGCGCAGACACGCATCATGGATGAACTGATCATTTATGATGATGCATCAAACGACGATACATTGTCAATATTGCGTGATTATCAACATCGTTATCCTTCCATTATAAAAATATTTATTCAAAAACAGCGGGTTGGCTATATCCGCAATTTTGCGGATGCACTGCGAATGAGCGAGGGAGAATTTATTTTCCTATGCGATCAGGATGACATTTGGAGTCCTGATAAAATTCGGTATATGAGCACATGGTTAAGCACACACCCACAGGCTGCCTGCTTAAACAGCACTGCGGAATATGTGGATGAAAACGGCAGCCTACTGAAGACACCGCCGCAACCGGCGATGGTCATTGACGAATACCGAGAGATATCGTTTTCTGAAATACTAAAGCATAATATCTCGATGGGCTGCACGATGGCATTTCGCAAGGAAATTAGTGATATATACCTACAGACAAGCACCTTTACAAGCACGCATGACTGGGAGATTAACATGATTGCGGCAATGCGTCATGGCCTATTCTATGTCAATCAGCCGCTGATCCGTTACCGCATACATGATGCGAATACGACTGGCAATGATCGCATGAATAAGAAAAATCATGTCTATGCCAATGAACGGGCAAAAAATGCGCAGACGATGTGGGATTATATTCAGGCATGTAAGGATTATGAGTCACAGATGGATGAAAGTCAAATAATGCAGTTTGAAATACATCATGCCTTTTATGAGCAGCGCTATGCCTTGTTACATGAGCGCAGATTAAGGGCATGGATCTATTGCCTGAAACATATGCGCCTTTACCATCAGGTTGTATCTTATCGCGGTATGATTGTGGATTTTCTATACGCTTGTAAGCATAACAAGTTGGAAAAAGAATCATAATATAGTATAATAATTGCGATTTGTTTGAATACAGGAATGATGATAAAGGATATGGATGATATATGGAAAACAATGATAAGAAAAAAGCAGAAAATACAGAAATAGAAGATACAGTGGTAACGAAGGAAGAAACGAACAACGAAAAAAGCGTTGATACAAAAAAAACGATACAAGATAAAAAAACGGATCAAACAGAAAAAGAAAGCAAAGTAAAAGAAGCGAAAGCAACAGGGGAAGAGGCTAAGCCAAAAGAAAATGACGCACACCGCGAAAAGCATGACGAAAACAAAGCGGATGCGGACAAAAAGCCGCTTCACAAAGAGCGAAAAAAGGATGCTTCTTCACGACAAACGATCGAAGAAAAAAGACAGAAAGAAAGTAAAAAAATCACAACGCCCAAGCGCTCTTTCAAGGAGTTTGCCAAGAAAATCTTTACCAATATCAACACTTACTTCATTATGGCATTGGCAATTTCTATGATCGTATTTATTGCCAATTTAATCAGCTTTCAAATCTTGCCGCTTCGCTATGTGATATTACTTGGGCTGGTGTTTGTCTTATTACTAACGGGCTTGTGCTGGATCCTATTCAGCAAGCGGATTGCCAAGATCAACCGCATTCTCACCAACGTATTGATCAGTGTGATCACGATACTGTTTTGCGTTGGCTCCTGGTATTTTCAACAGGCAAATCAGGCGATTGACCATATCACCATCGAAGCAGGCGATAAAGAATATGAAATCATATCAGTCGTAGTCAGAAAGGACAATCCGGCAGAAGAACTCAAGGATGTAGAGGATGGAACCTTTGCGATCGCTGAGAAAATAGATGTGAATAATACGAAACAGACATTGGAGGACATCAAAAAACAGCTTAAACATGAGGTAAATACAAAGGCCTACACGAGTATGAATGAAGTCGCCGGCGCTTTGCTTGATAAAGAAGTCGATGCGATGATCTTAAATGAAGCGTATCGCAGCTTATTGGATGAAGAACATCCCAAATTTGATAACGATACGAAGGTCATTTATACATTTAAAATTGAAAAAGAAGTGAAGAAGATCGGTTCTCAGGTGGATGTGAATCGTGACTCATACAATATATATATCAGCGGTATTGATACATACGGGCCGATTGCGACCAAGTCGCGTTCGGATGTCAATATGATCGCTACGGTGAATCCGCAAACCCACAAAATACTGTTGACCAGTATTCCCCGCGATTACTATGTGGCGCAGACATGTCAGGGTAATCAATATGATAAGCTGACGCATACCGGTATTTTCGGGGTGGATTGTACGGTTGAAAGCGTTGAAAATTTACTCGGCATTACCATAAATTATTATGGACGCGTAAACTTTTCCTCCTTGGAAAACATAGTGGATGCGATCGGCGGCATTGATGTGTACAATGAAATCGGTTTTTATTCCGGTGTCGACGGTACCTTGATTCCGGCGGGATATCTTCATATGTATGGCAATACGGCATTGAAATTTGCCCGTGAGCGTCACGCTTATGCGGATGGTGACCGTCAGCGCGGACGCAATCAGATGATTGTCCTTGAAGCTATTTTGGATCAGGCGATGTCACCGGCGATCATCACCGGCTATTCCGGTATTATGGATGCCGTCAGCAACAACTTCCAAACGAATATGACCAAAGAGGAAATGACCTCGATCATTCGCAGGCAAATCAATGAAGGGGGAGACTGGACATTCACCCAACAATCGGTGAACGGAGAAGGCAGTACGGACTGGTGTCCTGCCAACGGCACTTATTCCTATGTGATGATACCGGATCAGACGACGCTTGACGCGGCTATCGCACAGATTCAGAATGTGATGAAGGAAAGCGCGAACTAACGAAAACGTCACAATATGGGAAAGCATGTGAAATCACGGCTTTCCTTTTGTTTTGTGGCATGTAATTGTAAAATGAGTTATAATACCTATGTTTCTTTTTTTAGTAAACAAAGAACATCGGATAGATAGGAGTGTTACGATGAAAAAGAAAAAAAAGGGTAATAAAAAGCAAACAAAACAGTGGCAGAAGTATATGAAACAGCCGCATTTCTGGATGGTTGCGGTAATGCTTGTGCTCAGCCTGTATTTTGCTTATCAAGTATGGGATTTAAACGTACTGCCGTTAAAATATTTTCTTCCCTTAATTGCGGTGCTTGGTTTGTTTGACTTTGCTTTATGGTGGCTTCAATACGGTAAGCGGATCAGTAAGCTGAATCGCAATTTGGGCAAAGGAATGCTTGTGGTTCTTTGTCTCGTTTTAACCCTTGGCAATGTGTATGCCTATCAGGCTCGCGCGGCATTGGGCAAGGTCAATTCCGATGACGAATATGAATTGATCTCAGTTGTGGTGGAAAAAGACAGTGCGGCGGAAGAGCTGGAAGACGTTAAGGACGGCATTTTTGCGATCACCCAGACGATGGATCGTGAAAACACCCAGAAAACGATATTGGATATCAACGAGGAATTGGATAAGACAATTCAAACCGAAGCGTATGATAACTTAGATGGTTGCGCTGATGCACTCTATGACAAGAGCGTGGATGCCATGATTTTGAATGAAGCCTATCGCTCGCTGCTGGATGAAAATCATCCGACCTTTACTGAGGATACGCGCGTGATTTATACATTTAAAATCAAAAAGAAGGTTACGAATATAGGAAAGAAAGTCAATGTGACGGAAGAACCGTTTAACGTTTATATTTCCGGTATCGATACGTATGGACCGATAGCGACCAAGTCGCGCTCGGATGTGAACATGATCGCAACGATCAATCCGAAAACACGCCAGATTTTGTTAACAAGCATTCCGCGTGATTACTATGTGGCGCAAACATGCCAAAACAATGAGCAGGATAAGCTGACGCATACCGGCATTTTTGGTATTGACTGCACGATCAACACAATGGAACAATTCACCGGCTTGACGATGAACTACTATGCGCGGGTGAACTTTTCCTCACTAGAGGACATTGTGAATGCGATCGGCGGTATTGATGTTTATAATGAGGTTGGCTTTTACTCGGGCGTCGATGGGTCCTTGATTCCGGCTGGTAATGTGCATATGGATGGCAATATGGCGCTGAAATTCTCACGGGAACGTCATGCCTATGGGGATGGCGATCGTCAGCGTGGTCGCAATCAGATGACTGTATTATCGGCGATTATTGACAAAGCAACATCACCGGCAATTATTACCGGCTATTCTTCGATCATGAGCACTGTGGGTGATACGTTCCAATCCAATATGGATTCCGATGAGATGATGTCGTTAATAAAAATGCAGCTGAATGAAGGAGGAAGCTGGAATATCACCAGTCAATCCGTCGATGGCAGCGGTGCCAATAGCATCTGGTCACCTGCCAATCAAACGTATTCTTATATGATGTATCCGGATATGGACAGTGTCAATGCGGCATTGTTGGAAATCCAAAAGGTCATGGACGGCGTCATTTTGGAATAAAGATTATTGCTTGGTGAAGCGGAATATCGGCCATGATATAGTGATTGAAAGCATCTGTAAATATTTATATAACATGAATAGATTATGAATCCTCGCTGTTTCTCGTAGGCATACTGCGATTAACAGCTTTTCTTTATACCCGACATGGTGGATAAAATAGCGGTGTCGCCAAATGACGACACCTCACGCTTGTTATCGCTGTTCGCTTTTTTCTACACACTGTATCGACAACTTGGGAAAGTCGTTATAAACACGCAGACAATAATAAAGATTACTACAGTCATAACCTTTACCATAAAGTTCCGTCAATTCTTTGAATATTTTTTTAGTATCTGAGTACCATATTACGAGCAGAGTTTACCTTTTAATTCTTCTTCCGCAATACGATATCCTATTGACCAGTTCCTTTGAACCAATACTTTTGATTTATAATTGATCTTATATGACCTATAATTGAAACAATTACATATAGAATGAACAAATAATGACGCTAAACGCTAGTTTATGCTTTACATATTGTTCATATTATAGTAATATTATCAAGAAATTGAACGGAGGTTCATGATGAGAAAAATACTGATCGCTGTGATCATCCTCACCGCTATACTGGTGATTGATGTGACGACGCAGCATAAAGATACGATCATCGTCTATTCCAGCATGGAACAATACCGCGGTGAGGAATTACAAAAACAGCTCAACGAGCACTTTCCCGATGATAAAATTATGGTCATGTACGTACCGACTGCCAAGGCCGCTGCCAAAATCAAGGTGGAAAAGCAAGGCACGGATGCCGACATGGTCGTAGGCTTGGAAACATCTTATCTGGAAAAAGTCAAGGATTCATTAAGTGATTTACATGGATTTAAGGAGCTGCCCTATGTGGATGGGTTGACCTTGGCGGATAACGACTATCGCTATGTGACATGGGAACGACAGGCGGGAACCTTTATTATCAACGAAACGGTGCTAAAGAAATATAACCTTCCCGAACCGACAAGCTATGAAGATCTGCTTAAGCCGGAATATAAGGGACTCATTGCCATGCCCGATCCCAAAACGAGCGGCACCGGCTATTTCTTCTACAAAAACCTTGTCAATGAATGGGGCGAGGATGCGGCGCTAGATTATATCGACAAGCTTGCCATGAACATAAAATCCTTCACTGAATCCGGATCGGGACCGGTCAAGCTGTTAATTCAGGGCGAAGTGGCTGTTGGATTAGGCTTGACCTTCCAGGCGATGGAACAAATCAACAGCGGCAGTCCCTTTAAAATCATCTATCCCAAGGAGGGTTCACCGTATTCATTAACCGGAACGGCCTTGATTAAGGGACGTGAAGACGATGAAAAAATTCGTGAAGTATTTGATTTTATCATTGAAGACTTCTTTCTTTACGATAAGCAATATTTCTCACCTGAACAAGTATTGACGCAACAGGAAAACAAAATTGAAAACTATCCAAGCAATATTCACTATGCCGATATGCAGGGCATCTCTGACATTGACGAAAAAGAAAGGCTGTTAGAATTATGGAAATACTAGACAATACGGAAATAAAGCTCTCCGTCAAAAACTTATATAAAAACTTTGACGGCAAGGATGTATTAAAACACATCTCTTTTGATGTGAAAAACGGAGAATTTCTCAGCGTATTAGGGCCGAGTGGATGCGGTAAAACAACGTTATTAAGAATATTAATCGGCTTGGATAAACAAAACGAGGGAGAAATTCTGATGAATGGGAAAGACATCTCCGCCTTAAAGCCGCATGAGCGTGACATGGGAATCATCTTCCAGAACTATGCGCTCTTTCCTAATATGACGGTATTGGAAAACGTGGAATACGCCTTAAAGCGCCATCCGCAATTCAAGGCTGAAAGTCGTAAAATTGCCGAGCATACGTTAAACCAGATCGGTATGGAGGAACACTTTGACAAGAAGCCGCGCCAGCTATCCGGTGGTCAGCAACAGCGTGTGGCGATTGCCCGTACTTTGGCTTTAAATCCCAAGGTGATTCTGCTGGATGAGCCAATCTCTGCATTGGATGTGACCAATCGTGAAATTATGAAAAACGAGTTGAAGGAAATTCAGCGGAAATTTCACTCTACGATGATCTTCATCACCCATGAACAGGAAGAAGCCTTTTACCTTTCTGATCGGATTATGGTCATGAGTGAAGGTAACATCGAACAGCTGGATACGCCGAAGAATATCTATGATCATCCGGCGAACCAATACATCAAGGACTTTGTGGTGGCACATCTGGATCAGAAATTCGCTTCATTATTAAAATGTACCGGGAGAGCGGACCATGAAAAATAACGGTTTTCATATCGCGAAGATGCTCGTCATCTTATTTTTGATTGTCGGAGTGGTGATGCCGTTAGTTACGCTGATATGGAATATCAACCCACAGGACATTGCCAAAATCGCAGCTTCACCGCAGTTTCAGCCGATGATGATTCACTCTCTTGTGGCAACGAGTGTCGCAACCCTGATATCGGTTAGCTTGGCTTTGGCATTGGCATGGTGCGTCAATCGTACTCATATCAAATACAAGGCAGTGTTTTCGATGCTTTTTACCTTGCCGATGTTAATACCTTCCATTTCTCATGGTATGGGCTTGGTGTTACTGCTTGGGGATAATGGTATCCTTACCAATTTATTGGGACTGGATATCGGCCTGTATGGCTATCCCGGCATTATCATCGGATCGATTCTCTACTCCTTTCCCGTAGCCTTTTTGATGTTAACGGACATTTTCAAATATGAGGATTATACGGTATATGAGGCAGCTCAAGTACTCGGCTTAAGCAAGTCGCAACAATTCTTGCGCATTACCTTGCCCAACCTTAAGGGCGCATTGATTTCGGTCATCTTTGCCGTATTTACGATGATCTTTACGGATTACGGTGTTCCTTTGGTGGTCGGCGGCAAGCTGATGACGTTACCCGTTTATATGTATCGTGAGGTGATCGGACTGCTGGACTTTTCCAAGGGTGCGATCATCGGCATTATCCTGTTGATTCCTGCGTTCATCGCCTTCCTCATTGATTTGAAAAGCGATGAAAACAGCAATGCCAGCACAGTCACAAAGCAATATCAAATCGAAACCAACAAGAAACGTGATACATTTGCCTATATGCTTTGTATCATCACGGTGATTTTCATCTCATTGCCGATTCTGGCCTTTATCTACCTATCGTTTGTCAAGCAATTTCCGGTCGATATGAGTTTCTCCTTTGATAATATCAAAAAATCGTTAGATTTAGGTGTGATCTTATACTTGAAGAACGGTTTGGCGATTGCCTTTGCGACCTCGCTGATCGGTACCGTGGTCATCTATTTTACTGCGTACATCACGGCACGCTCACCCAAAACCTTTACGAATCTTGCGATTCACCTCATATCGTTAATCACCTTGGCTATTCCGGGCGTCGTATTGGGTTTGTGCTACGTTCTCTTTTTCAAGGGTAATCCGATATATGGTACGCTGATTATTTTGATCCTTGTCAATAGCGTACACTTCTTTGCCTCACCGTATTTGGTGGCATATCATTCCCTGCATAAGTTTAATAAAAACCTAGAGGACATCTCCGCTACGATGGGTATCAGTAAGCTTCAAATGCTTAAGGATGTGTATCTTCCCAGCACGAAGGATTCATTGATTGAAGTGTTTTCCTATTTGTTTGTGAATTGTATGGTTACCATTTCGGCAGTGTCCTTCCTCGCAAACTTCAAAAATTTACCGATTGCGCTGTTAATTCCGCAATTTGATGCCCAGTCACTCATTGAAGCGACGGCATTTGTATCTATCATCATTTTGCTTGTGAACGGCATTATGAAAATGGCGATCTATTTGATCAAACGCTTTCTGTTGAGCGAGGAGTAGTCATTGAAAATTGTTTTCTTTCATCCTATCATAGGGTGAATACATTAAGGATACAGAAAGGATCAAAGCATTGACATGTATCAAATGATTACACGAAACTTTCTGAAAGTATCTGAAAATGGTTGACATTATTTTTCAATAGGTGTATTCTATAACCACAAACCAAAGATCAAGGAGATAAAACCGGTTACGTACTGATAGAGAGTCGGGGAGGCTGGAAACCTGACAGTGATGCGGATCGGACAAATGGACCTTGTAGGGCAAAGGGAAAGCAATCATGCAAGTATCTGAGCCGTAAGCCGGCGTTACTCGGCTAGAGATGTGTTGGCATCTTAAAGAGCGGGTGTTTTTTAACATCAATTCAGGTGGTACCGCAGATATTACGTCTGTCCTGTGAGTCAATTCAGGACGGGCGTTTTTTTATTCAAGAGGTGATGCATAATGATAGATACAGACTGGCACTGGACACTAGAAGAAAGAAATAGCGAATAAAGATAAGGAAAGGCAAGGGAAAAAAGATGAACAAACAATTGGTAAAAAAAATAGGATGTATGGGTATGGTGTTGAGCTTCTTATGTGCAGGATGCTCGGGTGACTCTACAGATCAAAGCGGTGAAGCGGATAAGCAAAGCTTCACGATCGGCGTGGCGCAAATCGTTGATCACACATCGTTAAATACGATTCGTGATGCATTCAAGGAGGAAATGATTAAACTGGGCTATCCGGAATCAAGCATGGATTTCCAAAATGCCGCCAACGACATCAGTAATCTTAACAGCATCATGCAGAAATTCGACGGTGATAAAAAAGACATCATCGTTGCGATTGCGACACCGACGGCGCAGGCGGCTGCGAATTACGCAAAACAGCGTCCGGTTGTATTCTCGGCAGTCAGCGATCCGATTCAAGCCGGATTATTGACCTCAATGGAAAAGCCGGATAAGGGCATTACCGGTACTTCTGATGAAATACAAGTCGATCAAATTCTGGATTTGGCTTTGAAACTCCATCCGGATATGAAAACACTGGGTTTCTTATACAATCCGGGCGAAGCGAATTCCGTATCCAATTTAGCAAAGGTGAAGACCTATTGTGAAGCAAAAAACATTACCCTGGTAGAAAGTGCCGTTACCACGATTTCCGATGTGCAGACCAATGCACAAGTATTGCTTACGAAAGTCGATGCGGTATTTGTGCCCAATGACAATACGGTCGCATCGGCGATGAGTGCATTGGCAGGGGAAGCGCAAAAGGCAAAGGTTCCTGTATATGTCGGTGCGGATTCTATGGTTATGGATGGCGGTTTTGCGACAGTAGGTATTGATTATGTACAGCTTGGCAAGGAAACAGCGAGAATGACCGATGCGATTTTATCCGGAAAGAAGCCGGAGGAATTACCAGTTGTGGAATTTAAAACGAATTTAAATATTTATATTAATGAAAAGGTGATGCAGGAATTGGGCATCAGTTTACCGGATGAAATTAAAAATAGTGATCAATTACAGCTGATTAAATAAACAGGAGATGATGGAATGGCATTTTCAACAATACAAGGTGCTTTAGAGCTTGGCTTCATTTATGCGGTATTGGCATATGGTGTTTATATTTCCTTTCGCATTCTTGATATTCCCGATTTGAGTGTTGATGGGACATTCATTACCGGTTGTGGAGCATCGGCAATTTGTACAGTTTACGGGCATCCGTTGTTTGGCTTATTGTTTGCGTTTGTATGCGGCGGCGCTGCCGGCTTTATCACCGGCTTCTTACAGACGAAATGCAAGATTCAGCCGATTCTGTCAGGGATTCTTGTCATGACCGGCTTATACTCGATCAATTATAAACTGATGGGCAACACTCCTAATATCTCGTTGTTTGATCAGGAAACGGTATTTACGAAGTTCTCCTCATGGTTTGCGTCTGATATGGCTGATTTGATTCTCTGCCTTTTCGTGATTGTACTGATCAGTTTATTGCTTTATTACTTTCTGAATACACAGCTGGGAATGTGTCTTAGGGCAACCGGCGATAATGAAGCAATGGTGCGCGCCTCCTCGGTAAACAGTGATGCGATGAAAATCATGGGCTTGGCGCTGGCGAATGGCTTGGTGGCGTTGGGCGGCGGATTATTGGCACAGTATCAGAATTTCGCGGATGTGAATGATGGTATTGGCAAGCTGGTCATCGGTTTGGCTTCGATCATCGTCGGTGAAGCGTTTTTCGGACACCGCACGCTGCGGCGCAGCTTTCTGGCTGTTGTCAGCGGTGCAATCCTGTATCGCTTTCTCTTATCGTTCGCCCTGCATTTGGGTGTGAATGCGACCGATCAGCGCTTGTTATCGGCGGCATTAGTTACAGTGGCTATTTCCTTTCCCGTATGGAAAAGCGCATGGCAGAAAAGAAGGAAACACTTATGTTAAAGATAGAACATCTCTCATTGACCTTTCATCCTAATACTGTTAATGAACGTGTGGCGTTGGATGATGTAAGCTATGAATTCGCACCCGGTGATTTTGTGACGATTCTGGGCACCAACGGCGCCGGGAAATCGACTCTGTTAAATTGCATTGCCGGAACACTGGAGAGCGATCGAGGCAAAATCATTCTCGATGGTAAGGATATTACTTGGATGAAGGAACATGAACGGGCACGGCAAATCGGGCGGTTGTTTCAAGATCCGTTAAAGGGAACAGCTCCCAACATGACCATTTTGGAAAATCTTGGTCTTGCCTATAGCCGCGGCAAACGTTCTTCCTTTCGCCGTGCGATTCAAAAAGGCGACATCTCGTTTTTTCAAGAACAGTTAGCTAAGTTGAATTTAGGTTTGGAGGATCGCATGGAAACCAAGGTCGGCTTGTTAAGCGGCGGGCAGCGTCAGGCTCTCACACTCTTAATGGCAACGCTAGTCACTCCGAAGCTGTTATTGTTGGATGAGCATACGGCGGCTTTGGATCCCAAAACGGCGCAGACGATTATGGAGGTTACTGACGCTATTGTAAAGGAGCACAACATTTTAACGATTATGATCACCCATAATATTAAACAGGCGTTAAGCTATGGAAATAAGCTCTTAATTATGAATGAAGGTAAAATCGTGAAAGCGTTAAGCGCATCGGAAAAAGCGCAGATCAGCCCTGATGAGCTATTGGCTATGTATGATCTGACATAAACAATATGATGGAAAGGATCGATCACGAATGTAAAGTGACGGTCTTTTCTTATGGAAAGGTGGCATGTTTTTTTATTTATGCCATCGTGTCCACATGGTTTGTACAGCGTTGTGAAATAGGCTAAGCTTACATCTGCCTATAAGCCATACAAATGCAAACGCATAATTTTGATGATCGTCGATAAAAAACACATGGTACCTTATTTGGTTCCATGTGCCTTATGTTTGCTTATTTGATCACTTGTGCTTCTAGCTCTCTTAATTCATCCAGCGTTAACGCAGGAACACAGACTGCAATTTCTTCCAGTGACATCTTACCAATCTGAATCAGTCTTTTTGCGGTTTCTGTTGCGGTTGCGATTTTATCCTTCGCGGCTGCGATGTCTGCTTTTCTCATCGCTTCTCTAGCCGCATTATCCGCAATCTCCTTTTCATAAACTTCCTTGATCCAGTCATCATCATATAACATCATCATGATAT
>CANDJN010000001.1 GCA_947385085.1 uncultured Erysipelotrichaceae bacterium | reverse complement strand
AAATCCCACTTTAATTTTTCCCTTTTTCAAAGTGGAAATAAACTTTTCACTTCAGCCAATTACCGCCTCTTTCACGGGATTGTTTTATTTTCCTTGATAGGCCTGAATCACCTTCGGCATAATTTCATTTGTACATAGATTTGCCTGCAAACCGCTCGCATTGGATGAAGTCGGTGAAGCACATACAAATGCCACTTCCGGCTTATCGTAAGGCCAATAACCGATCAACGAAGAATTGGTAGATTCATGACCGTTGGTATATACCTCAGCGGTACCGGTCTTTGCGGCAACCTGATATGGCAAAGCCGCAATTTTAGCGCCACAGTGACTTCCGGAACCGACTACGCATTGACGAAAGCCCTCCTGTACGGTTTTAATGTGATTTCCACTGCTCCGCAAGGTGGAAATCACCTCCGTGGAATTGGTATAAACAAGCGATTGTGAATTGACCCCATAAGCGCCGCTGACCAATCGCGGTTTCACCTTCTTTCCGCCATTGGCGATCGTAGACACGTATTGAAGCAGTTGAATCGGCGTATAGTTATCATACTGACCAAATGAGAAATACAATAAATCGCCGCCGGTTTCCCGATTACCGGTAAATGCCAGCTGTTCGTTGGGAACATCCAAACCGGTAAGAACACCCAAACCAAACATCGAATAATAATTTCGCATCAACTTAAACACCGGCGAAGCATCGTCAATCAGCAACGGTCCATTGGGTATATAGGAAGTATGCGCCAAACGCATCGCCACATTTACCATATAGATGTTGCTGGAAACCTGCAGCGCTGTAATCGCATTGACATTACCGTAATTCTGATATGAAGCAATGCGTGGGGTTCCCCGTATGGTCATCGGGGCATCGTAAATGTACTCATCCTTTGTGACAACCCCTTCATTAAGTCCCATATAGACCGTGGCGCCCTTCACTACGGATCCGGGAGTATAGCCTTCCAGATAATTGCCGCTGGCATAATTGATAATACCGCTATCGGTTTTCAACATTCCGCTCATTGCGTAAACCTCACCGGTATTGGGATTCATCAAGGAAACAAACAAACGATCCATATCGGGACGATTTCCTTTTCCAGCATAGCTTTCCATCGTTTTACGCAGAATATCATCCACTTTCTGCTGTAACTCCATGTCAATCGTTAACTGTAAATCATATCCCTTTTTCCCCTGATTCACTTCGGTAAAAATCGCATTTCCGTCATCATCGTATTTAATCGTACTGATTTTAGAGGTTCCCGACAACAATTCTTCGTATTGCTGCTCAAGACCGCTCTTTCCAACCCGAGCATTCATTTCATAGCCCTTGGCGCTGTAATACTGCATCAATTCGGAAGGAAGACCTTGCTTGCTAGTCGTAACTTGACCGAATACATCACGCAACGTATCGCCGTATGGATATTGCCTTTTCCATGAGCTGAAATCCACATCAAAGCCTGGATAATCAGATTTGTGCTCCGTTAAGTATGCAACCTTATCCGCATCCACATCTTCCAAAATAACACGGGAATGGGAGCTTTGTGAATCTACCTCCATCGCATGATAAACGACCCAAGCAGATTTAGCGAGCGGATTTAATTCGGCATCCACCATCTCCTGCGTAATTCTCGATAACTTCAACTGATAAATCTCATCATCACTGAGCTGCAGTTCCTGTTCGCTTAATAAATGATTGGCATGATCCTTTACCCCATTGGTATTGGTATGTAATGTTATATAAGCATCCTGTAAATCACGCAGGGTTAGGTCTTCATAAGGAACCTTAAACTGATCAGCAAATTTCATCGCAAGTTCCCACTGTTCATCGTGAGATGCGTTTTCAGTAGGAAAATACGATATGTTCATCGAGCTTACAGTCTTTACCACCTGTTTGCCCTTGGCATCGATCATTTGACCCCGTGGTGTGGATATAACCTGCTTTTTCATTGAGTAGACATCCAACTTCGTCGCATACTCATCCTGTTGACGAATCTGAATATCAATGAGACGTCCGGTGATCACAACAAATAACAATACGGTCACAACCATGAAAATCTGTAAACGCTTATTGACAATCTTCTGATAATCATTTTGCTTTTTCAATAAATCGCTGCTGTTGCGAAACCGTCGCGCATCCATGTCACGAAAAATATTGCGCATCACTCAAACACCTCCTTTATCTATTTATTATAATACAAACCATTCATGAATTACCAGTCTTTCCCAAGCATTTCCTCTTTCCGTGATAATTTATTCCCCACAAGGTCTTTTTTTAAGCTATAATATTACAAGAGGTGAACATGATGAAACGAACCGAAACACGAACCATGAAAATCAGAGATATCGCATTGGGAGGAAATTCTCACGTATGGATTCAGTCCATGTGCAATACCAAAACCTCCGACGCCGAAGCGACCATCCTACAAATACTGGCACTGGAAGAAACCGGCTGTGAAATCATTCGCTTAGCTGTTATGGATGAGGAAGATGCCAAAGCCATTGCGACAATTCGATCGAACACCCACATACCCTTGGTCGCCGATATTCATTATGACTATCGACTTGCTTTGATGGCAGCGGAAAACGGGATCGACAAAATTCGCATCAATCCGGGTAATATTGGCAAACGGGAAAATGTGGAAGCGGTCGTAAAAGCCTGCCGCAAACACAAAATTCCGATTCGCATTGGTATCAATTCCGGCTCCTTGGAAAAAGACATTCACGAAAAATACGGAAAGCCTACAGCCATGGGAATGATGGAAAGCGCAAAGCGTCATGTAAACATACTCGAAGAACTCGACTTTCATGATATTTGTCTGTCATTCAAATCGAGTGATCCATTGCTTTGTATTGAAGCCTATCGCCTTGCAGCCGAAACATTCCCCTATCCACTTCATCTGGGGGTCACAGAAGCCGGAACCGCGCTTGGCAGCGCCATTAAAAGCAGTATGGCATTAGGTTCCTTATTAAATGAAGGTATTGGCAATACGATTCGTATTTCCGTCAACGGCGATCCGTTACAGGAAATCACCATTGCCAAGCAGTTATTAAAGTGCTGTCATTTAAAGCACGACGTAGCGAATCTTATCGCCTGTCCGACCTGCGGCAGAACAATGTGGGATATTCACAGCGCCGTGGCGGAGATTGAAACTTTCTTGGAAAGTGTTCATCATGACATTACCGTTGCCATTATGGGATGCGCCGTCAATGGTCCAGGAGAGGCAAAACACGCAGATATCGCCATAGCCGGGGGTAACAAAGAAGGCCTGCTCATCAAAAAAGGCACGATCATCGAAAAGCTTCCGCAAGACCAAATCGTTTCGCGGCTGAAACAGGAAATTATCCATATGTGCTCTGAAATTGAAAAGCGGAATTGAAGTCACCCTTCGCTTCCGCTGCATACCATTCTTTGCTTATTTCACGACTTCAATGGTGATGTTTTCAATCAGGATGTCAACGACGGGACGATCCTCGACACCGGTTTGTACCGATGCGATCTGTTCCACAACATCCATTCCTTCAATAACATAACCGAATACCGTATGTTGGTGATCCAAATAAGGAATGCCGCCGACTTCACGGTATTTTTCTTTTACGTTGTCCGGATGTACATAACCGGCATTTGCCCATCCGCGCTTCTGTGCCTGTGCATACACATTTTCAAAATAATCCTCGTTATAAGCGCTGCCGTCAGAATTTTGAATGATGAAAAACTGCGATCCATTGGTGTCCTTGCCCGAATTGGCCATCGACAATGCGCCGTTAAAATGGTATAGGCGATCACTGAACTCATCCTCAAACGGCTCATGCCATATGCTTTCGCCGCCGGTGCCATTCCCCTTGGGATCACCGCCTTGAATCATAAAATCCGATATGACACGATGAAAGGTTAAATGATTGTAATAACCTTCTTTGGCGTGTGTCACAAAGTTCTCCACTGCTTTGGGGGCTTCTTTGGGAAACAAGTGCAGCTTAATGACTCCCATACTCGTTGTCATCGTAGCGATCACATCTCCGCTTTGCGCATCTTCAAATTGAATCAGCTGCGCATCATTATTCGTGGTTTCCTTACTCGCATCACCTTGATTACAGCCACCCAGCATCAATAAACATGCTATGACTAAAAATAGTCGCTTTTTCATTATGCTTCCTCCTGAATTCGTTCCAACAGATTCTCATCAAATTCACCTGATTTTAACATGGCAATCTCGTGGCGATAAGGCGGATGATCCTTTACATAGGGGGTTTCTAAAATCTTTACCACATTCTCCAGTTTAGGATGATGAACGATTTTATGTAACGAGGAAAAGCCGATCTCGCCAAAGCCGATATTGGCGTGACGGTCTTTTTTCGCTCCCCTTACATTTTTAGAATCATTGATATGAAGACATGCCAACCGATCAAAGCCGATCACGTGATCAAATTCATCGAGCAGCGCATCAAATTCACTGACATCATAGCCGGCGTCATGGACATGACACGTATCTAGGCACACCTTGATATGATTACAGTATTTCGCATGATCCAGAATATAGCGGATTTGTTCAAAGTGATAGCCTAATTCGCTGCCCTTGCCGCTCATTGTTTCTAATGCGATATAAACATTTCCCATTTGTTCCATGGCCTCATTCAGACCTGCGACAATCTTTTGCAATCCTGCATCTTCACCCGCTTGTACATGCGATCCCGGATGCAGCACCAAAATATTTGCCTGCATTTCCTGAACCCGCTTGATTTCCTGCTTTAAAAAGCTGACCGCAAGTTCAAAGGTTTCCGGCTTGACACAGTTGGCCAGATTAATGATATAAGGAGCGTGGATGATCAGTGATTGATCATCCATGCCGCATTCCTTCATGCGCTGGTGCGCTTCCTCAACTTTCATTTCACTGACCGGCTTACGGCGCGTATTTTGCGGTGGCCCAGTATATACCATCAAAGCATTGGCTCCATAGGATGCCGCTTCTTCCACTGCGCCCAATAAATATTGTGGAGCACTCATTGATACATGTGAGCCGATAATCATGAACGATCCCCTCGCTTTTCTATTTGACGTGCCTTTGCCCGCTCTTTCTTTTGTCTTTGAATATCCTTTTGAATCATCGCTCGCTTTGCCTTGCGGCGCAGTTTTTCTACTTCCTGCCTGCGCTTTATCTTGTATCCAGGTTTCACCTTTTGCTTGCGACGATTCACAATTTTTCCGATCTCCGCTGCCATTGGGTCCTCTTTTTTCATTCGCTTGGCATTTTTTTCGTTCAAGTCCACCCATTTTCCTTGTTTCAGTTGGCGATGATGAAATTCAATTCCATGCTTTTGGAGCGCTTTGATAAGCGGTTCATCCTGATCCTGATATAACGCATAACAAACACCGCTTTTACCACTGCGTCCAGTACGCCCGCTGCGATGAATATAATACTCTGTTTCCTTGGGAAAACCCATGGATATGACATGAGATACACCATCAATATCAATACCGCGTGCAGCAATATCAGTCGCTACGACATAACTTCGATCCAGCTGCATCAGCTGTTTCATAGATCTTGTACGCTCCCGCGGTGTCAGGTCTCCATGCAGCTCAATTACTCCATAGCCGCTATCACGCATCAATTGTGCCATTTGGGCTGCTTCTTTTCGAGTATTGGCAAAGATCAGGCAAACATACGGATGAAAGGTTGGCAGGAGCTCCAAAACCTTATGAGCATAATCAAGTGGTCGACATGGTACTAGCACATGTTCAATTTGCGGCTGAAATTGTTCATCTTTCGCTACGTTAACAACCGTTGGCTGAGTCATATATTTTTTTAAAAAGGGTTTCAACTCTTCCGGAATGGTCGCAGAAAAGCTCATCATCTGCAAATCCTTGCTCATACGCGAAGCCACTACATCAATATCTTCTAAAAAGCCAAACTCCAAGGTCATATCTGCCTCATCCACGACCAAAATATCCACATTCTGTAATAACAGCGTCTGTTCATTTAAAAACAAATCACGAATGCGTCCCGGCGTACCGATGACAATATGTGGCTGTACCTTTAGACTCTCGTTCATTTTGGACTTTTCTCTGCCTCCGCTGATCAAGCGAACTCTAAGCTTAGAATCCGCTTCTTGCATAAGCTTTGATCGCTCATACAGCTGAATCGCCAATTCGCGGGTTGGCACTGTAATAACAGCTTGAACACAATCCTTGTTTGGATCCACCCGCTCCATAATCGGAATCAAAAAAGCATGCGTCTTGCCGGTTCCCGTTGCCGATATGCCGATGATATCCTTGCCTTTTACAGCCAAAGGAATCACCTGTTGTTGAATCGCAGTAGGCTTTACAAACTGATTGAGGCGAATGAATGCCCTTGTCGACTCTTTTAGCGAGTAGTCACGATATAAAATTTCACTCATAAAATCACCTCATTTTCATACTTTCGATTCGTCTTAATTATACTGATTTTTATCAGATTGTAAATAAAAAGATTGTACATGTACTGCTTTCATGCGGTATAATGTTGAGGAGGTGAGCGTCCATGGAAGTTATAAAAGTTGTACCGCGAGGTTATTGTAAAGGCGTGGTTCGCGCCATCCGCATGGCTATACAATGCGCAAAGGATTATCCCCATCAGCGCATTACCATTTTAGGCATGCTGGTACATAATCAATATGTGATCGAAGCACTAAAAGCCTATCGCATTGAAACACTGGAGGATCCCCATAGAAGCCGTGAAGAATTGTTGGATGATATCAGTGAAGGTGTGGTCATCTTTACCGCTCATGGTATCTCCGATCAAGCGAGATACAAAGCACAGCGGAAAGGTCTAATCTGTGTGGATGCCAGCTGTCCTGATGTATTAAAGACACGTCAAATCTTACAAGAGCAGCTACAACAAGGGAATGAAATTATTTATATCGGTAAAGCCAACCATCCCGAGGCAGAAGCCATATGTTCACTCAGCGATCATATTCACTTCATGAGTGTCGGCGATGTCATTCCTGAAATTGCGTCAGCTTCGATCTTTGTCACCAATCAAACGACGATGTCACAATTTGAATTACAGCCCCTGTTTGATCAAATTCAAGCGCAGTATCCCAACGCTCAATTCAGTGAAGAAATCTGTTCAGCGACGCGCTTTCGCCAAAAAGCGGTAGCGCAGCTAAAAGGTCAAGGCATCGATTGTCTCTATGTAGTTGGTGATCGCTCAAGTAATAATTCTCATCGCTTAGCGCAAATCGGCAAAGCCATTCACATCCCCCGCGTCTATTTAATTGATGATGTAAATGATATCAAAGCTGAGCAGCTAAAGGATGTAAAACGCGTTGCCGTAACTGCTGGTGCCTCCACGCCAAGCTATCTCAGTGATCAGGTAATCACTTATTTAGAGGGCTATGACGCCAAAAAGGAACGTCCTATCATCCATACGGATCAGCTGTTAAAGGGAATTTTATAATACAATCTTTGTGAATTATACTTGATACATACGATTATTGGATGCATGTGAATTATATCGTGAAAAAGCAGCAGAATGCATAGATGTTCATTCCGCTGTTTCTTAATGTTCAAAGTCAGCTAATATTTCCAATAATTCCATCTTTTGCTTATGAAGTGTTAAATACTTTTCATGTTGCTTGGGCAGATGATCTAAGATGATACGTATTTTATCAAGGCGATGGCGCAAATATGGCTCATAAAGAGGATGAGAAACTAAAAAAACACCATAGCGGCATTCACGTTCACAATACGCTTCATGATCACCGCAATGAAAAGCGATGACTTCATAAAAACGGTCTTCCCAAACGAGATCCTCTTGATCAATCGTATAATGCTTTTGGCTGATCCATTGCCGTAATTTTTCCGGATGAGTATTGGTTTGAATGATAAAACGACGTGGCCAACGAACTTCGTTATCCTGTGTGGTAAGAATGTGATGAATTGTATCAAAACCCATTCCCGCAATGAGAACCGTATCCACATCCTTTGCCAAATCTTCTAAGCCATCGCGCTGTGAACAAAAAATTTGTTCACTGAGGTTCGCATCTTTGACTGCCTGCTTCGCTATTGAAAGTGGAGATGATCGTAAATCGGAAGCATAAACATGATCACAAATTCCGTTTTCAACTAAGGAAATCGCCAGCTGTGCATGATCACACCCAATATCTGCCGCAATGCTTCCCGGTTTCACCATCGCATAAAGCGCCAAAAGGCGCTTACTCAGCGCCATTATGGTTTATCGACAAAATCCTTTAATCGCTTGGATCTTGTCGGATGCTTTAATTTACGCAATGCTTTTGCTTCAATCTGACGGATTCGCTCACGGGTCACATTGAATTCCTTGCCGACCTCTTCTAAGGTACGTGTACGTCCATCATAAAGACCAAAACGCAGTCGTAGCACCTTTTCTTCCCGTTCCGTCAATCCCTGTAACACATGATTGATTTCATCCTTCAACAATTGATTGTTGGCATATTCATCCGGTGAAAGCGCTTCTTTATCCTCGATGAAATCACCCAGATGAGAATCATCTTCTTCTCCGATCGGTGTTTCCAGCGACACTGGTTCCAGCGCAATTTTTTGAATTTCGCGAACTTTCTCCGGTGTGATATTTTCCATGCGCTCTGCAATTTCTTCCGCCGTAGGATCACGGCCTAAATCCTGCACGAGCTGACGCTGAATGCGGGTCAATTTATTAATGGTTTCCACCATATGTACGGGAATACGAATCGTTCGTGCCTGATCGGCAATCGCACGAGTGATCGCCTGACGAATCCACCAAGTCGCATATGTGGAAAACTTAAAGCCCTTGGTATAATCAAATTTCTCTACGGCTTTAACCAAGCCCATATTTCCTTCCTGAATCAAGTCAAGAAACAGCATACCCCGACCGACATATTTCTTCGCTATCGAAACAACAAGCCGCAAATTCGCCGCAATCAGCTTGCGTTTAGCATCTTCATCCCCTTCCTGAATGCGCCGGGCAATTTCCGGTTCATCCTTGGGATCCAACAAATCTACCCTGCCGATTTCCTTTAAATACATCTTCACAGGATCATTGATTTTCGTATGAGCAGAATTCGCAAAGGATTGTTCCAACGTCTCAATATCACTGGCTAAAGTATCAATGTGATCCAAATCATCCATGCGATCCAGATCCTGATCGTCGACATAGTCTAAATCTTCATCATCGCTGGATAAATTTTCTTCATTTAAGTTGATCGTTTCATCATCCTCATCGTTCTTCACTTGAATGCCATTATTTTTAAACCATGCCAATAATGCATCAAATTCATGATCATCCAAATCCAGGTGCTCGCAAGCATCCATCACATCACTTTGGTATAAGACATGATGAATTTGATATGACTGTGCCAATTCTTCCTTAATTTCATCCAGTGTTTTATATTCCTGCATAAGCGTCTCCTTTTTACTCTTCTTTGCTTGATTCATGCCCATTACTCCTCCCTTTTCATGAACAATTCATTTCGTTTACGAATCAGCTGAATTCGTTCATCGGCAACCTTCGCTTTTTGAATCGGATCGTTCAGCGCACCTGCCTTTTGAATCAGCGATGCGATTTTTTCATCCAATAAACATACCTTCAGTTTGATAATTGCTTCATGTAACGCCTCCAAATTGACCGTTTCACTTGCCAGTTCCCAATCCACAATCTCTAACAACAGCTTTTTTACTGATTCCTCCTGAATCGTATTCAGGAAATCCGCAATCTCTATGGTTGTATGAGTGCGATAGTAATCAATCATATGCATCGCCAGCGCATTGCTTGTGGCATCCTTTAATGAGCCAAGCTCATCACGAAACAGAATACTGGCACTGCGAGCGATTAACATCTGGGAAAGGATTTCATATTCCGCCGCCTGTATGCCTGATTTAGGATATACAAGATACGTAGGTTCCCGTCTTTTATCACTGACTTTTTGCGGCGCTTTTTCTTTCTGCACACTCATATCAAACCCGGTACATTCCCGAAGTCGGATATAATAGTTGTTTTTTTCGAAGTCGTCCTTTAATTCAGTGATTTCCGCAGCGAGCTCCAATGCGTATTCCTTTTTTTGCGAATAGTTTTCCAGATCGTAGCGATTCAACAAGTAATCAAACAGAAAATCAATCCACGATATGGTTTTATGTAGCGTTTTATGAAGTTCATCTTTGCCATAAGCATCAATGATTTCATCAGGATCTAAACCAGTGCGATTGTCCACAATCGTAAACGCAAGCTTCCCTTTGGCCAGTTTGCCAAATTTATACGTCGCATTTTTTCCGGCGGTATCGCCATCGTAGCATACGATGACGTCCACACCAAGCTTTCCCAATAAACGCAGCTGTTCTTTAGTGCACGCCGTTCCCAGCATCGCAACGGCATGATGAATTCCTACCTTTTCCAATGCCAGCACATCCATAGCACCCTCTACCAAATAGACGCATTTTGCCTTGCGCGCTTCACTTCTTGCACGATGGTAATTGAAGATCAAATCGCCCTTATGGTAAATATAGGTTTCCTGTGTATTGATGTATTTGGCTTCTTCGTTGTCCAACAGCCGCCGTGCCGTAAAGCCGACCGGTTCGCCGTTTTCGTTATGTATGGGAATCATCATTCGCTGAGAAAATACATCGTTGATTCCCTGTGGATTCATCCGTGCCATGCCTGCCTCAATAATATGTTCATCGGAATGCTTCTTCGCATGAAGGAAGCGATATAATGCATCATTGGGGGGATTGAATCCGAGCGCAAATCGCTCGATCATAGCGTCATCGATACCGCGTTGGTATAAATACCGCTTCACTTGATCACCATCAGGTGTCTGTAGTTCATAATGCGTGTATTCAATCGCATCCTTGCATACTTTATGAAGTGCTGCCGCATGAGGATCCAATACAGGAGCTTTCACTTCCAGCGGTCGCTCCATCACCATCCCGATGATTTCCGCAACCTTGTAAACAGCCTCTACAAAAGAAATCTGTTCATATTTCTGAACGAAGCTGAATACGTTACCTCCGCTGCCGCATACAAAGCATTTGAATATTTGCTTATCTTCGGAAATCGACATCGACGGATCATGATCATCGTGAAAGGGACATATTGCACTATAGCTCTTTCCTTTTCTCGTGATCGGCAAATAATGAGAGATAACCTCTACGATGTTTGCTTTGGATCGAATCTCGTTGATTTCCTGTTCATTCAAACGGCTCAAACAATCACTCCTGTTATAGTTTTATACGTTTTTCAATATATGATACTAAATCATCAATTTTTACCCGTTCTTGTTGCATAGAATCACGTTCCCGCACCGTTACACAGCCATCCTGTGCCGTTTCAAAGTCCACTGTGACACAATATGGCGTACCGATCGCATCTTGACGGCGATACCGTTTACCGATACTGCCGGATTCATCGTATTCACAATATCCAATTGGTGCCAGCAACTTAAACAATTCCATTGCCGGCTCCTGTAATTTCTTGGATAATGGCATAATACATACCTTAATCGGTGCCAAGAATGGATGTAAGCGCAAAACAACTCGTGAATCGTTTTCCAGCTTTTCTTCATCATAGGCATCGCATAGGAATGCCAGCATCAATCGCTCTACACCGACCGCTGGTTCGATGCAGTACGGCAGGAATTTTTCGCCGCTTTCCTGATCGAAGTATTCCAAATTCTGCTTTGAGGTATTCTGATGACACGTTAAATCATAATCGGTACGATCCGCAATGCCCCATAATTCACCCCATCCAAATGAAAATTGATATTCGATGTCACTGGTTCCCTTGGAATAATGAGACAGTTCCTCTTGCGAATGCTCACGGATTCGCAGATGATCCTTGTTCATACCAAGATTCAACAGAAATTGCATACAGAAGTCTTTATAATATTCATACCACTTTAAATCCTCACCCGGCTTTGTGAAAAATTCCAATTCCATCTGTTCAAACTCGCGGGTACGGAAGATGAAATTACCGGGAGTGATTTCATTACGAAAGCTTTTACCAATTTGGCCGATCCCAAAGGGCAGCTTGCGACGCGTAGTACGCTGAACGTTTTTAAAATTGACAAACATGCCCTGTGCCGTTTCCGGTCGCAGATAAATCGCATTCTTTGCGTCCTCCAAAACACCCTGAAATGTTTTGAACATCAAATTAAATTGCCGAATATCGGTGAAATCATGAGCGCCGCAATCGGGACATGCCACATGATGGTCACGAATATAATCCATCATCTGTTCATTAGACCAGCCGCTGGGATTCACTTCATGATGGGAATGCTCCTCAATCAAATTGTCAGCACGATGACGTGTATGGCACTGCTTGCAATCCATCAAGGGATCACTGAACCCTCCCACATGACCACTGGCAACCCAAACCTGGGGATTCATTAAGATCGCTGATTGAATGCCGACATTCTGTGGGCTCTCCTGAATAAATTTGCGCCACCAAGCCTTTTTGATGTTCTCTTTCAGTTCTACACCCAGCGGTCCAAAATCCCACGTATTTGACAATCCACCGTAAATTTCACTGCCTTGATAAACGAAACCGGAGTTTTTTGCATGAGCAACTACCGTTTCAAAATTTTTCTCGTTCATGACCTCGTTATTGACCCCTTTCAAAAAAAATCTCACCTTATGGTGACTACACTCTTTATCCTTATAACATAAAAATAGATATAAAAATACACTATAATATATACACTCTTTTTGTGTGCTTGTCAATGAAAAATTTCTTATTTTTAACAAAAGAGCTTTTATTGCTTTTTGGTTATTATTTTGCTTATTTTTGATGATGGCAAAAAAAAGCAATCTGTGTGATTGCTTTTAAAAATTGATCAAATCTATCTCTTGATATGCATATTTCCTATGAAAATCATACGGGAAGCTCTTAAATGAGAACTAGAAAGATTCCTTATTGAATGACATGAATGGGTGTTCCCTCCATGTAAGCTTTAATATTATATGATAAAATTTCTGCCCGTTTTTCCATTGCTTCTACTGTCGCATAACCAATATGCGGTGTGATGACCACATTGGGCGCATGAAGTATAGGATGATCTTCATCGAATGGCGGTTCCTGTTCTAACACATCAATACATGCGCCGCCAATTCGCCCTTGTATCAGCGCTTGTGCTAACGCATTTTCATCAACAACCGATCCGCGAGCGGTATTGACGAGCAATGCATTTTGCTTCATCAACCCCAATTCCCGTTCTCCAATCATGTGATATGTATCTTTCGTAGCGGGAACATGAAGGGATACTATATCTGATTTTGTCAATAGTTCATCCAGTGAAACATAGGTCAAATCGCGATGATATCTCTCTGTGCGTGAATAAGCAAGCACTTTCGCACCAAACGCATTGGCAATCACCCCTACGTGAGTGCCGATCTTACCGGCTCCGATGATCCCAAATATTTTATTTTCCAATTCCATCCCCATTAAGCCATCCTTCGTACCGTGTTTGCGTGATCGTTGATCACAGGCGGCAAGGCTGCGATAAAAGGAGATCACCATGCCAAACACCAAATCAGCCACTGCTGAATCCGCATAGCCTGAACAGTTACATACTGTAATATGGCGCTCATGACAAGTCTCGATAGCGATATGATCGACCCCGGTAAAGGCAACCATAATCGCTTTTAACTTCGGACATCGCTCAATCACTTCCTTTGGATAAGGCAAATTGCTCAACACGACGATCTCCGCATCCTTGGAGCGTTCCACTAACGTCTCTACATCCTCCTTGCGATCCGGATAATAAGTAATTCGCGCCTCCTTAGGCATCCTTTCATTAAATATTTTTTCCAATGCCGCTTGGGATAATCCAAGTGGCTCTAATACTGCAATATTCATCTATTTACCTCCCTGATAATTTCTGTAAGTGATTGAAAAAACGCATGCTTTGAATGCGAATGCCGCTGTATTCCGCAAAAAAACGATACATCATCAGCACATGCTCATAGCTCCACGGCTGAAGCTTTGCCAAGCGATGATACTGTGAAAACGGCGCATGACACAACAAGCGAAATGATTTTAAGTCCGTCTTATCATAGCGTGTATCGCGCTGTGCGTTGTAGCAATTCCTGCATACAAATCCACCATGATACAGCGATATGGCGCAGATTTCATCGCTCCTTTGACAGCGGACACAGCCATCCGCATACGGTTCGATTCCCAGTTTGCGGTTCATACTCGAAAAAAACAATGCCAATAGCGCATACTGTTCCTCGCTTTGATCCAGATATAAAAGCGCTTGATTTAGAAAAGCAAACGTTTCTTCATCCCAATCGGATTTTTCAATACATTCCAGCATAACAGAACCGACAGCCTGCTTTTCCAGATCTGCACGTATGCGATGATAACTGTTCAGTATATCAGCGGTTCGCATTGTATGCATGCTGTGCTGCTCGTGAAAATCCACGAAGAAACGTGCATGGGTAAATACTTGGACCACTGCGCTATTTTTACTGGATATGCGCCGAACCCCTCGCGCCACCAAAGACTGTATCCCGTCCTTTTGGGTACAGATCGTAATAATTCCATCATGTTCTCGATAATCACGATTTCCCAATACAATTCCTTCGATTGCTTTATTCATCATCACCATATCCAAGCTGCATCAGCTTATTACTGCGATTGCGCCAGTTCTTTTCCACTCGCACATAAAGCTCCAATTCCACGCGTTTGCCGAGTTTCTGCTTTAATTCCTTCTGAGCTGCTAAGCGTATCGAGCGAATCATCGCTCCCTGCTTGCCGATCAAAATGCCCTTTTGCGACTGTCGTTCCACAATAATCAGAGCACGGATGTCAATGTGGCTTTCATTGGATTCCATCGCTTCCAACACCACCGCTACCGAATGAGGAATCTCCTCCTCGGTTTTATACAAGACCTTTTCCCGAATGATTTCACCGATTTGAAACGCTTCGTTATGATCGGTTACCATTGATTCAGGAAAATACTGTGTGCCTTCCTTTAAATAGCTCAACGTCACCTGTAACAGCTGTTCCAGATTATCCTTTTTCAACGCTGAGATTGGTATGATCTCAGAAAAAGGAAAGCGCGTTTGCCATTCACTCAATTCATGAATCAGTTTTTCTCTGGACAGTTGATCAATTTTATTGACGATTAAAAAGGTTGGTACTTCACTCCCCTGTAGCCGTGATAGCAGAAATTCATCGCCGCGGCCAAAGGGCTTTGTCACATCAATAATGACATAATTAAGATCAGCTTCATCCATTGCTGTATAGGCACTGCGATTCAAATGTTTCCCCAATTGATGATGCGGCTTATGGATGCCAGGCGTATCGGTAAAAATAAGCTGTGCATCCCGCATGGTCAACACCCCCATCACATTATCACGAGTGGTCTGCGGCTTAGGTGAAGTAATCGCTACCTTTTCCTGTAACAGCGCATTTAACAATGTGCTTTTTCCGGCATTGGGTCGTCCGATGATCGCAATGAATCCGGATTTATACATGATTTAAATCCTCATCAGAAAAAGACATCGGCAATAATTCCTGAATGTTGGTATCCAGTTGCTCACTCTTAGAAGCTAGATAAATCGGCGCACTTCGCGAAATCAATTCACTGATCACCTGACGGCATGCGCCACATGGCGTCGCAATCCGCTCGCCATCACTCACAATTGCCAATGCGACGATGTCATCCTTACGCTGACCGTTGGAATATGCCGCAAATAACGCGTTACGCTCCGCACAGATGGTCACTCCATACGCTGCATTTTCAATGTTGGCGCCGATATAAAATTGTCCATCACGACATAAAACACAAGCTCCGACATGAAAATTTGAATAAGGCGCATAAGCGTTTTCCATCGCTTTCCATGCTCTTTTTAACAATTCTTCTTTCACCACAATTTACCTCCGATCACATAAATTCCCACCAATGCCGCCAGAATGCTCAGCAGCAAAACCGCTGCTGCACTGTAATCCTTAATCTTTTTCGCCCGTTCATCGTACTGAGGAAACAGCTTGTCGCAACATTCCTCCAAGGCACTATTAATAAATTCCGCACTGATTACCATAAGAATCATTGCCATAATGATCACCCATTCATGGGGACGCAGTCTTAAGCAGGCACAAATCAAAATAACACAGATGCCATTAAAAAACTGCAGGGTGATACTGCGATCATGCCACAAGCCATGAAACAGCCCGCATATTGCATGAGCAAACTTATCCACGTATCTTTTTAGGAACGATTTCATCCAATATCACATCCTGTAAGTGAAACATCTCCGTTTCCTCTTGCTTAGTCATATGATCATAGCCGCAAAGATGCAGTAAACCATGAGTAAATAAAAAACACACCTCACGACGCATACTGTGACCATAGGAAGCTGCTTGATCCACAATCGCTTGCACATTGATAAAAATATCCCCCAATTCCTCACTGCCCTCGATCATCTCGTAATCATCCTCACTATCGCCAAGCGCAAAGGAAATCACATCGGTAGCGCGATCGACATGACGATAATCGCGGTTGATTTCATGAATCTGATCCGCAGTCACAAAAATCACGGAAACGCACCGATGCTCAGATAATCTCAAAACATTCTCACACCGCTGGGCAATAACCATAAAATCACGCTTATAGCGACTCCATTTCGCCTCCCCGCTCTGATTCATCACATTGATTTCCATGCATTTTCACTTCTTTTCTTATTTGATCTTATAACCCCTTCTTATTTTATCACACTGATGCCTTCTTTGCCCAGCAAAGCCGCATTTTTCTAGCAAAAAAGGTCACTTTGCGCCGATGCTTTCCTCCAGTACTTTAAAGTCATACCATAATTTCCATCAAAATGAATATACACACTGTAGAATTTCTGATAAAATAAAGGTATCTTCTTTAGGAGGAACATTTATGTTATTAATTGCGAGTGAAGCAGCCATGGATATTTCCATCCGCTGGGATTCTATCATCGGTGGATTGGCTTTATTCTTATTTGGCATTGAATTTATGGGTGATGGATTAAAGAGCATTGCCGGCAGTAAATTGAGTGATTACATTGATAAATACACGAATAAACCCTGGAAGGGTATGCTTGTAGGTGCCATCATTACAGTATTTATTCAATCATCCTCTGCGACAAGTGCAATCGCGATCAGCTTTGTCCGTGCCGGGCTCATGACCTTGGAACAATCGGTTGGCATTATCATCGGCGCTAATATCGGTACCACCGTCACTTCGTTTTTAATCGGTTTAAAGGTGGAAGCGTTCGCTCTGTATTTTGTCTTCCTCGGTGTATTGGTATTTTTGTTTGCCAAGCGCAAGAAAATCGTTTACGGTGGACAGATATTGCTTGGCTTTGGAATGCTGTTCTTCGGCTTGCGGTTAATGGGCGATGAATTGTCCATGCTGGGACAGACAGAAATGTTTGCATCCTTGGCAGCCGCCATGGCAAAACAGCCGATTTTGGGCTTATTGACCGGGGTAGTTATGACAGCCTTGGTTCAATCCTCCAGTGCGATGATCGGTATCGTTCAAAAGATATACGATGCCGGCGCCCTAAGTTTGACCGCCGCATTACCGCTTGTTTTAGGAGCGAATATCGGTACAACGATTACCGCCGTTATTGCTAGTATCGGCGGCAGTATTTCCGCTAAGCGAGCAGCGGCGATCAATGTCCTGTACAATGTTATAGGTGCCATCATCTTTATGTTATTGCTGCATCCCTATGCGAATTTCATTGAGTATCTCTCGCTCACCTATCATATATCACCAATGATGCAAATCGCTTTGGCCACCATTATACGTGCCGTGGTAATCGCTTTGTTCGCTTATCCCTTTATCAAAACCTTCGTTTCCTTTATTAAAAAAATACTTCCGGGCGAAGAAGAGAAAATCGATGTCAATGTGGAAATTTTGGATCCAAAGCTGGCAGAATCCTTGCCATCAGGTGCCTTGGGCGTATCCAAGCAGGTAACGCTGAAAATGGGCGAATTGGCTACGGAATGCATTAGTGCCAGTCAAAGTTACTTTAATAAGCAGTCAGGCAAGTATAAAGGAATCTCCCGTCAATATGAAGATGCGATCAATTCACTGGATTCCAAAATCACCGGCTATTTGATGCAGATTGCTCATGAAAAATTAAGTGAAACGGACACGGACGATTTCATCGCTACAATGCAGGTTATTAAGAATATTGAACGTGTCGGTGATTTAACGATGAATCTAAATGAATTCTATGAACTGGCATATGACGACAAGGGATTATTCTCCAAGCATGCCATCAGCGATATTAATGAAATGTATGACACCGTCTTAGAGATGAACAAACTCGCTCTCACCTATTTCATGGAACATGATGAATCAGCATTAAAAGAATTGCTGGATAAAGAGAATTATCTTGATCTTGTTGAGGAAAAAGCCCGTGAGCGTCACTTTAAACGCATGGCAGCCAAAGAATGCACATCTTCTGTTGCGGCAAGTGTCTTTGTGGATATACTTGCGACATTGGAGCGTATCGGTGATCATATCTTTAACATTGTAAAGGAAGCCAACAGCGATACTCACGCTTATGAACACGATATCGCCATTAAAATATTAGAACAAGGAGTATAGTTAAAAATAAATCTTAATGAAGAAAAAGGTAGCGGATAAAGCAATGTCCACTACCTTTTATTAAAAAGGAAAACAAATTTCTTTCCTACTACTTGACAACGTCGTACGGCCAGTCTTGAATGCCGCCCATATCGTAAATATCGGTAAAGCCTGCCTTTGATAAAGACTGAGCGGCTTGTGAACTGCGCGCTCCACTGCGACAATAAACAATCAGCTTGTCATCCTTTTCAAATAGCGTTTCGGCTTTCTCGATCTCACTCAGAGGAAGATTTTTGGCATTAGGAACATGACCATCCGCAAATTCTTCCTTTGTGCGAACATCTAAAACAATCACATCTTCATCATCCATCATCGCTTTGCCCTGCGCCGCATTAATATTGTGAATGGCTTCTGCTTGAGAAGCAGAGCAGGCGTTTAAGAAAAAGCATAGACTAAAGGTAAAATATGTTAAATATTTCATAGCGTTCTCTCCTTTTGCACATTATAGCATAAAATTCCAAACGCTGATAGTACGCTTTTTATCATTATCCTACCCCATTTATCATAAATCACGCATTAGAATAGCAAATCTGTATTCTAAATGATACCATGATTTTCATCTGTTTATCCCTTATTCATCCCTTATTCACAAGCATAAAAAAAGTCCGATTATTCAGACTTTATTTTCAACATGGTAGCGTGTACGGGAATCGAACCCGTGATACAGCCTTGAGAGGGCTGTGGCTTAACCGCTTGCCGAACACGCCATTTGTGGTGCTCGTTTATTATACTGTAAATGAAAGATAAATTCAAGAAAAATTTGAATTTTCATATGAATACGAATAACGAGGTTTTATCATGGACGCGTTTTTTTCATTCTGTTTCCTCATTTATCGTCATCTGCATTCTTATGGTTATATGTTTCTAAATATCCTGATTCCCATAATCTAAAAAAACATTCCCAACAGTATCAACAGCACTCCTACAAGCAAATACTTCTTCAGCATTACAAAACCAAGGAAAAAGATTAAACCGGTCACCGCAATAAAGAATAGTCCAAATATGGAAATTCATAAATATCAGAGCCGTTCCGGTACCTGTTTATTTTTCGGATATCCGTTCCTGTTTCAAAGACGACCCCTAACAGAAATTCAATGATATATTCCATCAAGAATCACCTCACGCTTTTGACAATTCAATGTGAAATCTTATTTTTATTAACGCTATGAGTTATCACATTTTTTTTGAAGATTAATATAAACTTCCAAATGCAATTGATAAACTCATACAACACACAGACAATTTTCAATCAATTTCCTTTCATCATCTTTGATTAAAACATATTCAATGAACTGGCAGTGATTTTCCAGCTGCTTAGCGCTTTTAGATACTAGCCATGAGCATTTCACCTACCGCTATAAGCAATCAGTTTTATAAACAGGTTCCTTCATATTGTATTTTATGACAGATCATCACAGTTTAATATTGATTGAACTTGATCTTTGTTTCTATGCCAATAATCGGCTGCCTCTTGCTTGGTAAGCTTTCTAATTTGTGTGTTTGGAAATTCCCTATATTCTTTTGCTCGATATACTGCTTTATGATTCGTGCATTTTTTATCCTTGTTCTGTTTTAAATACCCTTGTAACTGGTCATCATCAATAAATATTTTATAGGATTTTCTTCCTGTTTTACTAATGATTTCATATATGCCGCAGCATCTCTTTGCTATATAATCCGCGGTTCTTAAATATAATTCTGCCATGTAAAAGGTTGAAAAAGGAAAATTCCATCTGCGCAGTTTGCGTTTAGAGTGCTCATCAATACAAATACATCACCACACTCACCGCAGATTTATTGAACATGACTTTCCAAGCAAGTAAGATCTCCTGCTAAAGGCTTTTTATCTTGAATTCAACTATAACATTCTTTACACTCCATGACAATCACCTCATAAATTGTAAATCGTGTCCCTACTGCATTGATTGCATCATGTACAACAGGGGTTCTCCAAGTATTACAGCAAGTGAAATCTTCCATGAAATTCAAATCTGCCCCCATATTGATTAAATATTCGGCAGTCTCGAAGTTTCCTGTTTTTAATGCTACCTGCAATGGAGACTGTCCATCATCTTTCTTGGGAGGTTGTTTTGCGATACAATTCACTAATTCGGGTTTCATCGAAATTATATTTTTAACTTCCTCTATCATTTTTTCTAATAGCAGTAAATAATTTCTTTATTAAAATGATTCCTCCAAACATTTTTACGAATTGTAATAAATCACTGAGATAACACAATCAAATCTTCTTTTTCATACCGATTATGTCCCTTTAAGCTCTTCTTATATTTCCAGCACTGGATTGCCTGTTTTAAGCTCTTATCTTGATTGTCCGCAAAGAAATCTCTGATGTAGGTATTATATTCAAATTGCTTATCAATCACTGTTTTATTTTTCTTCTTATTAGCTAATATTTGATAATAAGCACCAATGGAATCCCGATAGGTTTTTCCTGCGTTGCTCTTTAACCATTTTTGAAATCCAACGTTAAAGGAAAAGCTGTTTCCGATGTGTTCTTGATAAAATGCTCGATGCTTTTGCGAACATACAAAATTTGTTTCGATGATTGTATCCAATGTGATCACATCCGCTGTTTTTGGCTTTTTTACAGCCTGTGTAGGACAATCTCTTACCCCGGTATCTAAGAACCTCGCTATCCTTTCTGTGAGTTCTAATTTTCCCCCGGATGTGGATAAACAATGCATGCGGCAAAAGGCAACAAGCTCGGCTTTTAAATAATAATATTCTTGAAACGTTTTACTATCTAATGTTATATCCAAATCAGGTCGTTCACTCATTAGCATATCGCTCCTTATGGTAATAGAATTATATCATAAAAAAAGCAAATTCTCTATACAGCGAATCTGCCCCTTTTAGTATGAATCAGTATTATTATTTCTTTAAGCGTATCGGTGCGCCGAACAAAATCTTCTTGCATTCCTTGTAAGAGAAAGGTATGATCGGATACAAGTATGGAAACTTAATTGATTTCGTGGAAAGCAATACAATTACATGAAGCAATATACCGATACATAAGCCTGCTTGACCGAAAAACAAAGCCATTACATTGAGAATCATGCGAAAGACCTTATTGGCAAGCGACAATTCATAACTTGGCGTTAAGAGATTGCCGACGTTGCATAAAGCGATCATGATGAGAATCTCATTGGTGTAAACCCCAAATTCCACCGCCATATCTCCCAGCACAAACACCGCGATAAAACTCATGATACTGGAAAGAATGGAAGGAGTGTGAATCAAGCTTTGACGCAGCCATTCCACTACAATATCCGCAAAAATGATCTGAAAACCAAATTCCAATATTTTTACGTCTTCCATCAATGGCAGATTGAACAAAGTGATATTGTGATCGACTACCAATGCGACCCATAATGGCAAAAGATAAATCGAAAAGAAGATACCAATTAAGCGGATAAATCGCGTAAAGGTTGCGATTAAAGTCGTCTGCGTGTATTCCTCGATCTGTTTGGTCTGTTCAAAAAAAGTGGTGGGTATAATCATGGCGCTGGGTGAATTATCCACCAATACGACCATATAGCCCTGTAACAGATGAATGGCGCTGATATCCGGACGCTCACTATAGCGAACATGGGGATATGGATTCAACGTTTTTCCATAAAGCTGTTCACAGAGATTGCGCTCCGATAGGATTTCCGTTTCATCCAAGGTGGTTAAACGATGCTCAAAATCTTTTAATACATCAGGATCGACAAGATGCTCGATATAACAATACGCAATATCAGTACGTGTCTTGACTCCCTCGCGATTAATCACGACCCGTAAGCGAGGATCACGAATACGTCGACGAATCAATCCAACATTGAGAATGATGTTCTCGACAAAGCCATCATGCGAACCGCGCACACTTTTTTCGACGCTTGGTTCGGCAGTGGAACGTGATGGGTAGTGTCGCGTTTCCACACAATAATATTCCTCACTGCCATCCACCAGCACCAAGCACTGTCCCGACAGCAGCGCGGTGATGGCTTTATGAGTGTCCTTCTGTACCTCTACACTGCCCGGGTAAAAGGTTAACGTGACTTCGCTTTTTGCCGTGATGACGATGCTTTCCACAATATCCGCAATAAGAGCACTGTCACTGAGGGAAGACAGGAAAACCAAAACACAGCGCTGATCACTAATTTTCACATGACGATACACAAGATCAAAGGAACTGCTGATTTTTTTTTGCAGCATCGCCACCATGCTGTCCAATGTTGCTTTCATGTTCTGGGCTTAAAAATCACCGCAGCCAGAAAGGCAAATAGGATCGCACTGGTGATACCGGCTGCCGTTAAATCAAACATACCCAATAAAATACCCATGATCCCCTGTTCTTGAGCAGCCGCCAAAGCACCGTGAATCAGCGAGTGCCCAAAGCTGGTAATGGGGAGGCTCGCACCGGCACCCGCAAAATCAATTAGCTTGTCATATATTCCAAATGTATCCAATGCCGCACCCAAAACGACAAAGGATGAAGTAATATGCCCTGCTGTCAGCTTGGTATTATCATAAATGAGCTGTCCTAATAAGGAAATTCCCCCACAAACTAGAAATGCATTGAGAAACATCATGATTGCTCGCTCCTTTCATAGACAATCGCATGAGCGATACAAGGAATGCTTTCCTTTTGCTGGACAGCTACCGGAGATAATAACGCACCAGTCGCTATCACCATGACCCGATGTAGCTTGCCCTGCTCGATGTCATTTAAAAGCTTGGTCATCGAAACACACATACTGCACGCACAGCCGCTACCTCCGCAAAATACATCCTGTTGCTGGGTATCATAAATCATTAAACCGCAGTCATGAAGATGATTGTGGACGTTATGATGATCCTGATACAATAAATCCATTAAAAAGGAAAAGCCTAGCTTTGATAAATCTCCGGTGACAATAAGATCATAATCATCAAAGGTCGTATGCGTATTATTAAAATGGGTTAACAGCGTATCATAGGCTGCCGGAGCCATCGCAATTCCCATATCGTTGGCATCGGTATGATCCCAATCCACAATCCGGCCTACCGTCATGGCAGATACGCGAATGCGATCAACCTGATTACTTAATAAAATTGCACCGGCACCGGTTACCGTGAACGTCGTCGTTTCCTTTTTCTGAATACCGTACTCATTGGGAAAGCGAAACTGACGCTCTGCGGTATTGGCATGAGAACTCGTGAATGCCAGCGCCTGACATGCCAAATGATGCTCCACCCACAAGGCAGCCTGACCGATCACCAACGAACTGGTAGCACATGCCGCATACATCCCGATAAAGGGACGCTGTGTATCTCGGGCAAAATAATGCGATGAAGTCAACTGATTGATCAGATCGCCACCAACAATCACATCAACATCAGACAGCTTCGCATTTCCTTTTCGCAGCGTGGCATCACAAACATCGTAAACCATTGCGCGCTCTGCCCTCTCAAAACTTTTTTCATTACAATAATTATCCTTATAAGTTTTATCAAACAGACCCTTCAGCGGTCCTTGCGCCTCTAGTGGTCCCGCAACCGCTGCCCTCCCCTTTACGTAGACATTGGAAAAAGTAATTGTTGTCATGGTTTAACCTCCGAAAAATAGAAAACGCAAAGCACCGAAAAAGAAAGCCGAGGCAATTCCATAGGTCAATACACTGCCGGCCAGCTTAAACATATTCGTACCAATGCCATAGATCAATCCTTCACTTTTTCCTTCCATTGCCGCAGCCGTTAAAGAATTGGCAAAGCCGGAAATCGGGATAAACATGCCAGCACCGCAATGCTGCGCCAGCTTATCATAAATCCCCAAGCCGGTTGTAATCGCCGTCACCAATATAATCGTAACGATCACAATCGGCAGTGCCTTTTCCTGATCCAGCTTAAACCATTCCATATATCCATATAACAAGCCCTGACCGATAACACCGATGATTCCTCCGCTGATAAACGCTATCAGTGCATTTTTCCCTTTCTTTTGCGGCGGCTTATGCTTATTCGCCGTATCCTGTAAACGTTTTTTATCCATGAGATCAACCTCCTCATGCCTTTAGTATGCACCGATCTTTTTCACCTATGTATGTCGATAAATAAAATAGGATAATCCATTTTTCGATAATCTTACAGGGCAAAAGCAATCGTATCGTATAGCTTATAAAGGAATGCTCTGCATAAAAAAGATGGAGATCACAATTCTCTCCATCAAATTTCGTAAAATAGCAACAAAGCAAATAATGAGCTTCACGCATATTACTATTTTTCACTTTTGTGTCTATTGAACATTATAGCCTCTATAGGCTAAAATGTTCAACAAAACACTATTTATATAAGACTCTTATCCAAAAGAAAGTCTATTAAACTGATGTTCAGGATATGTGATTGTCTTATCCGAGTATATTTGTATCCCTTTTATGATGATTGACATCTACCTTATCAGCATCAATAACCCTAATTCAACTTATTATAAGCTACGTTAATTCTTTCTGTTACCATAAAAGAAAACATAAGACATAAAAAAGTTAAGGATGATTTTTTCACTCCTAACTTAATCATATGATAGAAACCATATTAAATCTTATCAAAGTATACCTGCCTCTTTTATCAACGCTTGCTGTAAAGCAATCAAGGTTTTGGCATCATTTATTTTACCCTCCGCCAACATGGTTTTGATTTCCGCTAGAGTGAACCATTTGGTATCGATCATCTCATCCTCATCCATGGCGCGGGGATGCTCGACCTTTCTTAATTCCTTGGCTTCATAGACAGTGATCTTTTCGCTACAAAAACCCGGAGTGGTGAAAAATTCACTCATGAGCTCCAATGATTCGCAGGTATAACCGCTTTCCTCCTCTAATTCACGCATTGCACATACGTCAGGTGTTTCACCGATTTCCACCTTTCCTGCCGGCAGCTCCCAAAGCTGTGATTGTACCGCATAGCGATACTGCGACACTAACAAGATTTTTTGATCCTTCATGACCAAAACTGCCGCACCGCCGTTATGGTGAATCACATCACGCTCGGCATGCAATCCGTTCTCCAATTCGATCTCATCATGCGTCATCGTAAAAATAGCTGCTTCATATACCTTTTTACTACTGATTTGCTTTTGCATTTTCATCCCTCTTTCCTCTTTATTATAAAAGAATGGTCCATAAAGTACAATACTTGTCATTCCTTCGTCAATGATGAAATACCTACCATATGCAATAGCTCCACGGCGTTAGTGGTAGTGGAGCGACCGTCTCGCAAGCGATAATCAAAGGCTATTTCATCATTTTGATACGATTCGCTGAAATGGTAGTTATGAGCATGAATCTTTGGATCCTCTTCCAGATCACATAGTTCAAAATCGTGAGTGGATACTACCGTTATTATCATTGACTGATGGAGTCTATGAATGATGGTCTTGGCACACAAAATGCGATCAGCGCTATTGGTGCCCTTGAAAATCTCATCAATTAAAATCAGTAATGGCTGTTTTTGGTCACACCGATCAATCATTGTCTTAATCCTTAGCAGCTCCGCGTAAAAGGTGGATATTCCGGCATTCACATCATCACGAATGCGAATCGAGGTGAGAACCTGCATCAAAGATGTACACATGCTTTTTGCGCAGATCGGCGCTCCGGCGCGAGCCAGTATGCTCAATGTTCCCAAGGTGCGCAAGAATGTCGTCTTACCACTCATATTCGATCCGGTAATCAAATACGTACCATCGTGCAGCTTCATCGAATTGGGAATTGCCTTCTCCTCCTGAATCAACGGATGCACACCTTCCTTCACATCCAGGATGCTTTCCTTCTGATCAGAAAATTCGGGAAAACACCATCGTTCCTTCACCTTAGCCAGCACGCTTAAGGAAATGAGCGCCTCCATCTCTCCCACCGCCATCAGCCATGATTCTACATCCTGCCCATATTCATTGCGCCACTTGGTAAAACGAACAACACAAGCCACATCGATGGGAAACAACGCACCTACGATCCATGTCGCAAATAAATTATGCCGCATAGCGATGAAATCCATAACCCGCTGTAAATGATATGTTCCCTCCTGCCCCTGTATTGCCGATTGTTGAAGCTGTTTTAACAATTCATTTTGAAAAACGCCCTTCTTGACACAGACAAAAAGCGGTTGATATGCTTTTAATATCCGTACATAATCCCCTGCCGCAACCAATTCCTTACCACAGCGATGACGAATCGCAAAGCTGATGATGAGATGAAACAAAATGAGCACTGCCGCATAACCATAGGGTAGAATGTGAAGTAGACCAAGTAATAACAATAATATAATCAAAGCACTGAGTGTAAAGGATGCCCATATAAACCATTTGGGAAACCATGGCGATGATTTCTTATCATTTAGCGTTATGCGCTGTCCACAATCAAAGCACGCAACACTGCCGGCAAATTCCATCCACCAATCACTTTGATCCAATAATTCTTGGATTGCGGCTTGGCGATCTAAAATCTTGCTTATCCTTTCTTCCCCTTCTAACAACTGCTTAACAAGACAAGTTTGTCCATAAGCGGTCTTTGTGAAATTCAAATAATGAAACAATGATTGACTTCCCAATACATCAAGATCATCCCCGAGGGGATTTTCCGTTTGTACCTCTTGTCCTTTTGTTTCTGTTTCCTTACGCCATGAATCATCACAGCGATGCGATAGCTTTTTCGCAATTTCTTGCTTAGCCTTTAACATTTTAATACGTGTCAATATTTTTTGATGCTTAGTCACAAAATAAGCAAAGATAGACAAGCAAAGAAACGTTAAGAAGAAAACAAGTGATTGATCGCTTTGATCGGCATAAATAGCAGTGATCAATGCACTGGTCATTAATAGGATGCGCCATGTGCTGATTTGATGTGATTTTCGTTCCCATGGGCGCATTTGCACCTCATATTCCTGTGCCAGATTTTGCCAATGTGCTTGTTTGCTCATACGATCACCCAATTAACCTTCCTATTGTGAATTCATTGATATTATTTTAACATGAAACTCCTCTTAGAAAAAGCGGCATCAAGCCGCTTCATCATAGATCTAAATTCATTTCTTCAAACTCCACCGGTTTATCCTCCTGAGGAATTAGCGGAATCATTCTCACCGTTTCTAACGGCAGAATTAGATAGTAATCCGTTAGTACACCCCATGGCTGCGAGAATGTTGCCTCCTTGCTCATCAGGGTAATATCCTTCATGGCAATATTTCGATATTCATCCGTTGCTAAGACAAATTCTGTATTCATCTCTCCTACCTTAATATAGCGAATTTGATAAGGCTTGGATTTCACTTTCTTACAGATCATATTGCCCTTGACCGGTCTACCTGTTACATCGATATCCGCCAATTTAATGCGCTTCATCGCTCCTTGATCACTGATGACCAATAGCTGAGAAGCATCACCATGATAAACGGCCGCATCCACGATGGCATCCTGAACCAAGTTCATCGCCTTAACGCCCTTGGATTTTGGGGCAGTTGTTGGTAATAATGAGATCGGATAACGGCTCATAAAGCCATTGCGCGTACAAAGCAGCACTTCATCGCCATCATAAGCCAGCAGTGATGCGATCGTATGATCTCCCTCACTGAGTTTCATATTTGTCATCGTTTTATTGTTTCGGGTTACCTCATAATCACCCAAAGTGCTCTTTTTAATCATGCCGTTGGCACTCACCGTAATGATATACGCCTGCGTCGCGAATTTTTCCACCACATAGGCATTGGTGATTTTTTCATCGCCGCTGATTTTCATCACGTTGTTTAAATGTGTGCCGATATCCTTCCATTTTCCTTCATCCGCCTCATAAACCGGCAAGTATCCATAGGTACCCATTGAGGTAAAGAATAAAATATGATCCAAGGTGTTCACCTCTCCGGCCGCCACTAAGCGATCGCCTTCCTTTAATCCCGTCATGGCGTCATTGCTTGCCTGATAGGAGCGCATCGAAACCTTTTTAGCATAACCGTCTTGAGATATCGTAAACATCACCTGTTCACTTGCCACCATTGAAACCTTGTCAATGACAATTTCTTCAATTTCCGCTTCGATTTTGGTTAACCGCTGCGTCGCAAACTCCTTTTTAACTTCGTTGCATTCCTGAATGATCACTCTTTTTAACAGCTTATCATTGGATAATATATTCTGTAGCTGTGCAATCTCCGCTTCCAGCTGCTCATGTTCTTCCTTTAACAGCGTCACATCCGTATTGGATAAGCGATATAAACGCATCGTCACAATCGCCTCTGCCTGTTCCTCACTGAACGCAAAACGATCGATCAACTTCACTTTGGAGTCGGCCTTGTCCTTGGCACTGCGAATGAGCGCAATCACCTCATCCAGGACAGATATTGCCTGAATCAAACCATCCAATATGTGACATCGCTTTTGTTTGCGCTGCAATTCAAATTCACTGCGACGCCGCACCACATTTTCACGATGATCGATAAAGGCATCCAGCATTTGGGTTAAGCCCATCTGCATCGGTCGTTTATTGACGATCGCAATCACGTTGTAATTATAGGAAACCTGTAGATCGGTATTCTTATATAAATAGTTTAAAATCAGCTGGGCATCCGCATCCTTTTTGATGTCGATTACAACCCGCAGGCCATTGCGATCCGATTCATCGCGCACATCGAGAATTCCGTCGATTTTTTTGTTCAAACGCACATCGTCAATGCGCTTTACCATATTGCTTTTTACGACTTCATAGGGAATCTCTTTCACAATGAGCTGTTGTACTGTTTTGGTCTGATTGACTTCGACCTTGGAGCGAACCATGATCTTGCCCTTACCCGTTGTAAAAGCATCGATGATTCCCTGTCTTCCCTGTACAATACCGCCGGTGGGAAAGTCCGGTCCCTGTATGTATTCCATCAATTCCTCTAAGGTTGAATTGGGAAACTTGATGCGATAGATGACCGCATCAATCACCTCGCCAAGATTATGCGGTGGAATGTTGGTCGCATAGCCGGCGGCAATACCGGTAATGCCGTTTACAAGCAAATTGGGATAGCGTGCCGGTAATACTGTCGGTTCATAATCGGTATCGTCAAAGTTTAAACTCCATGATACGGTGTCCTTGTCAATATCCATTAACAAGTATTCTGCGATTTTGGATAAGCGTGCTTCGGTATAACGCATCGCCGCAGCGGGATCATCGTCAATCGAACCGTTGTTTCCCTGCATATCAATTTGCGGATTGCGAATTTTCCATTCCTGTGACATGCGCACCATCGCATCATAAACCGAGGTATCGCCATGGGGATGATAATTACCGATGACCAGACCAACCGTTTTGGCTGATTTACGATATCCCTTATCATAGCGGTTGCCATCCACATACATCGCATAGAGAATGCGGCGCTGAACCGGCTTTAAGCCATCGCGCGCATCCGGTAAGGCACGATCCTGAATGATGTATTTGGAGTAAGCGCCAAAGCGATCTCCCATAATTTCTTCCAATGGTGTTTCAATGATTTGTTGGTGTTGAAGTGTAAACTCCGGCTTTTTCATCGTTTCACCTCCCCTTGATAATCCTCTTCCAAGGTAAATGAGACGTTGTCTTCGATCCAGTCGCGGCGTAGTTCGGCTTTATCACCCATCAATACCGATACACGCTTTTCGGCTACGACCGCATCTTCAATCGTCACCTGAATCAATGTTCTTGTTTCCGGACACATAGTCGTATCCCACAACTGATCCGCATTCATCTCGCCCAGTCCTTTATAGCGCTGTAGGCTGTATCCCTTGGGAAAGCTTTTACGCAAAGCGTTTAATTCCTCATCGTTCCATGCGTATTGAATTTCCTTGCCCTTTTGAAGCTTATACAGTGGAGGCAATGCAATATAAACCATCCCCTGTTCAATCAGTTCGCGCATATAGCGATAAAAGAACGTCAACAGCAGTGTTTGAATATGGGCACCGTCTGTATCGGCATCGGTCATGATAATCACCTTATGATAATTGGCGTCCTCGGCATGGAAATTCGGTCCTACCCCGGCTCCCAGCGCATGAATGATCGTGTTCAATTCCTCATTTTTCTCAATGCTGGCAACCGAAGCACGCTCGGTGTTTAAAACCTTACCGCGCAGTGGCAGAATCGCCTGATATTTGGAATCACGGCCTTGCTTAGCGCTGCCTCCGGCTGAATCACCCTCAACCAAATACAGTTCTTTTTTACGGGCATCCTTGGATTGCGCCGAAGCCAGCTTTCCTGATAGAATCTTTTCACTCTTGCCCTTATTCTTGCCTTTACGCGCATCATCTCGCGCCTTTCGCGCTGCTTCACGAGCTTGGGATGCCCGTGCCATCTTCTTAATCAAGGTCGTGGAAAGTTCCTTGTTTTCCTCTAGGAAATAGCTTAACTTTTCACAGACGAGTGTTTCCACCGCAATTTTGGCTTCCGTTGTTCCCAGCTTTCCTTTTGTCTGTCCCTCAAACTGCAATAAATGCTCAGGCACCCCCAGCGATAAAATCACCGTTAAACCCTCACGGATATCACTGCCCTCAAAGTTTTTATCCTTGTCCTTTAACAAGCCGTTTTTACGCGCATATTCATTAAATATCTTCGTAAAGGCGCTGCGGCAGCCCGTCTCATGCGTTCCACCATCCTTGGTGCGCACCATATTGACAAAGGAAAACATATTTTCCTGATATTCATCCGTATATTGAAAAGCACAGTCGATCTTAATGCCATTGACTTCTCCGCCAAAGGATACCGGCTTATGAAACACCTGTTTATCCTCGTGAAGATATTCGATAAATGCCTCTAAACCATTCTCATAGTGAAAGTTTTCCTGTCGCTCCTGATCCTTGCGCTCATCACTGACGATCATGCGCAGTCCCTTTAACAGAAACGCTTCCTCCTGTGCCCGCTCCGCAATCTGCGCAAAGGAAAAGCGCGTGGTGGAGAAGATTCGCTCATCCGGCATAAAACGCACCTTACTGCCGGTTTTATGTGATTTACCTAGCTCGATAAGCTTGCCGACCTTGCGTCCGCCATCCTCAAAGCGCATCTGAACCATCTTGCCATCGCGACATACGGTAACTTCCACCCAGCGCGACAAGGCATTGACGACACTGGCACCGACCCCATGTAAACCACCGGAGGTCTTATAGCCGCCATCACCAGAGAACTTTCCTCCGGCATGAAGCACAGTAAATATAACCTGTAAGGTGGATACGCCGCTGGCATGCTTACCGACCGGCATACCGCGCCCTTCATCCTCGATACACATCACGCCGTCTTTTTCAATGGTAATGCGAATCGTATCGCCATGACCGTTTAATGCTTCGTCAATCGAATTATCAACAATTTCCCAAACCAGATGATGCAGGCCTCGCCCATCCGTAGAACCGATATACATACCGGGACGCTTTCTGACCGCATCCAATCCATCCAGGATCTGAATACTGCTGGCATCGTATGCCTTTTCGCTCATCTCGTTTCACCTTCCTATACTGCACTCATGTAAAAAGTGGGCTTACGCTCACTTTAACCTTAGTAATATTATCAAATTTAGCGTTTTTTCGCAAGGACTGATTTCATGTAAAAAGCGATAAATCACTTTTTTTCATCCATAAAGCATGGTAAAATAATGGACAGAGGTGAACAAACATGAATTGGATGATCATTTGTTATATTGGCATCGGTTATCTCCTCGGATCGATTCCCTTTGCGTTAGTCATCGGAAAGCTGTTTTATCATACCGATGTAAGAGAATATGGCTCCGGTAATTTAGGAGGAACCAATGCCGGACGCGTATTAGGTAAAAAAGCAGGGATAGCGACGATTGTGCTTGATGTGTTAAAGGTTGTCGCAGCAGTGGCAATTGTATCGCTCATCTTTCGAGATCCCGATGGTGGAATATGGGCAGGAATAGCGGCAGCCTTTGGTCATTGTTACCCAGTATTTGCCCACTTTAAAGGCGGTAAAGCCGCAGCGACACTTGTTGGCTTTTTGTTAAGCACCGCTATCTTTACCTTCCATGATATTATGTATGTACTTATTCCGGTAATTGCTTTCTTTATCATTCTGTATTTATTTAAGATGGTGTCCTTAGCCAGCATAAGCATGGCAATCGTATCCAGCATCTATATATCACTGATGCAAGATAATGTTTCCATCACCATTGCGAGTTGGCTGTTAAGTGTCCTTGTCGTATATAGACACCGTGTCAATATCGGAAAAATCATCAATCATACGGAAAGTAAAATCACATGGCTATAGAGCGCAAGCGCATTCTCTTGCGCTTTTCTTATCCGATTTTTATGCTGGATCGACGTATCGAAATATTAAGAAATTGTAAGTACCGCTATGCATATTTCTTGGTATAATAGTGCTATAAGAAGTGGGAGTGATATCATGAGTGAACCAATCGAACGATTTCATCCCGATATTCATATCGGTTTATCATCAAAACAGGTAAAGCAGCGCCTTGATGAACAGATGTATAATAAATCCATGGGACGCATCACCAAATCCTATCGGGAGATTTTCCGTGATAATATCGCTACGCTGTTCAATCTCATCAATGCGATTTTGGCTGCTTTAATCATTTATGTAGGCTCTTATCGCAATCTGTTGTTTTTAGGGGTCGCTTTCAGTAACTTAGTCATCGGCATTTTCCAGGAAATTCGCGCTAAGCGCGTTTTGGACAAATTATCATTGATTCACGAATCTACCATTTCCGTTATCCGTGATCAGACCATATGTGATATACATACTGAAGAAATCGTTTTAGATGATATCATGATCTTGAAAAGCGGTGCACAGATTTGCAGCGACTGCTATATCAGAGAAGGAAAGCTGGAAATCAATGAAAGCAATGTAAACGGTGAATCCGATATTGTCGTAAAACGCGCCGGTGATTTCTTATATTCGGGCAGCTATATTTTATCAGGAACGGCTTATGCCCAGGTGGAGCATGTGGGAGAATCCAATTATGTCAACACGATTATGAAAGATGCCAAGGTGTTAATAAAGCATAAAAGCGAATTGCGTGATTCCATCAATTTCATCATTAAATATATCGGTATTGCGATTATTCCCATTGGCATTCTGTTGTTTCTGAAGCAGTATTATTTTCTGGACTATCCCTTTGCGGAAGCGGTGGTTCCAACCGTGTCAGCGCTTATCGGCATGATTCCTGAAGGACTGGTGCTGTTAACCGGGGTTGCCCTGGCAGTGGGGTCCATTCATCTGGCTAAACATCATACGCTTGTTCAGGAATTGTATTGTATTGAAACACTGGCACGGGTTGATATGCTTTGCCTGGATAAAACCGGGACAATCACCCAAGGCAATATGCAGGTGGAAAGTATCGTCAGTGATTCCAGGCATAATGTCAATGAAATTCTGGCTTGGATGATGTATGCGACCGACGATGATAATTCTACTGCCCAGGCCATTCGTCAATATATAAAAAAATCCAAGGACGGCAATGCGAGCGCCGTCATTCCTTTTTCCAGCGAGCGCAAATACAGTGCAGCCTCTTTTGATCACGGATCCTATCTGCTAGGCGCATACGAATGCATGCCAATTCATAAGGATACCATGGCCGAAACGCAAATAGCCAAATATTCACAAAAAGGTTATCGTGTCCTCACCCTCGCCTATTCACAAGGAACCATTCTTGAGGAACAGGTTAGTGAACCGGGTGATGTGATCGCATTAATTCTATTAAATGACCCAATTCGTAAGGAAGCATCCGATACGTTAAACTATTTTGCGGCACAAGGAGTTGACATTAAAATCATCAGCGGCGATAATCCCATTACCGTTCATCGCATTGCCCAAAAAGCCAAGGTCGCTCATGCGGATGCCTATATTGATGCATCCACGCTCACAGAGGAACAAATCCCGGAAGCAGTAAAGCAATATACCGTATTTGGACGGGTCACTCCCCAACAGAAAAAAATGATTATTCATGCCCTGAAGCAGCAGCATACTACTGCCATGATCGGAGATGGTGTCAATGATGTCATGGCATTAAAGGAAGCGGATTGTTCCATCGCAATGGCTCAGGGCAGTGAAGCTGCCAAAAACATTGCCAATCTCGTTTTACTTGATAATAACTTTAAGAATATGCCGTATATCGTTGCGGAAGGAAGACGCGTTATCAACAATATACAGCGTGCTGCTTCGCTGTTTCTAGTCAAAACAATATTTTCTACCGCACTGGCAGTCATTACCTTATTCTTGAATAGCCGTTATCCGTTTATCCCCATCCAGTTAACATTGATTTCCTCTTTGACCATCGGAATTCCCTCGTTCTTTCTTGCTTTAGAACCAAATCACAATCGTGTCAAAGGAAATTTTGTCATTAATGTATTAACCCATGCGGCACCGGGTGCCTTCATGGTCATCGCTGCGATATTATGCGTATCCTTATTTACCTCAATATTCCAATATGGCGATGAGGTGAGATCTACCATGTGCGTGATTTTAACCGGAACCTGCATGTTAACGGTATTGCGCCGCATCTGTTCCCCATTCACCAGACAACGACGCCTTGTTTTCCTGTCAATGGCTCTGCTTTTCACCTTGGCGATCATCTTTTTGCCAAAGGTCTTTATGATAGTACAGCTAGGCTTCATCCCTTTATGTGCTACCTTGGGTGGCATCGTAGTCATACCGATTGTTATGACAATCCTCACTCAACAGCTAAGTCGATTTCGGCGTCTTCAAGAGTACATCACCAAAGCAACAGAAAACACTTCAAAAGAATCATAACAATACAAAAAAAGGGCGCTAGCCCTCAATGTCATTAAGTTAAGATAATTTTAAATATAACAAGGATTTTATGAGGATATTCATGATAGAATGGATATCTTTTTCTATAATTTATTGGAATTCAAAGAACCTGTTTCCATACAGATAATATTTTAAAGGACAGTTTCAAAGCTAAGCTTTCTTTCTCTTATAAAAGTCAGATTCAGAATTGAAAACAAATAAAGATTTAGGATTAGAAATGAAATCAATAATATCACCTAGACCTATTGACATTGGGTATTGACTATCCTTTTCAGATAATCTATAACCCGATTTTTCTGTCATATACTTTCAGTTTTAAGAATGATCTAAGTTATGGAATTTCTTACGAAGAACCACACAAATGGAAAAACAAGAAACCATTGCCAATATCATCCAAAGATTAATTCCGAAAATATCACCTGTATTTACTCCACCTGTCGTGCCTGTATTACTTTTGTTTACACTTTGATTTGTCGGATTTGTTGGATCGATCTCCGTTTTATCATCAGGATCAGTCTGCACCTCTGCATCATTCCACCCAACAACAAAAACAGATACGTTATCTACTTGGACATGGATTCCATCTTCATCCAAAGTGTATTGTAAAGTAACCGGATGATCAGTGTTTCCATCTTTAAATTGCTTGATTACAAAATCATTCAGCATTGACGCACCTTGCGGATAAGGCAAGACAAGTTCATACATTCCGTTTGGCTGTACCCGAACATCCTGCGCAAACAAACCTGCCTGATAATATAAAATATGATTATCCTCTAAACCTTTATATTCATCAAAATTCACAATGACACGCTGATATTTCTCATAATCCGCAGGATTCATTTCCGTAATCTTGCATTCGATCTCATCTTTTGTATATTCATTACCTTCTTCATCAGTAAATGTTACATCCACTGGAACATCCGGTTCTTCAGAATTCTCACCATTTTGTGCCGCCGCAAATTTAACCGTCATAGTTCTTTTTTCACTTTCAGTCGGGGTATCACCCATCATTATATAACGTACAAAATATTCGACAGATATCTCATGTGCATCCTTAGATTTCGCATGAACCTCAAACATACCCGCATCCGCCTTACTCGTAATCCATTCTCCGCCATCGAATCGATAAAACAAATAATGATTCCAATATTCGGTAACCGCAGACACCGTTACCGTTTCATCATTGTCATAGACATCTTTTTGCGTACCGTCTTTTCCATACACAGAAGTATACTGATCGTTCACCCTCGTTGACTTAATATAATATTCTCTTTCGGGATTCGTCGGATCCACTGTAACAACAGAAGGTGTAAATTGATAATCCTCTGAATGAAGCTCTATCACATGTGGATCACTGTCATTGAATTGTAATGTCAATATATTAGTGAATGAAAATTCATCCGGCGAATACATATATGGAGAACCATCAATCTTAACGTTGAGATCATTGATCGTAATAAACTCGAGTATACTCAATTCGTATGTCTGTAGACCTTGCGCTGCGACTTCTTCGCTCTCATTTTCCTGTATGCTTATCTCTTCATTATTTTCTATTTCCTCAGTGTTCAGAACATCATCATCCGATGATTCTTCCGCATACAAAAACTGATTTCCGCTCAAAACCAGCGGTATTAATAGCGCTATCATACCAATGATTTTAATGATTTGTTTTTTCCTCATTATTAATCCCTCTTACTTAATCATATTATACAACATCTTTATGAAAAAAACATGATAATTTATCAATGTCATTAGAAATCGTCTAATGATATGAAATGATCCAGTGAATTTAATTATAAATTTAAAAAGTATAAAAAAGAGAGGAACTGATTAATTATCAATCCCTCAATATCGCCTTAACTTAATGACATTGCGCCAGTCCTTTTACTGTTTATGAATGTCCGCAATAATCTGCTCTATTTTATTTCCCCGCTCTAATACGGAATCCTGCAAGAATATCAGTTCCGGAACCTTGCGGATCGTTAATCGCTGTGCCAATTGGGAGCGAATGAAGCCTTTAGAACGCTCCAGCGTTTTCATCCCGGCTTCTTTCCGTGCGTTTTGACCGAGGAAGGAAACATAGATTTTGGCTTGTGAACAATCGCCGCTCACCGCTACATCGGTAATGGTAATAAAGCCGAGTTTAGGATCCTTGAGTTCAAATTGAATAATCTGCGATACTTCTCTTTGAATGATACCGGCGATCTTGTCTTTTTTCATGCTCATTTTTTATCACCTACTTATTGAGGATCAACCTGTTGATCCTCGTAGGCCTCAATCACATCATCCACTTTAATATCGTTGAAGTTTTCAATGGTTAAACCGCAGTCAAAGCCGCTTTGCACTTCCTTGACATCATTTTGGAAACGGCGCAGCGAACCAAGCTTGCCGCTGTAAATAACAACGCCTTCACGAATCAAACGCACGCTGCAATCGCGTTTCATACAGCCATCGCTCACCATACAGCCGGCAATCGTACCGACCTTGCTCATTTTAAACAGCTGACGTACCTCTGCCTGTCCGATGACTACTTCCTCGTATACCGGCGCTAACATACCCTTCATGGCATTTTCCATTTCTTCCAATGCCTTATAGATGATGTTATGCAGATGGATTTCAATTCCTTCTTCCTCCGCTTTTTTACGCACTGTCGCATTCGGACGAACGTTGAAGCCGTAAATCAACGCATGAGAAGCACTGGCTAACATAATGTCTGATTCGGTAATCGCACCAGCAGAGGAACGAATGACATTGACTTTAACACCCTGTACATCGATTTTTTCCATACTTGCCTTTACGGCTTCAGCACTACCCTGAACATCGGCTTTGATAATAATATTCAGCGTCTGTAAATCGCCTTCTTCAATCTGACGAGCCAAATCATCCAATGACATCGCACTTGTCGCGTTGCGCTCCTGTTCAATTCGTTTTTGTAAACGGGTTTCGGCAATTTGACGAGCCTTTTTCTCACTGTCAAATACTTTAAAGATATCGCCGGCAACCGGAACATCGCTCAAGCCGATAATTTCCACCGGTGTTGAAGGCAGGGCCTGTTTCATTTCACGGCCAAGATCATCAACCATCTTTCGTACACGGCCAAACGCCGTACCTACCACTAGACTGTCTCCGGCATGGAGTGTACCGCCTTGAATCAACAGCGTAGCGACCGGGCCACGACCTTTATCCAGCTTTGCCTCAATTACCGTACCAACGGCTAATTTGTCCGGATTCGCTTTAAAGTCCTCAACTTCAGCTAATACCATAATCGTATCCAGCAAGTCGGCAACGCCTTCACCGGTTTTTGCGGAGATGTTACAGTAAATTGTATTACCGCCCCATTCTTCCGGCATCATATCCAACTCTGCCATTTCTGACATAATCCGCTCCGGATTGGCACCCTGCTTGTCAATTTTATTCACCGCTACAATGACTGGCACACCGGCTGCCTTGGCATGGTCAATTGCTTCCTTGGTCTGCGGCATCACACCATCATCCGCCGCCACCACAATGATGACAATATCGGTAATCTTAGCACCGCGGGCGCGCATTGCGGTAAATGCCTCATGTCCAGGGGTATCCAAAAAGGTTACCTTTTTTCCCTTTACCTGCACTTGATAAGCACCAATATGCTGGGTAATGCCACCGAATTCACCCTCTGTAACATGGGTTTTACGAATGGTGTCCAACAAGGTGGTTTTACCGTGATCGACATGTCCCATAATGGTAATGACCGGAGGACGGCTCACCAGGTTTTCCTCATCCTCCACTTCCATCATTTCTTCAAAATCACTTTCTTCGATAATAACTTCCTTATGAGTTTCCACATTGAATTCCATACATACCAATTCAATATTTTCTTCATCTAATGTGGAATTAATCGTTACCATCGTTCCCATCATAAACAACAGTTTAATAATTTCACTGGCGTTACGATTTAATTTCTCCGCCAATTCACCGACACTCATCGATCCGCTATAGGTTATTTCCTTTACTTCTTCGCGCTTCTTGGTTACTGCCTGTCCGCTGCGATTGCGGGAATTGTTTTTCTTCCGATTATTTCTTCGCTGTGGTTGTCTTGCCATAATATCACCTAGCCTTTCCAGCAAGCATGAAGCTTTTGCGCAAAGCCTTGATCTGTGATCGCTACCGCAATGTAATTTTGCGTTCCAATCGCCTGATTTAATACCTTGCCATCCATAAATACATAAGGGACTTTATAAAATGTGCATTTATCCATCAGTTTCTTGCGCATGTTCTCACCGCATTCATCCGCAATCACCACAAGATATACTTGTTGCTTTTGAATGCCCTTGATGATTTCTGCGCCGCTGATCAATCGTCGTGATCGCCGTATGAGACCCAAAAGCCCGATGGCGTTACGATTCATCATCAAACATCCCCATCAATTCCTGATACAGCGTATCGGGAATCTCACATTCCAAAGCACGTGTCAGTGCTTTACGCTTTTTTGCAATTTCTACCGCTTCCCTACTGCGCTTCAAATAAGCCCCCCGTCCGTTTTGACGACCGCTTTCGTCAATAATGACATCGCCTTGCGGTGTACGAACGATCCGAAGCAATTCTTTTTTGGGCAGGCTTTCACCGGTCGCAACACAGCGGCGCATCGGTATTTTTCTCATCGTGATACCCTCCTGCCTTTATTCTTCGTAATATTCCTCGTACTCATCAAAATCAATATCATCGTCATTGATCCAATCGTTTTCTTCTTCCTCTGCTTCCTGACGAGCAATTTCTTCCAATTCTTCTTCCGTATAAATTGGTTTCAATTCATAATCCTTCTTGCTTAAATCAAAAGTTGCCTTCCGTTTCGGCTCATCATCATCCTTACGGCGATTCTTCGATCGAACGATCGGCGTTTCCTTTGGCTTGTTATCAAGAATTTTCTCAAATTTTGATACGTATTCCTGCTTTTCTTTCAGATTTAAGCCTTCCTGACGCTGTTTCTCTTTTGCTAGGCGCGCTGCCTCTTCCAGATCAGAGGTTACCTTAGCAGCCGGTTTTACGGCTTCTGGCTTTGCCTCCTTGACTTCTGTTTCCTTTGATTCAGCAGCAGTTGCTTCTTCACGCAGTATCTCATCCATATGCGTTTCTTCAATCTCATCATGATAAGCGAATTCCGGAGTTTCCACTGGCGTTTCCTCGGCTGCGGCAACAGCTTCAAACTGCATTGCCTGTGCTTTAGCTTTAGCTTCTTCACGCTGTTTTAGGAATAACTCATGCTGCTGCAGCGCGATTGTCTGCCAATCAATGCCTTTTTCCTTCATGTCACTTTCTGATTTAATGTCTATTTTAGAGCCGGTCAGTTTCACTGCCAATCGGGCATTTTTCCCCTTTTTACCGATTGCCAGCGATAATTGATGATCCGCTACGACAACCAACAAGCCGTTTTTACGTTCCTCATTAGGAATGACCGCAAGCACCTCAGCCGGTGCCAAGGCATTTTTAATCAACTCGCTGACATCATCACTCCATTCAAAGATGTCAATTTTTTCGCCCTTTAATTCATCAATGACCACCTGAACTCGCTGTCCGCGCGGTCCAATACAGGCGCCGATCGGATCCACATTTTCATTATTGGTATACACAGCCATTTTGGTTCGCTCTCCGGCCTCACGGGCAATCGCCTTAATCTCGATCACACCCTGATAAATCTCGGGTACTTCTTTTTCAAACAACCGCTTTACCAATGTTGCCGATCCACGAGAAACCAAAACCTGCGCCCCCTTGGTATCCTTATTTACTTCAGCGATTACAACGCGAATGCGCTGACCTTCCACATATTTCTCATTGGGAATCTGCTGGTTTTTGGGCATCAGTGCCATCGTCTTACCAATATTCACAATGACAAATTTATCCTCTACTGTCTCAATGGTTCCCATGACCATTTCTTCCACTTTATCACAGTATTCATCATATACGGCTTGCTTTTCCGCTTCGCGAATTTTCTGTTTCATGACATTCTTTGCCAATACCACCGCAGCACGACCCATTTCCGCAATATTGACCTCATGTTCCACCATATCACCCAGTTCATATTCCTGTTTGATTTTTTTGGCTTCACTCAAGGAAATTTCCAGCTCGTCATCTTCTACCGTTTCCACAATCTTGCGCTGCTGGTATACCTTGATGCTACCCTTGGCATTGACATCGACCCGTACCAAGGCATCGGGAATCTCGATATGTTTGCGATATGCCTTAGATAATGCTTCTTCCAAAGCTTCAATGACAATTTCCTTTGATAACTTTCGATCGCTTTCAATGGCCTGCATCGCTGCCATAAATTCATCCAACTTCATTTTTCATTTTTCCTTTCATATTAAATTTTTACTGCCAACCGAATCTGAGCGATATTGTCTCGATCGACATTCAATTCTCTTTTTACCGCTTTATCCATGTAAGCAATATGCAGATGATCCGCTTCCACCTGTAACAGCGTTCCATAGATTTCATCACGTCCACCTTTCGGATTACGAAATTTGATGTACACGTATTCTCCTACTGCGTTAAGAATATCTTCTTCACCATAAAGTTCTCGTTCTGCCCCCGGTGAACACACTTCCAAAAAATATTCATGAGCGATAAGATCTGCTTCATCAAGGGCAAGAGATACCGCCTCGCTGATTACGGCGCACGTATCAATGTCCATACTGCCATCCTCACGCATTACAGCTAAACGAAGGATCGATGTTGATCCTTCACGATGCCATCCGCATTCCACCATTTGTATTTGCATGGTCGCTAAAATTGGGCGAATGACTTCTTTGATTTGATCCGTATTTTCCACAACATTGCTCCTTTTAAACATAATAATAGAGTGGGCATGACCCACTCCTGTCGAGGTTACATCAATAATATACCACGATTTTCCATCGAATACAATGGTTTTTGATGATTTTATGCAATGTTTCCCCATTTTTTGAATACCATTTCCAACTAAAAAAAGAAAGCGAATCATTCACTAACCACTTTCTTTTACTGCTTTCATAGTTTTTTAACAAAAAATCAAAATAACATGCTTATCGCACTGACAAGCATATTAACCATGAAGAATGCCAATACCACCATACCAATCAGCTTTTGTTTGCTGTTGGACTGCATCTTGGAACGAAATTCATCTACGATACAAACAGTAGGATCCTCCGGCAAATAGCACACGGTATAACGATCATTCATATCATAGCTTCCTGCCCGTTTTTCTGCGAAAGCAATCGCCGTTTCATATTCTTGTCCATTCGCTATAAATGCAATCACGGGATATTCATTCTTCCAACGAAAAGAGCGGTTACGACGATAAACACTCACCAGTTCTTTTACTGTTCCCTCAGCCGTCCCTGTCAGCTTATGCGACTGATTTAATACACGATTCATCTTCTGATAGTTGCGCCATACTATTAAAAACCATATTGCTAATGCTGCAAAAATCACCAAAAATAGAATTCCCATTGATTTATCTTCCATTGTCATACTCCTTCTTTTTCTTCCTTTACTTGTTCATTATGCAGAAAAAAAGGCATACTGCCCCTTTTATGCTTTTTCAACAATCATTTTGCCATTGTAAAAACCACATTCACACATCTTATGGGCTGGTTTATACTCACCACATGCCGGGCATTTCACCAAAGTAGGCGCAGCCAATTTATAATGTGTTCTTCTCTTAGCTTTTCTGGTTTTTGAATTACGTCTTTGTTGTACAGCCATTGTTAGCACCTCCTGCTTCATCATCTGTTACTTTGAAATCTTTTAGTTTTGCCAAACGAGGATCAATTCTCTGACTTTTTTCTTGCTGCCATGTTTCCTCACTCACCACTTCCCAGCCATCCCCCTTCGGATAGTTTGCTCCTTCTTTTACAACCTTTAAAGGAGCCTCCATGACTATCAGCTGAAAGATCACCGGCAATAATTCGATGACATCGCCCTTGGCCTCATGTACATCATCATCGCATTTGGTAAATGCGAATGTCTCATTAGAAGATGTCTGAAAACCATATTCCACATCCTCATTGGTAATCGAGCAAGCAAGAATCATGACACCGGAAATATTACATTGTACATAGACGCGATCAACTTCCTCATCATATTGAAGCTCTCCGCTTACGGTAACATTTCTCAGTCCTCTGATCTGGTTCATCTTAGAAAAGGCCGACGGATCAAACGTAATCTCATCAAAAAACGATAATGTCTGATTCGGGGCACTCATAAGTTCCAATTTGGACCATTTCAAAGGAATCACCTCGTTGTCTTTGACGCACATATTATACGCCATTCATCATTTTACGTCAATAAAATCAGGCGTTTTCATGCGTACCATAATATTAAACCATAAATAAATGAGAAAGAAAAGACTTTTTTTATTTTTCGTTTTGAAAATCAATCATTTCATGATGTCTGAAAGCACTTTATAAGTATCAATAATTATGATGTCTTCTCTTGCTTATCTCTCAAAGCATTCTCTTTCATGAATGATATCACATCCTCATAGACCTGATGCTGCTCTTGTTCGTTCAAAATCTCATGACGCAATTCCCAATAGGTTTTACAGGTTGTCTTGTGATAACCAATTTTCTTCATAAATTCCACCGCCTGTGCAAATTTACGCTGATCTCTGATACACGGATCAGCTGTGCCGGCAATAAACAATATCGGCAGATCAGGATTCAACATTGTCCAATCGTCTCGATCATAAACATTGCGCATCAAATTCCACACAGAGCGAAAGCCGTTGGTGGTGAAGATAAAGCCGCATTTGGGATCGTTATCGTATTCAGCTACGACTTTTTGATCGCGGCAAATCCAGCAATTTTCACTGGTTTCATTAGGAAAGCGTTTGGCATAAGAGCCAAACACAAGGTGTTGTAGCCATGAACTGCGATAATGATCGCCTTTTATACGGGCAATAAAATAGACAAGTAATCGAGCCAACGGCAACATCGCATTCTTGCTGGGCGAACCGCATACCACAAGCGCGCTTAATTCATAATCATATTTCTTTACATAGGAGCGAACCACAAGTGAACCCATGGAATGCCCAAATAATACATATGGCAGATTCGGATAACGCTTTTTGATTAAATAGGTTAACTGATGGGTGTCTTCCATCAAATACGTTCCACTAATATCATTAAAATAGCCAAGGTCCTCATCGCACTTTATACTTTCACCATGACCTCGATGATCGTGGATGACACAGATCCATCCATGCTTCGCCAGATAGCGCATAAACGGCATATAACGACGGCGATGCTCACTCATACCATGCACGATCTGAATGATACCAACGGCTTTTTCCGGTACAATCAATGTTCCCCATATTTCTAAACCGTCTTGAAAACTATGGAAGGAAAATTGTTCTTCTTTCATTAAGCCCATCCTCTCTCTTTATGTTAAAATGATACAATAATCTGATATGATTCTCAACACTTTTCATGGTGAAAAGCATGAATTTATGGTATATTTTAGGGAGTGATAAAAGATGGGAGTAACTATGAAAGCTGCTGGCATTATTTGCGAATACAATCCGTTTCACAACGGGCATATTTATCATATTAAAAAAACCAGATCCATCACTGGCTGTGATGTGCTGATTGCGGTGATGAGCGGCAATTTTGTCCAACGGGGAGAACCCGCGATTATGGATAAGCTTTGCCGCTGTAAAACAGCATTGGCGCATGGTGTTGATATCGTGATGGAATTGCCATTTTCCTATGCGACACAAAGTGTGGAGCAGTTTGCTCAAGGCAGTGTCCAATCTCTTGCCTTGGCACAGGTGGAGGATATAGTCTTCGGTAGTGAAAGCAATGATCTTGCGATGCTCAACAGCTTAGCACAACGAGCAACCGTGGATTATCGTGACTGGATGAAACACGGCTGCTCCAGCGCACAGGCACATGAAGCAGTCGATGGCAAATTGGCAGCTAATGATATTTTAGGATGGAACTATCTACGCGTATTAAAGTCTTATCCGATACGTGCTCATTGTATCAAGCGAACGAATTTATACCATGATACCTCGCTGAACCAACCATTTGCGTCTGCGAGCGCATTGCGTAAAGCAATATTGGCCGGTGAGGATATTTCCTTTTTTACTCCCATGTCTTTTTCTTCTCACCAGCTGCATGTACTCGACGATTATTACCCTTATTTACGAATGCTGCTGCTCACCCTATCCCCTACCTATTTGCGTTCTTTATTTATGATGGATGAAGGTATTGAACAGTTATTGATAACACAGGCAGTAGCATGTGATACACTAGAAGCTTTCTTATCGTCTGCGACATCAAAACGCTACAGCACTTCACGCATTCGCCGAACCCTAGTCCATTTGTTGCATCATACCACCAAACAACAGATGAATAACCTTCCCCCTCTACAACACATTCGCATTTTAGGATTTAATAAAACAGGACGGACTTATTTAAAAGCATTGCGTCAAAAAAGTGATGTCACCATTGCGGTACGTTTTCGTCAGCTGCCCTTATACGAACAGGAAATCATATTAAAAAGTGCGCGGATCTATGGCTGGCCACATCATCAGAAAGAAGCGGTAGCACAAGAGCTATTACCTCCGGTACAAGAGATATGACAGTGATACTGTTCATTTTGTTAATCCTGTTCTTTCCGTTCTTAATCTTTCGTAAAGGTTCTTTACCGAAACTCAAAAATCATTTTGATGCCATGTTGATTCTGGGCTGTCCTACCAAGGACGATGGTACTTTATCCCCTGCCCAAAACAAACGGCTGGCAGCCGCAATAACGCATTTAAACAGGCATTCCATTTCCTTCATTATTATTTCTGGCGCTGCGGTTAAAAACGCGGATGTAGAAGCAGAAGTGATGAAAGCCGCGTTACAAAAAAAGGGCGTGATCGTTCCAATCCTGCTGGAAACCAAAGCCCGTAATACTTATCAAAATTTTCTTTACACCAAAGAACAATTCGGCGATCTCAATCTGCTTGTCATCACCGGTAGTTCCCATCGCCGCCGCGCCTACTTTTTTGCCCGCAAGTTTTTTGGCCATTCCATGATGGGACAGGCAAAGCGCGATTCATGGCAAGAATACATCAAAGAATATTTTCGCATGTGGAATACCCTGTACTGGGAGGGCAAGCTTTTTTTTCAAAAGCGGCATTCCTGATCGAAATTAACGGATCGATATTTTGATCAATAATCATAGGGAATTAAGGCAAAAGAAAACATATGAGAAAGCTCATCGACTTTCGTTTTCAGACCGCTTTCTTTTGAACAGAAAATACCGTTTTCCGTTTTCTTATATCCAATCGTTTGGTTCAAGCGTCAACCAATCACGCAGGATTAATAGCATTTATTAAATACTCACTATTGAAAGATCATATCCAAAACGATAAATATCACAATCGCTATAAATCCCGACCCCAGTCCTAATAAAAACTTTTGATAAGGTCTTTTGGCCTTTTCTTCTATTTGTTCTTTCGCAGATAAAGAGGTACCGTCCAAATATGTAACAATTTCTTTAAAAGTACGGCAGTCATTCTTTTTGTAAATAGATTCGATCTTTATGCCAATGAATAAGGTAATTGAACTTATTACAATCAAAATAATAATCCCAGCTATTCCCGCAAATCTTACGCAAGGATATGCACAAGTGATCATGAACAAAAACCCGACGCTGAAAAAAGCTGACAGCATACTGTACTCTTTTCGTTCACTCTCATTCACCTGTTTTTTCATCCTCTCTATATCTTCTTCGATTAAATCATCAATAGATGTATCAAAAATACTGCTTAACAGTTTCAAACTATTGATATCAGGATAGCATTTATCATTTTCCCAATTAGAAATCGTTTGTCGAGATACATAAATCTTATTTGCCAATTCCTCTTGTGATAAATTGATATGTTCACGATATTTTTTAATTCTAGTGCCAAATTCCATTTGAAACACCTCCAAGAACAATTTACCATAAAAATAAGAGCTTGTCTGTCAAAAGTCTTTTACATTTAAGCTTTACTACATTGTGACAATAATAATTGGTATTATAAACTCAATTACTCTTTGCATAATAAAAGTATAAAATGGTGCTGAATTAATTTTAACATTTAAAATAATTTACACCAAATCTTATCGCAAACCCCAATCTAAAAATAAGGAAATCATATACAAGGATTTATAAATGTTAGTTATTTTCATAATCTCCCCTCGATATTTTATGATTTTTTTCTACTTAATACACGCTCTAAATCTTTTATATATCTTTTCTGCATACTTTTTAAGTAGGGCTTTGCCAATAATTTCATAATAAAATGAGATGTTTCTATTGCTTCTGTAAACTCTATTTCAATACATCCATTATCAAGCTTTCTAAACTTCCCAATCCATTTTCCTTTTATATTTGTATTCTCTATATCAAACGCATATATATGCAATTTTTCTTTTTGAGTAATGGTAAAATAAGTAGGATAATTATTTTTAGCATATTCTATAAAATGGGTATCATCAACAATTTCTATCTTAGATAAGTCAGTTCTCCAAGTATAATTAGTATTATCTGTTATTATATTCCATAATTTATCTTTATCACATTGAAATACTTTTTTTATAATTGACTGAACCATAATTATAGCTAACCTCTCCTTTCATAAGTGTACCAAACAAGCTGTTATTGATATATGTTTATTTCCTCTGATTTAAAATGGCTATAATATCTTGCGGAAAGGGCCGTAAATTTCAAGACACAGTAATCCGGATCTGTTACACCTTTTTTATAATACATGGTATCACCAAACTGCCATAACATCTCTTTTGATTCTTGGTCTTCTAAAACCTCCACAGTTCCCTTCAGCATAACACCTCGAAAAAAACGCTTATCGCAAAAATAAACACAAGCCTTGGGATTATCTTTAAATGATTGTACTTTCAATGAAGATGTATTTGTTGAAAAATAAATTTCCTTTAAGCCATTTCTTTTACGTGGTTTCAGCATGGCTTTGGTATTTGGAAATCCCTCTTGATCAATGGAACTGATATAGCATACGCTTTGCTTGTCAATCATATTTCCTATTGTTTTTTCTGCATCTCTCATTGCTATAACCTCCTATATAAATCACTTACATTGTATATTATACCATGGGAATATCTATCTCTGATAATGCTTTATAAAAGAATATACTTTACAAACATCACGTTGAAAAGAAACAAAAGACAGAAGAGCTCAACAATACATATAACTCCTCTGTCTGATTTGCTAAAAACTTACGGCTTTCTCATCTGTGACAAAGCATCAGAGACTTTATTCTGCGTTTATGTTGGATACATTGTGATAGACGTTTTGTACGTCATCCACTTCATCTAACAGCCGTAGCAAACGCTGAAATAACTCCAGTTCCTCCCCTTCCAATTCCACGTATTCATTTGGTAACATCGTAAGCTCCAACACGTCAAATTTTACATCAGGAATCAAAGCCTCTATAGCTTCTTTAGCCTTATTGAGATCAGCAGGTTCGACTGTAACACTCATTTGCGCTTCTTCAACCTCAATATCTTTTAAATCTACATCAGCCATAATCAATGCATCCATCACCGCTTCCTCATCCTCATAAGCAAAGGAAAGGAAACCAACCTTTTCATAATTAAAAGAAACCGAGCCACTGACACCCATTTTAGCATGAGATTTGTTAAAGCAACCGCGCAAATCCGCAATGGTACGATTGGCATTATCACTCAAACAATCGACAATAATCGTTGCCTGACCACCAGAGCCAAAACCTTCATAGGTTGCCGGTGCGTAGTTCTCACCGCTGCCACCCTTCGCTTTGTCGATCGCACGTTTGATAACATCACTGGGAACTTGATTGGCTTTAGCCCGCTCAATAACTTTCTTCAGCGTCGTATTCATATCGGGATCAGGAACTCCGTTTTTCGCTGCCATTAATATTTCCTTGCCATAACGAGAATATAATTTTGCCTTAGCAGCCGCTGTTTTAGCCATTGAAGCGGCACGTACTTCAAAATGTCTGCCCATTGTTTTCATCACCTTCCAAAATTATGCGTAAATAGTATACCATAAAGGCAAAGGTCAAGGCAAACAGTAATTATTCGATAGCAAAAAAACTTAACTGAAAATGGTCAAAGAATCGCTAAAACAAAGCACGATGCGAGTATTAACCTTCCTATTGCTGTTTTTCTAATTCCTGCTTCAATGCCTCCGCAACCGATTGACTTTTAAAATCATCAATTTTATCATAGTACAGCAGCAAGTATAAATCTTCTAAAAAGAAATGCAACCGTATGTACTCAAAGCTGTCAAGATACTGATACAGCGCCTCGTTTCTTAACTCTTTCGCGATATTATAATCAAATGTTTCATTAGAGTTTAGCTTAACGGCATTAAAATAAGCTTTGATTCGCAATAACTGTTCATGATTTATCTTTTCCAACAACAGCGGTGAACAAAAAGCAAGGAATTCACCAATCGTATTGCATTCAAAGCTTTGATATTCTTTTAATGGCTCCTCTTCAAAGCAGAATTTAAGCACATATTCATCTGATTTACCAGCTTTCAACTGAATATAATTTTTCTCAATAAATCGACGAAACGATTCCACTGGATGATCCTTATATGTGAGATTATCGAGCATCATTTCCGTATCATAATACGCCTGTAACATATCATGATTTTTTGCAAGAAACTCTGTTTCACAAAGCTGTGTCTGTGTAAGCAATTGATTGATTTTCTCAAAATTGGCATGTATATATTTATAGGACAATTCCTCCATTAAAGTTTTGTTCATTTTAGCCGCTGCCAAGGTGATGAAGCGGGTAATTTCCTCATCGCTTATTTCCTTCTTTTCATCATGATATTCATTTTTTAACAGCGTTGACAGTGCATCCTGATAATAAGAAGAAACATATAGAATCATCTTTTCAGAATTAAAAGCCTCGTTTGTCTCTTCCGCCAACTGTTTGATGGAATCATACCATGCTTTGATTTGTTGAAATTCGCTCATATATATTCGCATTATCTTTTCTTGGAAACATAAGGCGTTATTTTGCACCCTTAATCCCTTTTAATTGCATATAACTTCATGTGCGTGAAAAAATAATGCTCCTCCTTTCCTTGTAATAATATAGCTTTAAAAACGTAAATTTATATATTCGATTTATTTTTCTTGGTAAAGAAACGTTCCTTGAAGCATTACCAGAGCATCTTTGATAATATAAATATCTCCTGGAAACTTTTATATTATAATCCTAAATATTTAGGGAAGTAAAGAGGAAATACGCTGAATTTTATGATCCATTATAATAAACCATACATCATAGTCCAAAATTAATTAACTTAACTATTTGGGCAAATCATCCTGTATCTGTTCTAAACCAATTTTATTTGTCGCCTCTATCGCTAACACATTACTATGGCTAAATATTGATAACAGATTATCTTTGCATTCATAATTCGGCTTTATAGTGAATTCATAGTCCTTCCCTTCAATAATATCGGGGCATAAACTTCTTTTTACTTTAATGGTTTGAACCTCTTCTTCCTGAAATTGCCTTATCGTTAAGTAAATGTAATTCGTATCATTGCTTTCAGCGACATTAAGAATGTGATACGTTCTAATAAATGCGCTTTTATCTTGCATATAATTGCTTGCTTCATCCACAAATTCATCACTTTGGACAAACTTTATGAAATTTGAATCCACAACGTCTTTTTTGAATTTTTCCTGTGCTTCGAGGCTATTATTTAGCAATCCTACTACCACTAATCCATTTTCTTCATCTACATAATTAAAAGCATAGTTTTCTTGTACGCCATGAATGGTATCGTATTTAATGATTTTATCTTGTATCATTTGAAGCTCATCGCTTGTAGCCTTTATCTGATCATTACTACAACCGGTTGTTCCCAGGATCATAGCGACAAAAAACAGCAGTTTTCTTCTCATAGTATATTTTCTCCTCTCCATTAAATAATTATTTCTTTCGTGATAAGGACATTATTCCTTATTATTTGTCCACGTCCCATATTATGAAATACTGCATTTTCATATTAGGAAGTTACAAACTCCGTCTTTTCGCTGTATTGGCTGACAATGAATAATCATAATTCCAGCCAGTTCACACAAAATAATATGATAATGTCCTAAATAAGGTATCCCCTTGTTCACAGTAGTAGCCATCCCATGTAACGGCATGACTGTTTTTTTTATTCAGCATTGTAAGCTTGAAATATCATTATTCCTTCTCCTTACACTTCTCATATGATTAATCCTAAAATATCATACGCATAATGAATCGCGATGGGAAGTAAAATATTTTTTCTTCTATAAGTAATCAAACAAAATATAAGATGGAATACAAAAGTTTCTATCAGATTGGGAATGGCTACTAGGATATAGGAAAAAGATATATTATTTAAAACATATAATTATGGATCATTCCCCTAAATAAAACTTCTTCTATTGCGGCTATATAAAATAGATAGTAAAGCGTCTGTGAAAAAACTTTTTGTAATTCCAATCCGCTACATATAAATACAAGCAAAAATGTTATCAGGACGATTGTCATAGCTATAGCGATGTCTACTTTGCGTCCATGGACGAAGCCTAAATTCTTAAAGTTTCTATCTTTGACTAATACAATTATTACTCCAAAAATAAACAGTAATACAGATATTCTATATATTGATTTAGAACCAATGTTATTTTGGTATAAAACCCCACATATCCATGAACCCAAAATATAGATCATGTAATATAATATCGCTATAATACCATACCTTTTCTCCTTCTTCTCATACATTACTTATTTCGCCTCCAACATAGTTATATTACCATATTCACTTGTGCCATTCAATTATTTTTCTGCTTTATCTTCCCCTATCCCCCTATGCTTATGTACTACCATGTTAGCGCTTCTAAAATAAAATACCATATCATTCCCTATTCTTATACATATATTGTGTAAATATAACCATTTAAAGCCGATCATTTATTAAAATAACGAGAGCTGCTTAACTGCCATATTTTCTCTTTTATAGGCATTCACAATTTCTTTCATACGATATAAGATACCATAATTACTACACTCATCAGTAAACACTCTATATAAGCGTTGATTAGGAACAGCGCACATATATTGATCTCCGTACCTATGAATATACTTTTCTTTTAATCCTTTAAAATGTTGATCTAATTTTTTAAAATAATAATCTCGTTGCTGATCTCTTAGCGTCATTCCCATATAAGTATGTATGAATTTCGCTCCGGACTTGCTTGCCAATCTTACCAATTCCTTTATATCGCTTTCCTTATCCGTTATAAAAGGAAGAACCGGATTCATCATGATTCCGGTAAAGATTCCATTTTCACTTATTTTTTTAATTGCTTTCAGCCTTTGTGATGAAACGCATACGTTAGGCTCAATGCACTTGGATAATTCATCCTTTGGAGTAGTAATGGTAAACTTAACGATTACATTGCCGTTCTTATTAATTTCTTTCAGTAAATCAATATCTCTTAATATAAGATCACTTTTTGTATCAATGGAAACACCAAAGCCGTATTTTGCGATTAATCTTAATGCTCCTCTTGTTTGTTCAAACTCCTGTTCTAACGGATTGTACGGATCTGACATAGCGCCAATTCCAACAATGCCCTTTTTACGTTTTTTGGATAGTTCCCTTTCTAGGATCACAAGAGCGTTGGCTTTTCCTTTCACGATATCAAATTGATCAATATGATAGCATTGACTTCGAGAATCACAATAAATACATTGATGAGGACAGCCGCGATATAGATTCATATTATAGTCAATTCCATACCAAGCATTACCATTTTTCACTTTGGATAGAATCGTTTTCGCTGTAATAAATTCCATTTATTTTACCTGAAGCAATTTAGCAAAAGATTTGGCATTCAAAATGGTATTGGATATAAATATGCCTTTATAGAAATTCGCCCAATTGTTAAATATACACGGAGCATTTTTGGCTTTCTCCAGTGTATCAATCCTGACAAAACGAATTTCAATATTATTCTCTTTACCATACTGTGATAATTCTTTTACCTCATATTCCACATATGGGCATTCAGGACTATAATAGATGGTAAATGCTTGCGAATCAATTCTCATATTTCTAACACTGTCATTGAATTGAGGAACTTCACTATCATCAAATTGAAGTGCCATTAACTCATAATCCTGCACCACATCCACTACTCTAAATCCATAATGCTCATAAAACTTCTTTTCTCCGATAAAAGGTTTCTTCTTCTTAGAAGATAATGTACAAATTCCACTCCTACCTTTATCTTTGGCATCCTCGATGGCGTATTCTAATAGTTCTTTTCCGATTCCTTTTCCCTTATAAGCTCCGGCAACCCATAAACAATAAATGTATTCATAGTTTTTTCCATGAATGGGAATCCATGCGGTCTCAATCGGTTCATACTCAATAAATACTTTGCCTCTTGCATTTAGCTTTCTAAATACATGTCCATCTTTCAATTTACTTTTTATCCATGCTTTTTTCTGATTGACTCCTTCACGATGCTTCGGATCACCAATCGCACAACATAAATGCTCCTGATCGATATTTGCTAATGTGATATTGATATATTCGTTCATTTTGCTTCCGCTCCTTAATCAATAGTAATTCGCGATGATTTCCAGTCATCAGAAAACTCTTTCAATTCTTTTTTTGTTTCCGCTGATAATTTGTTGAAAGCTGTATCAGTTATCGCCGCCTCGAGAGTGTATAAATGAACCAGACAAACTTCCGGTAATCGCATTTTTAATCTTAAAAAAGCTTCTTTACTGCCTGTTCGCATTAATTCCTCTGGTGAATTGATACCTATTATTTTCAATTTTCTCGCTAATTCTTTTCCGATATTTTTCATCGAAGTTATTTCTGCCATAATTTCTCCTTTACACATTGTGATTTGTGATTATTCTTTCGTTAAATAATGAGCTAGCCTGTATAATAATAATTCATACAGCATTCAATTTTATCTCGTTATTTTTTCTTAATCGGATGGCGAATGACCGTTTTTAATTTAGCAACAGCGCATCTTCTTGGATCATTTAAATAGATTTCATGATGCCATCTTATATCCGTTATGTTCAATTCATATCCGTTTTTATCCATAAATGTATGCATTTGAGCGACGGTTGCCGGTTCATCATCATAGCTGCCGATATGCATGCACTGCACGCATAAGCCTTCATCATAGGTTAAAAACGCAACGCTGGAAAAATCCTGCTTTTTCTTTTTCGTCGCTTCTTCTATTGCCCATGCCACTTCATCCTCAGTGACAAAATCAGGAAGACGAATCATCGATATGAAATGCATCGCATCCTTGCGATGATAATCAAGCATATCATCTGCTCCGTCCTGCCACCAAAGTCCCTCTAACGGCGGTACCACAAATTCAAAGAATCCCGGTATTTTGTGCGTGCCCTTCTTGCTCATTTTAATGGTATAAGCAACACCGTATAACAGTCCGATAGAGTTTTTATAAGCGCTATTTTCTTCATTCGGATTTCCTGAACCTCTTACCGCGATATAATTCATCTTCGGTATTGTTACAATAGTCGGTTTATTCTTAGGCAGATATAATTCCTTATACTCCTTCTTATAATCAAAAGCCATGTTAATTCCTCCTCTATTTTCATAAAGGTATTATAACAAATGGAATATGACACCATATCGTCATATTAAAAATATTGATTTAAATTATTCTTTAATTTGTTTATGATTTCATTTTTTATCATTTCCGGCGCTAAAACCTTAATGTGTTCACCAAAGGAAAGAATATAGCCATAGATCCAATCAGTGAAAGGATATTCTGTTGTCACAATGAAGTCCTTATTTTCCGATATTTGAATGTCTGCTTCATCAAATTCATCATAGACACGGTATGATAGCTCTTTGTCAATCTGTAAAACCAGTTGAATCATCTTAGGCGCATGTTCTTCTCGCTTGATGGGTACAGGTACCGTTTTTTCAAAGCTTTCATTCGTTGCTTTTACGTTTTTCATTCTCATAAGCTTAAAAAAGCGCTCCGTATTTTTATCGCTATCAATACCATATAAATACCATGAATTATATTTGAAGCATAGTTTATAAGGTTCAACCTTTCGTTGGGAATGCTTCCCATAGGAATTGAAATAACAAAACTCGATGATGGTCTTGTTTATAATTGAATTTTTGATGATTTCAAAATTAGCCTTATGAACATTAGAATGACCCCATACTGAAAAATCAACCTCAAACCAACTGGTGTCATCTTTTGAAAATATATTTTTTAGTTTTTCATATATATCATTTGTATTACCTTGTAATTGATGAATTCCCTGTAATGAGAATAATATTTGATTTTGTTCTTCATCTGTTAATAATGACTTATCAAATTTATAATGATCTAATAAACGAATTCCACCATTCTTTCCTTTGCTCATATATATCGGTATATTGATCTCACTCAATGATTCAATATCTCTGTATATTGTTCTTGTGGACACTTCAAAATATTCTGATAGTTCCTTTGCGGTCATAGTATCATTGTCAAGCAATAAATAGATGATTCCAAATAAACGATTGATCTTCATAATGAACTCCTGTGTTAAGCATTATCACTATCTCATTATAACAAATACCCGCATTGTTTACCAGCATTCCATGAAACCATCTAAAAAAACATCCATATCGCAATTCGATATAGTAGCATAAATAAGAAGCGCTGTTTCTGCGCTTCCTTATCCGATAGCATAATAATCTTTGTACTATATTTATTATTATAATTGAAAGCCATCTTTAAAGGCATTCCCGACTCTCTTTGAGACCTTATAATATCCGGCAGTATAGGGATCAAACGCAATGGCGCTCACTGCCTCAATATCAACACGATCATCCTTCAACACTTTTTCATCGGCGGTAACATTCACAACTTTACCAATGACACCACAACCATATTCACCATCCTGATACTCGATAAACTCGCATTCAAGACAAATTGGAAATTCATTGATGATCGGAGCGTTGACATTTTCTGACTTTGTTTGTGATAAGCCACTGTTTTCAAATTTATTTGGTGTATTATTGCCTGATACAACGCCGAAATAATCCGCTTCCACCACGTGATCACTATCCGCTATACTGACTGTAAATGCTTTTCTTTGCTTGATGTTTTTAACCGTCTTGTGTGTTTCGGTTAAATTTAGAATCACTTGATTGCGTGATAACATTGTTCCCCATGCGGCGTTCATGACATCAACACTGCCATCCTCATTATAGGTAGCGATCATTAATACCGGCATCGGAAAAATTGCTTCGGTTGTTTTAATATTTTTTCTCATGTTCATTCCTCCATTGTGAATATCGGTAAAGATTTCCGCGCATCAGATGTTTATACACAACGAAATCATTTACATATACATTTTATTATGGTACAATCATTTTGTAAAGTACTTACCTAAAGGAGAGTGTAAAATGAAGCCATGTGCTGAGAAGGACGTCCATTTTGAAGATTCCGGATTTTCCTATAGTATGTCTTTAATATCCGGTAAATATAAATTATCGATCCTATATTCCCTAGCCTTTTACGGAACCTTTCGCTATAATGAACTGAAAAGATTTTTAGATCCCATCTCCTTTAAAACCTTAACGGCCAATTTAAAAGATCTGGAAGAATGCGGCTTGATCATACGCAAAGAATATCAAGAAATTCCACCTAAAGTAGAATATTATTTATCCGATAAAGGAAAATCGTTAATGCCAATTTTGGATCAATTATGCGAGTGGGGAGAAAATAACAGACCATAGAAATCTCTTATTGCAGCAATCTTGTTAGATAATCATCACTGTGAAATTGAAAATAACCACAATGTCCCATGGAAGCGGCGATTATAAATTCACTGTTTTTGTATTTTCTGATTCGCGGTAAACAGAGCCTGGTGGTATCCTCCTTCCCATATACAAAGGTAATTTTGCGCTGTGTTTGTGAATCCAACTTGGGGGCTTCGACATGAAAACAGCTCTCGATTAAGTTTTTTAAGCTATCGAAACTTACAATAGGCGCAATATATTGTTGCGCATCTCCCATACCATGAAAGCATTGATTTAAAACTTCCGCAGCTTTATCAGGATGATTTCTTGCATTATTCAGTCATCTTCGAAATTTGTTATAGAAGTACGATTTAATAAAATGCGGGAATTTAATTATGGGAGCGGTATCCACAATGACCTGATCAATCATTGTACTATGGTGACAGAAATAATAAAACGCCATATTGCCGCCCAACGAGAATCCGATCACCGCTTTTAAATGATCAATGCCGTTTTCTTTTAGAAATTCATCGATCGCATCTGTTTCTGCGTCCATGGATAAATACTTTGAATTTTTATAATGACCACTATAAGTCGAAATGATCAAATGACGAAATTAAAATAATCAGCGCTTGTGAACATCGGATGCAGTTTTTTCATTTTGCTTATTGCCATGAGTCGTAAAATTCATTGCATATCCTCGCTTTCGTAATCTGCTTCGCTTCTTTTGCAATCACATCCGTATTATCGTAAATGATTCATTTCCTTTTGTAGCTGCTCTAAAAATCGTCCTGCATGTGCCCCATCCATTTGTGTATGGTGAAATTGAAAGGAAATACGCAGTTCATATTTAAAAAATCGCTTTTGATATTTTCCCCACATGACAAACGGATTGTGAAAATCGCTGTTCATTCCCACAATGCCATCAAGCGTTGTGTCAATGATGGCAGAGGTACCAATCACCATACTGTCTGTCAAATCGCGATTTTGGCATGTTTCGTTGACTTCTTGTGTATACTTTAAATAATCATCATTAAATTGCTCCAAATCATCACTGTATAATACATCGCAGGAGCTCACCTCGCCATTTTTATTTTTTACGATCGTATTGACAGCAAGTGTATCGTATTGAATTAGCTTATCTCCTACAGGGAGTGTATAAAATTCTTCTATCCCAGAAGCTGCTTTCCCGATACAATAATCCATCAGCATATTAAACTTATATTTTTGTTTTAAGCTTTTTTTAACCAGCGGTGTCACATCAAATGTTTTGAAAAAGGTCACTTTCGGATTTGGTGCTTTCATCCATAATTCATATGCTTGTGCTCTTTTGATTTGTCTGGGATCAATTTCTTTCATAACTGTCTCCTTCAAATGTGTTTTGCTCTATCTTAAGTATCAAATTTAAAAAGCCAATCTCCTATTAAACATTTGAGTTAATCCCATAGGGTTTGGCTTTTAAAGATTCTCCATCGCTAATGATGGGTGCCACCATGATGTCTTCTCTGATGATGCTGTCCAGAGCGATTCGCATTATTTGATTCATTATGATGATGACTGGTTTCCGTACAATTCAAGCTGCAGTGATGATAATGATCATAATCATCGCAGTCGGCTGGACAATCGTGGTGATGTGTGGAATCTGTACAATTCGGGTCATTGCACCCCATTCCACTCACAAAAGAGACATTGGTATCAATATCATCTCCATGATGTGTATTGAAATGATGATGACTTGTTTCCGTACAATTCAAGTCACAGTTGTGGTAATGATTATAATCATCGCAGTCTGACGGGCAATCGTGGTGATGTGTGGAATCTGTACAATTCGGATCATTGCATCCCATTCCGCGCACAAATACGGTCGCATCAGAAATACCATTTTGAAAATTAGAATCTGTAATTGGCTCCATTTTGGTGCACCCGCTCATAATTAATATGCCCACCAGGGTAATGAAAAAAGGGTATCTTTTCATATATCCATCTTCCTCCTTTGTAAACTCATAGCCTATTATTAATTGTCTTAACATGATCTATATATGCTGACCCTCACATCAAATATTATAACATAAAAAGCGTATCTCCTATATAGTTTTTATCACTTGATCCGTTTAGCTTTAAATTTTCTTATCCACTCTCATTCTCCATTGCCATATTTATCTTCTAACATAGCTACATTCTAATAATCCGTTTTCTTGTTTTGTTTCTTTCCATTTCAGCTTGATCAAAAAATTATCATCATGGAACAATCGGATTCCCTTCCCTAAAATAATCGGCACAATAGTGATATGGTATTCATCAATCAGATTATTTTTAATACATTGATTCACGATATCTGCTCCTCCGCAAATCCATATATCCTTCCCCTCTTGCCTTTTAAGCTTTGCTATTAGAACACTGATATGCTCATTCACGAATTTGATATCCTCAGTGTCTGTGAATTCTTTATGAGTCAACACATAGCTTGTTAGGCCTTGATATACCCATTCATCGGGGGATAGCTCCGTTATGATTTGCTGGTAAGTATGACTTCCCAATATGACAGTATCAATCGTTTTAATAAAATCACCATATCCATAATCACCGCTATGACTATGATCTTCTCCCTCAATCCATGCGACACGATGGTGATGATCGGCAATAAAGCCATCGAAACTCATTGAAATATATAAAACTATTTTTCTGTTCATCATTTTAAGCATTCATTCCTTTCCGCTTCGCTACAAGGCACTTTAATATGACTCTACCACATTTTACACTATCCCTTAACCGCTTTAAAAGTGATGTGTCCAACGGTGTTGCCATAATCACAACAATAGCATTGACGCTGATGTGCTAATTAAATCACAAATAACAACATCAATCTTCTTAACCAGACTCATAAGAAGAAAAAAGTGATTTTACATCACTTTTTAGTTCGCTACAATATTCACTACCTTGCCTTTAACCACAATGATTTTGCGCACAGTTTTACCTTCAATCTGTGCTTTTACATTTGGCAGATCCATCGCCGCTTGACGAATCTCGTCCTCATCGGCATCTACCGATACCGTAAAGCGTCCGCGCAGCTTGCCGTTTACCTGAGCAATGACTTCCATTTCAGTCTTTTTCAGCTGATTTTCATCATAGATCGGCCATGCTTCATTGGCAATGCATTCCTTCCCCGTCAATGTTGTGTACATTTCCTCGCAAACATGCGGAGCGACACAGGAGAGCATTTTAATAAAATCCAAAGCATAGGGACGATATACATGTTCGCATTTATAACAGTCATTGATGAAAATCATCATTTGAGAAATAGCCGTATTCATATTTAAGGATGCGAAGTCCTCCGTTACCTTTTTTACGGTAAAATGATAACTGTAATCTAACTGATGATCGTTTTCATCGCTTAATTTATCACTTTCCATCATCAAACGCCATACACGATCCAGCCACTTGCGGCTGGCTTCGACACCGCTGTCCGCCCATGGCTTGCTGGCCTCTAACGGTCCCATAAACATCTCATAAAGCCGCAGGGTATCAGCGCCATATTGCTTCACAATATCATCGGGATTGACAACGTTGCCGCGTGATTTTGACATTTTTTCATTGTTCTCACCAAGGATCATACCTTGATGGAACAGTTTCTGAAACGGTTCTTTGATCGGAACCAAACCTTTGTCATATAAGTAATGGTTCCACATGCGAGAATAAAGCAGATGTCCGACCGCGTGTTCACTGCCACCGATATACAAATCCACCGGCATCCAATGCTTTAACAGCTTCGGATCCGCAAACATCTCGTCATTTTTCGGATCGATATAGCGCAAGAAATACCAGCTGGATCCGGCACTGCCCGGCATGGTGCTCGTTTCACGTTTGCCCTTTTGTCCGTTTCGTTCCACATTCACCCATTCCGTTGCTTTTTCCAGAGGACTTGCACCGCTTTTGCTGGGGCTGTAATCGGCTAATGGCGGCAATACTAATGGCAATTCTTCATCATTCAGTGCTACACTTTCACCATTTTCCATGTGGACAATCGGAATCGGTTCCCCCCAATAACGCTGACGTGCAAAAATCCATTCCCGTAAGCGATAATTCACCTGTGCACGACCGCAGTGATTTGTTTCCAGAAAGGCAATCATCGCCGCAATCGCATCCTCTTTATTCATACCATCTAAAAACTCGGAATTGATATGAAGTCCATCCTCTGTCCATGCTTCCTTGGTAATATCGCCGCCCTCTAAGACAGGAATAATTTCCAAGTCAAATTTTTTAGCAAATGCATAATCACGTTCATCATGCGCCGGTACCGCCATAATCGCCCCCGTACCATAGCTTGCCAGCACATAATCAGAAATCCAAATTGGTATTTTTTTATTGTTAACCGGATTGATCGCGTAGGCGCCGGTAAAAACGCCTGTTTTCTCTTTATTTAACTCTGTGCGTTCTAATTCCGACTTATGAGCACAAGCCGAAACATAGTGATCCACATCGTTTTTTTGTTCATCACTTACGATTTTTTGAACGAGGTCATGTTCTGGAGCCAATACGCAATAGGTCGCCCCAAACAAGGTATCACAACGCGTCGTAAACACTGTAAAGGATTCATCATGATCTGCCACTTTAAAATCAACGTGAGCACCCATCGATTTGCCAATCCAGTTACGCTGCATTTCCTTTGTGGAACTTGGCCAATCAATATCATCCAGGCCTTCTAATAAGCGATCCGCATATTTCGGTATATCAATCACCCACTGCATCATATTCTTACGCACAACCGGATAACCACCGCGTTCACTTTTTCCGTCCACAATTTCATCATTGGCAAGAACTGTTCCCAATTCCTCACACCAGTTTACCGGAATGTTTACGTATTTTGCCAAGCCATCCTCATACAGCTGTTTAAATATCCACTGTGTCCATTTATAGTAATGCGGATCACACGTAGATACCTGCTTGTCCCAATCCAGGGCAAAGCCAAGCATTTTTAATTGTCGAGTAAAGGTCGCGATGTTTTTTAGAGTAAAGCCTTCGGGATGATTTCCAGTTTGAATCGCGTATTGTTCTGCCGGTAAACCAAAGGAATCAAATCCCATTGGATGTAAAACATTATATCCCTGCATTTTCTTCATTCGACAAACAATATCGCTTGCGGTATATCCTTCCGGATGTCCCACATGCAACCCCTGTCCACTGGGATACGGGAACATATCTAATGCATAAAACTTCGGCTTGTCAAAGTCCCATACATCACATACAAAGGTCTTATGATCCTCCCAATATCTCTGCCATTTCTGTTCTATTTCCTTGTGATTAAAGCTCATATTCTTTCATCCTCTCTCTCATAAAAAAAAGTCCTCATTTGCGAGGACGTCATGAACGCGGTACCACCTTGCTTCATATATCAATAGATATATGCACTTTATCCTTTTAACGCAAGGATACGTATAACTTCTCATTATCGGCTCCTTAGTGAGTTCCCTAAAAGCTAATAACAGTTTTTCACCAGCCAACTGCTCTCTGAATACAGACTTTTACGTACTACTCTAATTCTCAGCCTTTATTTCTGCTTATGATTATAACGAAAAAGGAAAGTGTTTGTCAATAAAAATCATGAATTAATGCATTAATACAAGCTTTCCTTTCTTAAGGGATTTATCAAAAATGATTTTTATAATGTAGTAAGAATAGAAATCATTATCAGTAACTGACCTTGGCCATAGTCCCATGATGATATATCATTTGTGAATGAAAAATATTTTAATGTCAATTGATCAAAAACAAAGTGACAATAACTAGAGAAAGACACGATCGCCATCGTGTCTTTCTCTTGGTTAGTTATCGAAAGGAAATCGATATGATAAAAATTGATGATGCTGCTTCTACACAGTCATCATGAAATTCATAATAAAACGCCAATTTATTATGAATTGAGAAATAAGCAATTTATTCCCTATCCTTATCATAACATACATTACTAAAAAATGTAACCCCTAACATTGTTACTTTATTTGGTTGTTGTGTAAATATAAGCATTGCTCCCTCTTTACACTCCTTTTATTGCCGAACCACAATAATCGCATGTGCCAGTGTGCCCTTTTGCGATAGTATTAATTCCACCACATCCATTACATTTTACGGTTACCATTTCCACTGTCGACATATCCGTATTTGTGGAATTCGCATATGCATTAGCTGTAGACATCGTTGTTTGTGCATTCTGTTTATTACCAATAACAACGCAATTGGAGCTTCTATCAATATATGCGTTCGTGAAGAATTCCTTTTGTATCATCAATTCAATGTTGCTTTTCACAATATCTTCCGATGTGCCTAAAGAGGTCGCAATATCAGGAATATATCCGGAAGCATCCTGTGAAATTACGGCAACGTATTTCTTAAACTCGCGAACTAATTTCTTCTTTTTTCTTGAAAGAGTGATAAGCCATATACCGAGGCCTGTAATGATTAAACAAGTAATCAAAAATGCTATTCCCGTTTCACCCGCATATTCCTTATCCGTTAAATACATAATCGCGCAAAGTCCAAACATAAAGACTAAAATAATCCCACCTACTAATTGAATAAAGCTAATCGTCTTACTTACAGCTATTGCTACTTTAGAGTTATTCATATTCTTTTCTCCTCTCTATTCATTTATATTTTTCCTTTTTTCATCGTACTGGCTGTCAGCTTTCTTTGAGAAATTAAGGAATTAATTTTTACTAATGCGCCCTTTATCGCTTCCTCAGAAATGTTTTCATTGCTGATTTCAATTTCTAATGCCGAGATCGAATCAGCAATTTCTTCATCCTCCATGACATTAACCGAAAAGTCGGTAAAACGCAAATCATCACTTAGTTTTTTCAAAGTAGCCGCATAAGCTTCACATTCTGACATTGTAGCTAATTTATTCAAGCGACCTACTAATGCTTCCATGTTAGATACATTGCTCATAGTTATCTCATTTGCCTGATGAATGCCCTTGCTTGCTGTTAAGGATACTACAATGCCGATGGCTAAAATAGCAAGGAGAACTACTTCTATAATCATAAAGGAAGTGCTGGCTTCCTTTAAAAATGCCATGTAAAGGATAGATACCGGAACATTCACTACCAAATAAGCGCTCAGCAATGTGTATAAAGTGGAACGAGTTATAATTTGTTCACTTCTTTCAGCAATTCGTTCAACAAGAATTAAGCCACCAAAGAACAATATTTCCGTTAAAAGCAACATGATAAATGCTCCTATGGTAAGCATAGGCCAATCATCAACATAGAGTGTGGTTATAATAACCGTTACAATTAGGATGATAACACCACTAAACGATATTGTCATACTTCTTCTATTCATGCCAATGCCTCCTTATAACTTTTCACCGCATTCGGGACAAAACTTCTCTTCGCCCTCAATTGGGGTATTACAATTAGGACATATTTTAACAAGTACTTTTCCACATTCAGGGCAGAACTTAGCATTGCAAGAAATCTTTGCTCCACAATCCGGACAGGTTTTGGGTTTTTCATAATTGCAAGCCGCGCATTTTGTACTTTCATCCGCAATATCATTTCCACACTGTGGACAATGTACGATTTTTCTGCCACATTCTGGGCAAAATTTCGTATTTTCCGTAATAGCGCTGCCACAAGTTGAACAAGTTAATTTCCTTTCCTGTGTTGCCTCTGGTTTCTTCTCAGAATCGAATCCACAGTTACCACAAAATCTTTGAACCTGTGGTATACGAGCATGACAATTTGGACATTCCTTTGTCGCATCATTAGGATTATTCACTTGAATCTCTTGAGCCATATTTCCGAATCCTGTCCCTACGCCTTGTCCCATACCAAAGCCCATACCTAATCCCATTCCTGCACCCATAAGCGGAGCAGCTGTAGAGCCGGTATTTTTAGCAGCACCTTCAAGGGTATCGAAAGAACGCTCTTGCTGATAACTATAGCCAATAATGTTCATTTCAGCACGTTTAGAAAGAGCATCCTTTAATTTCTTAACTGCGCTATCTTCTTCCGGAACGCTTATCTCATTTACGTAGAAAGAAACAAGTTCAATGCCATACTCATCCATAACCGGTTGGACGCTTTCCTTCATATACTGAGATAATTCATCAATATAAGCATTGATTTCAAGAATGCTGATCTGCTTATGAACAAGATATGTGGAAATTGCATCTTTAACCTTCGTAACGTAAAGACCTCTGAAATACTTCGTAATTGAAGCAGCATCGAATGTTGATATTGTAGTAACAAGTTTAATTAAAAATTTCTTTGCATCATTAATATGAATGCCAAATGCACCATTGGAACGCACTGGCGCAAAAATGCCATACTTAGGATCTTGAATTTGAACCGGAGAAGGAGTTCCCCATTTAATATCAAGATTGTACCCCTTGTTAATATACCATACTTCTGCGGTAAAGGGGCTTCTTCCTCCAAAAGGAAGATTAATAATTTTATTGAGAAGTGGAATGTTTGCCGTTTCAAGTGTATGGCGACCACTGCCAAACACATCGAGAACCTTGCCGCTTTTTACTAAAACCGCTTCCTGTGCTTCATTTACAATCAACTGTGTCCATGTTCCTAATTCCTCACTTGGATATTTCCATGCGAACACATCCGATTTACCGTTATACTTTACAACTTCAACTATTGCCATTTACGCACCCTCCTGATTATCAATTGCTGATGTTCTGTGATCTTTTTAAATTTTCTGGAAAAGATCAAGCTTGTACTTCACAGTTGATAGAACATCAATTTCATCTTTGATTAAAACATAAGGCATATGCTTTATACCCTGTAAAATATTTTACAGCTTGTAACCTCAAAAAGCAATGATTGGATGCAACTTATTAACGCCTTTTTGTAAAAAAAGATATACGACATAAATTCGTATATCCTTTCATCATTTATTTACTTTTGATGTATTCATCAATGGCCAATGCCGCATTCTTGCCTGCTCCCATAGCGAGAATCACCGTAGCCGCACCAGTAACGGCATCACCGCCGGCAAATACTCCTTCGCGTGTAGTGCGACCTTGTTCATCACAGATCAAGCAGCCCTTGCGATTGGTCTGTAAGCCTTGGGTCGTAGAGCGAATCAGTGGATTTGGCGATGTACCGATTGCCATTATCATACAGTCCGCTTCGATAATGAAATTGCTTCCTTCTTTTACCATCGGGCGACGACGTCCGCTTTCATCCGGTTCACCCAATTCCATTTCTACGCATTCCACACCGGTCACCCAGCCATCTTCATTGCCGAGCACTCGCACAGGATTGCGCAGTAATTGAAAATCAATCCCTTCCTCCATCGCATGCTCAACTTCTTCCTTACGTGCCGGTAATTCTTCCATGGATCGACGATAAACTACCGATACGGTTTCTACCCCCAAACGCTTAGCACAGCGTGCCGCATCCATAGCCACATTGCCGCCGCCGACAATCACCGCCCGTTTGGGTCGCTGAATCGGTGTATCTACACCATCCTGATAGGCCTTCATCAAATTACAGCGAGTTAAAAACTCATTGGCAGAATAAACACCCTTTAAGTTTTCACCCGGTAAATTCATAAAATTCGGCAAACCGGCACCACTGCCGATAAAGACAGCTTCATAGCCTTCCTCAAACAATTCATCTACGGAATCGCAACGACCGATCACAGTGTTACATTCAATGGTTACGCCCAATTCCTTCAATCCGGCAATTTCCTTTTGTACGATTTCCTTAGGTAAACGGAATTCAGGAATTCCATACATCAAGACACCACCCGGTGTATGCAAAGCCTCAAACACAGTCACCTCATAGCCAAGCTTAGCCAAGTCACCGGCACAGGTTAAACCGGCAGGGCCGCTGCCGACAACTGCAACTCGATGATGATTGCTGGCTGGACGCGATGGTGTTACAGAGACATTTTCCCGATACCAATCTGCCACAAATCGCTCCAAACGACCAATCGCAACGGCTTCACCCTTACGTCCGCGCACGCACTGTTGCTCACACTGAGTTTCCTGAGGGCAAACACGACCGCATACAGCAGGCAATGAACTTGTTTCATGAATGATCTCATATGCCTTTTTAAAATCGCCTTTCGCAACCTCCGCTATAAAATCAGGAATCTTAACTTTAACCGGGCAGCCGCTCACACAGGGACGAGTAGGACAATTCAGGCAGCGCGTTGCCTCCTCCATTGCCATTTCTTTCGTATACCCCAGTGCCACTTCCAAGAAATTGAAACGCCGCGTTTCGCCATCCTGAACAGGCATTTTGACTTTTTCTGTTGCCATATTCACCATGATTAAGCCGCCTCCTTCTGAAACAGATTACACGTTTCTTCACGTCGATGCTGTTCCTGCTCACGATAGGAGCTGTTTCGACTCATTGCTTCATCAAAATCAACCGCATGACCGTCAAAATCAGGACCATCCACACAAGCAAAACGTGTTTCTCCACCAACACTTAAGCGACAGCATCCACACATACCTGTGCCATCGATCATGATCGGATTCATACTTACCACTGTTTTTATGCCATATTGCTTGGTTAACTGGCAGACAAACTTCATCATGATTAATGGTCCAATCGCTATAACTTCATCAAACACATTGCCCTTCGCGATGAGTTCCTTCAATACATCGGTTACCAATCCCTTTTGTCCGGTTGATCCATCATCACTCACCAAATGACAATCATCGGATACAGCTTGAAACTCCTCTTGTAAAATAACCAAATCCTTATTACGGAAACCGCTGACCACTGTAACCGTCGCACCGTTTTCGTGCAATGCCTTGGCTGTAGGATAAGCAATGGCACAACCAACACCGCCACCAATCACGCACACCTTTTTCAACCCGGTCACAATGCTGGGCTTACCTAGTGGTCCGACAAAATCACACAACGAATCGCCTTTCTCCAAACGATCTAACAACATAGTTGTCTGACCGACAATTTGATAAATAATCGTTACTGTACCTGCTGTACGATCATAATCGGCAATTGTTAACGGAATACGTTCTCCGTTTTCATGCACGCGCAGTATAATGAATTGTCCTGCTTGTGCTTTTTTTGCGACTTTTGGAGCCTGTATGACCATTTTGGTCACGGTCGGATTTAAACGCTCTTTTTGCAGAATGGTATACATTCCTTCATCTCCCATCTTTCCTTTCAGTGTATGCCATTGTGACATAGGTTCATGACACTTACATGACTTCACTGATTATTATTTTACATTGCTTTTGCGATAAGTGCAATATGCGACACTCTTTGTTTACTAATAAAGTTACTGCTCTTTTCCTTTTTTCAACATTAATAAAATAAGCAATCGCACATAATCTCGATAAATACAAGCCCATTATGAGTTGCAAATAGTACCGACATTCACAATGTAATTACATTATAACATTATTGCCATTGACAGTCAATTTTCTTTTTTTCTATTTGACGAATAAATAATAATTTACTTTGCTAAAAAAACGATTCGTTATTACATTCAAGAAATATATCCATTGGAAGCGGCAAATTATATTTTTTCACAAACCTGTAAACTATTCACAGGAAGGTTTCTTAGATTTGCAATATGCAGTTTCAAGATCCTACTTAATATATCTTTATTCATTTTGTGCCCTTTCTTTAATTCATTTCTTCATAAGATTTATTGCTGTTCATGATTGTTTTCATAAAGCAGTACTTTATATCAGGAGGCGTATATTTTACTCATTATGATTGATTTGAATTTAGTCCACTTCTTATCTATAACATAAATATTATAGCTTTTCTAATATCTCTTTTAAGACACGCCAAGGTAACTGCCCCGGAGCACTCGTCTGTTTCAGTGCGCCAAAACTCATAACCGAGCCGCTGATGACACCGCTGACGCGACTGACTACACCCAGCTGACCCATTGCCATGGAAATCAGCGGACAGCTGTCTTCACGCTCACTATAGGCGCTGCTGGCTGATAATAAATCCCAAACATCCTGAACGCATTGCGGCATCACTGCCAATTTCACCAGATCCCCTCCCATTCGCTCCATAGCCATAAGCCGAATCATCATTTCCTCTTTGGTAGGGGTCGCATGAATAGTATGATGAGACATTACCACCTTTACCCCATGAACATGTGCCTCCCGTACCAATGATGAAACGATTTCTTCCCCCGCAAATAATTCCACATCAATCATATCCGTCATTCCACTTTGAATTACCGCCCGATTCAATGATTCATAAGTTTCTGCTTTCATTGGTTGTCGACCCCCTTCTTCCATGCGCCGCCATGTCGCAAGCAGCGTATAGGAAGCACAATGATTGCGAATGGCTTTTAATGCTGTTAACCAGTCATTCACAGATGATCCTCGCAGATAATCCATTCGCCACTCCACCACATCGATTTCCTTTTCCAAGCAGTTGCATTCTTCCAAGCATTCCTCAATATCGCCGCCGCAAAGCGGTACACAAATCTTTACTTCACCTTTTTGAAAAACCGTTTGATTGACTATTAGCTTTTTCATAACATCATCCTCGTCTGCTCATCATTATACAGGAATCATGATAAAACGACCAGCATTTTCAGTGCGTCTTATGCTATGACATGAAATTGGACTTGCATTTTACTTTCTTTTCCTGTATGATTATTTCCAATAGGAGTGATTCTTATGTCTATGGTTCTATCTTCTACATTTTATTTTACCTTTACATTGCCTCGGTAAGCCATTCCTTTTGTGATTGGAACTTTTACTTGCCGGGGCTGTTTGAGCATCTAACAAATCATGTGGATGCTTTTTTTATTCAAGTGGAAAAGAGGGATAAGATGAAATACGGTTTAATCGGAAATAAGCTGGGACATAGCTTTTCAAAGACCATTCATGAACTACTGGCTTCCTATACTTATGAGCTGTGTCCGTTAACAGAAGCAGAATTTCATTGCTTTATGAAACAGCGTGATTTTTCTGCCATTAATGTGACAATACCTTATAAAATAGCGGTAATATCCTATCTGGATGAAATGGATGAAAAAGCATGTAAGATTGGTGCAGTTAATACCATTCTTCATCAAAATGGTCGTTTAATGGGAACCAATACGGATTATGATGGCTTTCGCTATACGCTGAACCAGCATCATATCAACGTTTACAATAAGAAAGTACTGGTTCTAGGTGATGGCGGGGGTGCTCAGGCAATTAAGGCAGTATTAAAAGATGAAGGCTGTAAACAGATCATATCCACGCGACGCACTGCCTCTCCTACTACCATTTCCTATGAGGAGGCACGTCAAAGACATCGTGATGTTCAAATCATCGTCAACACCACACCATGCGGAATGTATCCCGACAATGATGAGTGTCCTTGTGACCTCGCTGATTTTCCTGCCTGTGAAGCTGTGGTGGATATTATTTACAATCCCCTGCTTACCCGCTTATGTCTACAGGCACGCCAACGCGGTATTCGCTATGCCGGCGGCTTGGAGATGCTCATCGCGCAAGCAAAATACGCTGTGGAATTCTTCACTAGAAAAGCCATTAGCGATCATAGAATTGATGAAATTTATCATCAAATGATCAAGGAAAAACGCAACATCGTTTTGATCGGTATGCCCTCCTGTGGCAAAACAACCATCGCACGGCTTCTGGGTGAGCAATTAGGCAGGAATTGGATTGATTTAGATGAAGCAATCGAAACACAGACTCATCGTAGTATCGCTGATATTATCAATCAGGATGGTGAAGCTGCCTTTCGTGAAATCGAAAGCAGTGTTTGCGCACAGCTTGCAAAAAGTCAGAACATCATTATTGCGACAGGCGGCGGCATCGTTAAGAATCCGCAAAACATGGAGCGATTAGCATGTAATGGATGGATTGTCTACGTGAAGCGTGATTTGGATTTGTTGCTGGTGGACAAGGCTCGGCCTCTATCCTCCAGCAAGAACGCCATCGCTGCATTATATGAAGAACGCAGGCATCTATACGAAGGCTATAGTGATGTTATCATTGAAAACGATCGTGACATCAACACCGCTGTTACTCAGATTTTACAAGCCTATGAAGCATTAGATAAAAAAGAAGGAGAACCATTATGATTATCACATTAAAAAAACAAGCACCACAAAAGGAAATTAACAAACTGATCCAAAGCTTTGAAAGCAGAGGCTTACAGGTTACGCTGATTCACGGTGACAATTACAACGTATTCGGATTGGTCGGTGATACGGCTGGTTTGGACGAAAAAACAATTCAAGCCAATCCCTTTGTGGAAGATGTCACCCGAATTGCTGCCCCCTACAAAAAAGCCAATCGATTATTTCATCCGCAGGACAGCGTGATCGATGTCGCCGGCATTAAGGTGGGCGGAAACGAAAAAATCGTTGTGATCGGCGGGCCCTGTTCAGTTGAAGGACAGACGCAGATCATGGATATCGCACAGTCAGTCAAGGACGCTGGTGGAGATATGCTGCGAGGGGGCGCTTATAAGCCTCGCACTTCTCCCTATGCTTTCCAAGGTATGGGCTTTGAAGGTATCACCTGTATGGTAAACGCTCGCAGTAAAACGGGATTGCCGATTGTATCAGAATTAATGAGTGCAGATAAGCTGGATGAATTCATCGAAAATGTCGATTTGATCCAAATCGGTGCCCGCAATATGCAAAACTTCGATTTGTTAAAAGCAGTCGGTCGCGTCAATAAGCCGATTCTGTTGAAGCGCGGCTTGGCCAATACGATTGAAGAATGGATTATGGCAGCGGAATATATCATGTCCGAGGGCAATCAGAACGTCATTTTCTGTGAACGCGGTATTCGTACCTTTGAAAAATATACTCGCAATACCTTAGATCTCAGCGTGGTGCCGATTATTAAAGAAAAAACTCATTTGCCGATCATCATTGATCCTAGTCATGCGACCGGTGATTGGAAGCTGATCGAATCTATGTCTCTGGCTGCCATTGCCGCCGGAGCTGATGGTTTGATTATTGAAGTCCACAACAATCCTGAATGTGCATGGTCAGATGGGGCGCAGTCTTTAAAGCCGGAGCGCTTCGCCGAAGTGATTCGCAAGGGGCGTGCCATCGCTCATGTAATTGGTCGGGAGATGTAATAGCGAGCTTGTATCAGACAAAAAAAACGAGTGGCTGCTCGTTTTTTTGCTTATTCATTCAAAGCTTTCACATTGGAACCCTACTATCGTAAATGTCTCATCTATAACTTGGCATTTATGACTTATATGATATAAATTCATTTCAATAATACCACAATTTAACCTGCACAAATTGTTCATCCTGCATATTCATGGGATCCTGATATACACCCCAAAGACGCGCATCGCCCATCGTTCTTTCTTTCATGTGATTAAAATGCATCATGGTAATTTGACGATCCTCCATTTCCGAATTGGCATGCCTTGGGTTATCCTCTACCAAAAGATCGTATCGCTACTCGCATCATACAAAAGATCGTTTAATATCAAATCTCCCTCATCGGTAGTTTGTGCAACTCGAATAAAAGCATTTTGATGGTTTTGATAATGCTTCATAAATTCATTATAACGATAAATGTTATGTACCGTGGAATCTATTGCCAAGCATTGATCCTTGATGGCATTGGAAAAATGATACTCGTTGCTTAAATTTCGGATGTCATCATTTTCCGTCAATACAGTATGGTACAAATCATCTAAAAATTTCACTCTTGTTATTATGGTGATCATTCGGTGACTCATAATTCATAAACCAGCTGCCCATTTTAACTCCGATGTTGTCTTCAAAGGGCTCATTAGGTGATTCGTTCGCATAGCGGATTACCTTATCGCTTAAGCCCCAATATGTGACCTTATTGCTATTGGTACTGTAGATCTTCGCGCAGTAAATCGGTTCTTTTCCGGCCGTGACACGAGAACCATCCACACAGTTCGGCATGATAATAATCAAAATTGAAAGAAAGATAATCAGTGCTATAGAAAATATTTTTTGTGTATGTTTTTTCATAAAACACTACCCTTTTCATTTATAGCCAAGGGAAACTGATGACTTTATAATCCTATTCATTCTTATCATTTTTGTGATTGATCATGCGACTTAACTGCTCCGGCATACTTCTTGCGCCGCGAACGCTTTTTACCCCGCATTGCTTCAATAATGACAACGGGAACTGATCGTTTTCATATTTTTCAATGCGTTGAATCCGCATCTGTTTTTTCATGCGTCCTTTGTTATCCCGAGAAGATGTAGGCAAATCTGTCTCAATCACCATACACTTATATAAAATAGCGGAATATGGTAAGCCAAAATAGAGATAGACAGCGTTCCCTTTTTGAATATGTGCCGTTTGATTCCAAGTGATTGTATCGGTATTTTCAAATTCACTGATCACATCATAATATTTCGGATTAGCGGGAACAATCCATTCATCACGGTGATGCGTATCACCATGACTTTGCATAATATACTGCATTATCTCATCATCTTTTAATGAATCATCTAATAATATCGTTATCCAATGTGTTTTATTCATATGATATGCCGGCACAAAGCCGGTTCTTTTTAATAGCTGCTCAATTTGTTCACTAGGCAGTTTTACATTCAATATATCGACCGTTTCCGATGTTAAATGAATGGTTTTTCCGGCAAGATTCATAATCAATGCATACCATTTTTGATTTGCAGGATTTTTAAAGACAGCAGCGTTCGGCGTCTTTTCCCATAAAAATGAAGGTTCATCTCCAAATTGTGATTTGATGAGCAGCGCTAAGCGATTGGCTTGATCACTCACAAAATATGACTTGGTAAAGCAATGGGTACGTATATCCATAAGTACAGCGGTAAATTCCTCTTTCACACGATTGACAAATTCACCCTCTGCATAATCCAAACGATATTGTGTATATTCTTCTTCAAACACCGTATCTATAATGGATGCATGTACCGCGCCATCTTCAACTATGACAACCTCCATTCTCAATGACGGTTCGCTCATCGTTTTTGACCAAACATAGTCATATTTCCTTTTCTCAAAGCCATAGTGTATGAGCTTTTCCCTATTCACATGATAAGCTTGAAATAGCTTTGTTTCATAATTCATCAACTTTTCACCTGTCTTTCAATCCATAATTCTCCATACTAGCGTACCAGTGCCATACGCTCACGATAGTCCGGCATATGATTCTCAATGATACGATAGAAGGCTTTAGAGTGATTAGGTTGAATAAAATGTACAAATTCATGCAATACCACATATTCAATAAACTCAATCGGATAGTGAATCAATTGTTTATTCAGTGTAATCTGATGCTTGGTTGGGATACAGCTTCCCCAACGACTTTTCATTCTTCGTATCTTTATAGTCGGAAATGTCAAATGATAATCCTCCAGCATGCGATGCGTGATCTTAGCAATGTCCGTGTACACATCATTACATAGTTTATCCAAGAACAGTTGTACGACCCGATCCTTTTCTGCTCCTTCCTTTAATACGACTTGAATCGTATCCTTCCCATAAGATACATGAGAAAAGCGTCCCTCGCTGTATTTTATCTGGTACGTTTTGCCAAACAGCATCATTTCCGTATCAGAGCGCAGTACCCGCTGACTTCGCCTTAGAATTGCCTCACGATGCTTTTGAATCCACGAAAGCTTATCAAAGACAAAATCATCAATGCGCTCCAATGGCACAAACGCATTGGCACTGACGATAATCTCACCATTATTCTCAATATGCATATTGATGTTTTTCACCTTTTTTCTTAACAAGGTATAACAAATCGGATATTTCTTACATTGTATGGTTTGTTTCGTCGTACGCATGTTATCAGACCTCGAATTTCTTATAAATTTTTGTGTTTATAATTATCTCATATCCAAATAAAAATACAATCATTTTCTGATGCATTTCATTATGATTTTATTACTTTAAGTATCATCAAAAAGAATAACAGCTTTTGTGATAAAATAATAGCGGTGATCCTATGAAAAATAATCCCTTTCCTTACAGTGATGATCATAAGCGCTATCATACATGGAATTACTATCTGCGTCATACCTATCACAGTAAGGTATTCAAAGTTCCACTTGATGCCGGAATGACTTGTCCCAATCGGGATGGCACTTGCGGATACGGCGGTTGTACTTACTGCACAGCCGCAGGCAGCGGTGAATTTGCCGGACAGCGCAGCGATGATCTTATGTCTCAGTTTCTTGCAGGAAAGAAACACATGAAAGCGAAATGGAATGGAATGGCAATGCCATATTTTCAGGCATTTACCAATACCTATGCCCCTTTACCCGTTATCAAACAAATGCTTACACCATTTATGGGAATGGATGAGATTCCTGCCATCTGTATCGCTACACGCTCAGACTGCTTGGAAGCTGATAAAATTGCATATCTTCATCAATGCGCCCAAACTAAGGATATCTGGATTGAATTGGGCTTACAAAGCGTCCATGATGAAACCGCCAGGGTCATTCATCGTGGTCATACTTTTGACCAATTTTATGATTGTATTCAACGATTGAGCAAAACAAAGCTGCATATTTGTGTCCATCTGATCAACGGACTGCCTACAGAAGATGAAGCAAAAATGATAGAAAGTGTCCAAGTACTTTCTACCCTGCCGATTCATGCCATAAAGATTCATATGCTTCATATCATGAAAAACACTGAAATGGCTAGACAATACGAACAAAACTCATTCCCCTTGCTTTCCTTAGATGAATATGTCAATATTGTCATCCAGCAATTAGAAATATTGCCGCCTGAAATCATCATTCAGCGTTTGAGCGGTGATGGTGCTCAGTGTGATTTAATTGCACCGCGATGGAGTGCCAACAAGAAAGTGGTTCTCAATACCATTGATAAAGAAATGATTCGCCGCAATACTTGGCAAGGGCGGCGCTACACTGCTTCTTTATGATCAATCAAAGTTCATTGCCGGTTCACATCATATATTATGTTTATATTGCTATAGAACAAAAAACATCGATTGCTCGATGTTTTTCTTTATAGACGAGTGGCGCCCACTGGTTAAATTTGGGGGAGATACTAGGCCTATCCATATGGGTGGGGGAAGAAAAGATAGGCTAGGAGGGCGCCACAAGAGGTGTTACCACCTGCAGATATAGTACAATATTTGTGCATTAATGTCAATAATTAATTTAAAAAATTTTAACATTTTACAAGAAATAATGCTGATTTTACATTATCTGTCATTCACTTCGTCTTTCAATAATATATCAATGCAGTGATTAGCAGTACAAACATGTAGTAATAGTATTATTATTCAATAATTTTCCATCTCTTTTTAAAATGTAGCATTTATACAGTTATAAGGCTTCAGTCTATTGATCTGGTATATTGCCATTTCATAAAATTGCTTGATGCATAGTATATGGATGGAGGTATGCTATGAAAAAAATTTTGATCTCTCCTCGAATTGAATATATTGATCATGCATGGAAATATTTTGTGAATGAAAGCTATCTGCGCTCATTACAGCCCTATCCCCTGCACTGCCTTTGTCCGCTGCGCATGGATTCCGTGAGCGACTTAGCTGAGGAATTCGATGCCTTGTTATTATGTGGCGGTTATGACATTGCATCCTTTTACTTTCATGAGGCAATTCATGAACAGACAAAACTTTATCAGCGTCCTGTGGATCATTATGATTTTACATTATTGGATGCTTTCGTAAAACAGCATAAGCCAGTATTGGGGATTTGTCGTGGTATGCAAATCATCAATGTATATTTTGGTGGAACCAACTGCCAGCATTTTATACAATCTGATCACGAGACAATGCCCCATACACATTCGGTTACTGTGATAGATAAGACTCCTTTTACCCAATTACTCACTCATAAAGCGGTCGTAAACAGTTACCATCATCAATGTGTGAATCAGCTTGGTGATTCTTTACACGCCGCTGTGATGGCTGAAGATGGTCGCATTGAGGCACTTTACCATAAGAAGTTACCGATCATTGCAGTACAATGGCATCCGGAGCTCATGGATGAAGATCACATCATCCCCTATTTTATTCATCACTTTGTTTACGAAGACGCCATTTAGAACGCCCCCAGCGAACCAATAGCCATATAAAGATGATTAATGAGAAGATCGTACCGAATCCATCCACATTGACCACTTCACCTAATTTGATCATGCCGTAGCACACCAACAGCGAACGTAAAAGTCGCGCAGCCGCATCACATAGTGCAAACAGAAAAAAACGCATATGCGCAAAACCGGCTAGATAGGCCAATAAAAAATCAGGTATCGGTGTAATTCCACCAATTAATACCGCCCATATGCCATAGCGATTCATGAGTTCCTCGCCCTTTCGAATATCTTCTGCCGTCGCAATGTTCTTCAATGCTTTTTTACCAAGACGATCGGCAATCGCATAGCCGATTCCCCCACCAATCATAGTGCCGAGTGCTCCTTCCAGCGAATACCATAGCCAATGGGTAGGATTCGCTATCACCAAAGGAACTAGAATCACTTCCAAAGACGGAAGCGGTAAAAAAGCCTTGAGTACTGCATACAGAAAGAGTCCCAAATCCTGCCACAGCATAAAAAAATCCTGTATCGCCATGAAAACCCCTCCGTTTTCATTGTACGGTACAGTGTTTTATTTTATGTGCAATTCATCAAGCGAAGCGATCAAAAGATCCGGTTGAATGCGAAATCGTCTGGCATCTTCACGTGTGTGAACACCACTGGTTACCATAATCGTCAAGACCCCATTATCCTTTCCAAATGCGACATCCGTTTCCAGATTATCACCCAACACTACACATTCATCCGCACTCTTGCCGATATACGCGAGGGTTTCCTCCATCATGATCGCACTGGGCTTTCCGATGGTGACACGCTTGGCCTCACTGGCATATTCAAGCATTTCCAGCACCGCTCCATTTCCGATCAAAAAGCCATCTCCATGCGGTACCCGCCGATCACCATTGGTACCGACCAACAGCGCATGATTATGCCGTAAGCAATACGCAGCCCGAGAATAAAGCGAAAAATCAGCTTGTCGATCCAATCCGACAAAGACGAGTTCCGCCTTTTCTTCATCTATTTCATAGCCGCTTTCTCTTACCGCTTCCCATAGACCCGATTCACCAATGCAAAATACTTTATTGGCGGTACTCATTTTTTTCATATGCGCCGCCGCTGCCATCGCCGAAGTAAAAAATGCCTTTGGCTGAATATTGTGAAAACCCAACGCTCTCATATGATCCGCATTTTGTTGGGGTGTGCGAGTAGCGTTGTTGGTAACAAATACAAAAGGTATATGGAGCTTTTGAAGTCTTTGAATCAGTCTGATCGCTTCAGGAATCACTTGATCACCACGATACATCGTTCCATCCAGATCAATCAGAAAGGTTTTATTTGTACAATGTATCATCGTTTCGCCTCTTTCACTCGCTCTACAAATGTGCCTTCATCAATTAAATGAAGCTTATATCGCTGCTGCATGAACATCCACAGCATGGCAAATACCGCACTGTAGGACGTGCTTTTCAACCAGCAGGACATTCCTTGCGAATATCCCAATACTTCCTGATCGCGGCTCATAATCATATCCACATAGGGAGAATGATCCACTCCGGCAAAAGTATACTGTGCAGATGGAAGCTGCCATCGTAGTTGATTCCCCTCCCATATCAGCTGACCTTTCATATCTTCCATTTCTACACTCATCGCCATGTCCCTGCGCGTATGAAACAAGGAAAAGGCATTGCCTGTCGTCAAGGTTATGGTAATGATCACATCATCATAAGAATTACGCAAACGCAGTGTTTGAGATCCTTTCATAGCATTCATTTCACCGCGATACATCAAGAAACCATGATCCAGCATATCATAATGATCATTTCCCTGCCTTACAAAATGAAATGACTTCAAATAGGCCATCCCCTTCCTACCCCATCATTGTACCGATTTTTCACATGATACGCAAGTCCTTGTTTTCCTTTTCTGTAGCCGCATATAATAACATATTAATGCCAGTGGTGCCAGCGTAAAACCAGAAATTAAACACAAGGTCATATCATAGCCAAATGCATCACACAAGCGTGAGGTTATGAGTGGCGTGATTAATCCTGATCCGCCCACAAACACCGCCATGGCAAACATTTGCGCACTGCTTGATAATTCCTTTGGAGTCTCTGCTTTAATCAATAACTTGCTTGTTAACATGACAATCGGCAATGTAACGATCTGCAAAGATGCTGTGGCGATAATCCACCATCCGCTTTGCCCAAGCGCATAGAGTGCGAATTTTATCGCATACATCACCGTACCGAAACAAAGCAGCGTCGTTAATTCAAATCGCTTTAAGATTTTGTCTGCCAATAAAAATAACGGCACCTCCATAAAAGCCTGCAGTGCCCATTTTAATCCCACCATGGCACGATTCTCACCCAGGCTTAATAATTTATCCACCACGACATATTGATCCGCAGTACCAATCATATAAATTAATAAATAAATTACTACAAGCAGTAAATACGGAACGTTTTTAAGCAGCTTGCCTAACGATTTCATCTGTATTGGCTTACTGCTTTTTTTAACATCCTGAGCCATACCCATGAAAATAAAGCATAACACGCTGACCGCGCTCAATGCGATAATCAATGCAAAATAGCCAAACGCATCACTCAGCCATCCGGCAATCGGCGAACCGATCGTCAGGCCAAGGGCACCAAACGAGCGCAGCAGTCCATAATGCTCACTGTCAGCTTCCAGCATCCATGTTTCATTCAACCCCATAATCACTTTAACCATCCCGCCGCTGCATGCCACCGTCCCTAAATGATACCAGAAAAGCCGTTGACTTTGCCAAAGCATCAGCACACTGCTTACTAGCAATAAGACATATGCCAAGGCAAAAAACGGCTTTATTTTTGTATATTTATCACAGAGATAGCCAAACAAAAACTGAGCGAAGATCGCTACTACCGCATTCATCGCCAAAAGATAACCACGCTGTATGAGCGAGTATCCGATTGAAGTCAAAAACGGTATCATTTGGGTATTTACCATTGATATGGCAAAAAAAGCCAGAAAATTCATGATACAGTATTTTCGCTTCATCTCATCACACCTTACCACTAGTGTGCAACAAAATCAGCGTGACATACCCATATATTGCTCGTTATCAACCATAAGTAGCGGATCCATTACCATCTTTGCCGATATTTAGGCAATTTTTCGTTTCTTGCGACCGACAATATAAGCACAAATCACAAAAAGCAGCGCAAATGCCAACACAATGCCCATGTGAAGCATCAGCTCCTGACATGCCGTAGAATCAAAGACCGTGATTTCTTGAATGAAATTATTGGCATGAATAAACCAATACGATGGCAAAATTCGGGCGATGCGCAAGACGAAATCTGGCATGAATTCCATCGGCACAAAGGCGCCACATAAGAAGCTGCTGCCAAGAGCGATCACATTGATAATTCCATTCATCGCATTTTTGTTCGTCACCAAATTGCCGATGAAGAATGCCAGCGCTAGGGCGCATAGTGTAAACACAAATGAATTTAAGATATAGGCAAGACCGTGTTCACTGAACATGATATTCCCTACCAGCACAAAGCTGATCAGTACATAAAATGCCCATAATGCGATCGCCAGTACACTGTTTGATAACAATAGCTGACGGTGATACCGCGCAAAATTCATACTGCTCACGAGCGTTCTTTTGCGTACCGGCTCCTGTTGGAAGCTGGATAAGATCAAACAGATGACATAAATGCATCCTGCCAGAAGCGCATAGTTCACGAAATTATAGTAAAAGGACGCTTTGCTTAAAGCTGTGGTATCCAATTCGGAATTCATAGATACACTTATGCTTTTACTTAATGCCTTTTCCATATTTGCATATAGCTCGCTTTCACTTACAGATAGTAAGCGAACCGCATTTGCCGCTTCCAAATAGCGCTCCAGCTGTAATTGCGCCAAGCTTGCTTCATAATCCCCCGTGCTTTTCACGCTTAATTGCGGCTGCTTTCCTGCCATAAAATCGTTGTGGAAATGCTCGGGAATCGTAATAATATAGTGAATCTGGCGGTAAAACAATGCTTCTTCCAGTTGCGATTGCGTTGCATCAACCATCGTTACTTCGCAATGCTTTTCCATATATGTCATCAGATTTTCACTTATACCGCCGTGTTCATCATGATTGATGATCGCAATCTTTGGCTTACTGGCGGTAAAGCTCAAATTATTGTCGCTCGACTGCATCTGAAAGCCGCTAAAAAACAATAAGATAATCGTATAAAGCAAGATTGGCATCTTACAGCGATACAGTACTTTCAAAAACGCTTTAAATACTGTCATAAGTCTGCCTCCTTACCTTAAACGCCGCTAAGACAAGCAGCACTGCGGAAAATATCAACATGCTAATGATATTCATGAAATAGCGATCCATTGTATCATAAAAATACAGTGAATAATAGCCATCTGTGATCATTGCGGCTGGATTTAGGCGATTAAGCCATCCAAAATTCGTATCAACGATATACTTCATCGTTATGCCCATCATACCCGATAAGAAGCTTCCAAGCATTGTTATCGAAATCAAAATGCCGGTTTTTGTATTTTCATTTTGTTTACACAAGGCTGCGACACAAATACCAAGAGCTAAGCCTGCCACACTTCCTACTACAGCTAATCCTGCCACTGCCAAAAAATTATCACCGTAATCCACATGGAGAATAAAGCTTGTATAGACAAATAACAATATTAGACCCAACAGCTGTACTATATAAGCGGCGCTGACACTGCTTAAAACAAGACTTCCTTTGGAGGCCGGGCTCACCGCAACCCGCTTGCCGCTGTCACTCATATTGGCAAGATTGCGATTCATCGCCACCATCCCAAGAATTCCTCCATATAAACACGTCATCGCAATGAGCGTATAGAATTCAATCATTGTATAGCTCATATGATCTGGTGAATCATCTTGGATCGTGATAGTCTCCTGTGCTAATATTGCATGGACTTCATCATAAACACGGGTTTGTAAGTCCTGATTCTGAATCATCGATGCCGGATTTTGCGTCCATTGGGACATTGTCTTTTCCACTGCCATATCACTTAATGTCTCAACCTGCATGATCTCCTCACAAACATGCTGTAAAATCGTCTCATTCACACCACTGCCATTGACCGTGACCTGCAAAGTATCATCGATCCATACATAACCGCTGATTTCATTGGCTTCCAACAGCTCTTTTGCTTTTGTTTCGTCTGTATAGCGCGTATGAAACAACTGATCCTTGCTGCCTTCTTCACTCATCTGCGCGAATGCCTCATTCCATACGGTGTGCTGTTTCCACGCATCGTTCTCTACAATCGCAATTTCGATCGGTGAAAATGTTTCACTTGACTCAATATTCGCAAAAGCCATTTGAAAAAAGGTACCTAAAATCAATGGAAAGGCAAATGTCCAGAAAATCAGCATACGATCTTTGGCAAGTGTCTTTAATGTATATTGAAAATTATGCCAAAACATCAATCGCGCAGCTCCTTCCCCGTTAATTCCAAGAACACGTCATTTAATGTCGGACGTTCTGAATAAATGCGGTGATATGGTATATGCTCCTGTTGTAAATAACCCATCAGCGCAATGAGATGATCCTGTCCTTGCTTATAAATGATCTGTAATACTTGACCATCGTAGTTAACCGATTCCACCTGTTCCATTGCCTGAATGTGCTCATAATGTGCTTTATCCAATCCGCGAATTTCCACGCTGATCTTTTCTTCAATGCTGGCAAGCTTCTTTAATTCATCACACGTACCCGAAGCCAACAGCTTACCCTTATCCAAGATGATGACGCGATCACACAAAATCTCGACTTCTTCCATATAGTGAGAAGTATAAACAATACTCGCGCCACGGCGATTCAGCTCTTTAATTCCCTCCAAAATCGCATTACGACTTTGGGGATCGACCGCTACGGTCGGTTCATCCAAAAAGATCAGTTCCGGCTTATGAGCGATGCCGCAGGCGATATTCAAACGGCGCAATAACCCCCCGGAAAGCTGCTTCGGCATGAATTTTTTAAAATCCTGTAGCTCTACCAAAGCAATCGCATCTTCAACATATTGCTTGCGCTGCTTGCGATCTTTAATATACAATCCACAGAAATAATTGATATTATCATATACGCTCAATTCCTCAAATACAGCCACTTCCTGAAAAACCACACCGATCTTACGCTTCAAATCATAAGCATTGGGACGCATGGCTTCACCAAAGATGCGAATATTGCCGTTTTGATAAGACAATAATGTCAAAATACAGTTTATTGTGGTGGATTTACCGCTGCCATTCGGTCCCAACAAGCCCAAAATCTCACCGGTTTCCACCGTAAAGCTAAGATCATCGACAGCTCGCAGCTTTTTATATTCCTTTGTTAAATGATCGACTTCAATCACATGACTCATAGTTCATCCCTCCGTCTTTTTTTGATATTAGATAACGCATACCTTATCGTTATGATCACAGTCATATTTCCAATGTATTCATTATTAAAAAAATTATAATACATGTGCTATCTCATGTAAAGCAACTATCACGCTACCTTGCGCAACGGATAAGCTACGTAGTGAAAAATTTATCACCTAAAAGTGCCATCGCACAAACAAATGGCAAAGACAAGCTACTTTTGGCAAATTGATTTTGTAAGATGTCTCTTAAATGCTCCAATTATCGTATGTGCATGTATGGCAGGCCGTGTACCTTGGACTACCTGATTACTTCCCTTTCAAATGTTCCAGAAGGGATCAATTTCCCAGTGCCTTTAACGGATGCCGGGATGGTCTAAATACCTATACGAAAAACTTAAGGCTTATGCAATTCATAAGATAGAAAAAGATAAGGTTATTTTAAAGCCTTACCTTCTAAACAATAAATAGTACCGATGAACAGACTGGCTGTCAGACTGAATGGTACATCTTTCATATCCATGTGGACTTTAGTCCTAAACTGCAAAAGAATGCTCTTGAGTATACAGAAATACAGCGATAAATTCTGATAATCTCTCCATCTGATAGATAAGAGTATCACTCAATTCTTTCCATAAAAGCAATAGCATCTACCCTTTTCTGTAAGAGTAAATGCCACTACCATTTTCCCCTTTTCAAAGTAGAAACAAGCTTTTCATTTCAGTTTTCTTCTTCTTCCTGCCTGATTTCTGCCAAAAGTTCAGTCTCTTCCCTGTTTAAGGAACGCTGTTGTAATAAATCAGGACGCTGATGCAGCGTTTTGCGCAGTGATTCCTTTAAGCGCCATTTACGAATATTCTCATGATGCCCGCTTAACAATATCTCCGGTACGCGTAAACCATCATATTCAATCGGTCTTGTATACTGCGGATATTCCAACAATCCGTTTTCAAAAGAATCATCCTCATGGGATTCGCTGAGAATTACCCCGTCCACTAAACGAATGACTGCATCACAAATGACCATTGCTGCTGCTTCCCCTCCGGTCAAGACAAAATCGCCCAAGGAAAGCTCCATGTCCACATAGCTGCGGATGCGTTCATCAAAACCCTCATAATGGCCGCACAACAGTATCAGATGATCTACAGCTGCCAAATGATGTGCCGTGCTTTGATGAAAGGTTTGCCCCTGCGGTGTTAACATAACGACCAATGAATTCGGCGTGCGCACCGCTTTTAAACAGTCAATCATCGGCTGACACATCAATACCATCCCTGCGCCGCCCCCACAAGGTGTATCATCAACGTGTCGATGCTTATCGGTCGTAAAGGCGCGAAAATCCACACAGGAAAAGGTAATTTTTCCGGCATCGATGGCACGCTTTATGATCGATGTGCTGATAAACTGATCAAAAAATTCCGGGAACAAGGTACATACGGTTATTTTCATCACATACCCTCCAACAAATTAACAGTTAACATTCGCTGTTTGTGATCAACACTCACGATAAATGCTTTCACATAAGGAATGAGTTTTTCACGCTCCCCGCGCACCCGCAAAATGAGGTGTTTTCCCCCTTCTAACAGCTCCACCACTTCTCCAAGCGGTTCATGATTCACAGTTTCTACTTGCATATGCAGTAAATCATGATAATAGATTTCATCCTCATCTATCGGCAGTAATTGATCCTCACCAATACATAAACGTGAGCCATGCCATGCTTCCACAGCGTTAATATCATCCACTCCATATAGCTTTACCAGCAATGTCCCCTTATGAGGACGCGCTCTTTCAATCCGATACTTTTGCATTACACCTTGGTAATCCAAATAGACTATCTTGTCCGGCGCAAAGCGTTCTGCGACAAAATCCGTTCTTATCAACACCTTGATTTCACCCTTTATTCCATGGGTACCGACTATTAATCCGATTGTTCTGTATTCCATTGTTTCACCTCACATAAAAAGATGCGTTCTACAGCGCATCTCCATATGATTCAAACTTGATATTGATGCGCTTGCCTTCTTCCTTACGGGAAGCAACCGACATCATATGACGAATTGCGGAAGCCATATTTCCTTTACGTCCAATCAATCGTGCAACATCGTCACTATTGGCATAGACGTAAACTAGGATCTCACGCTCATCCAATGAAGGCATCAGCTTAACGGAAAGGCTTTCCTTATCTTCAACCATCGGTCTTACCAGATCCATTACGACCGCTTCGTAATCAACCATAACTATTTCGCGTTCTTTTCTTCGTGCAGTTTTTTCATGATACCATGCTTTGATAAAATACTGCGCACCGTATCAGAAGGCTGTGCACCGTTTTTCAGCCATTTTTCAGCCAATTCGTTATTCAAAGTAATTTGAGCCGGATCTGTCGTCGGATTATAAGTACCGATGCTTTCAATAATGCGACCATCGCGCGGATAGCGAGAATCCGCCGCTACAATACGGTAAAAAGGCTTCCCTTTCTTACCCATTCTTTTTAATCTTAACTTTACTGCCATGAGTAATTCCTCCTATTTTTATTCTTCAAACGAGTATCATTATACCATATATTTATTAAGTGTCAAGTATTTTTCCTTGACACCCATAAATACTCAGCGCCAGCCCTTTTTCCCCATACCCGGGAAGCCGCGCATTTTGCCCATTCCTTTCATATTGCCCATGCCCATCGGCATTTTTCCTCCGGACATTTTAGACATCTGCCGCATCATCTGTTTCATCTTCTCAAATTCCGATAAAAGACGATTGACATCCTGTACCTTCGTTCCTGATCCTTTGGCGATGCGGTTCTTGCGCGAGGCTTTTAACAGCGAAGGATTCAGCCGTTCCTCCTTCGTCATGCTTAAAATGATCGCTTCACGCATTTTCATCGTGTTTTCTGCCTTTTCTTCATCAATTTGTTGGGACATCTGCGAGAAACCCGGCAACATTTTCATAATTCCGCCTAAAGAACCCATGCGCTTCAGCTGACCGAATTGAACGAGCATATCATCCAAGGTAAATTGTCCGTTCATCATTCGCTTTGCGGATTTGGCTCCTTCCTCCATATCCATCTTTTCCTGCGCCTGTTCCACCAGTGTAACAATATCGCCCATGCCCAAAATACGATCGGCCATGCGATCGGGATGGAACACATCCAAATCATCAATCTTCTCACCGAGTCCGACAAATTTTACCGGAACCTGCGTGATCGTGCGCACCGATAAAATACCGCCACCGCGCGAATCGCCATCGAGCTTTGTCAGCACCAGGCCGGTAACCCCCAGCTGCTCATGAAAGCTCTGGGCAACATTTACAATATCCTGACCGGTCATGGCATCGACAGTCAATAATATATCATCAGGATGAATCATCGCTTGAATATCGGACAGCTCCTGCATCAATTCCTCATCGATATGTAAACGTCCGGCAGTATCAAAAATCACTGTATCATAATGGTTTTCTTTCGCATAATCCATCGCTTGACGTGCTGTTTCCAGCGCCGAGGTTTCTACCCCCAGCGTAAACACTTCCACGTCGATTGCTTTGCCAAGCGTCACCAGCTGTTCAATTGCCGCTGGACGAATAATATCGCAGGCCACCAGCAGCGGTTTGCGATTTTGTTTCTTTTTGATGACATTGGCAATCTTCGCCGCCGCCGTTGTTTTACCGGTACCTTGAAGACCAACCATCATAATGGTGGTGATACCGCTGGTGCGATAATTTAACGGCGCATCTTTAGTACCCAGTAAATCCACAATTTCATCATGAACAATCTTTACAACCAGCTGCCCCGGATTGATCGAGCTCATCACCTCTGTGCCAAGTGACTTTTCCTTTACTCGCTCGATAAAATCCTTAACTACGCGATAATTCACATCTGCCTCTAACAGCGACATGCGAACCTCTCGCAGCATATCATTCATATTTTTTTCTGTCAGCTTTCCTTTTCCGGTAATATTACGAAACGCCTTACTCATGCGCTCGCTTAATGATTCAAAAGCCATTTTTTCACAACCCTTCTGTATTTTATCCAACGCTACAACGGATTCATTATAGCATATCCCCTAACCCCTTAAAAGCAAAAGATCTTCATTTCTGCCATATTTCCATACGAAACTGAAGCTGTATAGAGTCTGCCTGCCATTCCTTTAAACGTTCTGCTTTAATTCGTGATGTTCGATATACATAGGGCGTCATCGAAAACAGTGCCTCCAGGTCCTTATGATCGTTAAGGGTAATCGAATAATCCACCGTTACAACGTTGCGAAGGGTAAAAAGTGACAGTGGAGCAGGTTCTGTATTTTCATAAACCTTATCATACAAAGCCTGCTTTAATTCCCATAAATGACGCGGACCGGGACCAATGCGAATCATAGCTCCACCATCCTTTAACACGCGATGCATTTCCTGTTCATAAAGCGGCGCAAAAATGGATACAACACAATCAGCGCAGGCATCAAAAAGCGGTAGCTGGGCGACGCTTGCCACCGCATAGTGAACCCGGGCATTTCCTTTCGCTGCCGTTTTCAATGCGTATTTAGATAAATCAAAGCCATAGACTTCACAATTCGGTAAGTGATCTGCCAATGCGTTGGTATAATAGCCTTGACCACATCCCCCATCAATCAAAACCTGTGGGTTAAGTAAACGCAATTCCCTAAGCAATGCCTTTTGTAAAGACGCATAATAGCCGTTTGATAAAAAGACGGTGCGCGCTTGAATCATCATCGCATCATCCCCGTGCTGTTTCTTCTGTCGTAACGTCAAATTGACATAGCCGGACTTAGCACAATCATAACAGTGATGATAAGCACAAATATAGGACATACCATGGCGATGCAACGGCTCGTTACACTTTGGACAGCGAAACATCATACCTCACTCCTTCACAATATCAATACAAATAAAATATATGACAACAACCACAAAAATCAGATCATAAAGTTGTTTCTGTTTCATTATAACAAACACACTAAAAAAAAGCCATTCATCAGACCATGCGATCACAGTGCAAGATGAATGGAACTTGTGATTAAAAAAAGACTTATAGTGCCATTACTAAAATATCACAGGGTTTCTCAGTTCATGAAAAAACGATCGTTTTTCATATAACTAATTTAAAACAACCACATAAAATGTTTAAAAAGCTACGATCAGCTTATGATTCCGTTTCTCCATAGATTTCTTTTGCCATCTTAAAGGCAGCCCATGCCTTTGGCCATCCGGCATAAAAAGCCGCATGGGTCAATATCTCTGCCATCTCATTTTGGGTAACACCGTTATGCTTTGCCTCTTGGATATGAAATGCCAAAGAACTGTCAAGAACACCGCTTGCCATAAGTGCTGTTACCGTGACAACACTGCGATCACGCAACGATAGCTGTGATTCCCTTGACCAAATCTCTCCAAACAATACATCATCATTCAATTCAGCAAATTTAGGGGCAAAATTGCCCAGTGCATCTCTGCCTGCGGTTACTTTTTTCATCGTTACATCTCCTCATTTCAATTTGTTATAGGCTTCTTCATCCACCGGCTCCAGCCATTCATTGGACGCGTTCTCGGCGGGCACCTCTACGGCCAAATGGGCGAACCAGCTATCAAACGCAGCGCCATGCCAATGCTTAACCTCTGGTGGTATATTGATCACATCGCCCGGTTTCATTTCCTGTGCCGGCTTTCCCCACTCCTGATAATAGCCCCTTCCGGCCGTACAAAGTAATATTTGACCGCCCTTGTGGTGAATGTGCCAATGATTGCGGCATCCCGGTTCAAACGTCACATTGGCAATGCTTACACGCTCGCTGCTCAACATTTTCAAATAGCTCGTTCCCTCAAAAAACTGCGCAAATGCTTCATTCTTTTCTCCTAGTGGAAAAACCTGTTTCAACTCTTTTGATGTCATAATATCTCCTTTCCCTATTATGTATACCTTATCCTTTTATAAAAAACACATTCTTTATCATTTCGATGAATCACTCAAAATACTTTCTGCCCATTCCTTTATTTCTTTTATGGAAATTGCCCCATTGAGCAATCTTCCCGGCATCAGCTTCGCTCCTTTACAGCTTGGACGAAGTTTATCATTGGTGCTGCCCATTCCGCTGCCGCCTGAGGTCGCAAACGGTATTACAATTTTCCCCTTCCAATCATAAGTTTCTAAAAAGGTATTAATAATGGTCGGGGCTACATACCACCAAATTGGGAAGCCGACAAAAACGACATCGTAATTCTTCATGTGATCCACCTTACCTTGAATCGCAGGACGGGAATTTGGATCATTCATTTCCAATGAACTGCGACTGTTTTTATCCATCCAATTCAAATCTGTATCGGTATAAGGAACTTTCGGTTTGATCTCATAAATTTCTGCCTCTATAACCTCTGCCAGCATCGACGCTACCTTCGCCGTAACACCACTTGCCGAAAAATACGCAACCAATTTATTATTCATCATAAATACCTCCTAGTATAATCACCTTGTAATATCGCAAATAATCACCTGTGATTGATGAAGATTCTTGTAGTCATGCCAAATATCTGAGCGATCATCAGCATTAACGGTATCCCCGTCTTAATAATGAGCTTGCTTAATTTTTGCGTACCCATATTGTTTTCTGTTTGTATAGCTTCTCTGCTCATGATTTCTTTATCACTATGATAGCTTCTGATTGCCGGTTGACCATACATGCTTTGCTTTTGCGTTCTGTGCGGTGTTTTGAGCCATAACGCCTACCAAGGCATGGGGCACATAAGGCTCTTCTAAATAGGATGCTTCCTCATGGGTCAACACAAGATCAACTGCCTTTACTGCTCCCTCAATGTGCGATGGCTTCGTGGCCCCTACAACAGGAGCAGTTACTTTTGTCAAAAGCCACGCCAAGGAAATCTCACTCATGGATACATGATGCTTATTTGCCATCTCCATCACCCGATGAATGATCATTTCATCCTGCTTGGCAGTGGCATCGTATTTCAACTTCGCATAGCTGTCTTCCTGTAATCGCTTGCTTGTTTCACCGGGGGCCTTTGACAATCGCCCGCTTGCCAGTGCACTGTACGGCGTCATAGCGATGTTATCCTCCCTGCACAATCCCAGCATCTCTCGTTCTTCCTCACGGAAAAGCAAGTTATAATGCCCTTGAACAGAAACAAACTTCGCCCACCCTTCCTTTTCTGCTAGTGCATTGGCCTTCGCCAGTTGCCATGAAAAACAGTTAGAAATTCCGATATAACGCGCTTTTCCTGCCTTAACGATATTATTTAACCCCTCCATAATATCATAAAGCGGCGTCTGATGATCCCACATATGATAAATATACAAATCGACATAATCCATCCCAAGATTATCAAGACTTTTATTGATCATGCGTTCGATATGCATTTGACCGGTAATTCCTGCGTCAATATCCGCCTGCGTGCGTGGTAAAAACTTGGTGGCGACAACCACATCTTCTCTGCGCGCAAATTCCTTTAATGCCCTTCCCAAATACTGCTCACTTGTTCCGCTTTGATAAGCGATGGCAGTATCAAAAAAGTTCACTCCCAATTCCAATCCTCTGTGAATGATTTTGCGAGAATCTTCCTCATTCAGCGTCCACGAATGCTGACCATTTTTGGCATCTCCAAAGCCCATGCATCCCATACAAATACGAGATACCATTAAATCTGATGTGCCAAGTTTCATATACTGCATAGCTAGTCTCCTTTTTTATTTTTTATACAGTCACTTAATTGTATTTAGAAAACGTATACTTCTTATATATTGTAATCAAAGTTTTGGCAATGGCATATCAGTCAATTTTCCAAACCGAAATATCGCTCATTGAATTTGCAACAGCATTGAATTTAACAGAAGCAACAGTGGAAATCAGTTAACATAGTACTACTTACATTTTACTTGATCATTCTATAATATCAAATACTTTATTTTTATGCTTCACCCATGCTTAAAAAGCATTTCATATGTTCAATAAATTTTGTGGCAGCGAGACTGAATGGCTGTCCATGTTTCCACGCTAATACACTGGAAGCGCTCAGCTTAGGATGTAGTGGCCGGTAGGTTATTTTAGCTCGATCCCAAAACGGCAAAGAGCCTTCAATCGCTACCGCATAAGCTAGGCCACTGTTTACCATAATGGCCGCATTGGTACTTAAATTGCTTGTGAACAGCACATTGAGCTTGTCGTAATAATCACCAAACCAGCTTGCCAGCTCACTTTGTACCTGTAAGCGTCGCGGTAAAATGAGCGGAAGTGTCAATAAGTCCTTAGCTGTCAATCGTTCTTTCTCTGTAAGCGGATCATCCGGTCGCATCAATACCACCCAACGATCTTTGGGATCCAGGCGTATAAAATCATACTTTTCCATGTCGACCGGCTCCACCAGCAATCCCACATCCACCAAACCGCGGTCCATTAGATTTTTTACTTGATCGGCAGTTGCGGTATATAAATCAAAGGAAACCAGTGGATATTTTCTGTGAAAGTCTGCAAACAGATCAGGCAAAAGCTGAACCGATACAGTTTCTCCACATCCTATGGTTATCCTTCCTTCCACCTGTTCTTCTTGTATGATAATCTCCTTTTCTGTTTTATCCACCAGCTGTAAAATCTCTTCGGCGCGCCGTCGCAGTAATATCCCCTCATTGGTTAAGGTAATTTTGCGCGAACCGCGCTCAAACAGCTTAACCCCTATTTCCGCTTCCAACTGTGCGAGCTGTCGGCTTAAGGTTGGCTGAGTAATATGCAGCACTGACGCAGCTTTGGTGATGCTTTGTTCTTGTACAACAGTTAAAAAATATCGAAGGACTCTGATTTCCATAAGCGTTTCCTTTCCTGCAAAAGTATGCTTCTTCTAACCCATTATAACACACCTATGCTTAAAAAGCTTTGTGATAGATGATAACTATTCCTTCTTAATATTATCATCATAGAAAAAGAGGCGATCCACTTGGATGACACCTCTTTTCGCTTATCTTTCACGAATCATACGTAACAATACTTAGCGGAAGCTATTGCGATTGTTCATCTGATCACGCTGATTGCGATTTTGCTGAGATTGAGAATTCTGTCGCTGATTATTCTGATTTTTGTTCTGATTATTGCTTTGATTCAGCGAAGAAAATTGATTGTTGCTTTGCTGCTGGTTACGCTGATTGCGATTCTGCTTTGAAGAATCATTTTTATAATCAGAAGACTGGTTTTCCTGCTGGTATTCTTTGCGATGCTGCTGTTTTTCGTTTTCTACATCGGCACCTAATTCAATACCCATTTCATACTGATACAAATCTTGCTCAACCTGCTTTTCGCTATACTGTTTTTTTCTTTCCATTTTTATCACCTCATCATTAGTATGACAAGTTTTGATCACATTATACCTGATTGAGAAAAAATAAAACAGTGTCAATCGCTCCCTTCAAATGAGCAATCCAACTTAATTTGCAAGAACATATCTATAAAAGATAACATCCACATATGCCGGCATCAAACATGTTGTCTTGCAAGCTACCTTTATCGTGATGAAAGCTACCATCCGCAAAACAACAATGGCTTTAAGCAAAAATTTCTGATATGATTTCTTTTACTTCTTTAGCCAATGTGCCTTACATAAAATTATATAACATCATAACTAGAAATACTGCACCGGCGACCGCATAAAGACCATTTACAATCAAACAGATTTTCATTAGATTACTTTGCGCCTTTTCCTTGACATAAGAATTGATTGTAAAAATTCCGCTAAAGATCATAAATATGGAATAACAAGCGATCATAATTTCTGCCGTAGGCGACTTTAACGCCCAATCGTACATTCTAAGCAGCAATATTGTCCAAGGAACAAAAAGCATGATGGTGCTGATAACAGTCAAAATTTTGTTTTTCATTATACTATCTCCTTTCAGCCTGCCCAAAACGGATACAGGAAATGCCTAAACAAATAATAGTAATCGTAATTGCTACAGGAATCCAAGGTATCAGCTCCACTTGAGCCGTGTCAAGATTGGTTGCCAGTTTTCCATATTCAGCAGTAATCACGAAGAATGGATACGACATAGGATAGATGAACCATAGCTTGGTATTTATAACCAGTACGGATGGCACAATGGATGCTAAGCCTATGCCAACAGAGAATATTGCTGTCGAGATACATACTGACAGCATCCAGAATAATGCAATCATCGGTATGGAAGCCATAAAAAACAGTCCGATTTCCTTGGCAACAAACAGCGGCGATAGCATAAAAGGGTAATTCTGCGTTTGAGTAACAATCGCCGCGCTGAGATAATACATCCCTGTCATCATTACAATTTGTACTGCTGCTAATACAAGCAGTACAACAAATTTAGCTAAGCATAATTTTACCGTACTGATCGGCATAGCAAGCATTTTTAAAATTCCTTTATTCGACCTTTCATTTTGTGAAAGCAGAACGGTTCCAACAACCATACTTGCAGGAAACATAAACCAAGACATGGCAAGAAAGCCTTGGATAAAGTAATTGTTTTCTGGTGAAATTCCCTCGGCCTGCATTCCAAAATTTAACTTGGCGTTGATCATTGACGGTATCCAAAGGATAACAGTTGCAATAAACAGGATCAGGAATATTTTAGATCGCTTTATTTTTTTGAATTCAACGCCGATTAGTGATAAAAAGCTCATTCAAACATCCTCCTTACCTTTATAAATATCAACTCTGCCAATCCGAAAGCCACAAGTTCGATCATTGCGGCAAATATATAGTGCATGGTTTGTACCGTGTCGGTATCTATATAAATTTGAAACGGTAAAGCAAAGGGAAAGAGTGATAGAATAAAGTGATCGGTTGGCAATATGGTCGCCGTAAAAACACAGACAACCCCAATGCCAAGGGAAATCCACATATTCTTACAAGCCGAAGAAATAAACAGCGATGTGACAATACATGGCAGCATCAATAACATCGTATACCCAATGCTTTTACAAAGCTCCATCCAAAATTCACTCCCGATTTCAAACCAATGGAAAGAACAAAATGCGATTGCAGCTGCTTCAAAGATAAGTACGATCACACACATCATAACCATCAAAGCAAATTTTCCCATAAAAATATTGCTTTCCCGAATAGGAAGAGATTTCATTTTTTGCATGGCATTATCCGCAAATTCTGTACTATATAAAAGACAGCCTCCTATCACGATAAGCAGAATATTAAGCATCGCAATCATCTGCCAGTTTGCATTCATCAGAATTTGTATGGGAGATTCTTGTAATCCAACATACATATCAGATCGAACGGACATATTGATAATCGGCACAGCTGCAGCCAGAATACCGCCGCCGACAAATGCCGGCAGAAACCCCGTTCTTTTTGCCTTTTTACATTCCAAAGCAATGCTCATCTTATTGTCCCTCTCTGCCGATTATCAGCGTCAATCAGTGCCAGGAAAGTATCCTCCAGATTATCGGTTGGATAACCTTTGGCAGCAGCGTCCAGCTTTAATTGATCAAGTGTTCCCTCATATAGCAAATGTCCATGATTTAAGATGCCTATGGTATCCGCCATCAGTTCAATTTCAGACAACAGGTGCGAAGAAACCAAAACGCTGCAATGATACTTTTCCGGCAAAGAACGGATCAGCGTTCTGATTTCGTGAATACCGACAGGGTCAAGTCCGTTTGTTGGTTCATCTAATATCAAAATGGGTGGCTTCCCTATCAAAGCACTTGCAAGTCCCAACCGCTGCTTCATTCCAAGCGAATATTTTCTCGCAAGACGTTTCTTAAATTGCGTAAGTCCCACGATTTCAAGAGCCTCTGATACAGAGTTTTTGCTTAATCCTAATATTCTGCGAATAATTTCAAGATTTTCTTCTCCACTTAAATTTCCGTAAAAGGCAGGAGCTTCAATAAATGAGCCCACCTCTTTCAAAATTTCGACTCTGTTTTGCGGATATTTCTTTCCATCAATTGTAAAGGAACCGCTGGTAGGCTTTGTCAGTCCTATGAACATTTTCATGGTAGTGGACTTGCCTGCGCCATTTGGCCCGAGAAAGCCATATACCTTACCTTTCGGGATATGCAAATTCACATTAGAAACAGCAGTAAAATCAGCATAAGACTTCGTTAAGTTTTTCGTTTCAATGATATTCATTGTTTTGCTCCTTTCTTATCATCGCAACCTTAGTTTACGATATTAACCTTGCAGCTACATTCTCGCTATCTTACATTTACCTTACATTTCACTGCGTCACATCAAAAAGTATGTTTTTATGCTATAATAAAAACACAAAGGAGACTGAAAGCTATGAATTTCGATTTCATAAAACAGAAACGTATCCTACTTGTCGATGATGAGCAAGAGCTTTTGGACATGGTTGTTTCTATTTTAAATGAAGATGGATTTCAAAATATAAAGACTGTCAAATCCGTAGCTGAGGCTATTGCTATTTCAAATACTTTCCAACCAGAACTTGCTATATTAGATGTGATGCTGCCCGATGGTAATGGATTCGACCTTATGGTGCAATTAAAAAGTATTTCAGACTATCCTATACTTTTTTTGACTGCTCGCGGAGAGGATGAAGATAAATTCCGTGGCTTTGGACTTGGGGCTGATGATTATGTGGTAAAGCCATTTTTACCAAAAGAGCTCATATTTCGCGTGAATGCTATACTTCGCAGAAGCTATAAGAGTGAAAATCCACTCGTAAAATTATCAAACAGTGTGATCGATTTTGATCGAGCAGAAGTAATAAAAAATGGTGAACATATTCCTCTTACTGCAAAAGAGTATAATATACTCTCTGCCTTATATCGAAATGCGGATCGAATTGTCAGTATCGATGCCCTATGTGAAGCCGCCTGGGGAGACAATCCGTTTGGCTATGAAAACTCTTTGATGGCTCACATTCGCCGTGTGCGAGAAAAAATTGAACAAAATCCTTCGCAACCGGTTTCCTTAATTACGATTAAAGGGTTGGGCTATAAGCTTATTGTGGAGAGCAAGTAATATGAAAAGTGTACCCAAGCTGATCCAACGCTTTGTCGGCATCTTATTACTTAGTTCATTCCTACTACTTATCGCAAATCTTGTTATATTAGCCGTCATAGTATCTAATCAAAAGCCGAATGGAAGTCCGTGGATAACGGCATCGGAATTCGCAGAAAGCATCGTGCAAACTGATCAGGGATATACAATGCCCAATGATATCGTAGAACAATTACGATCCAATCATATATGGGCTGTTTATATAGACAATGAAACTGGTGAATGTGTTTGGCACTCCGATAATCTTCCTAATACCATTCCTCTCAATTATTCAATTTCTGATATAGCTAATCTTACCCGTGGATACATTGATGGATATCCAACCTTTACAGGAGAAGGAAAAAACGGCTTAATCGTACTTGGTTATCCTAAAGAAAGCTTTTGGAAACACATGTGGCCAAGCTGGGATTACAAATTTATTGCTAATTTGCCAAAGACATTTTTAATCACTCTTGCGGTTAATGTGTTTTTGATGTTTATCATCTATATGATCGTTAATGCCAAATTGCTGAAATCAGTAAAACCAATCGCTGATGGCATTCAATCATTAGGAAATGGCAAGGCTGTCACACTGAAAGAAAAAGGAATATTGTCTGAAATTTCCGCAAATATCAATCAAACCTCAGAGATATTGCAATCACAAAGCTCCCAGCTCAAAAAGAAAGAAACCGCAAGAGCAAATTGGATTGCAGGAATATCTCACGACATAAGAACACCTTTATCTACGGTAATGGGATATGCTGGGCAATTAGAAGACGATATTGATCTGTCTGACAATGAACGCAATAAAGCAACTGCCATACGTAAACAAAGCGAACGAATGAGAAATCTGATCAATGATCTCAATTTGGCTTCTAAGCTTGAATATAATATGCAGCCATTGATGGAAAAGCGTGAAAACGCTATTGCGATCGTAAGACAAGTTGTCGTGGATTTTATCAATACCGATTTAGATAATAAGCACCCGATCGAATGGGAGACAGACGAAAGCATTTCTGCTTGTTTCATTTATGCTGATAAGGATTTGATCAAACGAGCAGTTTCAAACCTTATCCAAAATTGTATCAATCACAATGAAAATGGTTGCTCCATTTATGTTTCTGTCCAATGTGATGAACAGAATTGTATCATCAGCGTTGAAGATAACGGCATAGGCGCTTCCCATGAACAGATTGAAAAGCTCAATCACTCACCGCATTATATGGTCTGTGATACCAATACTACAGACCAACGTCACGGTTTAGGGTTGCTTATTGTAAAGCAAGTGGCGGCGTCGCATCATGGTACTGTTACGATTGAGCATAGCTCTCATGGTGGGTTTGCGGTAAGAATAACCTTGCCTTTGTTACAAGATGTCTATCATAGCGATAGTAAGAATGGTTCTATATGCCAATAAATTATGAAAAGGACACTCCATATAAAGTAGTGTCCTTTTCATACATGATTGAAATCATAGCGATTTTATACATAATCACTTATAACAATCATAGATTAAAAATAATCTTCATCAGCCGTTGTTTTTTCGATTGGATTGATTTCCAAAGTTGTGATTCCCTGCATACACTGTTCCAACAGTGATTCATAATCAAAGCGTTGTTCCATTTTCTGTGCTTTTGCCAATGTTGGCTTAGTCACAGGATTTTTCGGTGTGAAAATCGTGCAGCAGTCCTCGAAAGGAAGGATGCTTGTTTCATATGTGCCAAGCTTCTTAGCTAAGGCGATGATCTCCAGCTTGTCCATCGTCGCAACCGGACGAATCACTGGCATTTGCGTCACCTCATTGATTACACTCATGCTCTCAAGTGTTTGCGATGCCACTTGACCGATGCTTTCCCCGTTTACAATGGCCAAAGCCCCTTGACGTTGCGCCAAACGCTCAGCAATACGATACATCATACGGCGCATAATCGTTATCGCATAGGATTCATCGCAATGATCATAAATCGCCAGCTGTAAATCGGTAAACGGTACGATATGAACACGAATATGCCCCTGATAACAAGATACCTTTCGTGCTAATTCTAATACCTTCTCCTGTGCCCGCGCAGAAGTATAAGGCGGCGAGGCATAATGAATACATTCGATCGCAACACCTCGTTTCATCGTTAAGTAGGCTGCCACCGGTGAGTCTATCCCACCGCTTAACATCACCATGGCTTTCCCCCCTACTCCGACCGGATAACCGCCACTCCCCTGAATACGGCCCTTCATCAAATACGTATCCGTCTCATGAATTTCAATTTGTAAGCGTAATTGCGGATGCTTAACATCCACCTTCTTTGAGGTTGATTTTAAAATAGCACCGGCAACCGCGCGATTGACTTCATCAGAAATCATCGGAAAATGCTTATCACTGCGCCTTGTATCAATTTTAAACGTCGCTGCTTCATCTGCCATCGCTACCCGTTTCCCCATTGCCACGATCTCATCAATCTGTGAGGGAACACGGATCGCCAAGGAAAAGGAGCTAATGCCAAACACATTTTGTAATACCGCTCCAACCGCTTCGCCATCCTCGCCATTCAAAAGGATATACATCCGATCATGAGTGCGCTCGTAAGTCAGCTTATCAAATGCCTTTAAGGCGTTTTTCACATTGGTATACAATCGTTTGATAAAATCCTTTTTATTCTTTCCCTTGGTCGATAATTCACCAAAGCGCACTAAAATATGATTATAAACAATAGGTTCATTTCGTTCGATAGTCATGATTAATCTCCTTTATTGCCGCTGCCAGGGCATCCACTTCTTCACGTTTCGTTTGATGCGACAATGAAATACGAATCGTATGGGTCGCTGCCGCTTCTCCTAGTCCCATCGCCGCGATCACATAAGAATGCGCCTTGCTTTTTGAGGAGCATGTACTCTGTGCCGAAACCGCAAAGCCACGTTCATTTAACGCATTCAGCATCACTTCACTGCCTACCTTCAAAAAGGCAACACTGATAATATGTGGGATGCAGCGCTCATTTGATTGTATCTGCACATCCGGCAGCTCCTGAAATTTTGCGCAAAGCCGATCATGAAGCTGTTGCACATATTTATTGTGAGGTTCCTGATTACTAAGGGCAAGTCGCAATGTTTTGGCAAAGACGATATTCACCGGCGCATTGGAGGTGCCTCCGCGCATCCCCTGTTCCTGTTGTCCACCGTTAATTAACGGTAGTAAATTAATGTTTCTTTTTTTATATAATAGCGCACTACCCTTCAAGCCATAAATTTTATGCGCACTAAAGGTCGCCATATCAATAAGGGAAAGTGGAATTGGCAGCTTACCCAATGCCTGTACACAATCCACATGAACAACTGCACGGCTCTGTTCGTGAACCAAACAAGCAATTTTTTCAATCGGATTGATCGCACCGGTTTCATTGTTGACATACATCGTGCTGACTAAAATCGTATCTGCATCCAAAGCGTTCCTTAACGCATCCAAATCCACAGTCCCATCACAATTTACGGGTAAATATGTCACTCGAAATTGAAACTGTTGTTCTAGCTGTTCCATCGCTTTCAATACACTGGAATGTTCCACACATGTAGTAATAATGTGATTGCCGCGATGACGATGTGCTAATGCAAATCCTTTGATTGCCAAGCTGTTGGCTTCACTGGCGCAGGAGGTAAACAGCAATTCCTCTGTAGAAACAGACAAAAGCTGTGCAGTCTGTGCACGGCTTTTCTCCATCAATCGTTGACTTTCTCGTCCTTCATCATGCAAGGAATCCGCATTCGCATAATGATTTTGCAGGATTTTGATATAAGCATTCAACACTTCTTCATGAATTGGTGTCGTAGAAGCATAATCAAAATAGATCATGACTTACACCGCCTGATTCATAATTCCCGGATCCTTTTTACTGATTAAATTTTCATACGCACCGGGATGCATTTTTTCAATCGCCTGAATACCGATTTTTAACGCCTTGGTATACTGCCCATTCCTAAAGCACAATTCACAGCGTGTCAATTCCGAATCAACATCGGGATAGCTGGAACGATAGCGGTTGCCGAATACAATCGTATTTTCCACCATAATTGCCATTCCAACTAAATTATTAACACTATTATATAATGTATAAATATAATCTATGGCAGAGCGTAATTCACTGTTTAAGCGCTTTACATCCAAAGGCGTATTATCCAAAATCACCACAATATCCTTGATCATCATCTTTGCCTTATGAAGATCATCCTCATATTTCTGTGATACACTTGGTAAACGATGCTTCTTGATTTTCACATGAATTTCATTAACAATCAGCTGTAGCTTTACGAGCTGTTTCTTTGCCCGTTCCTCATCACTGCACGCTGTTTCCAACTTCACTTTCATCTTAGCGACTTCATCAACAAATACGGTATTGCTTTGATCCAGTTCCTGATAAGAAATGAGTATCGTGGTGTACGGCACTGATTTTTCCAAAATGATCTTTTCCAATTTACGCTTCATATCGTTTAACACACTGAGCCGCTCATTGGTTTCTTTCAGCTTATCCGTCCAGTTTTCAAAGCCAAAGCGTTCATAAACGCGATCATAAAGCTTTTTAATCGCTTCTACATCCTGATTGACCGTTCGCACGCTATCAAAGAGAATGTCGACGTTCTTCGTGACCTCATCATACGCCTTTTCTTCTTTATCAATCTGTTCCTGTAGCTGTCCCAAACGCTTCTCGCATTCGTTCAAATCATCTTCGACATTTTCTATTTGGCCATTGCGCAGCTTATTCAAATCTTCCTTGAGCATATCAGAAATAACTTCCAGATTCTTCTTGATTTCGAGATGCTCCAGATAGATTCCTTTATTTTTGCATTGAGCATAGTTATAGCCGACTTCATCTATCGCACGCGGCAATACGCCCTTAGCGCGTTCATAGAGTCCCGGCAACGCCTGTAATAATTCCTCCAGCTGATGAATCCTTGTCAAAATCTCGTCCTGCTGATCCGCTGCCTTGTTAAACTCAGAAGCAAACATCCATTCTTCAAACAAGGAAAACATCTTCTCAATCGCATTGATTTCATGCTCAAGATATTCATTTGCCTGATGGAAGGCACTTCGGTTATCCGCAATTTTCTTCTTCACACTGCGGAACTCCTCTTTCAGCTTGTTGATCTGTTCTCGCTGTTCATTTTCTTTTTCTAATACTTCATCTAAAGTTTCATTGACGCGTTTCGCATTATCCTCACATTGATTTAACATTGTCACCAAGGTGGACATTTTACGATTGGCTGCCTTCGTTTTGCGAATGTAAACAAGATCATCAATTTCTGCCAGCAGAACGCTGCATTCCTTCAATCGCTCCTGTACCATATCAAAATCATTTTTACAGCCTTCCACCCGCTGTGCCATTTCCTGATTTACCCGTGACAGCGCAACGGCTTTATTCAGCTTAAACGCCAATGGAATACTTTTCAGCGAATTGTATTTCAACTCCAATTCATCCAATTCCTTCTTGGCTTTTTTCTGCCGCAGCATCATCATGACGACGGTCAAGATCACCAGCAGTACCATGCCGATCAAAATATATACCAATACCTCAGCGGTAACGATATTTTTTATATTTGTTATAAATTCTTCCATAATTACACCTCGCTTAAATTTGCATCATGAAATGAATTTCTCTAATTGTTATTATAGCATAATTTATAAGTGAATTCATTAGGAAACTTCAATTATTTCTACATACTTATAACACATTTCCTGACATAAAGGCGCAATTTAGCCTTCATAAGAAAAATGAATATTTTTGCATGTCGCAGATCAAATGAACTAGCTGCCATTGTCACTCCCTTTTCTTATGATCTCCATCAGTATCACTTATCCGATACACAAGCCGTAAAAAGCTTTTTTCGTTGACATCTTACCTTTGTAATGGTAAGATATATAGGCGTGAAAATGATAGCAGCCGGTAAAGTCATACGATAATCGCGTTAGTGACATATGATATATGGGACGATCGAGTAGCTTAGCTGAAAAGTGAGGGCGTCGTAAGCACTAACACAGCGGATGATAATTTACCCCTGTTGTTGTCAAGAATCACCGACAAACAATAAGGAGGACATATTATGTCAAGAATGACAGGACCGACTTGGAAGATTTCCCGTCGTTTAGGATTCTCCATCCTGGAAAACGGCAAAGAGCTTCAAAGACGGCAGTACGCACCCGGTCAGCATGGACCGACGAAACGAGTAAAACTCACCAACTATGGATTACAGCTGCGCGAAAAGCAGAAAATCCGCTTCATGTATGGCGTAAATGAGCGCCAATTCTACAACACTTTCCGTAAAGCAACACGTATGAAAGGTGTCACTGGTGACAATTTCTTATGCTTGCTGGAAAGCAGACTCGATAACATTGTTTATCGTATGGGAATTGCTTCAACGCGTAAAGCAGCACGTCAGCTTGTAAACCACGGACACATTTTGGTCAACGGTAAAAAATGTGATATTCCCAGTGCTCAAGTAAAAGTGGGCAGCACGATTGAAGTAAAGGAAAAATCCAAAAACTTGAAAGTGATCAACGAATCATTGGAAGCGACCTTGAATACTCCGGCATTTGTCGACTTTGACAAGGATGCCAAAAAAGGAACTTACTTACGCTTGCCGGAACGCAGCGAATTGAATCCGGAAGTCAACGAATTGTTGGTCGTAGAATTTTACAACCGTTAATTCAAAAAGAACTGTAGGCATTGCTCAAAACATCTTGACGATAGAGCTACAGTTCTTTTTTTTTCGCGACAATGTTATGAAACGAATCATTTCGTTGATATATCCTCCCCCTATCAGCATTCCAATTTTATCCGCATTCATTTTCATCGAAAAGGCAAAGCAATAAGAAAGGGAGTTACTGCTTTGCCTGTTGTTGCCTTTGATGTTACTTTATGGGCTGTTTAAGATTTATCATGACAGAGTCTATGCTTTTTTCCTTTCTATCCATGCCCTTCAATCAGACTCTGTCAGATAAATGCATATAAGGGTTGTCATATAAGAGTTGAGGGGTTCGATAAATATAGTGAGTTTATTTACCGTGAAAGAAGAACGATCGAAGGGCATGAATAAGGTTAACCGGACATAAATGATACGTGTTCCGCGATAATTTCATAATTGTAATATGTTTGCGATTCTTTTTCTACGCTGTACGTTTGAATTCGACCTTTAATTCCAAGCATATCACCGATTTTACAGACATCGTTTGCCGTTTCAGCAATGCCTTTCCACAAGGTAACTGAAACCTTATCGCTGTCATATATGCCGCTGCTGTTTTTAAACGGACGGGTGATATCCAACAGAATATTGGCGTACTTGATACCACTTGCCGTCTCGCGCAGCTTGGGAAGCTCTATGACTCTTCCCGTTAGAACAACATTGTTAATCATCATTTCCCTCCTTTCTTCGCATTCATTGAAGATCCGAAGATGATCTTTGAGGTGCAGTCATATTATCCTAAAATTCTACATCATTCGCAAATCGTCATATTTGTGATAAACGCCTTTTTTGTGTACAAAAAAAGTGTCACGAGTACACTTTTTTATTTCTTATCACAAATTCAATGTTTATGATTGATTCGGCAATAATCGCACGATCGCACGATCACAGTTACTGATATGCACGGCAGCATGCTGTAAATCCTCCAAGCTTAAATGATATAAATCATCCAGTGTCTGAAAATAATCAACGCCGATAAAACAGCTGCGCACAAATGAAATCGCAATATCGTCAAAACTGTTCATCGCCCGAATGCTTTGCGCATAATAGCGTTTTTTTAATTGCGTGAGCAAATGATCACTTATTTCCCCTTTTTTCACCTGCTCCATGCATTGAGCACATAGCGCAATGAATTCTTCCTGCTTCTGGGTTTCACTATAAAACAGGATCGATCCCACTTCCCTTCCAAGATCCACATCACAGCCACAATAATCATTGATGATACCTTCATCAAGCCATGATTGATACTGTGGATTTAAAGAAGAAAAATATGCATCAAGAAGAAAGCGAATGCTCCATTCACTGCGCAGGCGTTCATAAGGTTCATTGAGACCGGATAACTTATACGCCACACATAGTTTTGGATTAGTGACATCCATCGTGAACGCATAGTCGGATCGCGCTACTTCCCTAGGCTCTTCCTCCTTACAAGAGTGTATGGCTAGGGGCGGCGCAAAATGCTTGCCTGCCTGATTTTCACGAATGATATCCAACAATTCCTGAGAATCATGACCACTGACACAAATCAATATCATTCTTGAGGGATGATAATTCCACTCATAACAGCGATACAGCTGATCTAATGTTGTTTTAGCAACACTTTCATCATCCCCGCCGATATCATAACGAAGCGGATGCTTATGATAAAGAGAAGCATATGTTTCCATTAACAAACGCTGGTCACTCATCTCTTGATACATGTGCAGCTCGGATATGATAATGCCCTTTTCTTTTTCCACAGAGGCTTCATCAATATCCAATTCCTGAACAAAATCCAGCAATAAATTCAATGGCTCTCGCGGATCGCCGCTTGTTGAGGCATAGTATGCCGTTTCCTGATAGCTCGTAAAGGCATTGACATTTGCGCCCATGGCAGAAAAGCGATTCATAACATCCTCGCCATGCATCGCAAACATCTTATGCTCTAAAAAATGCGCAATGCCACGTGGATGATGAAGTATGGTTCCTTGCTCATTCTGTTGAATTAAATCACGAGCGCCAAAGGGTGTTACCATCATAAACAGGCTTTTTTCATAGCCATCCTTATGCCACAATATGACTTCTAAGCCATTATCCAAATGCTCCTGATCATAGGCTTCCCGATAGCGCTCATTCACGATGTGCTTCATGATGCTTCCCCCTCATTACATACGACAAAGCTCATAATTGATTTACAGCCTTGAAAGGCATTCATTACCATTTCTTTATCTACTTGCTTTATCAAGTCAATGCGATCCTCCACGCTGAGCTGTTGGTTCAAAACGCAATTTTGATACTGCTGTGCAATGATGGAATTCATCGCATCCTTGGAAGCCTTTAATGAATGAATGATCATGGTTTTGCTCACCTCCAGCAGCGATTCGTCAAAACCGCCGTTTGCGATCCGTTGAAACTGTTCATATATCAATTCGATAGCCGCATCTATATGCTCCTGTTCCACCCCGGTAGTAACGCCAAGAGCGCCATCATAAGCAAGCAATCCCGCATAAATGGAATAACATAAGCTGCGCTTCTCTCGCACCTCCTGAAACAACAAGGATGTCGGATACTGTCCGAACATCGCAGCCCCTAGACGAAGCGCATAATAATGCGGATCACATATATCCATATTCGTCTGCCACAGCATAAAAATACTGCATTGTTGAAGCTTGCGATACTCCTTTACTAACGGCTGATCCACATGGCATTGAACCGTATAATGTGTTTGATAATCAGTTTTTCTTGGTTCAAAAGGCAAATATTTATTTATCATGGACATAAAATCATTTTCATCAATCGCACCGCAAACCATGATGTCAATGCGATTCTCATATAACAATTGATGATGGGCTTGATGGATATCCGCCAAGGTTATGTCATCGATTTGATCCCACTCCCCCAGTGCCGATATGGACATCGGAGTATTTGCTCCTGCAATCTGTAAGCCGCGACTTACCACATATTGGGCAGGATCATCACGCAGCCGTTTCAGCTTTGCCTTTAAGATCAGCTTTGCTTCTGCCAGCATTTCTTCATTTAAAAGCGGATGAAACAATACTTGACGCAAATAAGCCAAGGCATGAGTTAAGAGACCTTCTTCTAAAACATAGCGCGGATCAATCAATTTCATGCGGATGTCCAGCACCTGGGCTCTTCCATAGCCGACACTCTGCGCATTTAAAGTCGCTCCATATAAAAAGTCCTGTTGATCACTCATTGCCTTTTTACTCGGGTATGCCTCACAGCGATCCATCATCATCATGACCAATAAGCTTCGTATCGATGCCTCTTCTTTGGATAAAGGAGCCATAAAGCGCAGACTCATGCCAATATCCTTAAATTTTGTCGTATTGTGCATATGTAGAAAAACACCGCTGGTCGCTTGCATTCCATCGCCTCTTTCCTATTTAGTATGAAATAACAATGGTATTATATACGAAATGAAGTTAAAGAACCAGGGAATCCTTTTATGATATACGAAAATTCCCACATAAAAAGGACACGCAATGTGTCCCTAAATATCAACGCTTTCCGGAATCATAGATTTCTCCACTTGCCTTTGGCCCTACGGACTTACGGGCAAAGAGAATAAGTGCGATAATCGTCAATAAATACGGTATCGCATAGAACAATTCACCGGGCAGACCGCCGATGATCGGAATCTGCGAGCTGAATAGCGATAATACTTGCGAAAAGCCGAAAAACAGACCAGCGCCCAAGCATCCGAATGGTTTCCATTTACCGAAAATCAGGCATGCCATGGCAATAAAGCCCACGCCGTGAATCGCAAATGCAGTAAACTGAATTTCCATGCTTAATACCATGATTGCACCAGCCAATCCTCCTAAGAAACCGCTGGTTAGTACTCCGATATAGCGCATTTTAATAACGTCAATTCCCAAGCTGGCACTGGCTTGCGGATATTCACCGCAGGAGCGCATATGCAGACCGAATTTCGTTTTAAACACGACAAACCATGTCACAACAACCAGCACTAAGCCAACATAGAAGGTTGGATATACATTGGTGAAAAACAATTTGCCAATGATGGGAATATCGCATAACAGCGGTACGTTGATCCGTGAAAAGCTCGAGGTAAAGTTCGGCGAACGCTGTGCATGGAAGATAATCTGGCACAGATATACAGTCAAACCGGTGCTCAACATGTTCAATGCCGTGCCGGAAATTGTCTGATCCGCCTTTAAATGAATGGAGGCAAAAGCGTGAATCAATGAGAACAGCAATCCGATCACACCACCGACAATAATACTGATCCATGGTGCCATACTGCCTATGCTTCCCTGCAAAAACACATTGCACGTAGCTCCCGCAAAGGCTCCAACAAGCATGATTCCCTCTAACGCAATATTCACCACGCCGCTGCGTTCCGAAAACAAGCCGCCTAATGAACAGATGATAATCGGTGTTGCCACACCGAGCGCCAATGGGGTCATTTGATATAGTAAATCCATTATGATTCACCTCCGCCTTGATTCGGCTGCGCCGTAGCCGGTTTCTTTTCCAACCGTCTTTTTGCAAGCCAGCCCATCACAAGCTGAATACCATACTGCATTGCCACAAACAAAACGATGGAAGAAGATATAATTTCACCGATTTCCTTAGGTACGCCCGATGCCTGTAACAGCGGCTGAATGACCTTTAACAAACCAAACAACAAGCCAGCCAATACAATACCGATCGCATTACATGCGCCGGTCAGCGCAACGGCAATACCGTCAAAGCCATAGTTTTCAAAGGCAGTAAGAACCCGTCCCATATTAAAGGTTCCCAATGCAACAATCGCCCCCGCCAAGCCGGACAGCGCACCGGCAATCATCATGGAGGATACAATATTACGATTGACCTTCATTCCGGCGTATTGTGCACCGTCCTTATTAAAACCGGTAGCACGCAGACTGTAACCGAAGCTTGTTTTTTCAATGATAAACCAATAGGCAATCACTGCCAAAATCACAAACAGAATACCCCAGTTTAATCGGGAATGATTGGTTAATGAAGATAGCAAATCGGAATTCAGTGAGGCGCTGGAATTGATGATCGCCGTTTTCGAATCGGTCGAACCCGGCAAGCCACGCAGCACCCAGTTGGAAAAATACATTCCGATATAATTCATCATGATACAGATTACGACCTCATGAACGTTGAAGCGGCTCTTTAAGAAGCCCGGCACAAATCCCCACAAAGCACCTGCCAGCGTACCGGCAAGCACACAGACAACGACATGGATCACCGGTGGTAGCGGTACCATGATCGCCACAAAGATCGATGCCATAGAGCCTACCATCAGTTGGCCTTCCGCACCGATATTAAACAATCCGGTACGATATGCAAAACCTACGGATAAGCCAGTAAGAATGATCGGCATACTGGTCAATAAAAATTCACCGAAGTAGCGCAAATTCATGCCACTGCCATTCATCAGATCGACACCGATCACACCCTTTAATAATGTATTAAACAAAGCGATCGGATTTTCACCGGATAAAACTAAAACCAATACGCCAAGCAGGATGCCGCATAAAATGGCAATCAGCGATATCTTCAATGCTTCTTTATTTTTAGTCATGATCGCTGACCTCCTTTCGCTTGGAACCACTCATATACAAGCCAAGCTCTTTTTCATTGGTTTCCGCTGCCTTAAGTTCTCCGGTAATCTGACCGTCAAACAATACCGCGATGCGATCGGAAAGCGCCAGGATTTCATCCAATTCAAACGATACCAATAAGATGGCCTTGCCATTATCACGCTCCTCCACAATCCGCTTATGGATGTATTCAATCGCACCAACATCCAAACCGCGGGTCGGTTGTACGACAATCAACAGATCGGGTGAGCGATCAATTTCACGTGCGATGATTGCCTTCTGCTGGTTACCGCCGGACATACTGCGAGTTAAAGTTTCACTGCCATTGCCGCTGCGCACATCGAACTCATCAATCAGACGTTTCGCATAATCATCAATTTCCTTTGGTTGTAAGATGCCGTTTTTCGCAAAAGGAGGACGCTGATAATGATGAATAATAAAATTCTCCTTCAATGCAAAATCCAGAATCAATCCATGCTTATGACGATCCTCCGGCACATAGCCCATCCCCGCTTCATAGTGCTCCTTGATGCTTTTATGGGTAACATCATGACTTCCAAACTTCACAGAGCCGGATTCAATCTTACTTAAGCCGGTAATGCCATATACCAATTCTTCCTGTCCATTTCCATCAATACCGGCAATGCCTAAAATCTCACCGGAACGCACCTGCAGGGAAACATCCTTAATCCCCAGAATTCCCTTGGCGTTTTTTACATTGATATGTGCGACATCCAAAACCACATTGCCTGGGTGTGCAGGACCCTTTTCAACGTTAAAATTGACATTGCGTCCCACCATCATATCCGCCATCTGCTGTTCCGTCGTATCCTTTACATTGACAGTGCCGATGTACTTACCACGACGCAGCACACTGCATTCATCCGCTACTTCTTTGATTTCCTTCAGCTTATGCGTAATCAGTAGGATGCTTTTGCCTTCCTGAATCAGATTGCGCATAATCATAATTAAATCCTCAATCTCCTGCGGTGTTAATACCGCCGTTGGTTCATCAAAGATCAAAATATCAGCATTGCGATACAGCATTTTTAAGATTTCCACACGCTGTTGCATACCAACGGTAATCTCACTGATCTTCGCATCCGGATCAATCTGTAAGCCATATTTCTTGCTTAAATCCACAATTTGCCGACGTGCCGTTTTCAGATCCACCATTCCGTTTTTGGTTGGCTCCATCCCTAAAATGATATTTTCCGTTACGGTAAAGCATTCCACCAGCTTAAAATGCTGGTGAACCATTCCAATTCCCAATTCGGTTGCGACATTGGGATCGGTGATCACTACTTCTTTGCCGTTAATGCGAATGGTGCCTTCACTTGGCTGATACAAGCCGAACAAAATCGACATCAATGTGGATTTACCGGCTCCATTCTCGCCAAGCAACGCATGAATCGACCCCTTCTTCAAGCGCACTGTTACATTATCATTGGCCCGAATTCCGGGAAAGTCCTTCGTGATATTCAGCATTTCTACTGCATATTCCATGGGCTGCCCTCCTCCTTCTTAAGGTAGTAATAACTAATAACATTATATCATAGTTCGCTTTCTTACAAAACAAAAAGATAAGCGTTTGCTTATCTTTCTGTACTCAAATTAACAACTTATTTCGTACCTGTTTCGCCATTATTTACTTTCGGAGTCGCAGATACTTCTACTTTACCGTCTTTGATATCCTGTTGAGCAGCTTCCATCGCCTTAATGATATCTTCAGACAAGTTCGGATTTTCAGCTGGGAATCCAACACCGTCATTTACCAAATCAAACATTAACGTCTTGCCGCCTTCAAATGCATTATCCGATACGCTCTTCGCAACGGAATATGTAGCAACATCGACTTTCTTCAATGCAGAAGTTAAGATGATTGATTTAGAGCCATCGCCGTATTTACCATCATCATACTGATCACGGTCAACACCGATCACCCATGCAGATTCACCTTTTTCCGCTTTTTCCATCGCTGTTTTGATGACACCGGCTCCGGTACCGCCTGCCGCATGATAGATGACTTTAGCGCCTGCGCCATACTGCTTTTCTGCCAAGGAAGAACCCTTCGATGCATCAGAGAAGGATCCGGCATAGTCAACCATAACCTTCATGGCAGGATCAACAGACCATACCCCCTGCTCATAGCCTGCCTGGAATGCTTTGATCAATTCTAAATCCATACCGCCGACAAAGCCAACTGTGTCGCCGCCTTCTGCTTTCGCCTGCATTGCTGCCGCAACACCGACAAGATAAGAAGACTGCTCTGCCGCAAACATACCGCTGACAACATTGCTTTCCTCTACCACTTCATCAATGATAAAGAATTTTGTATTCGGAAACTGCTGAGATACTTGATCCATTGCATCCTTGAACAAGTTTCCAGCCGCAATGACTAAATCATATCCCTGTTCTGCCATGGAGCTCAAATTCGGTACGTAATCCGCTTCCGCATTGGACTGTACATAACCGATACATTTACCATTTTCGGTAGAGTATCCGTTTTCTTCAGCCCACTTCACGATACCTTCCCAAGAACCCTGATTGAAAGATTTGTCATCGATACCGCCGGTATCCGTCACAAAGCCGACCTTTACAGGACATTCCTCATTGCCACCGGTCTTGTCGTCACCACTACTGCCACAACCAGCTAGCGTTGTTACGGCCATGGCCGCAACCAAACCCATTTTCCAAAGTTTTTTCATTTGTTTTTCCTCCGTCTATGAAATCATTTGGTTCTATAAAAATTTTAACCTGTTCCCTGCCTTTTGTCAATCAATAAACGACTTACATTTATTACACCAGAGTGACTGTAACATTTCCAAGGCTTTTTGCATATTCTTCATATTCTTTCATTTCATTCTCATTCAGAATACCGGTGCCAAATTTCTTTACCCCTGCTTCACGCACGCCAAAGCTGCGGTATGCGATGAGCTTATAGCGGCAGCGATTATCAATAAGCTTGACCACATATTCTATCGTCTTACGATTCTGTTCTTCATGATGCGGCAACAGCACCGTTCGTACCTCTTCTAATTTATTTATGCTTAACAAATAATCTAAATTCTTCAATACGGTGGTATTATCCTGTGCACAAAGCGTTTGATGAAATTGCGGATCCACTGCCTTTACATCCAGCATCACTCCATCACAAAGCTCTAATAATTGCGGATACTGTGAAAAGTCATAAAAGCCATTGGAGTCAATCAGAATACCTAAATTCAGCTTTCTGACCTCGTGAAAGAATTCCGTCAAAAACGGTGCTTGATTCATGCATTCACCACCGCTTACGGTAATGCCGCGAATAAACAAGCGAAGCTTCTTTACTCTTTGATACAGTTCATCGACATCGAGCCATTGAATTTTCGGTGAAGCCAGATGGGGACAACAGCGAATGCATGTATCACAATTCACGCACACATCTTGATTCCAGCAAACACTTCCCTCCTCCATGCTCAACGCATGAGCCGGGCATTGGTTGACACACGCGCCGCAGTTTTTGCACATCTGAATCGTTTCCGGATTGTGACAGTACAGACAAGCAAAGGGGCACGATTGAAAAAAGATGGCACAGCGGTTACCCGGGCCATCTACATTGGAAAAAGGGATGATTTTATTGACGGGCGCTTTCATCATAGATTCTGCGATCCAACGCATCGGCGTTATCACGAGCACCCTGTCCGAATACCGTCACATTATTCAAACTGGTTTCCTGTGCATCCAGTTTCGCAATTTCACTCTTTTTCACCAAGTATCCGGTGACACGAACAACATCACAATCCGCATTATAGCCGGTAAAGTAGCGCATACCGGATACAAAGGCACCCTTGATGATGTCAAGCAATGCACTTTGTGTATGATTCCATGTATCATCAAATTTAAAGATATCACCGATGCCGGAAACAAAATAGTGATGGAAATGGCTTTCGCATTCAATATGATCGCTTAAATCAGGTTCTGAGCCAATTGGAATACGGGCTCCCGGAGAATTTTCGCGGCCATCGCTGTCAATGCCGACCTGCGCGTGTAAAACATATTGATTATTGCATCCTTCACAATAAACGCCATGATGTTCCTTAACCATGCGCTCCACTTCATTCATCACCCGCTCACCCATTGCGGTTGCTGCTTCACTGTGTCCATATCCAAGATTGGGATCTTCAATGCCAAGCAAGTGATTGACGCATTCCGCCAATCCTACGACACCAAACATACCGGTAAAATTTTCTCGTTTCACAAAGCCTTCTTTCACAAGGAAATGCGACGTGAAGAAATTGCTTTCCTCTACAATATAGCGAATACGCGTATCCATATTACGCAATAGCATTTGCGTATAATACGGCAAGACCCGTTCAAAGAAATCATCTACCGAGGTTGCTTTCGTCGCTACGTTATACAGACGAATGCGCGGCAAGGTATAACCGCCGCCTCCCACCTTCAGTGCGTTATAGCAACTGGCAATGCCGTAATTCGGGATTTCCTTGCGATACATCACATCGTTGGCAAACGATGGCTTGCTGGTAGCTAACATACAGTCGATACATGCCAAGGCAAATTCATCGGAGGTTTTTGAGGGATCATACAACAGCGTCAAGTTTGGAATAGCGAGCTGCATTTCCTTGGTCAAATCCAAAATAATGCGATTTACCTCACTGTCACAAGGTCCGATGTTCGCATGTACAAAGGAATCGGTTAGTGTCTTATCAATGTGCAACAAAAACAGCTTCAGCGCTTTGCGCGTTTCTCCAATTTCCTTGTGGAATGGTTCAAACAAATCGGTAAAGTTACCTAAATAGACCGGAAAGGATGTAATACTCGGGACATGCTTGTAGAAAATCAACAACGCATTGGTCGCTTCCCAAATATCCTTTGGCGGAGTTAAGCCCAAGAATTGACAGCCTTCCTTCATCAGCTTCGCATAATCCGGCAAGATATAACGTGGTCGATACGGTGCTCGACCTTCACCCAGATCACATAAGGTCATTTCCCTCAATGCTTGTTCAAATTCCGGTTCCAGATTTAGCGTATCATCATTGTTTTCTGCCAGCCGTGCCAAGGCAAGCACCTGTTGCTGATACGTTAGGGTTGGATCCTTGATAATGTTACTGACGCTACTCATTCATATCCTCCTCACTGTTTTTTGCATAGACCTCACGCGGTTTACTACCGCGCGCCGGTCCGATGATACCGCGCTCCTCCAAAGTGTCAATTAAACGAGCAGCACGGGCATAGCCGATACTGAATTTGCGCTGTACCAGCGAGGTGCTGGCCTTACGCGTCTGGATAACAAACTCCTTCACTTCCTCATAGAGGGGATCATCGTGTGATGAAGCCGCAGAGGAATCACCAATGCCCCCATCCAATGCCTCCAATCGTAAGAACGCATCCTCATATTTGGGTTTTGCCTGTTTGCTGACGTATTCGGCAATGGCTGCCACTTCATCATCAGAAACAAACGCCCCCTGAACCCGGGTCGCGACTTGTTCGCCGACCGGTATGTATAACATATCACCATAACCGAGCAGTTTTTCTGCTCCAACCTGGTCCAGAATCGTTCGTGAATCCACCGCAGAAGATACCGCAAACGCAATTCGTGAAGGAATATTTGCCTTGATAATACCGGTAATGACATCAACACTCGGTCGCTGTGTTGCCACGATGAGGTGAATTCCGGCCGCACGTGCCAGCTGCGTGATGCGCTGAATGCTGGATTCGACCTCTTTGGCCGCGACCAGCATCAAATCCGCCAGCTCATCAATGATCACAACAATCCATGGCAGTTTTGCCATGCCTTCCTCGGGGTGGCTTTCAATGTATGCGTTATAGCCGCCGATATTGCGAACCCCTGCCATTGAAAACAGCTCATAGCGATTGTCCATCATATTAACGATAACCTTCAATGCGCGATTGGCTTCCTCGCCATCGGTAATCACCGGCCCTAACAAATGCGGAATTTCACGATACGGGGTAAACTCTACCTTTTTAGGATCCACCAGCAGCATTTTTACCTCATCCGGCTTGGTGCGCATCAACAATGATGTGATAATCGTATTCACGCAAACGGATTTACCACTGCCCGTCGCACCGGCAATCAATAAGTGCGGCATTTTATTCAACTCGCCGTAAACACCGTTGCCCATCAAATCCTTACCTAATGCCACAGCCAGCTTTTTATCATCGTATTTTTCCGGCATCTGTTTCATTAATTCCTTCATTGATACGGTCGTTTTTTCTACATTGGGAATTTCAATTCCAACCGCAGACTTGCCGGGAATCGGCGCTTCAATGCGCAGATCCTTAGCGGCCAAAGCCATCTTAATATCATATTGCAAATTACTAATCTTATTTACCCGTACGCCCAAATCCGGCTTGACCTCAAACTTGGTAACTGCCGGACCGATATGTGTCGCGATTAAGGTTGCTTTCACCCCGAACTGATCCAATATTTCAATCAAACGGCGCCCACTTTCATTGGCCGCATTGATATTGTTTAACGATTTTCCTTTTTTTCCGTTATCCTTTAACAGACTTAATCGCGGTAATTTGTAATTGGTGTAATCCGCTTCAAAGGAAGAAATAAACGTATCGGCTTTCCCAATCGTCTCCTCGATGATTCGCTGATCCTCTGCCTTTTGCTTCGCGATCGGCGATGAATTCACATTCTGCGGCTCAATCTCCTCCATCGCAAGCTGCTCATTGAGAATATCCAGTTCTTCCTCATTCTCCGTTTCCTGATATTCATCTGCCTCTAAAAAGGAAACCTGACCTTTTTGAACACGTTCTTCAATGCTCAAGGTATCATCAATGATATTCTCTTCCTCATCGTCATCCACCCGAATATTGGCCATTTTCGTCTGTTGTTTTGCTTCTTTGCGCGCTTCCTTTTTCTGAATGCGCCGCTCTTTACTATGCGTACGTGCCTCGGCCAACGGCTCGCTGATTTTTGTTTTCGTTTTACCGAGCCATTCCATAAAGGCACCGCTAGCTAACAGGATGATTCCCAGCGTAATCAGCGCAACAGCCACAATCCATGTTCCCGTATAATCGAATAGGAACGAGGAAAGACTGACGAACATCGCACCGATCAAGCCGCCTCCGGCAGCCATTTCTCCCGCAAAAATCTCTGCGGAATGGTTGATATAAGCACTGAATACTCCCATTCCCTTTAAGGAAGCATCATTAGGGATGGATGCGGCGATCAGCCATGCGACAAGCAGCGCCCCAACTCCCACATTGTAATTTAACGGAATCTCCTGTAAGGATTTTTTCATCATCAATAGAATTGCAAACAAAAATACAACACCATAGAATATTCCATATAAATTTCCAAAAATATATTTTACACTGCCGGTCAACAACTGTCCGACAAAGCCAATCTGTAATGCGCCGATAAGCGATAATGTTATCATAAATAACGCATATACATATAGCAATATTTCATTTTCCTTCTGCTTTTGTTTTTTCTTATTGTTTTTCCTCGACTTGCTCTTGGCCATAAGACCCCTCCAATACGTTATGCGCCGACGTTGATCTCCATGATCACCGGCAGCACCATCGGACGTTTGCCCGTTTGTTTCAATAAATACTTGGTGATTTTTTCCTTTGCTTCAGCGCGAACCGTCATATTATCATAACGTTTCTCCGCCACCGCATTGTTAATGCATTCCTCCATCATTTCCCCTACTTCTTTGATAATGTAATCGGCATCTTTTAAATAGATCAAGCCGCGTGTCTGCACATCCGGACCGTTGATAATTTCCTTGCTTTTCATGTTCACGCCAACACCGACCACCATCACACCATCGGTAGACAGCACCTCGCGATCCTTTAAAACCACACCGGTCACATCCCAGTTTTCCTTACCGTCGATAAGCGTATCTTCTAATTCCAGATGCTCGGAGACACTTTTTAAAACTTTATTCTCAAAGGACGCAATCTGACCGTTATCCAAGATCAAAATACGATCCGGTGAATACCCCATGGATACGCCCAAATTCGCATTCATCACAAGATGACGGTATTCGCCTTTTACCGGGATATAATACTTCGGTTTAAAGAGATAAAGCATCATCTTTAAATCCTCACTGCTTGGATGCATTGAGAGTACAGTCTTAGAGCTTAATGAGAAGATATGACCGCCCTCTTTATAAATGTCGTTTTCCATATCAGTGGCTTCCGTTTCCGTACCACTGACTACCGGAGAAGCCATAATAATCGTATCGCTCACGCGGAAAGAAACCTTAGGATCCTCATGATTGGCAATATTGCTCATCGTGCGGAACAGATTCTTGCCCGAGCCGCTGATCACTACGACAACATCCTCCATATCATCGCGGAACTGCTTTTCCACAACTTCCATTTCCCGCGGTAAATAGTAGTATTTCATATCCTCAAGATGTTTCAATAAACGGCGCAGCTCTTTATCATGAAAATAAATCTTCTTATTCATACGCTTACAGATTTCAATAATCTCAATTACCCGATAAAGACTTTGACGATAGACCGAGATCAAAATACGTCCGCTCGCCTTTTCAAATACCGGCTCCACCAAACTGGTAATGCGATGATTGGGTGCTGTATGACCACTTCGCTCTACCCCTTGCGATTCGCTTAACAAGCATAAAACGCCGTGCTTGCCGATATCGGATAATTCATTGAGATCACACAAATACTGTTGTGATAACATATCGTAATCGACGATGAATTCACCGGTATAAACAATCGCTCCCTGATCACTCATAATCGCCACACCGAAATTATCGGGATAGGCATGCGTCATCGGGAATGTGCGCACCTTTACCTTATCAATCGTCTGCTTGCTGGAACGTTTAATGCGATGAATTTTCACATCCTTTACGCCCTCTTTTTTCAACATATCATGAATAATATTGGCTGTTAAAGAGCCCGTATAGACCGGAGCCTTTACCTGCTTTAACAAATACGGCAAAGCCGCTACCACATCGTCATGACCATGGGTGATAAAAATACCCTTAATGCGATTTTTATTTTCGATTAAATAAGTGAAATCGGGAATGACAAATTCCACTCCCAACTGTTCCGTATCAGGAAATTTTAAGCCTGCTTCAATGACAAATATCGCTTCATTGACTTCGACGACATACATATTTTTACCATTTTCATCGAGTCCGCCAAGCGCAAATATGCGTACTTGATCCATCTATTTTTCTCCTTCCATCATTGTATTAATACTCCATATTAATTAAAAAGTGTATATGTTTCTTTCATTCTTGCCATAGCTAAGATTATTATACCACTTTTATGCTCAAAAGACATCGAAAATGATCCGTTTCCCGCAAAAAAAGTGATGCGTGTTACTCCATCACTTGCTCCCCATCCAATGACCATGTCTTGCATGCGGTGATGCGCACTTTGACAATATCGCCGATTTTTGCGTTGATATTAGTGAAATTTACCAACTTGTTGGTTTCGGTATATCCGCTAAACACATGAGGATTTTTCTTACTGATTCCATCCACCAAAACGGTAACGATACGATCTTGATACACTTCATTGCGCAAGCGAGCATAGTGATTCACCATTTCATTTAAACGTGCTAACCGCTGTTGTTTCACTTCCATAGGAACATTATCCTCCATAACGGCAGCCGGTGTACCTTCTCGGGGAGAATAAATAAACGTGTAGGCATTGTCAAATTGACAGTATTTTACGATGTCCAGCGTTTTTTGAAACTGTTCCTCACTTTCATTGGGGAAACCGACAATAATATCAGTGGAAAAACCGCATCCTGGAATTTTTGCACATATTTTATCATACAGTTCGCGATATTGTTCAATCGTATAGCGACGACCCATCAATTTCAAAATCTCGCTATCCCCAGACTGTACCGGCAAATGAATAAACGGCATGATATTATTATAACGAGCAATCACATCGATCATGTCCTCACTGAAATCCCAGGGATGCGAGGTAGTAAAACGGATTCGTGCGATGCCGGTTCGGGCGCTTTCCTCCAACAGCTTCGCAAAGCCACCTTCCAAATGTAAATCCTTGCCGTAGGAATTCACATTTTGTCCCAGCAATGTAATTTCCTGATAGCCTTCCTGCTTCAATTCGCGAATCTCTTTCAGAATGTCTTCCATCGCCCGCGAGCGTTCCTTTCCCCTCGTATAAGGTACGATGCAATATGTACAGAATTTATCACAGCCGTACATGATATTGACCCATGCTTTATGAGACGCAAAGCGTTTGACCGGAAGCTCTTCGACAACCTCTCCTTCCTTGGAATACACCTCCACCACTTGTTCATGTTGAATCATGGCTCGATATAACAAATCGGGTAAGTGATGGATGTTATGAGTACCGAAGATTAAATTAATATGGGAATATTTTTCCAATATCGTAGTTACAATCGTTTCTTCCTGTGCCATACAGCCGCACAAGGCGAATAAAACATCAGAATTGATTTTGCGCAACCGCTTTAATGATCCTAATTCTCCCAGCACCTTATCCTCTGCATTCTTTCGTACAGCGCATGTATTTAAAATTATGATATCCGCATCATCCGTATCTACAGTAGAGACAAAGCCGAGCTGCTCCATAATACCGGCGAGAGTTTCCCCATCACGCTCATTTGCCTGACAGCCATAAGTGCGCAAATAATACTTCTTTCCTATACCGAGTCTGCGCATTGACTCCGGCAAGGTAAAAATTTCATGTCTGATCGGTGATTGTGCTGGCGTGCGAACCTGTGCCGCCTTTAAATCGGGCAATGCCCAACCGGGTTGTTTTTTCATATCCATACTCCTAACTGCTATAAAATGAAAGAATACCAAAACCGGAAAAAAACCAAGCAACGCTTGGTTTTACTGTGAAATTGCTTCTACAGGGCAAGCGGAAACACAAGATCCGCAGTCGATGCAGGTACCTTCGTCACAAACAGATTTTCCTTCGTCGTTCATCGACAATGCGCCAACCGGGCATACTCCTACACAAGCACCGCAGCCGATGCAAGTATCCTGATTTACATTTACTGGCATTCTTTATTCCTCCTTTTAACTATGTACATTATACACATATTGCCTATTGCTTGCAAGTATTTTTCTTTGCATCTTTCATCGAAGGGAAGCACGCTTATTTCTACATTTTTGTATAGACATCATATCAGTGATCATAAAGCCATTTCCCCTTTCCCTCATGTTACAACATATGTGCTAATCCACTTCTTTATGAATTTGATCATCCATGTTTAAATGACTTTGAGACAAAAAAAGCCCTTCCATAACAGAAAGACTTTATTCTTCAATATGCTCAGGACGGATCTGAATTCGCTCCACCTGCGTTGCCCGTTTGGTTGTTTCATCAAAGCGGACAAACAAGCCACAAAAGATCGCCGCCCCCTCCGCTACTGTATAGCGCGTTTTCACATCCGATGTAAAACGGGTAATCACCTCGTCGACATCGCGGCCTAAGACACTCGTATAAGCACCGCACATCCCCAAATCGCTAATCGCCGCTGTACCGTATACAATACGTTCATCAGCCGTCTGAATATGCGTATGAGTTCCCACCACCGCATGCACGCGTTTGGCAAAGTGATAGGTAAAGGCTACCTTTTCACTTGTTGTCTCACCATGCAAATCCACAAAATGCAGATCTGCCTTCACCTCATTCAATATTTTTTCCATACTGACAAAGGGGCTTTCCACAACGTGATTCATAAATATCTCACCACACAGATTACTAATGGCAACTTGAACACCATTGACCTCCAGTATCCGTGTACTGATACCGTAATCAAGCGGCTCCATATTGGCAGGTCGCACCATGCGATCCGCCTCATGGATAAAGCTATAAATATCATTTTTGGAAAAGGTATGGTTACCCATCGTTATCATATCAATGCCCTGATCGAGCAGTTCTTGATATATTCGTTTGGTTATGCCTTTTCCATGCGCCGCATTTTCACCATTGGCGATAATAAGATCGGGTTGATATCGTTGCTTCAGTTTAGGCAAATGCTCCTTGACACAGAGTCGTCCTGCTTTACCAACAATGTCACCGATAAACAATACATTCATGCCAAGCTCCTATTTGGCAGTTTCACAAGAACGCGTTTCACGAATGACGGTAACCTTGATTTGTCCCGGATAGGTCAAATCGGATTCGATTTTATCCTTAATATCCCGTGCCAACTTGTGGCAAGCCAGATCATCCAACTTCTCCGGCACTACCATAACGCGTACCTCACGTCCGGCTTGAATCGCATAAGATGAATCCACACCGTCAAAGGATTTAGTGATTTTTTCCAATTCCTCTAAGCGGTTGATATAGTTTTGAAGTGACTCATAGCGCGCTCCCGGACGTGCTGCGGAAATCGTATCCGCCGCAATCACCAAATTGGATGTTAAGAATTTTGCTTCTACCTCACCATGATGTGATTGAATGGCATTGAGCACCACTTCCCGCTCACCATGCTTTTTACAGAATTTATAACCCAATTCGATATGACTGCCTTCTGCTTCCGTATCCAACGCTTTTCCGATATCATGAAGCAAGCCAGCCCGTTTGGCTAAATTTTGATTCAAACCCAATTCAGCAGCCATATAGCCGCATAAATTAGCAACCTCAATCGAATGCTGTAATGCATTTTGACCATAAGAATAACGATATTTCAAGCGTCCGATCAGCTTTACGATCTCGCGATCCATCCTGCCGATACCCAGTTTAAAGACGGTTTCCTCACCGACCTTGGCAATATGGGCATCCATTTCCTTTTTAATTCGATTGACAACTTCTTCAATGCGTCCCGGCTGAATGCGTCCATCCTTGATCAAATGCTCCAAGGCTAGACGGGCAATTTCACGTCGAACCGGATCAAAGCAGGATACGGTAATTGCCTCCGGAGTATCGTCAATAATAAGATCCACACCGGTCGCCTGTTCAATCGCTTTGATATTACGGCCTTCACGACCGATAATGCGTCCTTTCATTTCTTCACTGGGCAGTGCGACAACCGATACGGTACGTTCTACTGCTTCTTCCTGTGAAATACGTTGAATCGAAAGTGCCACAATATTGCGTGCCTTTTCATCCGCAATGGTCTTGGCTTCATCCTCTTTCTCTTTAATGTAAGCCATCGTTTCACTTTCCATTCGCTTCTCAACAATCGCAAACAATTCTGTTTTAGCCTCGGCGGAAGATAAGGAAGCCACACGCTCCAATTCTTCTACCTGTACATCAATTTTTGCTTGTAATTCTTTTTCTTTCTCGTCCAGTTTTGACATTTTTTCACTTAACTGAGCACTTTTTTCATCCAATTGCTTTTCTTTACTCGTCAGCGTTTCATCACGAAAATTCAGATTATCCTCACGACGCAGCAGTTTATTTTCCATATCGGTCACTTCTGCTTTGCGATCCTTAATCTCCTTTTCTGCGGCAATTTTCAGCTCATGTGCTTGTGTACGGCCGTCTAAAACTGCCTGTTTCACCATCGTATCCGCTTTGGACTGGGCTTCTTTCAGCAGTAAGTCGGCTTTTTGTTGATTTTTATTTAAACCTGCTTTGGCAATGATAAACATCATCAATACCCCCAAAGCAAGACCTGTCAACCCGGACGCCACGATCATCAAATCCATGATTTTTCCTCCGTTCGTCCTGTATACTTATGGGAATTCACTTTTCCCATCTAACATTATACATAATTTTCACACAATACTCAAACACTATTTTCATTTCATCCAACTTTTTTGTAAGCATTTTCAAAATATTCATGACATTGAATCGCTTGATTACCTGAAATGAGATTGGAATATCATCATGCATTAAGCATTATCTGATCTGTTTCAAAGGCTTTCACAGCGTAAAGTGCTTTTTAAAACGACATGATCCAGCCATGTCGTCATTTTATAAGTAATAGTATTTTTTAATTAATGAACAATAAGAATGAATTCAAGACCATAAAGTTTTTCTTTGCCATAATGACTATTCCATGATGGTATATCCCTTTGCCGCTAAATTGGCTGCCATTTCATCAACGCTGATCTGTCCTTCATCCACCAAAGCCAATTGTGCATAGACATAGTTTTCATCAATGGGTGTCGTTGATGTTAACGTGACGGAAACATCATTGATGCGAAAAGTACATATTACATTTCCCTCTTCCCAATCACTCTCATCCCATGGAATATTGTTTGAACCACCGGTTGACGGCGCTGATGGATTCGGATTATTTGGTCGTATAGTATTTTCGCTGTCAAAGTTGGACGCATTTGAAAATATCTTTTTGTATACATCATCCCAAGTCATCGGCGATACGCGAAAATATCTGGGGCCACTCCCAATATTTACGGAATGAATCACAACATTCTCACCATTGAAACCACCGTGTACCGCTTGTGCGTTACCAGCATATACGGCAACGTGCATGGATCCGTACCCGCCGTCATTATAAAGAATGAGATCACCCGGTACTGCCTCACTTTCTGAAATGAAATTTCCGAGTTTCGACATTTGATATACACCGATATTATAATGATTCCCGTCCTTAAAAATCGGATCTGGTGTTCCACTCAAATATCCGCCGTCCACAAGCGCCATTGTCACAAGCTCATCACACATCATATGAGAACCAACATAGTTTAATGCCGCTTGTAAAACCGGACTTCCCTTTGCGTCAATCGTACCTTTTGAAACAGTACCGGCGCCGTTGTTCTGTTGCCTTTGTGCACCGTTTGACAATGTTTTATCAGACTTTGATTTCGCAGACGGATTTACTTTATCATTGATCTTATAAGACAACGCCTTTCCCATCTTAGTACCTTCTACACCGACTGCCAATTCACCCGTACTTTCCCCCTTATCTTTTACTTTGACCTTATAACGCATTTCGGTAACATTATAGCCTTTGTCAATGACAGAAATACGAACAGTATACAAACCGGCTTTTTTCGTATTCACATCGCTTGTCACCAGCGTATAACCACTGCGCAAACGCTTTTCTTTATTATCCATTATTTGTTCATTGGAAGTATAAATCTGTTTCTGTTGTTTTGATCTAAATTCATTGATTGCTTTAATTTCTTTGTCGTATTCATCCTTGCTTACAATATCAATTTCTTTATATTCGCCATCCACTTCATCTTTTATGGCATTGATATTCCCGACCGGGTTATAGCTTGCCTTATACGGAATATCATAAATCACTTCGGTTGGTTGCATCAATTCAACCTTTGCTTTTTTGGTATCCTCTATCGTTATTTTCTTCTTTTCTTCACGTTTTGCTTGATTCTTGCCGGTGATGGTCGCTTTTACATCATAAATACCGATCTGTTTTGAATCCACACTCAAATCAGAGGTTATCGACTCACCTTCTTTTAAATCAAAACAATTCTCTAGCTTTATTTCTGTGCCGTATTCCATCGTTACATCGATAGGATTACCGGAACACCCTGCCATAAGCAATAACACGAATATGGTAAAAACACTTAATTTACAACGCATAAATTCTCCTTGTACTATTGTAATACTTTCTCTATTTATTCGGCTGTTAATCGTAACTTTATACAGCCAATCCGTTTGACAGGAGCAGATCGATTTCACTTTTTTAAGTTATTCTTACCTCTGTCTTTATATCGTCATTCTGCTAATTGAAATCTACTATAGTCAAAACTTGTTTCATTGAATTTTGAATATGTCGCAACTTCTGTACCAGCTTCACGAATGTAACCTCCTTCAATATATTCCTTTGTGGACATGATATATCCATTTTCATTTAAGACCCATGTAACCTCTTTTAGCGGATCAGAATCATCACCAAGTGTTCTTTTTAATACAACCGTTATTCCGCCGTTATCATTATCAATAATCTGATATTCTTTCACGTCATATTCATTTGTACCTAGCAAATATTCAAAAGTAAAATTAACTTTAGGGGCATCATTGGGATTTTCAAAACCAGCATTTTGATTTTCAAAATTCGTTCCGTCTGCTGACCAATATACATTACCATTCTTATTATAGAACATATAGGAACTCTCAGTGGTGATTTCTGGTTCCGATTTAAAATCAGCGCCGTACAGTGAAGCACAGTATTCGCGCCAATCCCAACCTTTATTTACCCCAAAATCCGGCAAATCACTTGCATCACATTGTGCAGGAATCATACTTGAATAACTATCAACGCTTAATGCAACAAATATACCGTCTTCCTTTTGAATATCCATACTTGCGCGCGATCCGGTACCATCGTCTTTGGTATCATCATAGGTGTAATCAATATGAACACTGTCTAATTGATTCATATTAGACGCAATCATGGAAACTGCACTTTGAGGATCTTTGTCAAATTCCGATTTAATGTCTGCTATTGTATGCACTTTTTCACTGTTTCCGGCATCAGCGTTATCACTATTTTCTCCTTTATCACTATTTGCGCAGCCGGTAATCACCATACTAAATAACAGTAATGCTGCGATAAAAATATTCTTTTGTTTCTTCATATGTAATCTTCTCCTTTTGTTCTGCATCTTTTCTTTGCTTGTAACAATCCATATACATTGAAATAAAGTGCGTAGTCTTTTCTAATTTACACATTTCCTAGTAAATCCGGCTATCCCAACCATAATAATACCGATGAAATACATCATCATTTTACGATTCCATTTCATTCTATCTTTCTCACTTCCTAGATAATGCGGAATTATCAAGGTAATTATAGTACATATATTTACTAAATTCAATAGTAAATATTTGTATTATGATACAGTTATAAAAGGTGATCCGATGAACCAAACAATACTCATAAAAAGAATACGAGATTTACGGGAAGATCATGATTTAACGCAAAGCGAAGTCGCTGAAGTGCTTCACACTTCACAAACCATGTACGCAAGATATGAACGAGGCGCTAACGAATTACCGATTCGTCATTTGATTGCCTTGTGTAAACTGTATCATGTTTCCAGTGATTATATATTGGGATTAAACGATAAAAAATAACCGCAAAAAAAGCGTTGTGCAAGATTCACACGAATCAAACATAACGCTTTTATAATGCTATTTTGTCAATACCATGGCACAACGCTCACACAAGCCATCCTCTGCCTTGGATGAAGTGATGTTCCAGCAGCGCGGACATACCACACCTTCGCACTTGCTTACCTGTATCTGACATGCTTCATATTGCTTCAGCTCATCTTCTGTGAAGGAAACCTTGGAAACAATCAGCCATTGTGCAAATGTCTGCGGGAATACCTTATCGATTAAAGCACGATCTTCATCGCTTACCTTCACCGATACCGCTGCTTCCAGTGATTTTCCGATCACCTTATCGCCGCGCGCTTCCTCTAATGCCTTGAAAATGTCACTGCGCAATACAAACAAACGCTCCATATCCGTCTTGGTTTCCGCTTCCTTTACCACCGGTAATGCCTTGGCAAATTCACCAAGGTGAATACTTTCTTGTTCACCGTGGAAAATATCGTTAATTTCCTCAGCCGTATGAACAAGAATCGGTGCCCATAAACGCAATAATACATCCACGGCATGATAGAGTACCGTTTGTACCTGTCGTCTGCGCAAGCTGTCTTTTTGTTCGATATATAAAATATCCTTTGTGTAATCCAGATAATACGATGAGAATTCATTCGTCATCAAATTCGTCAACATGGCGCTCACATCTGAGAAGCGATATTCCTCATAAGCCTTCTGTACTTTTTCATTCACATCGTTTAAGCGCATGATCATATACTGGTCACTTTCCGGCAATGTATCGGTTGCGATCAAATCTTCCTTGCCGAAATCATCTTCATTGATATTAGCTAACAGGAAACGGAACGTATTGCGTACCTTGCGATAAATTTCCGAGCACTGCTTAAGAATCTCATCACTCATCGAACAATCCGCCTGATAATCCACACTGGCTGCCCATAAACGTAAAATATCCGCACCGTATTTTTTGGTGATTTCCGCAGGAGCAACGGCATTCCACTGTGACTTGGACATTTTTACGCCCTTGCCATCCATCACGAAGCCATGGCTCAATACCTGCTTGTAAGGAGCACTGCCGTGTACTGCCGTACCGACGATCAGTGAGGAGTTAAACCAGCCGCGATACTGATCGCTGCCCTCGAAGTAAAGATCTGCCGGATAGCCGAGTCCCCTCTCTATCATCGCCCCGGTATGGGAAGAACCGGAATCGAACCACACATCCATTGTATCGCTTTCCTTGCGGAAAATGCCGTTGGGGGCAGAAGGATGGGTGTAGCCTTCCGGCAATAAGTCCTTTGCCTCACGTTCAAACCATACATTCGCACCGTATTCCCCAAACAGCTTTGCCACATGATCAAACACCTGCTTATCCATGATCGGCGTATCATCCTCGCCATAGAAGATCGGAATCGGAACGCCCCATGCGCGCTGACGGGAAATGCACCAATCATTGCGATCCGCAATCATATTGTGCATTCGCTGTTTTCCCCAGGAAGGAATCCAGTCAACCTTGTCAATTTCCGCTAATAGCTGATCGCGAATCTTATCAATCGACGCAAACCACTGCGTTGTTGCACGGAAGATAATCGGTTTTTTGGTACGCCAGTCATGCGGATAGGAGTGAGTGATAAACTCCAGCTTTAACAATGCGCCGATTTCATCCAGCTTCATCGTCACCGTTTTGTTGGCATCCTCGACATATTGACCGGCCAGCCATTCGCCGCAGTCTTCCATCATGCAGCCCTTTTCATCGACGTTGCAATAAGCGCTTAAGCCGTATTTCATTCCGACATAAAAGTCATCCGCACCGAAGCCGGGAGCCGTATGTACACAACCCGTACCGGCATCGGCCGTAACGTGATCACCCATGATAATCAACGATTCACGATCATATAGTGGATGCTTCGTGGTAATCAGTTCCAATTCCTTACCTTGGAACGTGTTTAACAACTTCTTTTCCTTTAATTCAAATTTCTCCCATAAAGCATCGACCATTTCTGCCAAAACGATCAGCTTGCCCTTTTCACATTCCACCAAGGCATAGGTGAATTGTGGATGTAAGCAGATCGCCAAATTGGCCGGAATTGTCCACGGAGTTGTTGTCCAGATGACAAACGATTCATCCCCATTCAGTACACCCTTGCCATCCAATACATCGAATTTCACAAAGATGGTCGGACTTTTTACATCCTTGTATTCAATCTCCGCTTCGGCAAGTGCGGATTCGCTGGAGGGTGACCAATAGACCGGTTTCAAACCCTTATAGATCAATCCATCCAGCGCCATCTTGGCAAATACTTCGATCTGTCTTGCTTCAAAGGTTTTATGCAATGTGACGTAAGGGTGATCATAATCGCCGATGCTGCCAACAGCTAAAAAGCCCTTTTTCTGACGCTCTACCTGTTCCAGCGCAAAATCATAGCACAGCTTGCGAAAATCAGCCAGCGGCATCTTCTTGCGGTCATGTCCCTGCTTGGTGATCGCCGTTTCAATCGGCAAGCCATGGGTATCCCAGCCCGGGATATATGGTGTTTGATAACCGGCCATAAAATGCGAACGAACGATGATATCCTTTATAATCTTATTCAACGCGTGGCCCAAGTGAATATCGCCGTTGGCATACGGCGGGCCATCATGCAAGACAAACTTGGGAGCGCCGTCTCGCTTTGCCATCATCTTGCCATACAAATCCTCATCCTGCCAGCGCTTTTGAATCAGCGGTTCCTTGCTTGGAAGCTTACCGCGCATTTCAAATGCGGTTTTCGGCATCAGTAAGGTATCCTTATATTCCATTTTCATTTCCTCCTTTTATTATTTATAAAAAAGCGCCCTGACAAAGGACGCTTTTCTGACACGTGGTACCACCTTAATTCCCATTCATAAACGAATGGGCCCTCTTAATTGTTAACGGGAATCATCCGGATATCCTTGGTTGCCCTGGGGATATCTACTCGGAAAGTGATGTCAGCTCAATCCTGCGCCGAGGTCTTTCAGCAGCCGGCCTCTCTCTGAAGATGCAGTTAATGGTGCGCGTCTTTCCTATAACGTATTTAATCTACACTGTTTTTATTTAACAAATCCATATCGGGAATCGGCGGAACTTCAAATTCATCCAGAGCCTGCGACAGCTCTTGAAGCTGTTCGTACATATTGCCCTTTAGCTCACTGGCTTCCGTTCCCAGCTTAGCAATATCCAGCAAGATGCTGCGTGCGGTCATCAACGCTTCGCGAACGATGACATCCGCATTCTGCTGTGCGGTATCGACAATCATATTGGCTTCCTTCATTGCCATACGCGCCATATCATCGGCAGCGCGCTCCTTGGCGCTTAGCCCTTCTACGACGAACTGATATTTCTGTCGTATCATATTGAGCTGTTTTTCCACTTCCTCACTTCGCTGGCGAAACATCTCAACTTTACGGTGTAGCATGGCCGTCTGACTTTCCAATTCATTCAAATAATCGTCGACTTGATAGCGGTTATAGCCATTTTTCATACTGTCGAATAATGGCTTTGCCATGCCCTTCACCTCCATTATTGCTCGCTCTGATTCATGATTTGTGCATCATACATTTCCATATAAGTATCGAAAATATTTTATCCACAAATCGAAACAGTACAAATATTATTGCACAAAACCTTGTAATCTTCAAGGGGAATATCGTCAACTTTTGAGCATAATAAGTGAAAAGGCCAATTCAACATAAGAACAAATGAAACGAAAACATCTTTCATTTCATATTGTTGCTTTATTATAAGACCTCATAGTACTTTATAATAGCTGTATAAGTAGTACTCACAAATGGTTAGCTGTATCCTTAAAAATTCATTACCGTTTTGTTAAATCAAAAAGCTGCTGTATTTTATATAAATTACGTAAATACAGGTTCTCTAAAGAACCTGCATCACATCATTTTCCTGAAAAGTAATCTTAATCATTGTTCCCTCTCCGGGAGTGCTCTGCAAGTCTATCTTGCCGTTCAAATATTGTACCGCATGCTTTACAATGGAAAGTCCTAACCCCGTTCCACCGAATTCCTTAGAGCGACTCTTATCCACCCTGTAAAATCGTTCAAATATCCTTGTCTGATGTTTTGGCAATATACCAATTCCGGAATCCTTTACAGTGATTACCGCTTGGTTTTCCTCTCTTTCTATAATAACTTCCACCCTTCCGCCATCTTTATTATACTTAATAGCATTATCGCAAAGGTTATATATAATTTCCATCAGAAGTCGCCGGACACTTTTTATTCTGACGGTTTCTCCCATTACATTAATTTTGATGTCTCTTGCTGCCGCTATATCTGTCAGTTCCTTACTCACGTCTGTTGCGATCTCATATAAGTCAACGTTTTCAAAAGGCATATCGCATTGCTCATCCAATTGAGATAATCGGATAATATCATCAATCAGTGTTACAAGACGCCTAGCCTCGATGCGAATATGTCCTACAAAACGTGTCATATCCTCTGGCTTGACAAGACCATTCTCCATCAACTCCGCGCTGCCCATGATAGATTGTAGCGGTGTTTTTAATTCATGTGAGACATTGGCAGTAAACTCCCGTCTATTTCTTTCTGCGAAAGCGGCTTCTGTCGTATCAAACGCAAGGATAACCCCTCCAATTACACTGCCGTTAGATTCAATACGATTGACATGGATCTGATACTCTTTCCCTTCACGTTCGATGCGAATTTCACTATGTCCTTTTGAAAATGCGTCCTGTATGGCTTGATTTACATTATGGCTACGATCCACTGTCAGAAAGTCCTGACCTATGCACGTTTTCTTTGTATGGAAAAGCTTCAACGCTGCAGGATTGATATTCAGAATCACATTTTTTTCATTCAAAAGAACAAGCCCCTCTGTCATCCCTTGCGTAATCTGCGTAAATTCATCATTCTGTCTCTGAAGCTTTGTCAACTGCATAGCTATCTGCCTATGCTGTTTATTGAGACGGTTTAATAAAGGAGATAATTCCTCATAGGTATCATTTTCTAAGGGCTTTTCCAAATCCAAGTTATCTAACGGTTCCATAATATGTTTGGAAATCCGGCTTGCTAACAGCCCCGATAAAGCAAGTGCTACAACAATCACAATTAAAATCGGTTGGATCATTCCCAGAACAAGCATCCACACGGTAACACTGCTGACCGAAATACGCAGAACCGTACCATCGTCAAGCCTCCTTGCACAGTAAAGCGTTTTTTGCAGAAGCGTTGTGGAATAACGCAAACTTTTTCCTTCTCTGCTTTGTAATGCCTGTCTGATTTCCTCTCTGTCCGCATGATTTTCCATATTTTTCTCATCGGACTGTGTATCGTATATGATATCACCGTTTGCCGCAACCCATGTCAGACGATATTGATTTGACTTCAATTTTTCAAGATATTCCTGTCCGTTCTTTTCTACAGCTGCAGCGGCTAAAGACAGTTCATCCACTAATTGCCGTTCCTGGACATCACTAAAATAATGATAAAGACATCCCATGATGATCACAAGACTCGCAATCAGTACAGCCACAGCCACAGCCATAATTGATTTGAAAATTTTCTTTGTCATAGCGGAGCCTCTAATCTGTAACCAACACCGCGAACGGTTTCAATCATGTTTCCATAATCCCCCAATTTCACACGCAAGGTACGGATATGCATATCCACCGTCCTTGTTTCGCTGACATAATTTTCACCCCATACATCATTAAAAAGCTGATCGCGGGTAAATGCTATTCCAGGATGGGAGAGAAACAATCGAAGAAGCTCAAATTCTTTTAAGGTAAGCTGGATTCTTTTATTGTCAACGATGACTGTATGTTCATCTAAATTGACAACAAGACCACCCGCCTTTAAAAGATGCTTTTCCGTTGTGGGATTGCAGCGTCGAAGCACCGCCTTTACACGAGAAACCATCTCCATCATACCAAAGGGTTTTACAAGATAATCGTCTGCACCTAAATCAAGGCTTTGGATTTTATCGTACTCCATGCCCTTTGCGGTTGCCATGATGACAGGAATTCCCCTGGTATCTGGACGGTCTTTTAAAAACTTCAGCAGCTCCACACCATTGTCTCCAGGTAGCATAATATCAAGGATGATCAAATCCGGCTTATCTGTAGACAGTGCAGCTCGAAAAGCAGCCGCATCCGTAAAGCCTGTTGCTTCAAAATCAGTGGAGTTAAGCGTATATACCTCGATATCCCGAATGGCTTCATCATCCTCTACACACCATATTTTCATAAATCTGCTCCTTTGTGCTTTCCTGTCACAGAGAAAGCTACCCACTCTGCAATGTTTACCGCATGATCTCCTATACGCTCAAAATATTTGGCAATCATTAGTAAATCCAATGCATATTCTCCAGCTGTCGGATTCTCCGCTATCATTTTAATCAACGATGATTTTACTTGCAAAAACAAATCATCAACAATATCATCACGCTCAATCGCTGCATCAGCCAATATAACGTCTTGTTTTACAAAAGCATCAATGCTTTCTGTAACGATTCTGCTTGCCGCCTGTGCCATAAATCGGATATGCTCACATTCGCTGCCCGTCCTTCCATCAAGAAAGGTAATGATTTCCGCAATGTCTGCCGCCTGTGTTCCGATACGTCCCATGTCGGTAATCATTTTAAGAGCTGCGGAAATCTGTCGCAAATCTCTTGCCACCGGCTGTTGCTGCAATAGCAGTTTCAAACAAAGTGTTTCTATTGTACGCTCCATTCGGCTTATTTCCACATCAAGAGCCAAAACCTTTTCTGTCAGTATCACATCTCCCATAGAGAGCGCCTTAGCAGCAATGGCTATCGTTTCTTCACACATTGCTCCCATTTGGATAAGCTCATTATTCAGTGCAGCAAGTTGTTCATCAAAACGACTTCTCATTATCCAAACCTCCCCGTAATATAGTCTTCTGTCCGCTTATCTTTCGGCTGTTCAAACATCTTTTGCGTGTTTCCATATTCAATCAAGTCACCAAGGAGAAAGAAAGCCGCATGATCAGAAATCCGCACAGCCTGCTGCATATTATGCGTTACAATGATAATAGTATACTTTTCTTTAAGTTCCATTGCAAGTTCTTCAATCTTAGATGTGGAAATCGGATCAAGGGCACTAGTTGGTTCGTCCATCAGAAGCACATCAGGTTCAACCGCTAATGCACGAGCAATACAAAGCCGCTGCTGCTGACCGCCCGACAATCCTAATGCCGATTTTTTCAGCCGATCCTTTACCTCGTCCCAGATCGCAGCACTACGCAGTGATTGCTCTACAATATCGTCAAGCTTTGCTTTATTTTTGATTCCATGGGTCCTTGGCCCGTAAGCAATATTATCATAAATACTCATAGGAAAGGGATTCGGCTTTTGGAATACCATCCCGATGCTGCGGCGAAGCTCATTGACATCCACATCCGTGCCATAAATATTCTGCCCTCGATACTGCACCTCACCGGTAATTCGTACACCGGCGATCAGATCATTCATCCGATTTAAAGATTTAAGAAACGTGGATTTTCCGCATCCGGAGGGACCGATGAAAGCGGTAATGCGTTGCTCCTCAATGTCAATATTGATATTTTTTAAAGCCTGTACATTACCGTACCAAAGACTAAGATCTTTCACTGTTATAACATGCCTCATACATTTCTCCTTTCTTGGAAATATTTGGCTGACCATTCAGCCACCAAATTGATAAGCACAGTTAAAATCATCAAAATAGCGGCAATCGCGAACGCTACCCCGAATTCTCCTTGTTCCTTTGCGTAGACATAAAGCGCTACTGTCAGCGTTGCCCCCGCACTACCCAGACCTTCCAGCATTCCATTTACGGCATGAGCAAATCCTGCCGTAAAAAGAAGCGCTGCCGATTCACCGAGAATTCGTCCAACCGAAAGAATACATCCGGTTATAACACCGTCTACACAGCTCGGCAAAACAACTGTGCGAATCACACGCCATTTTCCTGCGCCAAGTCCGAATGCGCCTTCACGATAGCTTTGGGGTACGGTTTTCAGGCTTTCCTGTGTGGTACGCATAACAGTTGGAAGATTCATGATAACAAGTGTCAGTGCACCGCATATCAGACTAGTTTTCATCCCAAAAAACTGTTGAAAGATGAGCATACCCACAAGACCATAAATAATAGAAGGAATGCCGGACAGCGTTTCTGCCGCATATTCGATCAATCCGACAATCCGTTTGTTTTTCGCATATTCCGTCAGATAAATCGCTGCACCTACACCAAGAGGAAGTACGATCACAAGTGTTGCCAGCACGATATAGACTGTATTGAGAATATCCGGCAATATTCCTACCTTTTCTAATAAGTAACTCGGTTTGGTAGAGAGTAGCTCCCATGAAATGTTAGGCAGCCCTTTCCATAACACATAGCCAATCAGAAACAGTGTCAGTGCACAGGTAATCCCCACTGACAGCCACATCAGCATTCGCATGGTAGTGATATATACTTTTCGTTTCCCTGACATTTATTTCACCTTCTTTCGCTTCAAAAAGAAATTCAGCGCCGCATTGAGCAGCATGATAAACAGGAACAGTACTAGTGCGATAGAAAACAATGCTTGCCGCTGCAGACCGGAAGAATAGGACATCTCACTTGCCACAGCAGTTGTGAGAAATTGAACACTTTGAAAGAGAGAAGGCATATTGGGAGCGTTACCCGCGACCATCATAACCGCCATTGCCTCGCCGATCGCTCTGCCAACGCCCAAAACGATAGCCGCTGCAATACCGCTTTTTGCGGCAGGGACAGATACCCGAAAATAAGTCTCAATCGGCGTTGCGCCAAGCGCCAGAGATGCATCCTCGTATTCCTTTGGCACAGCCTCTAGTGCCGTAAGGGATACCTTGATAATAGAAGGCAAAACCATGATGGCCAGTACAAGAATCGCCGCAAGCAGCCCTGAACCGTCCGGAACATGGAATAATCTTTTCATCATCGGAACAAGCACCATCATTCCCACAAGACCATACACTACAGAAGGAATGCCGGCAAGCAGGCTAACTGCTCCCGATACGATACTTTTTACCTTCTGATCAGCCAGCTTTGCAAGATATACCGCAGTCATAAATCCGATGGGTACACCAATCAAAATGGCTCCTGCTGTTCCGTAAACACTGGTAAGAATAAAGGGTAGAATCCCATATTTCGGATCACCTGCCGTAGAAGCCCATTCCTTTCCGAACAGAAAGTCAAACAGCCCTATCTCCCGAATTGCCGGTATACCGGAGATGATAAGATATATGGTGATCATTAAAACACTTCCGACTGTGATTAGTCCTAAAATCAAGAAAATACCATGTAAGATGTCTTCTATCACTTTTTTCTTTTTCATCTGAAACCGCCTTTCCATGCGCAAAACGGGGTTGACCATAAAAGCCAAACCGCCGTTTTGATCCATTTATTTTACGGGTACTGCACCTGCGGCGGAGATCATTTCATTTGCCTCGGCGGAGGTAGCAAAATCAAAGAATGCCTGTGCTGTATCAGAGAGCTTTGCATCGGTTTTTGTTATAAAAACGAAGGGACGCTGTACCAAATAACTGCCATCCTTAACCGTTTCCTCTGTAGGTGTCACGCCGCTTACAGAAAGCGCTTTGACAGTATCTTTCACAGAAGCCAGTGAAGCGTATCCGATGGCGTTGGAGTTACTTGCGACGGTAGAAATGACATCGCCGGTAGATGTAAGCTCCTGACGGTATTTGCAGGCATCTTTTGTATCAGTGATAGATTCAAAGCCATCTCTTGTACCACTTCCTGCTTCACGTCCGATCAAAACAATTTCCGAATCAATACCGCCGACTTCTTTCCAATTCGTGATCTGACCCTTATAGATTTTACTGATCGTTGCAAGATCGAGATCACTTATCGGATTATCGGGATGAACGATAATAGCTATACCGTCAAGGGCAAGCAATGTTTCTTCCAATCCCTGTGCTTTTTCTTCTTCTTTCAAGCTACGACTGGATAGACCAATATCACAGCGGCCTTCTGCCACTGCCGTAATCCCAGAACCGGAACCGGTAGGATTATACGTAAATGTTGCCCCAGAATTGTTTTCCTCAAAGGCTTCACCCAATGCACCGATTACTTTTTCCATGGAAGTTGAACCGTCCGTAGATACCGTGCCGTTTTCCATCTTTCCACACCCTGTCATAGCCGTAAGTGCAAATGCTAAAATGCTAATAAAAGCTACAATTTTCTTCATAATACAGTTTCTCCTTTTCTATCAGATATTTTTTAATCCATGTTTATGATAATCGTTGTCTGTAAAATTCAAAACATAACTTTTGTCAAAGTTTTGTAAAACTTGCAGATTCAATAATAAACTCCCCTTAGCAGAGTGCGAGAAATGATTCCCTACAAGATGAAAAAATGCATCATGAAAATGTGTATAAAGCGATTGTTGGATTATGAATTACTTCATGATAGCCCGCTTTACAACATTACAACAATGCCAATTACGGTGAAACAAATTTGCAATGTGATTCTTTAATCATAAAATACTCAAAATTCTTGCAATAGCCCTGTGTCAAAATTGATGCCACAAATTGACTGCAAATCCATTGCTTCTCACTCATGTCTGCTTTTTTGGGATTGAAACAATTGCTCATTCATTTTTCCTACGTTATGCTTTCCAAGCATAAACTGCATTATCCATATAAACGCAAAAATCAATGCAAAAATTCCAAAATAGATAAATCTGACTGTTCCAAGATTTCAATTTTTCCATCCTTACAACCGGAAATGATTTGAGGGACATCTTCAGAAGGTTTTTTACAACGCTTTTTACATTGTCAGACATGGAAGCAGTCAGTATGAAATATTTTGAATCAGTATAGGAACTGTCAATTTTAATTTCTACCTTCATGATAACCGCCTCTTTCCTTCACACTGTTATTATATATAAAGAAAATATATCTTTCGACGAATACACGATAGTTGGTTGATTTTAAAGCGCAACTGGTCAAAAGGTCTCATAAGCGTTTGTAAAACATGAAATTTGGAAACCATGTTTCAAAATTATCCTTTCAGCACATAAACTGCGATGCAATGTCAGCTTTAACGATGAAATCTGCACAAAAAAAGCGGATGACAAGCAATGCTCAGCATCCTTTTATATCCAACTGAAAACAGACTACACTCCATATTAACATACAGAAGCTATGGCTTTATGGAACTATCATGCTTTTTAAATTCACGATAAATCTTCATAAAGGCACGCTTTTCAATGCGTGATACATAAGATCGCGAGATATGAAGCTGCTGTGCAATTTCGCGCTGCGTATATTCCTGTTGTCCATACAGACCAAAGCGCTTAGTGATAATTTCCAATTCGCGGCCATCCAGCACATGAATATATTGCTTTAAGCGCTGGATATGATCATCCAGAATCATCGTCTCAATGACGCTTTTATCCTCAGGAGCCGCAATGGCATCAATCAATGTGATTTCACTGCCGTCTTTATCTGTCGCGATGGGATCATTCAACGATACGTTTTGAAAGTAATTTTTTGAGCTGCGCAAATACATTAGAATTTCATTTTCGATACACCGTGATGCATAGGTTGTTAGCTTATGTCCCTTATCACTTTTAAACGAATCCACTGCCTTAATGAGACCGATGGTTCCAATACTGATTAAATCCTCAGTTTGTTCTCGCTTAATATCATATTTTTTTACTATGTGCGCTACCAAGCGCAAATTATGCTCAATTAATTCACTGCGTGCTGCTTCATCACCTTGATTCAGCCGTTCAATACAGCGAGCTTCTTCCGCCTTATCTAATGGCTTCGCAAAGGAGTGATTGCGAATATAACCGACATAGCACAGCGCATTTGCCAGTAGTTCAAACATCATGGAAAACATCTTATCACCTGCTAGTATTCTATGTCACATTGCGGTAATTGATGTCACTTTTTCCCTTTCCTTAAGCAGTGAAGCGCTGATAATAGAGCGGAAAGGACAAATGCTCATTTAGCCGCTCCAGTACAATTTCCATGGCATCTTCATCAAACACAATCAAATCAATATAGGCATAATGCGTACCAATGGCACCCCCGATTGTACGGGCAATGGACATCGGATAAAGCAGCTCCTGCAATTCTTTTTCCAGCTGTTGGCGCACCAATGCGATCGCTTCTTTTTCCTGTTCAATCTCATAATAGAAATACCCATAATGCGCTCCAAAGCGCTGCGCTTCTTCACAGCTGTCCGCTTCATGATTGAGCAATTCTTCCTGTAATTGAGCATTGGTGGTAATAATTAGCTTCATATCCTTACGCAGACTGTCCGAGGTGATTTCACGATCCAGCTTATATGCCGAATATATGGCACATGGCTCGCAGTACTCACTCCAATCTTCATTGATGACGATATCGCATATATCCTCATAAAAATTCGGCAAATAACAAAAGTTTTGAGCAGCCTGACGCGGTTCTTCCAGAATTTCAATATCACCGATCCGCGCTTCCAATTCAATTTCACCGATGTAAAGCTCGAGCATTGCGACGACAATAGATAAGCGACGATCCTTTTCCACCTTTAATAACGCCTCACAATACACCGCAATCGGAATACATTTCGCGTTTTTATCCACTTCATAATAAATAATAAAATCCGCTCCGCTGTAAGAAACATCGTCAATTGATAACAGCGTGTGATAAGCGCTTTGTGACAGCGGTTGACGAAAGGGATTGATAATCCAGTCATTTACCAATTCCTTCGGCGCATCCTTTTTTAACAGCGAACATATATATTGTTTGGTCTTATTGGCGCCGCCATGAAACGTAATCTCAAAAAAACCGTCATGAGTTTCCAGTTCAACCTGCGCATCACATACACTGGCAACCTGCAGGCTTAACTCCCGGCGCAAATCCTGTAATAATGCTTCATCCCCTTTTTTCAAGGCTGTTTCCAATTCATGATGCACTCCCATGAAATATTTCCAGAAGTTTTTTACTCGATGCTTTGTATCCATGATTTCTGCTCCTTATGATGTCGTGCAATAAGACAATACTGATATAAATCACTTTCCTCATCGACAATAGTATTCATTAAGACAAATCCCATCTTTTCCAGCCACAGCGCCGTTCTTTTTTCATGTGCTTCTGCACTGATGTCCATATCCATAATCTCCCCTTCATCCAGCAATTCCCGAATCATCGCTTCCCCTTTTCCCTGTCCCCTCATCTCTTTACGAGTGAAGATGCCATCCAGATGAAAAAATTTATCGCGTTCAAAATCTTTCAGCCATCGGCTGGAAAACATATCCCAGTTACGAATTAGGGAAATGCAGTGGCGAATCCCCAAACGGGGTATAAAGTACAGGAATTTCAAGTTCATTTTGGCTAAGCGGCGCAAATATTGTCGATGCTCATAGCGGCGAGAATCGCAGACAATCATGATCGTATTCAATTCTTCACTATCGGCCAAAAACATCGAATCCGGTGCGATCGCGGATAAATACTGTTCAAAAAAATAAACAAGGCATTCGTGCCGCGTCTCTGCTTTGGGAAACGCAATAAAAAATAACGGATGATCCTGAAATGCCTCTGCCATTCGCTGCGGTAAGTCCGTAAGATCTTTCATGGTACACTGATACAGGTTTTCTAACGCCATGCGTTCACCCTTCCTTTGTGCATTCCCCGCCGTATTTTTATTTATTATAGCATAACGGTAAATATTTGCGCAAACTCCGTATCCATATTTAAGGACACGCAAAAAAAGGAATGAACTTCACTCCTTGCTTAGCCTTCGACCAAACGTGCTTTCAGCTTGGCCAGAATTTTCTTTTCCAATCGTGATACTTGAACCTGCGAAACACCCAGTCGCTGTGCAATGTCCTCCTGTTTCATTCCTTTCTCATAACGATAATATAGTAATAAGCGCTCCCGCTCATCCAATTGTTTCATTTCTTTCTTTAATGCCAGTTCCATCACGACATCATGCTGCTTTTGCTCTGCCACCTTATCTTCCAAGCGAATCGGAGAACCGTCATTTTCATAAATCGTTTCATCTAAGGAATATACGAATTGATTGGCTTCAAAAGCTAAAATCACATCGCTTGGCTCAATATGAAGCCGCTTTGCGATTTCCGCATAGGTTGGTTCACGCCCCAATTCCTGTAACAGTTCCTCCTTCGCCTTCACCATGTTCAAATAGCCTTCTTTCAGCGATCGGGAAATGCGCATACTTCCATCATCGCGAAAAAAGCGTTTGATCTCCCCCATGATAATCGGAACCGCATACGTAGAGAACTTGACATGATAGCTGAAATCAAAGTGATTCAGCGCTTTCATCAGACCGATACAGCCGATTTGAAATAAATCATCATTTATCCCCCGCTGCTTGTGAAACCGTTTGATAATCGCATAGACCAGCGGTGTATTCTGCGTCACAAACTGTTCTTTTGCCTGTTCATCACCGGCTTGAATCCTTGCGATCAGTTCCTCATTGGTGAGCGGTTTCTGTTTGTTCATGAAGCTGTTTGCGCAAATGCACAACGCACCCCTTATCCACGCTGCTTTCTACATGAAAATCATCCGCAAAAGTGCTCATTATCGTCATTCCCATTCCCGATCGTTCCAGATGCGCTTTAGTGGTGTATAGCGGTTGCATTGCCAAGGAAAGATCCGCAATTCCACATCCCTCATCCTTCACGACAATGTCGATCATATGATCCTGATCATAGTGAACAGAAATTTCCACCCAGCCGTCATCCTTGCCATCATAGCCGTGAATGATCGCATTGGTCACTGCCTCCGCAATCATCGTTTTTATTTCCATGACTTCTTCCATACTCGGATTTAATGGCATTAAAAAAGCTACAATACTCGTGCGGGCAAACGGTTCATTTTCCACCCGGCTTAAAAATCGCATCTTCATCTCATTCATATTTTCACCCCATTTCGCTCATAGGAGATGATCTGAAAGACGCCTGACATATGAAACAGCGTCTGATTCGTTCGCGACAGATTACAGATTACTAACTTACTGCCCATTTTACTCAACTGTTTATAGCGTGCCAGCACAAAGCCAATCCCCGTACTGTCAATAAAGCTCACTTCCTCAAAATCCATTTTTACCACAGCCGGTTTCCATTGATTAATTAAATCAATACAAATCTCTTTCAAATTCTGAACCGCCAGATTATCGAAATCACCGAAGAAATAAAAATACAGCGTATTTCCGATCATTTGATGTTTCATCAAAATCATTCCTTTCCGCTTTCTCATCTTATCATGATTCTTTTTTCTTATGCAGAATGTCGACAAAGCATATAAAAAAAAGACAAAAAATTCTTTATCTTTTTAATCTTTTCCCTTATCCTTCATAAATACTACTTATTTCGCTTTCACCATTAACGGTAATAATCGTCTTTGTATTCATAAATTCATATTCATGTCATAATATGTCGATAAGTATCGCATACGTTGAACATAACGATAATTTACACAAACAAGTTAAATTTCATCCCCCTTCACTTTCATCGTCGATCGATAACAAATATAAAATTGTTGACAGCCGCATTTCATCAGTGTAAACTAATGATTAAGATAAAGCGAGGTGGAAAGATGAAGAATTTTCCTGTATTAGATTTGTAAATCATATATCGTCGGATGTTTTTTTGTAGAGCATCCGCTATGCAGGAAAGTTATCATCGCTACTCATACCGCCTTTTTAATAACATTTTTTAAATTACCGAAACAGTGAGCCGTAAAATAACTTTTTGCGGTTTTTCTTTTGCTTATGCAAAAAGACATCACGACGAAACAAGAAGGAGTGATTACTATGACAATGATAAAAATAGACCATTTAACATTTACCTATCCCAACGGCAGCGAACCGGTTTTTGAAGATGTGAATATTCATTTTGACAATCAATGGCGTTTGGGTATCGTCGGACGCAACGGCAAAGGAAAAACAACGCTGTTGCGGCTGTTAGCACGAGAATATGAATATCAGGGTACGATTCAAGGGGCAAGCCACTGTGAATACTATCCATTCCCTATCAGCGATCCCCATCAATATACCATGGATATCCTCATAACATTATGCCCTACGAGGGAATCTTGGGAATTTTCTCGTGAATTAAGCGCCTTGGAGGTATCTGACAATGTTCTGTGGCGCAGTTTCGACACCCTATCCAAAGGAGAACAATCCAAAGTTTTACTGGCGGCATTGTTTCTGAAAGAGGCGGATTGTTACCTCATTGATGAACCGACCAATCATCTGGATGCCAGAGGCCGCGCCGTGTTATGTTCCTATCTGCAAAAGAAAAAAGGCTTTCTGCTTGTTTCTCATGACCGTGATTTGCTCGATGCCTGCGTTGATCATATATTAGCACTCAATCGCTCTTCCATCCAGATCATTGCCGGTAATTTTTCCACATGGAAAGAGCATTTTGACCAGCAACAGAACTTTGAAAAAAAACAGAATGAACGTCTGAAAAAAGACATGAAACGACTGACCCAGGCATCACAGCGGACGGCACAGTGGTCGGATCAGATCGAGGCTAATAAAATCGGTGCGGCGGATAAAGGGTTTGTGGGACATCGCTCAGCTAAGATGATGAAACGGTCAAAATCATTGGAAAAACGCCGTCAAAAAGCCATTAATGAAAAAGCAGAACTTTTAAAAGATGTACAAGAGCCACAGGAGCTAAAAATCGCCCCGCTGAATCATCGTAAGAAGGTATTGCTTCAAGTTGATCATGTGGTGATGCAATATGAGGGACGACAAATTTGCCAACCGCTTTCTTTTACTCTCACCCAGAATGACCGCATTTTATTAAGTGGTCAAAACGGAAGTGGCAAAAGCAGTTTACTGAAATTGATCATGGGCAAGGAAATCGAGCATACCGGACTGATTCAAAAACCTGGTGATTTGCGCATTGCTTATGTAGCACAAGACACTTCGCACTTACAAGGATCGCTTCAGAATTATATGAAAGCAACCGGTGTGGAAGAACCGCTGTTTCGAACGCTGCTGCATAAATTGGATTTTCCCCGTCATCTTTCCATACCGGATTTAGCTAAATTGTCACAAGGACAAAAGAAAAAGATACTGATCGCTACCAGTTTAAGTCAAAAGGCTCATCTCTATGTCTGGGATGAACCGTTAAATGATATTGATATTTACATTCGTATGCAAATTGAACAGCTGATTTTGGCCTTTTCCCCACCAATGCTATTTGTTGAACATGATCAATCTTTTCAAAAGGCTATCGCCACTCAGATTGTTCCGGTAATGAAATTTCCTCACAGATAAAGATTCCATTGAAAGAGGGGCTCGAACAGTCTGTTACCATGAATGCTATTAGTTCATCTTTAACCAGATTACTCCTTTTCTTACGATACTAGGAGTAATCTTTTTAAACAATCCATGGCTGCGAGACATTGAAAAAGGATAAAGATTTCCAACACTACTTGTAACTTCTTCATCCTTTTATCAATATGCATGAAATTAGTTCTAATTATCCACTATATTTCCAATAGAATTAGAGCTAGATTTTTATCTTAAGACATCGAAATTAGTGACAGCAAATCAATAACGTAATATCCTTATTTGCTGTTATTTCTTATGCTATACAAGGAATTCCTTAAAGCTTTTCACTAACAAATCCAAATATTCCAACGGCTGAACTTCATGATCGACGCTCAATTCGCCTTCAATCACATAGCCGTCATCCATCGTGATGATGATTTTGCCGATGACATCACCCGGCAAATACGGTAATTCTTTTTTTGTGATTTCAATTTTGCGATCCTGTTCCTTTGGTTCACTGCCCTTGGGATAGACATAAGTGAGATCGCTTTTGGTGATCAGATTCACTTGACTGGGTTTACCATTATCCACATTTTTTGTTTCCACAATCGTTCCGGATGGATATAATATGCCCTGTTCAAACTGTGAGAAGCCATAATCCAGCATCGTTTTCATTTCCGCGTTGCGCTGTTTGGAAGTCGGCTCCCCCATGACAACACCGATCAGCCGCAAATTGTTTTTCTGAGCCGTTACAGTAATACAAGACATCGCTTCTTGGGTAAAGCCGGTTTTTAACCCATCCACACCCGGGTATTGCTTTAACAGCTTATTCGTATTCACAAGCCAGAACTTATTATCGCTGTTTTCACGAATATACGCATCATATGTCGAAGTGATTTCTAACAATTCTTTATTGCCTTCACGAATTAATGCCTGGGCGATGATGGCCATATCATAAGCGCTCGTATAGTGCTCGGGATCATGTAAGCCCGTCGCATTGACAAAGTGTGTCTCTTTTAAATTCAATTCCTGTGCTTTTTCATTCATTTGCTTAACAAAGCCTTCATGGGTTCCCCCCACCTTCTCTGCCATCGCCACCATCGCATCATTGGCAGAAGCGATGCAAATGCTTTTTACCATATCACGAACACTCATCTGCTCATTGACTTCCAGAAACACTTGACTGCCACCCATACTGGCTGCGTGTTCACTTGTCGTGATCACATCATCCCAAGATAATTTGCCCTCATGTAGAGCTTCATATATCAATAACAGTCCCATCATCTTCGTCATAGATGCCGGATACAATTTTTCATGCTCGTTTTTGGCATAGATGACCTTGCCAGTACTGTACTCCATTAAATAAGCTGCCTTGGCACTAGCCGCCAATTCCACACTAATTTCCGTGTTTTCCCCTTCTTTATTCGTATCCGTAGGCTTTTCCTCATTCTCTGCCGCCATAGCCGGTAACCATAAAGTGGATAAACTTAAACAGCACATCATCAAGAAACAAAGTATTTTTTTCATCACTATCAACCTCAGTCATAGCCTATGCAAAAGGAATGCGGAATAGAATGGCTTTTCTCTTCCTTTTTGATTGATCATGAGATTTCCTTGAAATTATTATTTTCCTTTTGACCTATTTACGTATAATTGATGATAAATAAGAAAAGATTTATTTCCTATCTTCACAGTGATACGAAAGCTTCTGACAAATGGCTTTTCGCAACCTCATTTCATGGACAATCATGACTAATAAACTAGGATTTTTCATTATTTTAATGAAATGAATTGACATTTATTGAAAATACTTGTATTCTTATTACATTCCAATAAAAACGCTTGATGCGGGACAGGATTGATATTTCCTTTTCAGAGAGCTGCTGGTTGGTGAAAAGCAGCGAGGGATATAAATCTACTCACCCGCTAGTTGTACAGTTGAACATTCAGTAAGCTGTACCGTAAGTACGTCTTACGTTATCAAAACCATGGAAACATGGGATAAGTGGGCTTTTGCCAAATTGAAGTGGTACCGCGTGAGTGTTGTAACTTTCGTCTTCGAGGAGCGAAAGTTTTTTTATTTATCAGAAGGAGGAACAAATAAAATGGAAGGATACCAAAAGTATCAGCGGGGCTATTTTATGCCCCCCGAAGATTGTCGTGAGTGGACAAAAAAGGAATACGTAGATCATGCCCCGATCTGGTGCAGTGTGGATTTACGTGATGGCAATCAAAGCCTGATCGTCCCGATGAGCCTGGAGGAAAAGCTGCGCTTCTTTCAGCTACTGGTAGAAATCGGATTTAAAGAAATAGAAATCGGTTTCCCTGCCGCCAGTGAAACGGAATATACGTTTTTGCGTACCTTAATTGAACAAAATCTCATTCCGGATGATGTCACCGTTCAGGTACTGACCCAGGCCAGAGAGCATATTATCCGCAAAACCTTTGCGGCACTGGAGGGTTGCAAAAACGCCATCGTTCATGTTTATAATTCCACCAGCAAGGCGCAGCGGGAACAAGTATTCAAAAAAAGCAAGGAAGAAATCAAGCAGATTGCCGTTGAGGGAGCCAAGCTGTTAAAGCAGCTAAGTGAGGAATGCGGCGCTGATTATACGTTTGAGTATTCTCCGGAGAGCTTTACCGGAACGGAAGTGGATTATGCCCTGGAGGTATGCAATGCCGTCATCGATGTATGGCAGCCGACTCCCGAGCATAAATGCATCATCAATTTGCCGGTAACCGTGGAAATGTCAATGCCTCATATTTACGCATCGCAGATTGAATATATGTGCAAACACATGAATCGCCGTGATGCTATCGTCGTTTCTCTGCATCCCCATAATGATCGCGGCTGCGGCGTCGCTGACAGTGAAATGGGCTTATTGGCAGGTGCCGATCGCATTGAAGGAACGCTGTTTGGTAATGGCGAACGTACCGGCAACGTCGATATCGTCACCTTGGCTATGAATCTGTATGCGATGGGCGTTGATCCACAGTTAAACTTTCACGATATGCCGCATGTGGTTGACGTTTATGAACAAAACACTCGCATGAATGTATCGATGCGCCAGCCCTATGCCGGAAAGCTTGTTTTTGCGGCGTTCAGCGGCTCCCATCAGGACGCGATTGCCAAAGGAATGAAAATGCGCGAAGAATTGCATAAGGACATTTGGGATGTCCCCTATTTACCGATCGATCCGAAGGATGTCGGACGCGAATATGAAACCGATGTCATCCGCATCAATTCACAATCCGGCAAAGGCGGTGTCAATTATGTCCTTGAAGAAAGCTATGGCATTATCTTACCCCCGGAAATGCGCGAACAGGTTGGCTATTATATGAAATCGGTAAGCGATCATGCACATAAGGAACTGTTGCCAAATGAAATCTATGCTTTGTTTATGAAGGAATTCATGAACATCGCTACCCCGATCGAATTAATGGATTATCATTTCCGTCGCACCGATCATCTGTTTGCTCAATTACATATCGCTTGCGATGGCAAGGAAATGGAAATTGACGGTGAAGGAAACGGTCGTTTGGATGCCGCTGCCAATGCACTACGCACGCATTTACATCGCTCCTTTGATATTCAATATTATACCGAGCATGCACTCACCAGCGGCTCCACTTCCAAAGCTGTCGCTTATGTCAAGATTCTCGACTGCACGCATAAAGAACAGTGGGGTGTTGGCATTCACGATGATATTATCGCCGCATCCTTGCAGGCATTATGCAGCGCTTTAAACCGCGCGATCCAACAGAAGGAAGGTAAAAAATTATGGCAATGACAATGACGCAAAAGATTCTGGCTCAACATGCCGGGATAACAGAAGTAAAGCCAGGACAGTTGATCAGTGCCAAGCTCGATTTGGTATTGGGCAATGACATTACCTCACCGGTAGCGATCAAGGAATTTGATAAGCATGGCTTTGCCTCGGTTTTTGACAAGGATAAGGTAACCATGGTCATGGATCATTTTGTCCCCAACAAGGATATTAAAGCTGCTCAGCAGTGTAAAACGTGCCGGACATTTGCACGCCGATTTGATATCACCCATTATTATGATGTCGGTGATATGGGAATTGAGCATGCACTGTTGCCGGAAAAAGGACTTGTAGCAGCCGGTGAATGCATCATCGGTGCCGACAGTCACACATGTACGTATGGCGCACTGGGCGCCTTCTCCACCGGTGTAGGGTCCAGTGACATGGCAGCGGGCATGGCCAGTGGAACATGCTGGTTCAAAGTACCCGGCGCGATTCGCTTTGAACTCACTAACAAACTGAACAAAGGGGTCAGCGGCAAAGATGTGATTTTGCATATCATCGGAAAAATCGGTGTAGATGGTGCCTTATACCAGTCGATGGAATTCGGCGGCAGCGGCTTATCATCGCTGGCTATGGATGATCGCCTTACGATTGCCAACATGGCGATTGAAGCCGGAGCGAAAAACGGCATCTTTGAGGTGGACGATATTGCGATTGCCTATATGAAAGAGCGCGTTAAGCGCCCTTATAACATCGTAACGCCGGATATGGAAGCTTATGATAAGGTCATTGAAATTGATTTAAGCAAAATTCGTCCGACCATCGCCTTTCCGCATTTGCCTGAAAACACTAAAACCATTGATGAGATCAGTGAGGAAATCAAAATTGATCAGGTGGTCATCGGATCCTGTACGAATGGACGCATCTCTGACATGGAGGCGGCCGCAAAGATTTTGAAAGGTCGTCATGTTGCCAAGGGTGTACGCACAATCATCATTCCGGCTACCCAAAGCATTTATAAGGAATGCATCCATCGCGGCTATATCGATATTTTCATCGATGCCGGATGTATTGTCTCCACCCCGACCTGCGGCCCATGCCTTGGCGGCTATATGGGTATTCTTGCCGAGCATGAACGCTGTGTTGCGACAACCAACCGTAATTTTGTCGGACGGATGGGTCATACCACAAGTGAAATTTACCTCGCCTCACCGGCGATTGCGGCTGCGAGTGCGGTAGCCGGATATATCTGTGAAGCAAAGGAGAGCGATTAAGATGAAAGCACATGGTACTGCACATAAATACGGTGATAATGTCGATACCGATGTTATCATACCTGCCCGTTACTTAAACACCAGCGATGAAGCGCAGCTAGCTTCACACTGTATGTGTGATATTGACGAAGGCTTCGTCACAAAGGTCAAAGCCGGTGATATCATGGTAGCCGGTGCGAATTTTGGCTGCGGCTCCTCCCGTGAGCACGCACCGATTGCCATCAAAGCAAGCGGTATTGACTGTGTCATTGCCAAAAGCTTTGCGCGCATCTTCTATCGCAATGCGATTAATATCGGTTTAGCAATTTTGGAATGCGAGGAAGCCGGTGAAAAAATTCAAGATCAGGATGATGTTGAAATTGATTTTGATCAAGGACTCATCATCAATCATACTCGAAATGAAACATATCAGGCACAGCCCTTCCCTGATTTCATTAAGGATATCATGAAACAAGGCGGCTTATTGAAAAGCATTGCCAAAGGAGAACAATAATGGAAAAGCATATTACACTGATTAAAGGCGATGGCATCGGTCCAGAAATTGTCAATGAAGCCGTCAAGGTTTTGGATAAAGTGGCAGAGTGTTTCCACCATACCTTTCATTATCAAGAGGTATTGGCCGGAGGCTGTGCTATTGATGCCTATGGCACCTCATTAACACAAGAAGCACTGGACGCCTGTATTCACAGTGACAGTGTGTTATTGGGGGCAGTCGGCGGCCCGAAATGGGATCAGGTCGATCCTTCCATTCGACCGGAAAAAGCGTTGTTGGGTATTCGCAAAGGCATGGGGCTGTATGCCAATCTGCGTCCGGCTAAAATACTGCCCCAATTAGCCCATACTTCACCATTGCGCAAAGAAATTGTGGATCAAGGAATCGATTTTCTCGTCGTGCGTGAATTGATCGGCGGCGTCTATTTCGGTGAGCGCAATACTTATCAAGAGAATGATGAATGGGTTGCCTGTGATTCAATGATCTATCGTGAACATGAAATTCGCCGCATTGCCCATACCGCATTTCAAACAGCGCGCAAGCGCAACAGCCGAGTGATCTCGGTCGATAAAGCGAACGTTCTGGATTCCTCACGATTATGGCGTAAAATCGTGCATGAGGTTGCCAAGGAGTACCCTGATGTTACACTGGAGGATATGTTAGTGGATAACAGTGCTATGCAAATCGTTAAGAATCCATCACAGTTTGACGTCATCGTGACCGAAAATATGTTTGGCGATATTTTAAGTGATGAAGCCAGCATGATCACCGGTTCCATCGGGCTCATTCCCAGCGCCTCATTGGGAGAAAGCAGCGTCGGCATGTATGAACCGATCCATGGCTCTGCACCTGATATTGCCGGACAAAACATTGCCAACCCAATCGGCACCATCTTAGCCGCTGCAATGATGTTAAAATACAGCTTTGATATGCCTAAGGAAAGCGAGTGTATCGAAAAAGCGGTCAATGAAGTATTATCACAAGGATATCGTACAGCCGATATTCAAGAAGCAGGCTGTACGCTGATAAGCTGTTCCCAAATGGGTAACCAGATCACAGCACAGATTCAATAATAAAATAAAAAAAGCATTGTGTCCATTTAGGAATGTGAAGTGAAACCAATAAATTGGACACTAAAGCAAATAAGTATTTTAAGCAGTTAATAAGGATTGATTTCTGTATTGAACAGGAGTTAATCCTTTTAATTTTACAGTGATTCTCTGCTCATTATAATATTCGATATACGTTCCATCGCTGCCTTTCATTCATCTAATGTTTGAAACTCATATTCATGTCCATAAAACATTCCCTTGATCGCAATGAAATACCAACCCGCTAAAATCTCCATGCTTTTGAAATGCTCGATCTAGCATATCTGTAATTTTATTGAAATTTGGACTTTCGGATATACTGTAAGATATGATTCACGATTGTGCAGATCAATGATTGGTGTTACCCGCTGCGATATGATGTTCTGATGCATCGGTTGACCACTCTCATTACATTTCATCCCAAGAGAACAAAAACTAGAAATATACAGAAAGCAAAAACGAGGAACAACCGCAAAAGACCTGTCTGTAGAATTTAACATAAGAGAAGATGGTATAAAATATTTAATTAGACTGATTGATTTTCATGGAGAAAGTATCCTTAGAAAAGATAGAAACAGATATTACACTCCCACAATGAAACAAGATCATCTGTTAATTTTGACATTTAAAAATGAATCTCCTCTATTTGGATGTCCAAATAGAGGAGATTCATTTCAATGCAATGTTTTTTTAATCCATCATAAAGGAAAAGGGATTGTTAGCTCTGATCTGGGAATCCCAATCATTGATCTGTGGCTTTATAGAAGCCCCTTGCAGATCAAGATAACCCCGCTCTGCCATTTCACATAAATCATGATTCAACTGATGAATCGAAGCAACAAGCCGCTTTCCTTGGATCGCTTCATTACCGTTGGCATTCAGCGTAATCTGGATCGCTTTGTTTAACTGCCGGTTACAGACCGTAACCAAAAGCACACCGTAATGCTTGCAATAACGCTGAAATCCGCTTTGGTTATTATGCTCTACCATTTGAAAATTAAATTCTTTTAAAACATCCATGGATACTGTTTCTTTTAGTTTCATATTTCCTCCGATTATTGATCAACATGGGAATATTCTTAGAATGCCCTTATTATATCAAAATTTTCCGCTTTGTCTATCCCCTTTTTGTCATTCTACAAAAAATATCAAATTACGATCTCCCCTCTATTATTCTTATTTTCATTTCTCTTCATGATTCCTTCAATCAATCGAGTAGGAGGGAGTGACTAACTCCCGTACATGCGGGTCCGTATACGGCGGTCTTGAACGCCCCCATAGTGGACTTTCACCACCTAGATTTATGCCATGCCCGGCACACCTGAAAAGAGGACAATCTCTATATTGTCCTCATATTATAGCTTTGCGGAAAATGATATCAGCCTTTTACTTGTTCTACCTCGCATAACTGCAAATTATACGCAACCAAATCCTTTAAAAGCTTGATTGAGGCATTCATTCGCTCCTCATTCATTATAACCATTTTGCTCAGATTGCGCTTGATCATTTCTTTTGGCAGATCGTACTCGCTACTTAAATAACCCGCCCAAACATCGGCATCTTCCAATTGTCGCTGAGACAAAATTCCCTCAGAGATAATCACGCAGTGAAAATCACCTAAGTTTACCGGTACTGCCCACTTAATCAAACCCGCATGACAGGAATAAATACATTCTTCATTGGCTTTGCGAGCCTCATTATAATATTCCTGCGTACATTCCTCGCACTTTTTCAATGCCACCGAACTGGATTTCAGGCATTTACAGAAGTAATTTCGCTCTGAGGCACTCTGAATCTCCGCAGAATCTAAAATCAAATAGCTTCGCAGCCCAGTAATATCGCGATATTCCTGCATCGCTGACTTTAATGCTTCTAATATATTCATACGTTTCACCTTCTCTACATTCAATATACCATAAAATCATATGAATTTCCAGTAAAAGATAGCGTTTTCATCATTTTTCATTATTTTATGAGATCCTCTTTTTTCGTCATAAATTCTTGATAATCTCGTTGCGCTTTTCTTCGTATTCCGCTTGAGAAATGAGATTGCTGCGATATAAATCATCCAATTTTCTTAATCGCTGTTTCTCATAGGATGCCGCGGTGCGATGCCCATAAATATCAAATTCATCCACACCGTCATTTTCAAAATCATCGCGACCAGTAAAGCGAGCCTTAAAGATTTTTAAAATCTGCCAGAAGGAATTGATCATAATAATAAGCATTGGTATGCAAAATAAAACCTCAGAAATCGTAAGCTCGCCCTGCCTTATTACCAATAAATTGGTCATTATCGATGAGATAATTATGAATGTTGTAATATGTTTCCATAACGGTGGTACTTGATCGTCCATTGTAAATCCCCTTTCATATAAATCTATTGTAAATTATCATTTCAGCATGAAAGCTGAAATCATAAAGAATGCTCTCCTCCTTGACCTATCCATTATATCAACATATACCATTCTTGCCAATATAACTTTGGTCTTTCGTATCATGATGCGCGGATGCACAAAGACCATATAAGAAGCCTGTAATGACGAAAAGCAGTGAAAATGGCAGAGTGAAATCAAATATTGCATAACGTATCATACCTGGTATCGGCAATTTCATCCCCAGCAAAAAAGTATCCAAGCAAATCCAGTCATAAAGCAGCACGATTGAAATTGTCATGCGACGCAGCCATTTTCCCATTATCGTAATGCTTAGTGAATGCACAAGGCGCTGTGTCAGCATAGCGCTCATCAAAAACAGAGCACTTGTAAAAGCGATATACTTAAGCCATAAGAAAGAAACCGGCAATGTGATCCCCCATTGTGTGATGAGAAAAAAAACAATACAAATGCTCAAGACCCATTGTTTCATCGTTAAGCTTTTAATAATCATAAACAGTCCTCTTTACGGTTTTCCATCTCAGTCCACATATCCCTTGCGGTGCGGCAGGCGCTGTCCAATAACGAAAGAATTGTTTTTACCATCATTTTTCGTTCTTCCTCATCCAATTGACTTACTGCTTTGAGGATGATTGCCGTATTGTGCATTCGATTGGCATTCAATTCCTTTAAGGAAACAGCTTTTGTTGCCTGCAGCACTTCAAATGCGGCATCGACAAAAGCAGCACGCTGTTCCATGGTCAGCTGTTCAATCCATTTGCGAATTGTATCATCCATAAAATAGCTTCCTGTACTGCGCGTTTCTAACAAAGCAAAATCGGGTCCTTTTAAACACCATGAATAAGGATCATGCTGCCACAGGGAGACTTGATTGCTGTAAATAACATGATACGATTCTTCATGTTCCAAAAGCATACCCACGACACTGGATTGCGGAACATAGGTCTCAATTCGATTCACAATCGCCTGATAAGCCGGCATTGTGATCGCCTCTTTCATGAATCCTGGTCCATCATGATTATACACTGTCAAAATATGCTTTTGCGCTTCTTGATCCAAATGCGTCGCCGCGTAAACCGCTAAATTGCCGCCCTTGCTATGCCCGGCGAGATAAAGATTATAAGGACAGCCTTTCATGATCGTCTGAACGTATGCCAATGCTCGTTTTTGCGCTGGGATAACCTCCATGAACGTCATATTGAAATCCTCTTTCCATCCAATTAATGTATTATCCGTTCCCCGAAACACACAACAGCTCCATTCATTGCGATATGTAAAGCGTAAAGCCGCAAACTGTTCCTGTACTTTATCATTAAAAACACTCACATAATCCGACAGTCGCAATTCTCCATAGCGTCGAGTATGCGCCAATTCTTTCAATAATAGCCAATCCTTTTCCGTACGGGCTTGCCGCTTTTCGGTTGGCAAGTCAAAAAAGGCCGCAGCCGCTTCATTTAATATCCATTCCGGTTTTATTTCAAACAACGGATCTAATCGAAGGTAAGCAAGACAACATAAAATCAAGGAGTCCACATCACGAAAAGCATCCTGATTAAAAGACAGATCACAGCGCCACATGACATAATCAAAAAGACTTTGCGGCTTTCCATTTTCATTCATGGTCATTCTCCTCTTCTTTTTATGCAAATCTGCTTAGCATTATAGCGAATAACATTTCCCTTGTCAACGAACGACGCCACTTCCACTCGCTTCATTCAATGGAAAATTCCAAATAAAAAAACGGCTCGTTATGAACCGTTTCTAATCCTTATTCCAATACGGCACCCTTGCTGCCTGAAGTAACCATACGCTGATAGCGATACAGCCATCCCTCGCTGACATTGGGTTTTGGCTTTACCCAAGCTGCTTGGCGTTTTGCGAGTGTTTCCTCGTCCACCAGCAGTTGAATGGTACCGTTGGGAATATCGATCGCAATCATGTCTCCCTCTTCTACCAGGGCAATCAAGCCGCCGGCCGCTGCTTCGGGCGATACATGTCCGATCGCTGCACCACGAGTCGCGCCGGAAAAGCGGCCATCCGTGATCAACGCTACATCCTGATCCAATTTCATTCCAGCCAATGCAGAGGTCGGATTGAGCATCTCGCGCATTCCCGGGCCGCCCTTGGGACCTTCATAGCGAATGACTACTACATCGCCCTTGACAATTCTGCCGCCGTAGATGGCCTCGTTGGCCTCCTCTTCACTATTAAACACACGTGCCGGTCCGCTATGGGTTAACATTTTTTCCGCTACGGCAGAACGTTTTACCACACAACCCTCCTGTGCTAAATTACCGAACAAAACGGCAATTCCACCGGTCTTGGAATTTGGCGTTTCCACATCCTTAATGATGTTGTGATCCAAATTCTGAGCCTTGGCAATGTTTTCTGCGACGCTGTGCCCGCTGACGGTCATCAATGAAGTATCAATCAGATTCTTTTTCGCTAATTCCTTCATGACAGCACCAACACCGCCTGCATGATGCAAATCCACAATGTGATCCGGTCCCGCCGGTGCCAAACGGCACAGATTAGGTGTACGGGAACTGATCTCATTGATTTGATTCAAATCTAATTCTACCTTTGCTTCATGGGCAATCGCCAACAGATGCAGCACCGAATTAGAGGAACAGCCCAGTGCCATATCACAAGCCAATGCATTCTGTATGGAAGCACTGCTTACAATATCACGCGGTTTCAGCTGTTTTTCCACCAGTTCCATAATTTTCATACCGGCATGCTTGGCCAACTGAATACGCTCATTGGATACGGCCGGAATCGTTCCGTTGCCTGGCAGCGCCATACCGATTGCCTCACACAAGCAGTTCATACTGTTAGCGGTAAACATTCCGGAACAGCTGCCGCAGCCCGGGCAAGCGTTTTGTTCAATATACGTCAATTCTTCTTCATCAATCAGACCGGCTTTCTTAGAGCCGACTGCTTCAAACATCGTTGAAAGGCTCATTGCCTTGCCATGATAATTTCCCGGCAACATCGCCCCGCCGCTCATGATGATGGCAGGCAAATTCACCCGCAATGCGCCCATGAACATACCGGGAACAATCTTATCGCAGTTAGGCACCAGCACCATGCCGTCAAATGCGTGCGCCATGATCATCGTTTCCACACTGTCGGCGATCAATTCACGGGATGCCAGCGAGTATTTCATACCGATATGTCCCATGGCAATGCCATCACATACGCCGATAGCCGGAACCATAATCGGTGTACCGCCGGCCATGCGAATGCCCGCCTTCACCGCTTCACAGATTTTATCCAAATGCGCATGACCCGGCACAATCTCCGAGTGTGCGCTGACTACAGCGATTAACGGCCTTTCCAATTCTTCCTTGGTTAAGCCAAGTGCGTAAAACAGCGAGCGCTGCGGTGCGCACTGATCGCCTTTCAATACTTTATCACTAGGTCTTCCCATCATATCACCTTATTTTTTCAACCAGCTCATCATTTTACGCAGTTCTTTACCGACGCTTTCACTCTGGTGTTCCGCATGAACGCGGCGCATTGCCAAGAAGTGTGCACGGCCTGCCGATTTGTTTTCCGTGATCCAGTTACCGGCAAAGGTGCCATCTTGAATCTCAGTAAGCACTTTTTTCATTTCCTTGCGGGTATCTTCCGTAATCAGACGTTTGCCGGTCACATAATCACCGTATTCTGCCGTATCGGAAATCGAATAGCGCATCATCGCAAAACCGCCGCTGTTAATCAAATCGACGATCAGTTTCATTTCATGGATACATTCAAAATATGCCATTTCCGGTTCATAACCGGCTTCTACCAACGTATCGAAACCGGCCTGCATCAATTCGCAGACACCGCCGCACAATACGGCCTGCTCACCAAACAAATCCGTTTCCGTTTCGGCACGGAATGTCGTTTCGATAATACCGGCACGTCCGGAACCGATTCCGCACGCATAAGCCAATGCATAATCCTTTGCCTTGCCGCTGGCATCCTGATGTACAGCAATTAAGCTGGGAACACCCTTGCCTTCCAAATACTGAGAACGAACCGTATGTCCCGGGCCCTTCGGAGCCACCATGATGACATCCACATCTTTAGGCGCTACGATCTGATTGAAATGAATCGCAAAGCCATGGGCAAACATCAATACGTTGCCGGCCTCCAAGTTCGGCTTAATGTCCTTCTCATAAATATCTGGCTGGTTCTGATCCGGGGTTAAGATCATAATCAAATCGCCTTTTTTCGCTGCCTCTGCTGTGGAGCATACTTCCAATCCTGCTTCCTTTGCTTTGGCGACGCTAGCGCTGGTTTCACGCAATCCGACTACAACATGAACGCCGCTGTCCTTCAAGTTCTGCGCGTGCGCATGACCTTGGCTGCCATAACCGATAATCGCTACGGTCTTGCCCTTCAATTCATCCAAATTACAATCTGCATCATAATACATTTTTACCATGTTTTTTTTCCTCCTGTTCTGGTAATTTATCGCTCATCATAAACGGTAGCCGTGCTTAATGCCAAAGCACAACCGCCGGTGCGTGCAATTTCAACAATTTCAAACATTTCCAATTTATCAATAAAGGCATCCACTGCCTGCGTGGAAGAGCACATTTCCACCATATAAAGCTGTTGTTCAATTCTATAAGCCTTTGCTTGGTTCGCAGCGACAAAGCGCATGAATTCCGCTTCATCCATATAGGTAACCCGCACCTTCACCAGCACGACTTCTCGCATATATAACTCTTGCTTTTCCACTTCCTGAATTGCTTTCACATCCTCCAGTTTTGCACATTGACGTTTTATCTGACGAATGATTGCTTCATCTCCCGAGGTTACGACGGTGATGCGAGAAAACTTCGGATTCTCCGTTTCACCGACCGAAAGTGAAATGATGTTATAGCCACGGCGAGAAAACAGATTGGTGACTCGGGTTAATACGCCGAAATGGTTGGAAACAAGCAAGGATAATACGACTTTCTTTTGATTCATCTTCACACCCTCCTAATTTCCGTAAATAATATCGTCAGCGCCTTTTCCCGGCGGTATGATCGGATAAACACAATCATCCGGATCAATCACACAGTCAATGATACAAGGCTTTCCACATGCCAGTGCCTGTTTCATCACTGACTCAATTTCATTGCGATAAGTGATGCGATAGCCCACAGCGCCAAAAGCCTCAGCCAGTTTCACGAAATCGGTTTGACGATTAATCGAAGTTTCACTGTAGCGTTTTTTATAAATAAGGTTTGCCATTGACGCACCATGCCCAATACCGAGTTGTTAAAGATTAACACGATAATCGGCAGCTGTTGAGAAACGGCACACGCCATTTCATTCATATTCATGTGGAAACTTCCATCGCCGCTGATCAGTACCACCGGTCGATTGGGATGAGCGCTTTTCGCTCCGATCGCAGCTCCCATACCATAACCCATCGTTCCCAAGCCGCAGGAGCTGATAAAGCTGCGCGGCTTACTGAACTGATAATACTGCGCTGTGATCATTTGATGCTGACCAACATCCGTCACAATAATCGCATCTTCTCCCAACATCTTATGTAAAGTGAAGATGAAGTCACGGGGATCAACGCGGTCGCCAGCAGCTGGCTGCGGTAAACCGATTTTGGTTTGAAAATCACGTAAGGTAGCACACCATTCCTCATGAGTGCAAGCAGAAACTTCTTGAATTAATTTTTGTAATACCGCTTTGGCATCTCCGACCAGTGCAATATCACAAGCGACGTTTTTAGAAATTTCCGAAGCGTCAATATCAATATGGATAATCGTGGCTGCCTTAGCAAATTTAGAGCGATTGCCCGCCACGCGATCGGAAAAACGCGCTCCGACGGTAATGACTAAATCCGTATTCAATGTCGCATAATTAGCTACCGGTGTTCCGTGCATTCCAATCATGCCCAAATAGCGTTCATAATCATAGGGTATAGAAGATAGCCCCATCGCGGAACAACAGATCGGTGTCTCAGTCTGTTTGGAATAGGTCAGCAATTCTTCACAGGCGTCGGCAGAAATGATCCCGCCGCCGGCATAAATCAGTGGTTTCTTAGCCCGTTTGATTGCCGCTATTGCACGTTTCATCTGACTCTCAGACACCCTCGGACACGGTCGCTTTTCAAATTTCGGAACGTTTTCATATTCACATATTGCCGCGGTAACATCCTTGGGAATATCAATAAGCACTGGGCCCGGACGACCGGAATTGGCAATTTCAAATGCCAGGCGCACCGTACTTGCCAGTTCTTTCACGTCATGGACGATAAAATTATGCTTGGTGATGGGGATGGTTATCCCGGCAATATCCACCTCTTGGAAGGAATCGCGGCCAATCAGATCGTTAGAAACATTTCCGGTAATAGCCACCAAGGGAACACTGTCCATATAAGCCGTCGCAATGCCAGTTACAAGATTAGTTGCGCCCGGACCGCTGGTTGCCAAGCAGACGCCGGTTTTTCCGGTACTGCGAGCATAACCGTCAGCCGCATGCGCTGCCCCCTGTTCATGCGAGGTCAGCACATGATGAAGCTGATCGCGCTTGTCATATAAAGCATCATAAATATTCAGTACACTGCCTCCGGGATAACCGAAGATTGTATCAACGCCCTGATCAATCAGTGCCTGAACCAGTATTTGTGATCCGTTTAACATCATATTTATCACCTCTTTATTACTCTACTTCACTATGGTATCCGGCTTCATTCAATGCTTGAATCAAAGCCTCGCCATGGCTTCGACCACTGACCTCTACTGCCATATGGATAATGGTTTCTTTCAACCCAAGATCAGCCTGAAAGCGGTCATATTGTACTTCAATAATATTAGCGTTCTGTTGGCGCACCACGGTACAGAACTGTTCCAGTGCTCCCGGAACATCCTGCATCAGCGTCTTGAACTTCATATTTCGGCCTCGTGTTAATAAGCCCTTTTCCACAACCTTATGAATAAAAGACACGTCGATATTTCCACCGCTTAAGACGCAGACAACGCGTTTTCCTTTGCCATCAATCTTGTGATTGAGCATCGCCGCCAGCGGCGCAGCACCACTAGGCTCCACCACCTGCTTTTCCCGTTCCAGCAACAATAAAATCGCTGATGCGATTTCATCATCGCTGACACGCACCATATCATCCACACAGCGATTGATGATTTCCACCGTTTTCTCACCCGGATGTTGAACCGCAATACCATCCGCGATCGTATTGACAGAATCCGTGCAGCAATGTTCCTTCTTTTGAAAGGAATTCACGATAGCATCGGCTCCCTCAGCCTGCACACCGATAACCTGAATGCGGGGATTAATCGCTTTAACATACGATGCGATACCGCTTAACAGTCCACCGCCACCAGCCGGTACAACAATAATATCGACATTGGGTAAATCGTGTAAAATTTCATACGCAATCGTCCCCTGCCCCGCAATGACATCTTCATCATCAAAGGGATGGACAAATACCGCATGATTGGCTTCCTGAAGCTCTAAAGCTTTCGCATAGGCCTCATCGTAACAATCCCCTGCCAATACGACATCGGCTCCATAGCCAGCCGTCGCCTGTACCTTGGCAATCGGAGTGCTTTTCGGCATGACAATTGTCGCATGAATATCCAGACACTTGCTGGCATAGGCAACACCCTGCGCATGATTTCCGGCACTGGACGCAATCACTTCACAAATCCCCTGTTCTTTGCACAGTGCGAGCTTATTATAAGCACCGCGCACTTTAAACGATCCTGTCTTTTGACGATTCTCACATTTCAAATATAATTCACATCCGCTCATATCCGAAAATGTCTGCGATTTGGTCACTCTGACATTGTGGATCACCGGCGCCAAACGATGCGCCGCCTGCTCTACCGCTTTCTCATCCATTCCGCTTCCTCCTAAAATAAAAACAGCCAACATTATCGGCTGCGTTTTCTCTCTCTGATCAGACCATCTCAAAATTTTCTGACAACTCTAGAGGAAAGAAACGCAGACTTTTGAGAATTTGAATCACGACCTGTAATATCTGATTCATTGGCAAGCTCATGATGTCCACATCCTTTCTTCACGTTGTTGGTATAACAATAAACTATTTTCACAAAAGTGTCAACTGTTTTCATGAAAAATCATGTAATTTAAAACGGTTTTAATGAAAAACTTCACACCTGAACGCAGCACATCATTATGATATTGTTTTTTCTTATGGAAACGATGTGTTTTACGGCTAAGAAAAACCGGTCAAGCACCGGTTTTCTTCCTTCCATAATCACAGACCCTTGAATGGTAATTCCTGCTTATTGCGCTTCTTCCTGTGCATCGCACTCCGCCTCTGCGCCGGTCATCAAAGCGATTAAATGCGGATCCATTCCCAGTTCATGCAAAACCTCAGCGATTTTCCTTTGTTCCTGCGACATAACACATCACCTGCATTGAGTATGTGATGCAAAAACAGTGATTATACGTTTTGTTCGCGGTATTCTTTTAACGCCTTGGCAATCTGATCGGGACAGGATGTCTTTTTCAGGCCACAGCGAATGCCGTCAAACGCACCGATCACTTCATCGATGCTTTTATTACGCAAAATGCTGCAAATGCCCTGTAAATTTCCGGAACAGCCGCCGTTGACCCTCACTTCTCGTATGATTTCGCCATCCATTTCAAATTCCATTTTGGTGGAACAAACACCTTTCGGCTGATATACCCAAGTTTTCATAAATTCTCTTTCCTTTCCAACGCAATCCGTTTTAATACTTGACCAGCCAAATAGCCGGTAAATATTCCGGTCGGTATGCTTAACAACAATAAGATGGGCAATAATGTGCCCATTAAAAACTGGTTGTAAAGAATCGTAACGGCAATAACCTGTCCGATCACATGGAAGGCGCTGGAAGCACAGCTTACGCCATAATGGGTCATCGAACTGTATCTTTTGGCGATGATCGCCGCACAGCTTGATAACAGAACCCCGCTTAGCGAAAGCCAAAACCCCGGCGCAAAGAGAATGCCGCGCATCAGCGATGCCAGCACGACACGCATGAGGTTAACACCTAACATAATTTTCGCATCATACATATATAATGCAATCAAACCGACGATATTGGCAAGTCCCAGTTTAAAACCAGGAATCGGCAGTGGAATGGGAATCATCGACTCAATTAAATGGAACAGAATACTGATAGCCACCAGCATTGTCACATTCGTCATTTTCCGTGTCTTATTCATCACTGAATCACCGTATCGACGTCATCATCCGTCGCTTCCTTGGCTTCAATTTGAACTACCAGCTCATTGGGTAGACAAATGATCGGTCGCCCACTGTCCGATACCCATCCCTGAATCGAACACAAATGGTACGGTGAATTCTCTTTTTCCACTCTGACGGCATCATCCTTAACCTCAATCTGCACTTCACCTAATGTGGCTTGAATCGTATATACGCCATCCTTATGCAGCTCTTCACGCAGCACTTCCTCATTGCGATAATGAACCACAATCATCTTTTCCTTATCCCGATTTTGCCAATCATGAAGCAGTAAAGGAATGTACATGAAAAGCGCAGCTATGATCACCAAACAAATGAATATTTTATCAGCCTTATTCATTACAACCCTCCCAAGCTTCTCAATTATTATACGTTTGTTCACACAAAAAGGCAATCCTTATCCACCTTTGAGTTTTAAGCTTTTACACATGAAAAGGCAAAGTTTATTTCTACATTGAAAAAAACAGAGCGATACTACAGACCTACAATAAATTACAATTCATAAGCATGATACGAACAACGATATTCAAAAAAATGTTGACTAAAAACACATAAGCTAAGCGTTCTTTTTTAAGCCATTTTACCGAGATCAAAAATATGATAAAACAAAGTAATTGCATTCCTGCACACATTAGCAGTTCATATATGGAAAACGATGCGGCTAAACTATAGCCTATCACAATCGTAAGCATCAATATACAGGCAAAAGCGCTGTTTTTGCTTATCCAGCGATGATATTGTCTGCTGATCCGTACCCTGACTTCACTTTCCATCCGTATCGCATCTAAAACCGTATGAATATAGAATAATACCGAAACACTTATCAAAGCCAGTGAAAGTATACAGGGTATGAAACGAATCGGAAACATGGCGAGAATATCTATTTGAGTCTGTTTTTCAAAGCCCATGAAATAAAGTAAAAGAAATATTGGCAGCGAGAATAACGCATTCCTTATGAAATGTTTATTCATATAATATGCCATTCTTCAATTCATATATATGCGTAAAAGGAATTTCTTCCACACCGTCGTGTGCGCAAATGACAACACTTTTCTTATTCTGAATAAGCTTTTGTAACAGCTGTCGAAATGCATCCATACTGTCCTCGTCCAATCCCCTTGTCGGCTCATCCAGCAATATCAGATTTTGATCCTCCATGACAGCTTGAATGATACCTGCTTTTTGCCGCATCCCCAGACTGTATTTTTTCATCGCTATTTTTTGATCATATTTTAAATGAAACAATTCGCACAAAGTTCTTATTTTATTGATCGCATTGTCATCATATCGCTTAGTCAATGAATACAAAAATTTCAAATTATATGCCAAGGATTCACTTTCGATAAAATTGGGATTTTCAATCAACGCCCCTACTACAACATTTGGATTGAATATCACTTCTCCGCTATCAGGAGCCCACAGCTTCGCTATGATTTTCAACAATGTCGATTTACCCGACCCATTTCTTCCCTTGATATGAATTAGCTGGCCCGGAAGAATTTGCATATCCACACCTTTTAAAACTTCATTGCCCTTGAATTGTTTCTGTACGGATTTCAGTTGTAACATAATAAACCTCCTAAAGTATCATGCCAATGACCAAGAACTGTATTAAAACATATATCATGACATTTAATGCTAAATAATAAGCGGGTAATTGCTTTTCCAATATCCACATGATAATTAACTCGCAAACAAATTGCATGGTTATAATAATCCCGAAATATAAGAATAAATAATACCATAGCTGCGTTTGAATGATCGCCATCGCAAACGGCGCATATAGAAATATCATATATACACCTAAATGGATGAACAAAGATTTGATGAGAAATAATGTATAGCCTTCATCATTTAATCTTATTTTCATTCCGATATACAGAGATTGAAATAAATGAACGCGCTTTATCGTAAATAGAAAGAATATTGAATTCGCATATATGCTCAAGTATTTAGAGGAAAAGAACCATTCCACAACATCGCATTCACTTGTTAAATAGTAGTAAATGCCAAAGAGTGCACAGCACAGATAAAGAATCAGAATGGAATTCAAATATATTTTTTTAGTCAAGCTATTCATCCAATATCAACTTCCTATCGGTATATGCAAAGACAGCGATTATCGCCAGCAGATAAACAAAGGCTGTCAACATAAAATAAATCATTCCGTTTTCTTCAAACAACAACCCCGGTGTATACAAATTAAGCGGCACGAAAACCGACCCAAGCGGACGCATCAGCCAATGCGTTTGATCCAGCACGATATTCACAGCTCCGCTGAATAACAAGAATGATAAAAGTCCTAAGATAAAATGTAAAAAGGATAATCCCCGATACAAGAATTCATTCTTTATCAAGGGTATAATGACAAAAAGAAACAGCTGATAGAAGGAGAATCCAAACGAAGATACGATGCAGTATAGAATAAAATTCAACCATGAATTTTGATGAAACAGTAGATAAGTTTCCTCAAGGTCGGGAAAATAGTTTGGCGTATATAATAAAGTGATGATTAAAAAGACGGCTAAATTCAAACATAGATAAAATAGAAAGCTTGTTATAAAAATATGAATCATCGCTTTTTTTGCGTAATTTCGATACGTAATTCTTGTACAAATGAATGATAAAAAGCGATTGTGATAATATTTGTAATAGGGAATGGTAAATAAATTAGATATGGCTAGAACCATGGCAATAAAGAAAAAAATCATCGTCCGGTTGCCGTTCCATAAATTAAAAAACGTATCAAAAACATTAGCCGGATTTAATGTTTCAGGTGCTGGAAATTGTGTAGCAATTGTTAGAATGCCGGTTATCAGCAATATAATAAATGTGGTCACAATCATGATGTTTTGTTTTAATGAATATTTCATAATGCCTCTCCTACATAGCGAAATGATAGAGAAAGAAATCTATCTCAACCATTAGAATTATAAGTTACAGTCCTTACATATGACTCATAATAGAACTGCATATAGCTGCTTTATGATACGTTCGCTTTTGCCTCTACTTAACTTGTAGGATTCTAACCTATAGCGTCCCACAATAGTATCGCCTCTTGTATCCATATATTACCATGTAAATTTTTATATTTCAACATGATTATACTATCCATTGATCCATTTAAAAAGGTAGTCATGTCTGACTATCCTTTTTCACTTTATTCATGCTTTGCCTGAGCATCCTGTACTGCCTTGAGATAGGAGTCAATACTGATGGTACAGCCGCTTAAGATATCTTCATTTACTGCCTTGCCTTCCTCATTTAATTGTATTTGATCAATACCGTTGGCGACAATATAATTTTCCAGAAATGCGATCTGCTCATTCCAATTTTTATTGATGGCACTGGCTTGTTTCATGTCATAGGCTTCTCCCAATGCCTTTTTGGTGGTATTCTCTGTTGTTTCATCCAATTCTACCGCAACCATTTGATCATTTTCCCATTCAAGTTTAGCAGTCGCAACCGCTCCTTTGGCATTGGTATACGAGCCTTCACTTGTTGTTTTTGTGGTTGTACTACAAGCACACAAGCATAATAATGTCATCAGCCAAAGTATTTTTTTCATCGTCAAACCTCCGATCTATTGAAATTATGGGACAAAAGGCTTCTTTTATACTTCGGCATAAAAAAATATCAGATCCTAAGATCTGATATTTTATGACTATTTTGCGTTGTCTTTCGCAGCTTTAACCGCTTCAATATAAGGTTTGATGTTGATGGTGCAGCCAGTTAATACATCTTCATTGGTTGCTTTACCCTCATCATTCAATTCGATTCCGTCTACACCGTTCTCTTTGATGTAGTTTTCCAAGAATTCGATTTGTTCAAACCATTCAGCACCGCCTTCGATTTGACCGATGGATGCGCTGGTTTCCTTCATACCATAGTCAGCACCTAATGCTTTCTTGGTCGTGTCGTTACCATCTTTATCCTTGTAGGTTTCATCGATTTCCACGTTGGTGAATTTGTCACCGTCCATGGTTACTTTTGCGGTTGTTTTCAACGTTTCACCGTTGCTTTCGTTGGTTGCCGTTCCTTCTCCGGTTACTGTAGAAGTTGTAGTGTTGTTGTCCTTATTAGCATCATCACCGCTACCTCCGCCACAACCAGCCAATAATACAGCCGCAGCAAATAAGCAAGCTAATTTTTTCATTGTTCCTTACCTCCTAATAAATAGTTTAACAAATCACAAACAAGATTTCAACACAAAACTTTTGAATTTCTTATACATTTTCCATCATTTGTATATTAATGTTATACATTGGTATTATTTTGACCTTTCGCTTGCGTTTAGTACTTCTTGTCTATATTTTACCAATGATTTAGGACATGAAACAGGATTGCCAGACCATGATCAATCTGCGCTTTTTCGATATTTAACGGCGGTAAAAAGCGTAATCGCTCTTTGGCAGTTAAGATAAGCAGCCCTTGTTCTAAACACGCTTCCACAATTTCTCGGGCATTTGCCACATTACATGTGGCGCCTAACATAAGCCCCATACCGTCAATGGCAGATAGCTTTGGACAACCACGCAGCTGTTCTGCCATATAGGCTCCCTTTTTTTGGACGGCTTGAAACAAGGACTCATCACAGCGTGACAATACATAATCAGCCCCGGCACATGCCACAGGATTGGCGCCGAACGTACTTCCATGATCTCCACACTGCCATACATCCGCTAGCTTATCAAATAACAATACGGCACCAATCGGTAAACCTCCACCCAAGCCTTTGGCACACGTAACGATATCGGGATGAAGACCATAGCGCTCATAGGCAAACAGCGCTCCGCAGCGTGCAATTCCACTTTGTACCTCATCAATGATCAGCAATATATCCTTATCATCGCATATTTTCTGAACCTGATGCAGAAATGATGAATCCAACATTCTTACACCGCTTTCACCCTGTACTACCTCAAGCATTATCGCACAAACACGATCATTGATTTTTTCTTGAAGCATAGATTCATCATTGGCTCTCACATAATCAAAGCCGCTAGTAAAGGGCATGTAGTGTTGATGAAACACCCTCTGCCCACAGGCAGAAAGCGTGGTGATCGTACGACCATGAAAGGACTGTGTCAGTGTTAAAATGAGGTCACGCCCTTCCCCATAACGATCATGACTGTATTTACGTGCTGCTTTGATAGCCCCTTCATTGCTTTCTGCCCCGCTATTGGCAAAGAAAACCTTTTGACATCCACTTTTTGAAACAAGTTTTTGGGCGGTGCGAACAGCGGTTTCACTGTAATACAGATTAGAAATATGCGCAATCTTATTCAGTTGCTTTGTCACTGCATCTATCCATCCCGGATCACCATGACCGAAAAGATTGACTCCGACGCCGGAGGTAAAATCAAGATATTCCTTTCCCTTTTTATCATATACCATCACCCCCTTCCCATAATCCACAACGATGGGGTAGCGATGATATGTGTTGGCAATGACCTTTTGATCTGCCTTGATCCAATTCACAATCTCATCTCCTCCTTTTCAGTTTATTCATGGACAAGAGGAAACATGAAAGAAATACATATTATAAGATACCATCATAGTGACTGTTTTTGTGACAAAGGCGCAGTCATAAAGAAGGATTTTTAATAATATAACAATATAAAAGCCTTGCGCTTTCCGAAAACAGGTAAAGAACGGATAAAAAGCGGTCAAGCCGCTTTTTATGATCTACTGTATGTTAATACGCCTTCAATGGCACGATGCCATCCCTTAAGACGCTGTTCTTGTTTGGCTTGATTGGAGGAAGGAATAAAGCACTTTCCATATCGCGCCTGTGCCTTGATTTCCTCTTTGCTATGCCAGTAGCCGACTGCCAAGCCAGCTAAATATGCCGCACCCAGCGCGGTTGTTTCGCGAATAAAGGACTGTCGGACTTCACATTGAAGTAAATCTGCCTGAAATTGAAGCAGAAATTCATTCTCCGCTGCGCCGCCGTCTACTTGAAGCGAATGTATTTCCAAATGACTGTCCTGACGCATCGCTTCAATCACATCGTATGTTTGAAAGGCTAAGCTCTCCAGCGTTGCCCGGATAATATGTTCCTGCGTTGTGCCGCGCGTTAATCCAAAAATCGCTCCTTGGGCAGCCGCGTTCCAATACGGCGCCCCAAGACCGGTAAAGGCCGGAACTACATAAACGCCTTCACTGCTTTCCAGTTGCTGGGAGCGAGCTTGGGTTTCAGCACTTGCTTCGATGATCTTAAGTCCATCTCTTAACCACTGCACTGCCGCCCCTGCCACAAACACACTGCCTTCTAACACATAGCACTTTTCCTTGCCGATGCGCCATCCTGCACACGTTAACAGCCCATGCTTGGAATAAATGAGTTGATCTTCCGTATTCATTAACAGAAAGCATCCGGTCCCATAGGTATTTTTTAATGATCCTGCTTCAAAGCATAGCTGTCCAAATAACGCTGCCTGCTGGTCACCAATCATGGAGCCGATCACAACCGGATGATCAAACAAGCCGCATGCCGTCCCATAATTTTCGCTGGAATCACAAATTCGCGGTAACATCACCCTTGGAATATTCCACAGCTTTAACAAGTCGTCATCATAATCCATCGTTTGAATATTCATCAACAGCGTTCGAGAGGCGTTGGAGACATCCGTTATATGACGCTTGCCGTTGGTGAGTTTCCACACCAGCCATGAATCTACGGTCCCAAACAACAATTCTCCATTCGCTGCACGTGCCTGTGCCCCTTCCACTTGATCTAAAATAAAGCGAATCTTAGAGGCGCTGAAATAAGGATCTAACAATAAGCCGGTTTTTTCCTTTACCAGCGTTTCCCATCCTTTTTGTTTCCATTCCTCAATGTAGGAATTGCTTTGGCGAGACTGCCATACGATGGCGGGATAAATCGGTTGTCCGCTTTCCTTATCCCAAATCATTGTCGTTTCCCGTTGATTGGTAATGCCGATTGCCGCAATCTGTGTTTCTTTCACTCCGCACTTCGCCATCACTTCATAAATCACTCCCACGGTACCAGCCCAAATATCGTTGGCATCCTGTTCTACCCAGCCCGGATGTGGATAGTCGGTTTTCAATTCCTTTTGTGCCATAGCAACCATGTTGCTGTCATGATCAAATAAAATCGCTCGAGTGCTCGTGGTTCCCTGATCAATCGCCAAAATGTAAGTTTTCATAGATGCCTCCATTAATCAATGAATTGTTAATGGTAGTATATCAGATCACAGGTCCTTCTTCAATCCATAAAGCATAGGCAAAATATATATCACCCTGCTTCCGCTGTCTTGATCGCTAGCACTTGATTCAAGGGCTTTTTTCATTGTATAATATTTTATTGAGAAAGAAATTATAATTCCAAGTCAAGGAATTTAATTGATTATTCATCGGTGTAATTCCGATAAGGAGGAAGACATGGATTCGATATTTGTGATGTTTATCTTAGCTTTGTTGCCGATATTATGGTTAGTGATTGCCCTTTGTGCATTAAAATGGCAGGCGCATATTGCCGGTGTGAGCGCATTGCTTGTTGCCTTTGTAGAGGCACTGCTGGTATGGGATATGCCTTTTAATCTAGCTGCCACGGCGGCTTTGGAAGGCTTTGCGATGGCGCTGTGGCCAATTGTGCTTGTCATCATAGCGGCGGTCTTCACGTATAATCTCACCGTTTTTACCGGAGCGATGGATATTATCAAGCGAATGATCACCTCCATCAGTAACGACAAACGCATTCTCGTGCTGTTAATCGGTTGGTGCTTCGGCGGCTTTCTGGAAGGCATGGCTGGTTTCGGGGTTGCCATTGCCATCCCTGCCAGTATGTTGTATGCTCTAGGTTTTTCACCGTTAGAAGCCATTCTCGCCTGCTTGATCGCTAACGGCTGTCCGACAATGTTTGGCTCGATCGGGATTCCTACCGCAACGCTGGCTTCCATCACCGCGTTAGACAGTACCACATTGGCATTTGTACAAACGATTCAAGTTGCTCCTTTGTTATTTCTCTCACCGTTTTTCATGATCATGCTGGTCAGCGGTGGTATCAAAGGATTGAAGGGCTTAATTCCCTTCACCTGTGTTGCTTCACTTAGCTTTGTCATTCCGGAAATCTTAGCGGCACGCTTTGTCGGAGTGGAATTGCCGGTCGTTATCGCCAGTGTTTGTTCCTTAGGTGCCACCTTTGCCTATGCCGCTTATTATGGCAAGCATCATGAGGTACCCGCAGAATATCGCATGAACATCCCGCAGGATGAGACACAAAAGCCAATCACACCGGCAAATGCACTACAGGCTTGGTCTCCCTTTATTCTCATCTTTGTACTCCTATTGCTTACCAGCAAACTTGTTCCCGCCATCAATGAACCACTTAGCGCGATCAAATCTGACGTACTCATTTATCAGGGTGAAGGAGCTTCACCCTATACATTTACTTGGGTCAACACCCCCGGCATATTGATTTTACTCTCCGGTATTATCGGCGGATTCATTCAAAGATGTCCGATCAAGGATTTGTACAAGGTTATGAAAGATACGATCAAACAGATGTCCAAAACCATTATGACGATGCTAAGTGTTCTCGCTTGTGCTAAAATCATGGGTTATGCCGGTATGATTTCTGCGATCGCACAATTCTTTGTGACGGTCTTAGGAAATTTCTATCCGTTAGCGGCACCGCTGATCGGCGCCTTGGGTACATTTGTGACTGGCAGCGGCACTAGCTCCGAGGTCTTATTCGGCAATGTTCAGCTAGAAGCGGCACAGGCAATTCAAGCCAATGAATACTGGCTGGTCGCAGCCAATTCGCTGGGCACTGGAGCCGGCAAAATGCTATCTCCGCAAAGCATCGCCATCGGTACAGCAGCCTGTGCACTTAATGGCAAGGATGGTGAAATCCTCGGAAAAATTGCCAAATATGCATTTGGCTATGTTATGGTTATGGCACTCACTATCTATTTTGGGCAAGCGCTGGCAGCTTGGCTTGTTTAATATAACAATAAAAACAAGCTCAAGGAAATGAAAACATTCAAAGCCTGCGGATGCCGATTCTTCACAGATTGTTTTATGGAAATAGGTTAATTGATCTATTTCTTTTTTTATCCGAAAATTAAATAAGGATAATTTATTTGAATGTGCTTTTTGATTCAGTTATCAATATGCAAACTAAGCCTTTTATTTTCGCTTAATTCAACCAAAGAATACCTAACCAATGAACAAGGGCTTAAACACCGA